>PQAO01000016.1 GCA_003104995.1 Dehalococcoidia bacterium
GCTAGAGAAAGTCAGCAAGCGCGGGGATTCAGGCGGGCGTGGATCGTGGTTGGTGTGGGCGGGGGAGTCCAACACCCATGGTGTCATGAACGCGGGCGGGCGGCCGGGCGCGATGGCGGGTTGGAAGCTGTGTTCGGGGTGCTGCATCGCCGCGCTTGCTGACGCGCGCGCCTATGACCGGGTGGTGGTGATGGTGGGGCTGTGTTCGGGGTGCGGCGTTGCCGCGCTTGCTCACGCGCGCGCCTACGACGTGGTGGGGTTGTTGAAGCGGGCTGCCACATAGGCGCGGACGAGGTGGAGGTCTTCGTAGGTGACCTGGTCGCCGAGGCGCTCTTTCACGGGGCCGAGCTCTTTGAACGGGCGGTCGCCGGTGACTTCGCGGATGAGAGCGACTTTCTCGACCGGGACGAGGCCGTCAAGGTGCTCGATGGCGCCCGCCAGGAGCAGGTCGGCCAGGTGGCCGGCGATGGTGGACCTTGCCATGGCCCGGGCACGTGCCATCTCGTTGATATCGCGGATGCCGTCCTTGTACAGCGACAGGGTTTCGCGGAGGGTTGCTCCCATGACGCCGGATTTGCGAGCCTCGGCGCGGGCGTAGAGGCTGGGGCCGGCGGCAGGGGCCGGACCTCCGGCGGCAGCCTTCGTAACCGCGAGGAAGGGCTCGCCGTACTTCTCCATTTTCACCTGCCCGACGCCGCTGACGCGGAGCATCTCGGTCTGGTTGCGCGGGCGGTTGCGGGCCATATCGCGGAGGGTGGCATCGCTGAAGACGACGAACGGCGGGACGCCATCGCGGTTGGCAAGGTCGCGCCGGACCGCCCGGAGGAGTTGGAAGAGGTCGTCTTCGGCGGCGGCGTGGGTCTCGGCCGGGGTGAGGGTGCCGGCGGTGCAGGGGGCGCAGTTGCCGCAGGCGGGCTCGTGTTCCGTATCGCCGAAGTAGGCCAGGATGCGGGCGCGGAGGCAGGTGCGGGAGCGGGCGTAGTCCTCCATCGCGTCGAGCTTGGCGAAGGAGTGCTCGCGGTGGGCGTCGAGGCCGGCGGTGTCGATATCGGCTTCACCGTCGAGGCGGATCGCGCTGACCTGCCAGCCCCGGCGGGCGGCGAGCCCCGATTCGACCAGCGCCTGGACGGCGGCGTTGATGCCCGGTTCGTCGTCCTCGCGCATGAGTTCGCGGACGTGGACGCGTTCGCCCCCGGCGGCGGCGAGCGCGCGGTAGACCTCGACCACGCGAGCGGCCTCGGGGTGGGCTATTTCGATGAAGAACTCGCGGAGGGAACGGTCGCGGGGGGAGTAGTACAGGATGCAGCGGGCAGGTTCGCCATCACGGCCGGCGCGGCCCGCCTCCTGGTAGTAGGACTCGAGCGAGTCGGGCATGTCGTGGTGGATGACCATGCGGACGTCGGGCTTATCGATGCCCATGCCGAAGGCGTTGGTGGCGACGATGACGCGGAGGGTATCGCGGGCGAAGGCATCCTGGATGCGCTTGCGGTCGTTGTCCTCCATGCCGGCGTGGTAGCGGGCGCACTTCACGCCGGAGCGCTGGAGGAAGTCGGTGACCTCTTCGACGCGCTTGCGGGTTCCGCAGTAGACGATGGCCGACTCCTGCTTGAGCGCCCGCAGTTCGCCGGCGATGGCCTGGGACTTTTCCTTGAGTGAACTGACGCGCTGGACTTCGAAGCGGAGGTTGGGGCGGTCGAAGCCGGCGACGTGGACGACGGGGTCGCGGAGCTGGAGGCGGAGGAGGATGTCCTCGCGGACGCGGGGGTCGGCGGTGGCGGTAAGGGCGACGACGGGCGGGTTGCCGACCAGCTGGCGGACGCCACCGAGTTCGCGGTAGCTGGGGCGGAAGTCGTGGCCCCACTGAGAGATGCAGTGCGCTTCGTCGATGGCGAGGAGGGCGACGCGGATGCCGCGCAGGGCGGCGACGAAGCTGCCGTTGCCGAAACGCTCGGGGGCGACGTAGAGGAGCTGGAGGCGGCCCTCGGCGGCTTCGGCGAGCGTGCGGCGCTGGTCCTCGATGGAGATGGAGGAGTTGATGGCGGCGGCGGCGACGCCCATCGCGTGGAGGGCATCGACCTGGTCCTTCATGAGTGCGAGCAAGGGCGAGACGACGAGGGTGATGCCCTCGTTTTCGAGGAGGGCGGGCACCTGATAGCAGACACTCTTGCCCCCGCCCGTGGGCATGACGGCGAGAGTATCGCGGCCCTGGAGGACGGCGGTGATGACCTCGGCCTGGCCGGGGCGGAACTCGCTGTAGCCAAAGACATCGCGGAGGACGCGGCGGGCGGAGGCGAGCTGGGGTGGTTCGGCGACAGTGGTTGTCCGCTCGCGGGTCATGGGAGGGAGTCTAGAACATGTGTGCGAGGGCGGGCAAGGCGAAAAGGGAAACAGGGGTGACAGGGCTAACAGGGAGGCGCGGAGGCGCGGAGGCGGTTAAGAACGCCACTGGAGGTTGGGTGGGCTGCCGCGGGGCCGTTCGGGTGCGCGGAGATCCACGCGCTCGCTGACGCGCGCGCCTCGGAACGGGCCGGGTTTGAACGGATGGTGGTGGTGGCATCACGGCCGGCGGCGATGCGCTGGCGGGGGGGTTGTTGCACGCCATTCCTGGCGTGCCTCGGATGGTTCGGGGTGGGGGGCCCGCCGGGAGGTTGGGTGGGCTGCCGCGGGGCCATTCCGGTGCGCGGAGATCCACGCGCTCGCTGACGCGCGCGCCTCGGACGGGGCCGGGTTTGCGGTTTGCCGGGGTGGTGGTGGCATCACGGCCCGCGACGCTGCCGCGGGGCCGTTCCGGTGCGCGGAGATCCACGCGCTCGCTGACGCGCGCGCCTCGGACGGGGCCGGGTTTGAACGGATGGTGGTAGTGGCATCACGGCCCGCGCCGCTGCGCTGGCGGGTGGGGGAAAGCACGCCATTCCTGGCGTGCCTCGGATGGCTCGCTGTGGCGTACCTCCCGTCAGGCGCGGTGGACGGCGATGGTGACTTTGGTGCCCTCCAGGTCGTGGTCGGCGCGGTGGGCATCCGGAGTGGGTTCGGTGGCGAGGAGTTCGGTGCTGAGCGTTTCGGCGCGGATGTAGTCGCCCTGGGAGGCGAGGACGCGCGCGATATCGCCGTCGCCGGCGACCCAGGTGGTGATGCGGTCGGAGAGGTCGAAGCCGGCCTCGCGGCGCATGTCCTGGATGCGGCGGACGAGTTCGCGGGCAAGGCCTTCGTCGGCGAGCTCGGGGGAGATGGCGGTGGCCACGGCGACCGTGTAGCCGGCTTCCTGGGCGGCGGCATACCCGGCTGTGTCCTGCGCCTGGAGGAGGATGTCCTCTGGCTCCAACTCCTTGCCGGCGACGCTGACGTTGCGGCCACGGCGGACCACCTCGGCGACCTCGGCGGGGGCGATAGCCGCGAGGCCCGCGCGGATGGCCGCGACCTCGGAACCGTACTTCTTCCCGAGCACAGGGAGGTTCGGCTTCACGTCGTAGGTGACGACGGCGGTCTCGTCATCGAGAAGGTCGAGCGCCTTTGCGTTGAGCTCTTCGAGGACCAGGTTGGCGTTCTTGCGAAGCGAGACCGCCTCCTCGGCGGTGCGCGGCTTGACGAGCACCTGCGCGACCGGCTGCCGCACCTTGATCTGGGCCTTCGCGCGGGCGGCCCGGCCGAGGGAGCAGATGCGCTTCACGAGCTGGGTCTCGGCGTTGAGCGACTCGTCGATGAGCGCGGTGGCGGCCTCGGGCCAGGCGGCGAGGTGGACGCTCAGGGGCGCGGCTTCGTCGGTGGAGCGGACCAGGTTCTGCCAGAGTTCCTCGGCGATGAAGGGCGTGAACGGGGCGATGAGCTTCGTGACAGTGGTGAGCGCCGTGTAGAGCGTGTCGTAGGCGCTCTGCTTGTCGGCGTCGCCTTCGGTGGCGCCGCGCCAGAAGCGGCGGCGGCTGCGGCGGACGTACCAGTTCGAGAGATCGTCGACGAACGCCTCGATGGCGCGGGCGGCATCGGTGGGGTCGTAGGCTTCGAGTTCTTCGGTGACCTTGAGGACGAGCGCGTTCAGCTCGCTGAGGAGCCAGCGGTCGATTTCGGCGGCTGGCTTCGGGCCGCCGGGGGTGGGCTTGTAGCCATCGATGTTGGCGTAGCTGACGAAGAACGAGTAGGTGTTCCAGAGGGTGAGGAGGAAGCGGCGGAGGCCCTCTTCGACCAGGCCCGAGCTGAAGCGGCGGGAGGAGCCGGCAGGACTGGCGGCGTACATGTACCAGCGGGTGGCGTCGGCGCCGTGGGCGTCGAGGACGGACCAGGGCTCGACGGTGTTGCCGCGGGTCTTGGACATCTTGTTGCCCTTTTCGTCGTTGATGTGCCCGAGGCAGATGACGTTCCTGTAGGCGATGCCGTCGGGCACCGATTCGGTGGCCTTGAGCATGGTGGCCTCGGCGTGGAGGGTGTAGAACCAGCCGCGCGTCTGGTCGATGGCCTCGCAGATGAAGTCGGCCGGGAAGTGCTTGAGAAACTCGTCCTCGTTTTCGAACGGGTAGTGCCACTGGGCGTAGGGCATGGCGCCGCTATCGAACCAGGCGTCGGCGACCTCGGGGACGCGGCGGGCAGTGCCGCCGCACTTCTCGCAGCGCAGGAGGATGTCGTCGATAAAGGGGCGGTGGAAGTCGTCCAGGGCTTCGGCTTTGGCGGGGTCGAGGGCGTGTTCGACGATCTCCGCCTTCGAGCCGCAGCACATCGCGGCGGTGCAGTCATCGCACTTCCAGAACGGGAGGGGCGTGCCCCAGTAGCGTTCGCGGCTGACGGCCCAGTCGATGTTGTTTTCGAGCCAGTTGCCAAAGCGGCCCGTCTTGATGTGTTCGGGGTACCAGTTGATGCGGCTGTTGCCTTCGAGGAGGGCTTCCTTCTGCTTCGTGGTGCAGATGTACCAGCTGGGCTTGGCGTAGTAGAGGAGGGGGGTGCCGCAACGCCAGCAGAAGGGGTATGTGTGCTTGATGGTGGCCTTCTTGAGCATGAGGCCGCGCCCTTCGAGGTCGCGGATGATGTCTCGGTCGGCATCCTTCACGAATTTGCCCGCTCCTGGGAGGCCGTCGGCAATGATGCCCTGCAAATCTACAGTCCGTACGAACAGCAACAAATGATCTTTAGCCAGTGCATAGTCCTCTGCCCCAAACGCTGGCGCAGTATGCACAATCCCGGTTCCATCGGTGGCGGATACGTGTTCGCCAGGCACGACGGGCCACACCAAATCCGGATTGGGAGCCTTCGCCGGGCCGTCATCGGACGGCTCCGCGGGGCGAGGGCGGTCGCCTGACCCTAGCACTTCCCACTGGAGCGTCCTCGATACCGTCACATCCATGCGCCCATCCGCACGAAACTTGTTGTATCCGCCACTGACCACCTGTGGGTACAGCGGGATGTAGTTGAGACCTACTAGGGTCCGTCCCTTCAGTCGTCCGATTTCAAATCGCGAGTCCCCCCCCGGGTCGACCATGGAGGTGCTGCCTGGGGATTGCATCACGACCGTGCCAAGGGTGTCCAGCACGCGGTCAGCCGCGACAACCACGGCTTCACGTCCCCCGGATCCGTCAGGGGCTGCAACAACGGAGTAGTCCAAGTCGGCTCCAACCGCCAGCGCGACGTTGCTGGGGAGCGTCCAGGGTGTTGTGGTCCAAGCGACGAGCGAGACTGCAGAGATGTGTTCGGGGATTGCCATGCCAGTCCGATCGACAAACGCCTGCTTGTTAACGCGGAACTTGACGAAGACGCTGGGGTCGGGCGTGTCGTCCTGGTATCCGAGAGAGACTTCGTGATCGCTGAGGCTCGTACCGCAGCGGGGGCAGTGGGGGGTGACCCGGTAGTCCTGGTAGACGAGGCCGTGGTCCCACATCTGCTTGAAGATCCACCAGCACGTTTCGATATAGTCGTTGCTGTAAGTGACGTAGGGGTCGTCGTAGTCGGCCCAGAAGGCGATGCGCTCGCTGAGGCGGGTCCACTCTTCAACGTAGCGGGAGACGGAGGCCTTGCACATGGCGTTGAATGCGGCGATGCCGTAGTCCTCGATTTCAGGCTTGGACTTGAGGCCGAGCTCCTTTTCGACTTCGAGTTCGACGGGGAGGCCGTGGGTATCCCAGCCGCCTTTGCGGGGGACGCGGTAGCCGCGCATGGTCTTGTAGCGCGGGATGAGGTCCTTGAAGACGCGCGAGAGGACATGGTGAATGCCGGGGCGGGCGTTCGCGGTGGGGGGGCCTTCGTAGAAGATGAAGAGCCGGTCTTCGGGGCGCTCTTCGACGCTGCGGCGGAAGATGGCGTTCCGTTGCCAGAACGTGAGGATCTCCTGCTCCATCTTCGGGAAGCTGACGCGTGAATCGACCGGCTTGAACATGGGTGTGCCCCCGTGGCTGGTGGCGGGCCGAGTGCAACCGCGCGGCGGCGGTTGTCGTACCCTTTGGCGAATGCACGACTGCAGCGAGCCTGGCGCACAAAAAAACGCGCGCGTCCCACTGCTGGGGACGAGCGCGTACGCCCGCGGTACCACCCCGGTTCCCTTCCGGAGAAGGGCACTCGTGGAGCGCCAACACGCCCCTGCCCCTGGTAACGGAGGGCTGCCGTCCGGGTCTAGTGGGGGCCGTTGGCCGTTCGCCATTCGCCGTTGGGGTTGCCAACAGCCAGTGGCCAATGGCCATCGGACTCGTTCGGCCGGAGGCTCGGGAGGGATGTTCGCGCGGGCTGCCCGTGCCCCCTCGCACCAACCGGGGCTCGCTGTGCGGGCGTTACCGCGTTACTCGGCTCCGTCATCGCCGTTACCTGCCAGTGAAGCAGCGAGCATGGCTGCGTGTCAATGGTGAGCCGCCGCGACAGCTGGTGGTGGCTGGCCGTGGTGGCAGCTGGGGCGCTCGCACTGGCCTCGTGCGGAGGTGATGGCGACGACGGCGGTGGCACGTTCGTGCCGCTCCCGACGCCATCGGCTTCGCCTTCGCCGGAGCCGTATACGCCGCAGCCGGCGCCCGAGCCGACGGAGTTGCGGGTGGCCTTCATCAACCTGATGAGCCCGGTGGGGACAGACGCGACGAACACGGTGGCGGCGGACACGTTCGAGGAGCGGCTGAACCTGGTGATCGCGGAACTCAAGGAGTTCAAGCCGGACATCGTGGGTTTCAACGAGGCGACGATCACCGAGGCGCACGGGGACGCACGGGAAAAGCTGGCAACGGCGCTCAAGATGGAGCCGTTCTGGTTGCGGGCGAACCCCTGGTTCCCGGCCCAGTCGCGGGATGCCAACGACGCCATTGCGAAGCAGATCGGGTTCGAGGAAGGCGAGCTGGTGCTCGTTCGGAGTGACCGTTTTCCGCTCATCGGCGGGATCGACCCCCACTGGATCAACCCGCGGACCTCCGAGACGGAGGGGCGGGTGGCGTTCCATCTGAAGGTGCGCATCCCGGGAACCACCGGCGAGGCGGATATCTACATCACGCACCTGACAGGCGGGGGCGATGCGGTGCGGACGCGACAGGCCGCTTCGGTGGCGGGGTTCATCAAGGCGAGCCGGGGGACGGGGCCAGCGATCGTGATGGGCGACCTGAGCGACGTCCCGGAATCGGGCGCGTATGCGGAGCTCATGCGAATTGGCCTGCAGGACCCGTTTGCCGAGGCGGGAATTGCCACCTGCTGCCGCGAATCGCCCGTGGGCGAGCAGAAGCCGATGACGTTGCGGACGGATTACCTGCTCTCGGCCGGATGGTGGCCGGCGGAGACGGGCGCCGTGGGCGAGCAGGCCATCAAGCGGGTGGACGAGACGGAGTTGTACGCAAGCGACCACATCGGGTTGTTCGCGGTGTTCGCGTTGCCGTAGGGGTGGGGTGGTTTCGAGTTTCGAGATGCGAGATTCGAGTTGCGAGGGCGGCCGGGCGATATTGGATGGGGCGTTCGGGGGGCCGCATCGGCGCGGATGTTGACGCCTGCGCCGATGACGTAGCGGGACGCCCGCCATTCCTGGTGGGCCCCGGATTGCCGGGGGTGGCGGTGGTTTCGAAGGGGCTTGCGCGGGCGGCGTAGGATGGGCTCATTACGCAGCGGAGGATTCCATGGCTATCGCAGAGTTTGCCGCGCCCTATCCGGTCACGGTGGAGGTCCAGCCGGCGACCGAACCGCGAAACAAGATGACTATCGGCTTCCGCATCATCCTGGCGATCCCGCACCTGTTGCTGGTCGGGGGGCTTGGGTTCGCGGGCAGTATCGGCGCCTGGTGGCTCACCTATGGGGGGATGTTCTCGCTGGGTGTGCTGGGTGCGGTCGCGACGGTCTGCGCGATCATTTCGTGGTTTGGGATCATGTTCGCGGCACAGCACCCGGTGGGGCTGCGCGACCTGTGTATGTATTACCTCCGCTGGCGGACGCGGGGCCTGGCGTACCTGGCGCTCTTCCGGGACGAGTACCCGCCGTTCGGCGACGCGGACTACCCGGCCTCGATCAACGTGGTGATGGCCGAGGGCGAGCGCGACAAGAAGTCGGTTGGGCTGCGCATCTTCTACCTGATCCCGCACGCAATCATCCTCTGGGCGCTCTCGATTGCGTGGACGGTGACGAGCATCATCGCGTGGTTCAGCCTGCTGTTGAACGGGACGTACCCGGAGAGCCTGTACAACTTCGGGATGGGCGTGATGCGGTGGTCGTTGCGGGTCGAGGCGTACGCCTTGTTGCTGGTCGACGAGTATCCGCCGTTCTCGCTGGACTGAGTGGGTTAGCCGCCGAGTTGCGGAGGGCGCCGAGGGCGAAGGGCGACTAAAGAGGACGGGGCGGAGTTCCACGGCCCGCGCCGCTGCGCTGGCGGGGAGGAGCAGCACGCCATTCCTGGCGTGCCTCGGATACGAGGTGGAGGTGGGCTGACGCGGTGCGTGAGTGCTTTGAAGGAAGCGACGCACTTGCTGACGCGCGCGCCTGGGAGGTGAGGGAGTGCGTGCGGACGTGGCGGAGTTCCACGGCCCGCGCCGCTGCGCTGGCGGGGCGGGGCAGCACGCCATTCCTGGCGTGC
>PQAO01000017.1 GCA_003104995.1 Dehalococcoidia bacterium
CTGCATGGGCGACCGCTTCTGCACGGAAGCCTGCCCGTACAAGAAGGTCTACTTCAACTACGACCGCCACGTGAGCCAGCAGTGCATCGGTTGTTTCCCCCGGATCGAAGCGGGAGTGGCACCTGCCTGCGTGCGGCAGTGCCCGGGCCGGGCTGTCTTCATTGGCTACCTCGATGACGAGGACAGCCCGGTCCACAAACTCGTGAAGACCTGGAAGGTCGCGCTCCCGCTGCATGCGGAAGCGGGCACGGGGCCGAACGTCTTCTACGTCCCGCCGCTGTCGCCCTACGCGCTGAAGGAAGACATGAGCATCGACTACGAGAACCCGCGCATCCCGCCGGACTACCTCGAGTCGCTCTTTGGGCCGGGCGTGCACAGCGCACTCGACCTCCTGAAGAGCGAAATGGACAGCGTCCGCAACGGCGGCTCCTCCGAGATGCTCAGCACCCTCATCGCCTACAACTGGAAAGAACTCCTCGGCCCGTTCACGGTCGATCCCGCCACCCTCACACCCACCGGCAACGGTCATTAGGGGGTAAGCCATGTTCGTCTATTCGCTCGCCGGGCTCGATATCGAGGGCGAAACCATCCAGGATATGGAGCTTCCCGACAACGAGACCACCGCTCGCCTCGGCGTCTATCAGGCGCTGGCGCGTCTCTTGGCATTCCCAGACGCGGACTCGCACGAGGTAGCCGCGACCGGTGGATGGCCAGAGCGCCTGGCGCATGATGCCAAACTGCTTGCTTTCCCGTTCGACTTCGGTAGCGCCAGCATTGACGGTTCGGTGAGTCAGGAGGACTTCCAGGCGGAGTACTTACGGTTATTCGAAATCGGTGACGCCAGCGGGCCTGCCGCCTCCCTCCACGGTGGGGCATACACGGGTGACCGCACGAAGAGGCTCGAAGAGGTGGTCCGTTTCTACGAATACTTTGGATTGAAGGCGTCGGCAGAGGATCCACGGCCGGCCGACCACCTGGCGACCGAACTGGAGTTCATGAAGTTCCTGACACTCAAGGAGGCGACCTCCGCGTCGCCCCGGCTCCAGGCCTCGTTCCGGCGCGCGCAGCAAGACTTTCTTGAGCGGCAGCTGCTGCCATGGCTGCCGGAGCTCGTGCGGCGCACCACCGACCTATCGCCCATGCCCTTCTGGGGCTGGGCCGTCACGACCGCTGACGACTTTGTCCGAACCGACGCGGCTGCCCTCGGAGCGCCGATTTCCTAACGGCCCGGCTCCAAGCTCACTTCAATCTAGCGGGAGGCGCGGCAGCCCTACTTCCGGAGAGGTTCATGCGCAATTACATCCTACGGCGAATCGTCCTCACTATCCCCGTCATCGCCCTGGTGACGTTCGGAGCGTTTGCCCTGTTGCGGATGATTCCGGGAAGCGTGGTGGACTTGAAGGCCGGGACGGCGCAGTCCGAGGCCGACCAACGGCGGCTGGAAAAGCAGTTCGGGCTCGACAAGCCCATCCCCGAGCAATTCCTGCTCTGGGTCAAGGATCTTGCCCGGGGCGACCTGGGCGAGTCGCTTTGGACGACTGAACGGGTTTCGACGGAGATCAAACGGCGCGTCCCACCGACGCTCCAATTGGCGTTGATGGCATCGGTGATAGCATCGACGATCGCGCTGGTTGCCGGCACGACTGCCGCCATCCATCAGGACTCCTGGCTGGACCGGTCAATCCAGTTCATTACGATAACCGGGCTCGCCATACCGAACTTCGTTCTCGCCACATTGCTCTTCTCGCTGCCTGCGATCTGGTGGGGAAAAGTGATCCCGGAGGGGTACGTACCCTTAATCGACCACCCGGCCGAGAACGTCCAAAAGATGATCTTTCCCGCGCTTATCCTTGGGGCCGCACAGGCGGCCATCCTCACGCGCCTGGTTCGTTCAACCATGCTCGAAGTGCTCCGCCAGGACTACGTCCGCACGGCACAGGCGAAGGGACTGGCGGCTCGCCACGTCATCCTCCGGCATGCCCTGCGTAACGCTCTGCTCCCGGTCATGACAGTCTGGGGCCTCCAGTTGGCCGCTGTTCTGGGCGGCACCGTGATCATAGAGACCATGTTCCGAATCCCCGGGATGGGCACAGGCACGCTGAATGCTGTCCAGCAGCGGGACTATGGGCTCGCACAGGTCCTGATACTGATCTTTGGGCTGGTCTACATCTTCACTTCACTCGTGATCGACATCCTGTACGCCTACGTTGATCCCCGGGTGCGGTACAACTAATGGAATCTGAACAATACCAGATCGGCCTGGGATACTTGAGGGCCGACGAGTCGAACAGTCGCCGCATCTTCGGTGTGCGGGCGGTGCGAGGAGCCTGGGCATTTACCAGGCGGAAGCCGCTGGGTGCCGCTGGTGTGGTCGTCATCCTCGTGTTCTGCCTCGTTGCAGCCTTTGCAGACGTGATCGCACAGAGCGATCCGAACGACATCAATCCTGACGCGCTCCTTCAAGCCCCAGGTAGCGACGCCTGGTTTGGGACCGACAACCTTGGGCGGGACATGTACTCGCGCGTGGTCCATGGCTCGCGCGTCGCCCTCCTCATCGGGTTCGTGGCCGTTGGCATTGCCGCCGCCGGCGGCACAGCCATTGGCCTCGTTTCGGGCTTCTATGGGGGGAAGGTGGATCTTGTCATCCAGCGGTTCGTCGATGCGGTCCTGGCGTTCCCGGTGCTCGTAATCGCTCTCGCCGTGGTTACGGCGGTCGGCCCGTCCTTGCGGAACCTCGTGCTCGCAATCGCGTTCATCATGATACCCGGGTTCTCTCGGGTCGTCCGTGCATCTGTGCTGAGTGTCAAACAGAACCTCTACATCGAAGCGGCCCGGGCACTCGGCCAGACAACACCACGCATCCTGTTGCACCACGTGCTGCCCAACGTAGCAGCGCCCATCATCGTCGTCGCTACCGGTGCGATCGGTTCGGCAATCCTCGCAGAGGCGAGCCTGAGCTTCCTTGGTCTCGGGCCGCCGCCGCCGAACGCTACCTGGGGATCGATGCTAGCCATCGAAGCCCGCTTTTACATCACCACCGCGTGGTGGCTGGCCGTAGTGCCAAGCACTGCGATCACCCTGGCAGTGCTCGGATTCAACCTTTTTGGAGACGCACTGCGCGATGTTTGGGACCCGCGCTTGCGCGGGAGGAGGTGATCACCCGGACCGCGCGTTTTGCTTTCGTGGCGCCACAAGAGGTCGGGAATGGCGTCACCGGGACACTGGTCAGTCATTCGAGGAGGGAAAGGACGAATGTCAGCAGACGATAACTATTGGGAGCGATGGTACAAGCGCCCCGCGCGCCGGCGCGGGTTCCTGCAGCTGAGCGGCATGACTGCAGTGGGGGCCGCCGCTTTGGCGGTGGTAGGTTGCGGCGACGACGACGACGACGATGTCACACCCACCACGGCCGGCGGCGCGACGACGACGACTCCTGCGGCAGGTGACTCGGCGAGCCCGCTGCCGGACCACCCCTTCTATAAGGGCCTTGCGGGTGGCAAGCGAGGCGGGAAGTATGTCTTCGCTCTGTCGGAAGACGTGATTGGCGCAGACCCGCACAGTCACGAAGAGCCAGCGTCTCTCATCTCGGCGCTGCCCGCGTATAACGGCCTCTTCTTCCCCTGGGTCGAAGGGCCACCGACTGACATCGAGATAGTGGGCGAGCTGGTCGAGAAGTGGGAGCAACCGAGCGACACCGAACTCATCCTCCACCTCCGCAAGGGCGTCACCTACCAGGACGTCGCTCCGGTGAACGGGCGGCCGTTCACCTCCAAGGACGTGCTCTACAACATGGAGCGCATGCGGGATACTACCCGTCCTGAAAACCGTCTGCGCGGCATGTTCGACGTCATCGAGAGCACGGAGGCGCAGGACGACTACACCGTCAGGATGAAGCTTTCCCAGTCGTTCGCGCCTCTCTTCTCCAACCTCGCCTTCACCTGGGCAGCGATGGTTGCGCGCGAGGTGGTGGAGGCAGGCGACATCGAAAAAACACCAATCGGCACCGGTGCCTTCATCCTGGACAAGTGGGATCGTGGCGTCGCGCTCTATTGGAAGCGAAACCCCAACTACTGGAAACCGGGGCTCCCGCTATTCGATGAGATAGAGGGACAAATCATCCGCGACCGGGCCGTGCGCGATGCGAAGCTCTTGGCGAAGGAACTCGATGCTGGCTCAGTCCAGGTCCTGGGCTCCTCAAAGGAGACTATCGAGAAGCAGATGGCCGAAGTCAGGGACAAGATCTCCGGCGTCTCATTCGTCGAGACTCCCGGCGCCGTGACGAGCATGCTCAAGGTCTACGGAAACTTGGCCGTGAAGCCGTTCGACGACCCGCGCGTGCGGCAGGCGATCACCTTCGCTATGCCCTACGACCAGATGATCCAGACGTACTTCGGCGGGCGGGCGATGCGCACCGGCCCGTCATCGTCCGCGAACATCCCCTGGGCTATGCGTTCCGCGGACTTGCCGCCCACAGATATCGCGAAAGCGAAGCAGCTTCTCAACGCTGCCGGATACCCTGACGGCTTCAAAACCGAGGCGTGGGTTTCGCCGGCAGGCTCGTATGGAGGCGCCATCCTGGGTCCCATTGTTGCCGGGCTTCTCAAGAAGGCAGTTGGCATCGAAATCGAGATCAAACAGCTCCAGGATGCGGAGTGGCTCGCCCAGGTCTATCGCGGCAAAGGCGCTTACCCGATGACTGCGCAGGTCGACTGGTCGTTCGACGACCCCGACCGGACGCTACGCGAGTACTATTCCTCGAAGGGCTCCGCGCAGCACCAGAATATCAACGACGCAGAACTCGACGCCCTGCTCGAGAAGCAGCGTGCCGAGCTTGATACCAAGGCCCGTCAGGTGCTCATCCAGGACATACAGAAGCACATCATCGATAACGGCTATATGACGCCACTCCTTACTCAGGGAGGGATTACTGCGATTCCACCGTGGACCCACATACCTGACATCCGCACGGGCAACGCCAACAGTTACCGCACCCGTGACATTGGATACTTGGATGGAGGCCCGAGAGGTCCGTCCGCTTGATCCGGGCCATAGCGCTATTGCCGGCCGGGATGAACTGGTGACCATCCATTGAATCGGCCAGCCAACCAGCAGGAGCGTGTTCTTCAGAAGACCGAGTGGCCTCGGTGTCCGTGGGCCGCTCGGTCCAACACCACGGGCGGAGCACTGTGCTCCTCTATTGACTCGCGGGGCCAGCGGAAGGCGGACAACTTGTCGAGACGCGAACGAACTTCGAGGGTCCGGAACTCAACTGCCACGGCCCAAAGAAGAGGTCCGCCCCGTTGGTGGTGCTTGGCTGTCACTTGTCGTGCGAACTCGACGCCGCGCGACGGGTGCGACTCATCCCGGGGTCCGATCAACCTTGTATCGCGCCGAGGGACTGGCTGGACATTTCCGTATGCCCGATGACACCAACCTCGTTTGCGTCAAGGTAGGCCAACGACAGGTAACAATGGCCGACTCCCCGGTGCCCGTCCCGGGCGACGGCGAGATCGTCGTCCGCACCACGCTTGCCACCCTCTGCGGGAGTGACGTGCACATCCTTGACGAATCGCCACTGAATCCTGCCACCGTACCTCCTGGCCTGGCTGGACAGCCGATGGGACACGAGGCGGTTGGTGTTGTCCACGCGATCGGGCGAGGCGTACGCCAGTTGCAGCCCGGCCAACGGGTTATCACCTCCTGCTTCACAGCATGCGGAGGTTGCATCCAGTGCCTCGAAGGCCAACTAAGCGCCTGCACGGGCGGTGGCGGGCTCCTCTTTGGCTGCCAAGGGCGCTACTATCGCGTTGGGTTCGCCGACATCTCGGCCGCTCCAATCCCGGACGACCTGACTGACGAGCAGGTTCTGTTCGCCACAGACATCATGTCGACCGGTCTGGCCGCCGTGGAGCGCGGCGAGGTCGGATTCGGTGACACTGTCGCGATCTTTGGCCAGGGGCCCGTGGGTTTGTGCGCTACTGCAGGTGCACGAGCACGCGGGGCGGGCCTCATCATCGCCGTCGAGGGAGTCCCGGAGCGAATCGACATGGCGCGGCAGATGGGTGCGAACGTCGTCGTGGATCCGGCGGATGACCCTGTTGGAGTGATCTTGCGTTTGACGAGCGGTGGGGGCGTCGATGTTGCCATCGAAGCAGTCGGGATTCAGGCCACCCTGGACATGGCAACCCGCGTTCTGCGGAAGGGCGGCACCCTCTCGAGCGTCGGCATTTACGGCGGCCTCCCGGGAGTGACGTTGCCAGCAGGGGTGCCGTCGTTCTACCACCGGAAGGTCGTGTCCACGCTTTGCCCGGTCGGACACATCCGGCTAAAGCGATTGATGATGCTGGTCCAGCACGGGGGATTCGACCTGGGCCCGCTTTTCACTCACCGCATGCCGCTGCACGAGGCCCCCTCTGCCTACGACCTCTTCCGCTCGCGTTCGGGTGGGGTGATGAAAATCGCTTTGGTGCCGTAGAACGGCTCGCCATTCCTGAGCCAGCGGGCAGGCTGCTCCTTTCGTCCCGGCAGGCGGCCCCGTCGCGGGTATCCCTCGTCCTGGAATCTGGGCGGCGTGGTTTCCGCGAAGGAGCCTCGCCCGCAGACATCTCCTCTCCGGGTGGCTCTCCTTGCTTTTTGGTGGCTCTGCCGTGAACGCGAACGCCGGCCTCGCGCATGTGGGGAACTACCGTTCGTGCTTTGGATGGCGCCATTCGTGAGCACCGTTCTTAGCAGTGTTCTCACTGTTGCCAAACACCAGAGCTATAGCCGGGCGGCCGTGGACCTTGGCCTGTCCCAGTCGGCGCCGCCGTGAAGAGACTCTGTCTACTCGTGTAGCCGCTACGCGGTCTCTGGCTTCAGCTGCTGATTGGTGACGGCAACTAGTGCCCATACAATTTAATCCGTGAGAGTTTGGCGAGGGGG
>PQAO01000018.1 GCA_003104995.1 Dehalococcoidia bacterium
ACATGGGGCGTACCTTCTCCTTGGGGGTCTGTGAGTTTGTCACCCACAGGGTACGCCGCCCTCCTTCCTCTCCCGCCCCGTCCCCAACTTTCCGTCATACCTCTTTTTCAGCTCCAGAAGCGGATATCCGAGGCACGCTGGGCATGGCTGACTGTGAGCTGAGGTCTTGAAGCGGTTTCCGTTGAGTCCCATGGGGCCCAGTCTCCCCTTGCACTGACTCATCTCCAACAGCCCGGTGACACCGCACTAGAATCTGCGCATGGACATCGCCACCAGACAGCGAGTGCTTGGCGAACACTAACGTCTGTTGGTGGATCCGAGCAGGGATTCGAACCCCGACAATAGGCTCCAAAGGCCTGTGTCCGGCAAGAGCCAACAAACTTGCCAGCTCGAATCTGTCAGGCGACCCCTTGGCGGGTGGGCACGACGCTAGTCCTGTGAACGGCCCGCCCGAGGAAGTACAAAGGACTGTATCAGATGCAGTGACCGACGGGCACATCCGCCTTGGTGGGCGGATCCGTGACGCCGGCGCGGACGGCGCCGTTACCCCAGAGCGCGACGAAGCTGCTCCGCGAAAGTCTGCCGAGGTTCGCATGTCGAGCCGCACCACACCTCGTCGAAGGGAAACTTCGGTTGGGAGATCAGCGCGTTGTCCACCGCCAGGATCGGCAATGGTTCGAGGCCGATCTCGTTTCGAGGCAACCGGGCCACGAGCACATCGACACGTAGATGGCGCGACGTTCGCGTACATCCTTCCGCAACGAAGCGGTCGGCGACAATGTCGGGCGACTCTGCAACGTACGACAAGGTTGCCTGATAACCCTCTCGCGAGAATACCCAGACCTGCCTGGCCCCCGATTGGCGCAAGCCATCAAACGTGGCGTGTGCGAGTCGGTTAAGCAGCGTACCCGGCGCGAGATCCTTGGCAGTGGTGGATTGCTTCCCGGAGTGGAGCGGGATGATGTCCTCAGCAACGCACGTCTGCTCGTAGGCCCGCCAGCTGTCTTCTGGGAAGTGGTGATTCGGGAGCATGCCGATGAGCTTGGACTGGAGATTTGTCCAAAACGGTGACATGCGAATTCCGTTGCCAAAGTATCCTGGGAATACTTCATAGAACTTCTCGTGCAACTCCCGATAGTTCTCGGCGGACTTCTGGATGAAATCTTCTATTTGACGGTCGGGTTTCTCGCGCCAACCAGGGTTCATGCCAACGACGACCACCCTGTCCCGCGAATCGCCGCCATGCAGGAAGACGGGCAGCGCGTCGGTCCGGAATCGGTCGCCGAGACTGGAGAGCTGCCACTCGCTGATGTCTTCTCGACGCTCCCACACGTTCGTGAAGAACTCAGCGCGGGCAGCGGAGCGGTGCATCGACCGCAGCCCCGCGCATAAGATATCCTCAATTTCGTCCGCCAATGTCCTCCACGCGCCTGAGCAAGATATCTTCCGCGGAAGGCCCAGTCTACAACGTGGAGCCGCCTCGTCTGGTACGACGGGGACCTCTCCGCCAGTGTGCCCGAACGCAGCCGAGGAACGCTCCTTGGGCTTCACCCGTGCCGCTCATTGTGTCAATCGCCGCGGTGAGGCCGGGTAGGATCGCCAGAGTGATGCCGGTCTCCAGAAGCTTGGTTGTGGTGTAGTGGTCAAGGCAGGCAGCCTCCGTGGAGGGTGGTCGCGGTGCGAGCTTGGCCCGGTAGCTGGGGCCGTCAATGACGAGCTGGTGAGCGCCGATGGCGAGCCGGTCGAGCATCTGCCACGGGAGTGGGTAACGCTGGCACGCGGACAAGGGCGACCACACGCTGCTAAGAGGCGAGCGGCTGCAGTTCGTGCAGCATGTGGCCTGGTTCTTGCAGATTCTCCCGTGCCCACTCCAGAACATCGTCCTCCTGAGTGAACAACACAACCTGGTGCTCCACGCTTAGGTCATGGAGGACTTCCAGAATTCCCCGAGTACGCTCGCGGTCGCTCTGAACCGTCACATCGTCAAGGAGGAGGGGGGCAGGTTCGTCCGGGTTGCCGAGCACCTCCGCAAGAGCAGCCCTCAACAGGAAGTAGACCTGCTCGGCCGTGCCATGTGAGAGACCGGTTGCTCGCCTCGGCGTTTGAGCGCCATCGAAGACCGTGACCGTCAGGTCCGCAGGGTTGACCGTCACTCGTGAGTAGCGCCCGCGAGTCACCCGCTCGAGACGAGGTCCCACAAACGCGCTGATGACAGGAGCGACGTTCCGTTGGACCGACTCTTCGGCCTCCGACAGCAATTCCTCGGTCTTCTTCAAGACGGCGTCGAGTTCGCTGATTCGCTCCAGCCGGGTGCTCGCTTCCAGGACCGCCTCTTCGCAATCACTTACTGAACGCAGCTTGGCGGCGAACTGTCCCGCCTGTCCGCGTTTGGCAGCGGCCTCGTTGGCGGCCCCCTCCGCCGCCTCTCGAGCAGTCTCCAGCATGCGTTGCAGCTCGATGGATGTTTGCGTTTCGAGGTCTGACGTATCTCCGGCGAATAGCTCGTCGGCTTTGCGCTGCAACTCGTCGATACGGCTGGCCCGCACCGCCTCGCTCATGTCGGCGCGGAGATTAGACAGCTCTTCCCACTCGATGCGGGCCCGAGCGTTCGCGTCGAGCTCCTCCTCGCGGGTCTGCTGCCACTGCTTTAGCTTGGCCTCGAGCTCCGTGGGATCGTCGCCCTTGAGGCCAACGCTGCGGGCCGCGGCCATCAAACGTGCGGCGGCGTCCTCGAGACGCGCCCTCGCATCGGCTGCGGACTTTTCGATTGTCTGCCGGACATCGAGCCGCTTGAGCAGATCGTCGCGCTGCGACGCATGTTGCGCCACCTGCGCACTCTCGGTACACGACAGACGGTATCTTCTGAGCGCCACTCCCAGATCAGGTCCAATCGCTGCACCCCTGCTGACCAGTGCGACTTCGAGCGTAGTCCGAGCAATGCCTAACTCAGCCTCCAGGCCCTCACGGCGCTTCTGCCAGCCGGCGAGGGCGGCTCCTTTCGTTGCGAGAGACTCGACCTCGGTCGCGACCCGGCGCAGTTCGGCGGGGACGGGATCCACCCCCAGCTCTGCGGACTTCTGCGAAGCAGCGTCCCGCCGATCAACTGCCCTCTGACGCTCAGCCAGTGCCGAAGCGAGCGCTGCTTCGGCACTGGTCTGCTTCTGAAGGGCAATCATCAGCGAGGAGTTGTCTCTTCCGGCAAGCGCGGCAGCCCCGGCAACGGCACCGACCAGGAGCCCTGCTATCGCGCCCCCGGCGATTCCGGCAAGGAAGAGGCTCAAGCCCAACGCGAAGCTCAATGCAGCCACACCGACGAGTACTGCGGTTTTCCTTCGGGGTCGGGCCGTGGCTGTTGCACGCTCCCTGGCGGCTCTCGCCGCCTCCTCAAGTTCTTCCGGAACTGCAGGCTCTTCAGCCGAGAGTTCTTCCGCCAGCTTGCGAAGCGTCCACGGGTCTGGGTTCGGGTCGGGAGGCCTCTCAATGTCCTCCGGCTGCTGAGAATCGTGTTCAGCAAGGATGCTTTGTGCGAGTTCCCATTTTCTCGCCGCTTCCGACACTGATGGTTCTTCGACGGTGTCACCGGTCGGGTGGGGTGGGAGGCCGGCGATAGTCGCCTCCAGCTCGCTCGCAGTGTCTCCATGAAGTTGCGGGACCTCAGGCCGGTCGCGCCACATCGTCAAGGCCTCTGTAACCGAGCGTGTTAGCTGACCTTCCTGTTCCAGTTCGGGAGGCGGGCCACCGGGGAACTTCCCTGCCAAATCCAGAGCCCGGTCGAGTTTGACCTGCAACTCGCTCGCCTCCCTGCGGTACCAGGCTGCCTCGATCTCCCGGCGCCGTCCCCCAAGCCCCGTTGCGCGAGCTTCCAGTTGGGAGACCTGCTCGAGCATCTCCGTGTACTCCTCATGTGCGAGTTGCGCTTCCTCGAGTTCGACCGACAGTCGCTTGACATCGCCCCTGGCAACGGCCAGCGGGCGACTGCTGTTTTTTCGGTCGAGCCCGACGTTGTCGCGCCGGTATGCGCGGATTCGTTCGAGAGCCGATGAGGCGGTTGCTTTTGCCTCCGGCGAGGCAACCGCCTTCTGCAGCTGGTCCTGAAGCACCTCCGCGCTCTCAAGAATCCCGAGTATCTCGGCTTGCCTTATGCACGCGACTCGCTGAAACAGCTTGCGGTTGAGACCTAGCCACATCGAACCATCAGGCGCGCCATCGAACATCACCGTGTTAGAGACGTCCTTGCCCGTGGCGGAATCGATCACGCTGCAAGCGACCTTGGCGTCGAGGTCGTGACGCAGGTCGTACTCGTTGCCTCCCTGCAGTTCGACTCGCGCGCTCACTCGCCACTCGTTGCCGTTCCACGGCTGAAATCTGTCGCGGAATTCCCGGTCTTCCTTCGTAAGCCCAGCGCCCCTGCGCGTTCCGCAGAGCGCGGCATACATCGCCGCATGCCAGGTCGACTTTCCGGCCTCGTTGGGTCCGAAGATGACGTTGAACCCCCGTGCGAGGTCCATGGTCGCGTTCTGAAGGCATCCGAAGCCATCGGCATGAACGGACTTAAATCTCATCCGAGATTCACCTCCAGGTCTGTGCGGCCGTCGAGAGCTCGTAGGCCCGTCAGCAGGATGCGCTGCTGGCGGTCCTCGGTCATGGACGTATCGGCCAGCACTTCGCGGACGAACTGCCCACGGATGGTCTGTTCGTCCTTGATTGCGCTGATGTCGTAGCCCGGGTGTAGGGCGCCTATGCGCACCTGCACTCGCGGGCCAATGATCGTGTTCAAGTCCGAGACGTGGAACTCGACCTCGGGCGTCAGTTCTCCTTCAAGCGTCAGCCGCACGAAACCGTCGGCCTCGGCGACTCTGTCGCCCACCCTGCCTCGAATGTCCTGGACAGTGGTAGCTCCGGTCACGTTAACGACCACGTCGGAGACGCTGGACGTCGAGACGCGCCGGCTGTTGGCGTTGACTTTGCCGTCGGGATGAATGGTGGCAAGAAGAGCGCCGCGTTCTCCCGTCTCTCCAAAGCTCAAGGGGTCGGGGTTCCCGGGGTATGCGTGCCGCTGAGCGATTCTCGGCATGTGGAAGTGCCCAAGAAACGCGAAGTCGAGCCCAGCATTCGCGATTTCGCTCGCATCGAAGGGCGCGTGGGGCACCTTGCCGGTTTCCTGCGCGGATCGCCACGAGTTTTCCGATGCGTGGAACAGCCCGATGTTCACATCCGAACGGTCCACGCTGAAGCCCTCGAAGAAGTTCCGGGTATTGGCAGGAGCCCTGTGCGCAGCACCCCAGAGCGTGAGCCCTTCGGCCAGCTCGACGGCCTCGGGTTGGGCAGAATGAAAGACGTGGACATTTCCACTCCACGCGACCTGCTCATAGAGGCTCCGGGGACCCATCCAGTCGTGGTTGCCCGGCGCGATGTAAATGGGCAGCGGGTCGATCTCCGCGAACGTCTTTCTCAGGAACTCCGTAGTGTCGGGTGTCACGCGCTCGTGCTCGAAGAGGTCGCCTGCACAGAAGACGGCGTCGACCTTCTCGTCACGGGCCAGCTTTATGATGTTCCGGAGCGTATCCCGAAGGGACTGGCGCCTCTCCCGGGCAAGCTCCGGAGTGGCAGCCAACCACGCAAACTGCGCATCGAGATGGAGGTCCGCGAAGTGGACGACCTTCATAAATTGTGCTCGCTCGCCGAAGCCGCAGGGCGGCTTCCACGCGCATCCTGAGAGTCGCGTGGGGCGCGTGTCAACGGTACGACATGGTCCTCAGGCACCGAAGCGATACTGAGCGCCAAACTCGACAACAACTGTCGCGTTGGCAAAGAAGGTCACCCGCTTGGTGATGGCCTGGCGACTGATGACGAGGATGTCGCTCGTGACGATGTCGATGTCATAAGTGAGCCGTGGCCCCGACGCTAATTTTCCCGCCTCCAACCCGACGCCTTCGACGTCGAACAGCGCCCCGAAGACCGGGCATCTCACTCACCGGTCGCCACCGCCGGACCCCGAGATGGCGACACTTACTGTCGACTTTGGCGGATCGACACCCCTCGGTGCTGTTGGACACCGCTTGCGCCGTGCGTGGGTGATTCGCGGCGAGGGTCCGGGTTGCGTGACCCTCTCCCGGTTGGTCGGCGCAAACGAGCACCCCGGTAACCCTGTTGGACGCGCAGAACCGATGCCTACTTCAGCCTCGCCAGGTAGGCCCGCTGGACCACGGCAGCGAAGTCCTGGATGCGCTTGTAGTCCTTCGGGCCCGGGATGTCCTTGAAGTGCATGACCGCGTTCCGGATTTCGCGGACGGCGTCGAACTCTCGGCAGAACGTGACCCGGTCGTACTTGATGCCGACCGCCTTCCAACTGTCTTCAGCTGACAGGATCCAGAGCAGCTCGCCCATCGTCAGGTCCGTTACTTCCTTAGGCGTCGCCTTGCCAGGGTCGTTGTCGGCCTCGAGCTTGAGCGCCGCAGCGAGGTCTACATGGTCGCGTTCGAGCCACTTCTTGACCAGCCACCGCAGTTGCTCCTCTATCTGGCCGATGAGAAGGAACGGGCCTGCCAGGGCCGAGAACTCATCGGCGATGTCGGCCGGTGTGACGATGCCCCGAACGACCTTGTCGGGGCCCTGGACGAGCACCGCGTCGTGCTTCTTGAAGAGTTCCACCACCTCCAGAAGAGGAGCACCCGGCTCGACGCGCGGAACCGAGACGTCAAGGGCGTCCTTCACCTCCTTGGGGTGCCCGTGGAGCATGGCGCGGGCGATGGACTTGTAGGAGACGATGCCCTTCACGCTGCCGTGGTTGTTGCCGACGGCGAGCTGCGAGTAGTCCCGGAGGTCCATGGTGGTGAGCGCTTCCGCGATGGACGCCTGGGGATTCACCATCTCCGGGGGATGCTCCGCCGCCGCAAGGTTGCCGACGATGAGCGCCCGGTCGGCAGGGTTGGACTCGTCAGCGGGCGGAGGCTCTTCCACCTGCTCCGAAGCCGGCGGTTGTGCGGGCTCGACTTCGATGAAGCCAACTTCCGGGCCCTGAGCTACAGCGACGACTTCAGGGGGCGGGGGGTTGTCAACGAGGAAGAAGCGGACGTACGTCGACAGGGGGATGGTTGTGGAGAGAGCAGGCTCGGCCGTGAGACCATGGTCGGCCAGTTCCCTGTTGAACTGGTCGACGGCCGACTGGCGCCGACGGACGTAGCCGAAGGCGCGAAAGACGTTATCGGCGCGGCGCCACGCGCTCTTGCCGGATTCGAGTTGGGATCTGATAGCGTCGAGGTATTCGGTACCGGACATGTTCCGCCGCGAGGATCGGTTGGTAGGGCCAACTATACCGCAGGATTCGGGTAGCTACGTCCGGTGCCGGGGCTCCTTGGCCGCGCTCGTTCAGGAAGTCCGACGCATGGCCAACAAGGATTCCGCGATCCCGGATGCGCCTGCCGGTGTCACAGCCCTTGCGCCAGCGGTAACGATGTGGGAGTTCGACGGGTCGGCGATGGTGAGAACGTCCTTCCCGGCGAGCAGCGTGCGCTCGACGAGCTGCTCCGTCGCACCACCCGGAGCAGCGTAGGGGACAAGGAGCGCTGCAGCGAGTTGGTCGACCAGCTCGTTGCGGGCGGTCGCGAGAGCGCGGGACATCCGTGCGGCACCCGGCACTGTTGGCGACAGGACCGCGAGCCGACCATCGTTCATGGCGTTGCGGAGCGCGGCGCTGAGGCGACCTGTTGCGCGCGCCTGAACGAGCACGATCGGCTGGGTGCCGGCGAGCAGCAGCTCAAGGCATTCCCGTTCGACCGGCGAGTGGAACCCGCCAACAACCGTGATGCCGGCAGACCGCACCGCACGCATCGCATCGAGCAGCTGGACGATGACGCTGCCGGGGCACTGCACAGACGACACGAGCCCGAGCAACGGCGACTGAAGCAGGCGCCGCTCGCCAGTGAGCGTCCAGCCGGCCGGGAGGTCAGGCGTCACCATCGCTCTCTCCGGCGCGGGGTTGGGCCTGCAGGCGCCGCGCCTCGCGCTCAAAGTCGCTCTCGAACAGGGCATCCTGCTTCACACGGAAAACAGCGTACTGTTCCTCAGCCAGGCGCCGGGCGACCTCAGCCGAAACCTTTCCGGGGTTGTTGAGGACCTCGTAGTCGTTGAAGGAGAGGAACGCATCGAGGCGGGACACCCACTCGGCCATCTTCATCGGGATCTGCCGGGCGGCGCGGTCCTCAGCGAAGTCCAGGTACATCGAGACAATGCGCTCCAGCTGCGCTATCTCCGGCGCGGTGAGGTAGTTCTTCGCGACGCTGACATCCGACTTCAGGATCTTGCCGTCCGGGGCATTCTTCCATGTGGTGAGGCCCATCGAGGGCCGACTCCCATCGGCACGCTCGGCAATGATCTCGGCGGCGGTGTGGCCGGTCACAGCCCAGTGCAGCTTGTTCTGGACCGTCTGGAAGAACGTCTTGGTCAGCGGCGAGTTGCGGTCGTAGTCGATGCTGCACTGCTCGAAAATGTCCGTGATCTTCAGGTAGAAGCGCCGCTCGCTGGCGCGAATCTCGCGGATTCGCTCCAGGAGCTCGTCGAAGTAGTCCTTCCCAAAGCGCTTGTTCAGCTTCAGGCGCTCGTCATCGAGGACGAAGCCCTTGACCACGAACTCGCGGAGGGTCTGGGTCGCCCAGATGCGAAACTGCGTGGCCTGGGTGCTGTTCACCCGGTAGCCGACCGAGATGATGGCGTCGAGGTTGTGGAACTCCATCTCGCGGGAGACATCCCGGTCACCCTCTCGCTGAACTCTCCGGAATTTCCGGACAGTTGCCTCCTCGCTGAGTTCTCCGGTGGCGTAGATGTTCCGCAGGTGCTCGCTCACGGTCCGCACGTCGACGCCGAAGAGTTCGGCGATGCGGCGCTGGTTCAGCCAGAAGGTCTCGCCCTCGTAGAGAATCTCGACGCGGGTAGCGCCTTGAGGCGTGCGATAGAGGATGATGTCGCCATCTGCCAGGGCGGCCGTGTCGTCGTGCATCAGCGGCCCACCTTCAGTCTGTCCTGGCCTTGCGCGGCCGGACCAGGTGGAGCGCGGCCTCGCCGCCGGCGCAAGGAGGGCTGAGCTGGCACTTCCGGGTGCGGAGGTGCTTGCGCAGGGCGATCCGGAATCCGTCCGGCCCGGCCGCGTGTTCGCGGAGGCCCGTGGTGAGGGCCGCGACAAGCTCCAGCACCTGCGGTTCGGTCATGACGAGCGTGGTGATGTCGTCCTGGTCCTGGGCCAGCCGCCTCAGCGCTGCGCGGTGAGCCAACGTAGCAACCTTTGGAAAAGTATCTGGGTACGGCAGAGCATCGTCCAGGCAACCCAGCTCAAGAGTCTCGAACAGCGTGGCTCTCGCTTCGGAGTACCAGCGGTTGTACTTCGTGGCAAACACGGGAGCCTGCCCGCTAACGACGCCGCCGCGGGAGATGAAGACCGTTGCGCGACAGTGTTCTAGTCCGTCGAACAGTCTCCCAGGCCGGTCGTCGAAGGTAGCGATGAATAACGCGCCGCTGTGGTTCCTTAACTCATTTCGTAAGGTCTTCATGCGCGTTGAAGAGACCACCGGAAGCTGCACGATGAAGCTGACGCTGCCGTTAGCATTGCGAAGCCCAAGGGCTCGTTCTGTACAGATTGCGTGGAGGTTCCCACTCGGTTCGGTCCGGAAGCCGAGCACCTGATACTCCCGCCGCACCTCGGCGTATTCACGCCATGGCGGGTTGCCCACGATGGCATCGAACCCACCGCGCGCCATGACCTCGTGGAACTCGACGAACCAGTGCAGTGGCCGGTGGGTGGCTCGCCAGGCGGCGTAGGCCTGTTGATCCCCCGGGTCAACGCGGTACTGGCGGGCGAGGTGGTGGTTGAGCCGCTCGTCAAGGTCGTCCAGGCGGTCCCGGAGGGCCTGCTTGGCGGCGGGGTCGACCTTGCCATCGGGGTTTACCTGGGCGTCGCGGAAGAGCCGGTAGGCGCGGTCGGCGAAGGCAGCGCTCTCCTCAATGTCGCGAAGCTCGCGCTCCTCGTCGTCAGAGAGCATGCGGAAGTTGCCGCGTGAGTCGATGCTCATGGCCTGGCGAACCGCGTCGAGCGAGGTAAACCCGACGAGGGTGTTGCCCGCACGGATGTTGAAGTCGACATCCGGCAGCGGCTCCACATCGTCTGCCGTTTCGACGGTGGAGACGAGCTTGAGAAAGAGCCGAAGCTTACAGATCTCGACGGCCTCTTCCATGAGGTCGACGCCGTAGAGGTTGTTGATGATGATCGACTTGTAGATGAAGTACTCGCGGTTGGTGTGACCTTCAACGGCGTCAAGAATCGTCTCGAACCGGTGCCCGGGGTGCTTCCGGTCGAGGCGTTCTTCATCGGCCAGCCACGCCTCCATCCGGTCGAGACAGGCCTCGTAGAGCGGTTCGAGAATCTGGAGCGCTGCGGACAGGAAGGCGCCCGAACCGCAGGTCGGGTCGAGCACGCTGACCGCTTCGAGGGCGTCGTAGAAGGCCTTCACCACGTCGGGGCCCTCCGACTGCTCGATGATGTCCTGGGCGAACTGGCGGATGTTGAGGTTGTAGGTGATGAGGTCGTTGACCTCGGTCACCTCGGACTCGCTCAACTTCGCGCGGAGCTCGAGGCAGCGCTGGCGGCGGGCGACGTGTTCGCGCCAGGTCTCCGTCGGCAGGTTGTACGGCTCCGGGGCCGAACGGTTCCAGCCGCCACGCTGCGAGACGTCGGCAACGCCACGCTCGATGTCTTCGCGGAGCGGGATGACGTTGCCGTCCGCATCGACGACACCGTGACGGACGGCCGGGTAGATGTAGCGGTCGGGGTCGTTCGCCAGCAGCGACCAGACCGGGCCGCCGGGCTGGAAGGCGACCTTGCAGTTCTCGCGCGTCCGTTCGACCAGGAAGGGGAGGACGGTGTTCTTGGTGATGTACTCGGTGATGTCCTCCTTGGTGTAGTAGGCGCCCATCTGCTTCTGGTTGATGTACTTCTCGAAGATGTAGCCGAGGACGTCGGGGTTGATCTCCCGGTCGTTGCGCAGCGGGCGGTCGTCCAGGTGCCAGTCGTACGAGTCGAAGAACGCGAAGACCTTCTCGAAGGCCTCGTCTGGAATGTCGATGTCCTGGTTCTCCCGTTCGAGACGATGGGGCTCAAAGATGCCGCCGTTCAGATAGGGAACCTTGCCGATGAGCGCCTCGATACCGCTCTCGCGCGCACCCTCAGGCGTGCCAAGGCCGTCATGGAAGAGCTTGCCAAGGAATGCCCGGTAGAAGGAATGAAATTGGCCGCGGCCCCGCTCGGCCTGCACCCGGCGCAGCCGGTTGCCGAGGTAGTCGATGTCGCCATCGAGGAACTTCTTCTTCTGGATGAAGTAGACAAACATGAGGCGGTTGAGCATGACCGAGGCGTACCAGTCACGGTCGCTCTGGGCGGCGATGCCCTGGATGAAGCCGAGGAAGGCGCGGTGCTCCTGCTGGAAGCGTTCGAAGAACTTCTTGGTGACCTTGTCGCGCCGGCCGAAGGCCTCATTCACGCGGGGGAGAACGTGGCCGGCAAGGGTAAGCTCCTCTTCCTCGTTGAGCTCGAACTTGATGAGCTCGAGCTTTTGGATGAGCCGGTCGCCGGACTGTCCGGCATGGTAGGCGTCTTCTTTCAGGCGGCGGGGCCGGCCGGGTTCAACCTGCGCCCATTGCCACAGCTGGTGGCGCGGAGGCGTATGGCCATCGACGAAGATGATGAGGTGCTCATGCGCGGACTTCCGCACCTGAGTGTCGATGCGGCCGCGGACGTCGCGGCTGGGGACCGCGCCGGCGGCGCCGGGCGGGCAGACGAACACCTGGACTCCACGCTTTTCCGCCAGCCCCTTCAGAGGGAAGGTCTCGGAGCCGACTTGGATCGGAAGTTCGAGCCGCAGCCGGTCCCATCCGAGCTCGTTGAAGAGCTGCTCGAACTGCCCTTGCTGGAGGAGCGGCCGAAGAGTCGCGGCCTCGGTCATTTGATCCACCATCCCCATTTGCCCGCGGTCTTGTGTTCGGCGTAGATGAAGCGCACGCCCATGGTGCGCAGCCCCTGAACTTTGTGCGCGAGCTTCATGGGCGGGTCATAGACCCACAGGCAGCCGCCTCTGGGGCGGAGGTCGTTGACCTCGTAGCCATCGCGCCGGAACGCATCCACGGCGAGCTGAAGTGTTTGCTCGCGTTCGCTCACGGGCTGGTCGGGTGGCTCCTGGAGGAGGGGCAGTTGCTCGGGTTCAACGGGCGGAGGTGCAGGCTGAGCCACGGGCAGCTCGCGTTCCGGTTCGCGTGGGGCCGGCGGCTCGAACAGGGGCAAGGCACCGGGGAGGTCGAGGGGGGATTGGTGGGGGCGTGGTGGCGGAGCGGGCAGGGGAGTGGGCACGTCGTCGATGAGGAAGCCATCTTCGTCTAGGAGAACGGGAGCGGCGGGTTCGTGCGCGGATTCGATGGCGGGGAGTATGAAGTCTTCCTCTGGAAGGAGCCCGTGGGCACGCGATGGGGTTCCTTGAGGGACCAACTCTGGAGGTGCCGGCCGCCGAGAGAGGGAGCCGGACCGAGTCAAACTTCCCGCGCAAGGGCGCCGGAGCTGCCAATACGAGACCTTCGGCATTGGAGCGGGTGTGCCCGCCTCGTCACGGGGGGTCGCCCATCGGGCGCCGGAAGAGCACTCAACCCAGCCAGGAGCAACGATAGAGCGACGCCCGACGGACCATCGAATGTTGGCATCGGAGTCGTCGAGGAAGTCCTTCAGCTCGTTTGCCCTGACCGGGTGTCGCAGCTTCTTCAGCGCCTTGGCTTCGATCTGTCGGATGCGTTCGCGGGTCACCCCGAATTCTCGGCCGACCTCCTCCAGGGTCCTCGATCGTCCATCTTCAAGGCCGAACCGGAGCTGGATAACACGCCGCTCCCGGCTGGTTAAGCCGGCGAGGACGTCATCGAGTTTCGCGCGCAAGTGTTGATGGCCGGCGGCGGTGTCTGGCGAGACTGTCGTTTGATTCGCCATCAGGTCGGCATGCACGAGCCCGTTGGTAATAATTGCTGTGCGCCGATTAAACGGTGAGATGGACGTTTCCAAGGGAAGAGGCGCCCGAATTTGCTGGGCGAATCGCCCAGACGTTACTTGGGCGATCACAGCGTAGTCGGCCTCTTCGAGGCTGTAGTCCGCGATGTTGTCCTGGTAATTCCACGCTGAACGTCGGACGTGGTGTGTCACGACCCCGGCTTCGGCTTCGGCCTGCGCGAGGCGGGGGAAGTAGTTCGTGTAGTAGTCGAACCGTTCGGAACGAAAGGCGGTCTCCACCGCCCCCGTTACTCGCGGAAGCGTGAAATTCTCCGGCTTCCAATCCCACAAGCACAGTTGCCGAAGGATCTGCAGGAGACCTTGTCCGATCTCATGCACGTAACAACGCTGAGCGACGAGCCCCGATACACGCGGCGGCTGCCAGAGCATCTCGTCCCGACGGCCATTCACGAACACCAAAAGGTGCTCGTGGACCACGGTTCTGGTGTACGCCTGGATTTTCGATCGGGCCGAGGACGATGGAATCCGCCCGCCAGCATCCGGCCCGACTTCGAGGGCGACAAACCCCGCCGACTCCGCGATGCCAGCCAAGCAGAATTTGGTGCCATCGACTACGCACGAGCCAGAAAACGCCTTACGGTTCCAACCAAGCTCCTCAAGGAACAGGCCGGGCAGGTCTCCGCCGGCGATCCGTTCTTTCGCGGCACCGGCATTGAGAGGCACCGTCTACGCCGGCCCTTCCGGGACCAGCCCCATGGAGCAAATGATGCGCGGCTCGCGATACTCGCCCTCCTCCGAGACCTTGCAGAGCGCGCCCTCGTCGCGAAGCCGAATAACGAGGTCGGCCAAGGCATGGTCCTCGATCTGGGCTCGCAGCTGGCGGTTCAACGCGTCAGTCGCCGACTGAAGCAGCGGGAACCGGTAGACGTCCTCGATGGCCCGAGGAAGCTCCTCGCGCCAAAAGATGGTTCCGGCGACCGCAGCTTCATATCGCTTGAGCCGCTCGTAGGTCTTGAAACGGGCACCGGACGGCCGACCCAGCTGCCCGCCGGGAGAGCTCTCCTCGGTGAGGATGTGGCGAACAGCCTGGGCGACGAGCTCGTGGTGCTTCTCGGAGCGCGGCATGGCCAGCGTGTCTGGCTCACACGCAGCCGCGCGGAAGATGCTTACGGTGGACTGGCTGACCACGCTGCCGGCGTCATCGACCCAGGCGAGCGCGTCGTTCCCCTGGGCGGTCTCAACAAAGGCCAAGGCCCCGAGGGGACGCCCGACGCCCGCAGTGTGGGCTTTCGCCGAGTAGACAACGCCCGGGAGGGCTTCCACTTTGCCCCGCAGCGAGGGATCGGCGTCGATCGCAGACTTCCAAACCTGGTAGGCCTCCGAAGCCAGGTCAACCTCTCCGTCCTCGTCCCCATCCAGGATGCCGGCCTTCTCGTTATACAGGTCGAGCATGCGGTCGGTCGTTTCGTCCTCGAAGAACGCCTCGTCCGTCCCGACCACTTCCGCGTTTTCGGTCAGGCGTTGCCGTACTCGCTGCCGAAGGCGGATGACGCTTTCGATCCCGGCTGCCGGCAAGAACGAGTAGCAGAGGATGGTCGGCGCCCGTTGGCCAATCCTGTCGACACGGCCGGCTCGCTGCACCAGCCGGACGATGGCCCAAGGCAGGTCGTAATTCACAACGATCGAACAGTCCTGGAGGTTTTGGCCCTCACTGAGGACGTCGGTCGCGATGAGTACCCGCAGTTCGTCGGCGGGAGACACCTGGTCTCGGCGCTTGTTGCTTTCGGGAGAGAAGCGCCAGGCGGCCTGAGTTGGATCAGCGTCGGAGCCAACGACGCCGAGCATCCCCTTCACGCCGCGAGCGCGGAGTTCCTTTTCGAGGTAGTGCACCGTGTCCGCGAACTGGGTGAACACGAGCACCTTTTGGTCCGGATGAGTCCCCTCGAGGAGGTTCTCCAAGCTCGCGAGCTTGGCGTCGCGCGAGGGGTCCCAGGCGCCACACGTCTGGAGAAGATCGATGAGCGCTCGCGCGTCGTCGAGCAGGTCCTTCTGCAGCATCGCTGCCTCGAAGAGGGCCGGACGGATCCACTTGAACCGCCGCCGATACTGAGCCTCGTAGGCGGCGTAGACGTCCGCCGCGCGCCGGCGGTAGTCGCCTTCGGTGCGGACTCCCGAGCCGCTCACGGTCGATTCTGTGGTGGTCTCATCGTCGACGTCTTCGTTCGCGGAAAACCACGGAGTAACAACATCGGCGTCTTCGTCGGTTCGAGACTCATCGAGGAACACCGCGTCCTGCGTACCGATGGGTAGGGGTAAACCGTTCTCGAGCGCATGAAGGTAGACGAAGTTCCTGAGCGCGTGTCTTTCCACCGACTGGATGAACGCGGGACCGCCGCTTTCGAGGCGCTTGAACAGATTGGTGCGACAAAAGCCGATGAGCCGTTGCCTCGCCCGCCCGAGGCCATCGATTATGTCGCGCTCCGCGGGGGTAGGCTGTACCTGCCTGGAACGCGCCAAATAGCCGCCCAGGCCGTAACGCGGGAGCGCGAGGCGGTCAATCGTGTCCACGACGTTCGGGGAATACAACCGGGCATAGGGGTCGTCAGGAGACGACTCATCGATGTGGAACTTCACGGTCTTTGGAATCCGGTCCGGGAAGTAACTACGCTCTCCGTCGGCGAGCAGCAAGTACTGGCGCCCATTATCCGGGTCGGTGCTGGCGTAGTTGTTCCTTATGAAGGTCCGCGTGCGCCGTACCAAGAAGAGCCGCATGAGCTCACGCCAGTCGTCGACGTAGGTGCTTTGTTCGAATGCGGCGAGCGTCTGCAAACCACATTGATGCCGACGAATGAACTCCACCTCGCTGATCGCGCGGATTGCTGCCTCCGGCCGAACGCCCAAATCCTGGTCGTTGCCGACGAAGAGACCGAGCTGTGAACCGAGATCGGCGTATTCCTTGTTGTAGGGCGTCGCGGAGAGGAGGATCACCCGCGAATCGTTGCGATCGATGTAGTCGGCTATCAGCTTGTGGCGCTTCCCTTCGCGATTGCGAAGGTTGTGGCTCTCGTCGATGAGCACGACTCGGAATCGGCGGAGTTGGGGCAGCTCTTTCTCCACGCTCGTGACTGACACGACACGAGCATAGAGCCGGTACTGATCGACGTAGTCCTGCCACATCTTGACGAGGTTCTTCGGGCAGATGATGAGCGTTTCGAGGTGCTGGTCGTCCTCGAAAATCTTGGCGACGGCGGTGGCCATCAGGGTCTTCCCGAGGCCCACAACGTCGCCGATCATCACCCCGCCGCGCTTGTTCAGGTGATGGGCGGCGATCTGCACCGCCTTCACCTGAAAGTCAAAGAGCGTAGCCCCGAAGTCGGGCGGAATCCTGAACTCGGCGATCCCTTCCTGCGCTTCGCGCGAGAGGTGGTAGGCCATCTTGAGATAGACGAGGTACGGAGGAACCGGCTCCTCCCTTGCCCAGCTCTCGTCGATGACCTGCGCGAGTTCGTCCGTGATGTCCCAGCAGAACCGGTCGCTCCAGCGGTCTTCGAACCATTTCCGCAACTTCTCGCAGGCATCATGGTCGAGTACATCGACGTTCAGTTCGCCCTGGTGAACCAAGCCAGCCATCGTCAGGTTTGAACTGCCCACGAACCCGACGATGGGGGACGCGGGGTCCGGGCGGTAGTTCAGGTAGAGCTTGGCGTGCAAATTGTGACGAAGGAACAGCTTCACGACCACTTTGCGAGCGCGCAGCTGAGCAGAAAGCCGCCGCAGCCCGGCCTCGTCGACGTTCGTCGGCGCTCCAAAGGTCAGCTGCTGCCGAAACTCGTCGGCCATCTTGAGCCGGAGGCGCAAGGCGCCGGCGTTGTCGATCCTGTCGTCCGCGCCGACGAGACTCATGGCCCGGCGAAGATCGTCGGCGGAGCTGGTCTGCATGCCGATGAGCAGCCGGCACTGACTGCCGTCGCCACCCGTCCAGCGCTCCACCAGGTCGTCCAGACCCTTCCAGCCTCGAAGGTTGAAGTAGCCAACGCAGTAGTCCGAGCGAGTGGAAGAGGCGAGCGTTTCCCGAAGACCGGTCAACAGGTCCGGCGGCGTCATGTTGTCGAAGATTCGAGGCAAAATAGCAACTCCGCTCGCCAACGGCGACGGGGGAAGTGTGGCGCACGGGAAAGGATTCGACAACACCGGGCGACATAGACGACAGGAGATGTCGCGATGCGCCGCTCTGTGCGTCTTCCTGAAACGAATCGGCAAAAGGAAAGTAGCGGGGACGTGCCTGCCAGTCTGGTTTCGTCCCTCGGCCAGTCCCGTTTGGTATTACCCCGAGCTGCCGGACGCGTTCGCTAAGCCGCCGGGGGGGGGTGGTGGGGGCCCGCAGCTCGGGACAATACCAAACTGCGAGAGCTGTTGAGGCGGTTGCCGAGGTCGGTTCTTGCGTTCAAGATGCGGCTGCGCGCTATCCGCCTGATGAAGCTGGGGCCCTCCTTTCGTGCTCATCGGCCGTTCGCTTCGTTGTCGAGCGTCTCGCCTCAAAAGACCCACCGTGACGAGTCGCCGCGAATCCGCTGGTGCCGGCACTAAACGAGACGGCGGTAGTGCGACTATTGATGAAGTTCCGCGCCAAGCGAGGAACTCACGCGGAGCGCGGCAGTGCAGCACCTTACCAACCTGTGGCATGGCACGACAGTCGCTGGAATGGTCATATTTGCGGGGCCCCTTCGGCCAACGCCTTCTGCATGCTGCTCGACGAGGTTCGGAAGAATCGCCAGGACGAACTCGAGGACACCTTCGCCGGCTGCAAATTGGACTGATCTCGGCGACAACCAACTTCCGCCGCGCAGCACGCAAGCCGACGGTTTCATGAACGCTGACGGGTCGACCCTCGTAGTCCGGCACATCTACCAGACGAGCGCGAAGACCGAGGCGACGCATGGCCACTTGGGGCCAACGCCGATCCGAGTCGATCCCTTCTCGTTGTTCGCCGTTCCGTTCTGGTGGATGCTCGCGGAGAACCGCCCGGACCTCGAATGGCTCCTCGACGCCCCCTACCCAAGCGCCTCCTTCCCCGGCCTCAAGCGCAACGAACTCAAGCAGTTCGCCGAATACCGCGCCCAACGCTACGTCCTCCACGCCTACGACCAGACGGCGCGGGGAGAGATGCCTGATTTGGAAGGGGTGTAGCCAGATGTTAGACAACACGCGCACGGTGGAGGTGAGATACGGATGCCCAGCGGAATGAAGAAAGGCAAGACCGGGGCCGCCACCGGCGGGCGACTCGAGAAGGCGCCGGCAGGGCTCAAGCGCGAGCGGAACAAGCGCAAGAATGTTGCGGCCCACTGGAAACGCCTCAACGGGCCAGTTACCGTGCGAAGAGAGAACGAGAACTCGGACGACTCGAGGTGAATGGCGAATACCGCATCCAACGCTTTTCCCTCCACGCCTACGACCAGCTGGGGTGGGGCGGAGCGCCGGATTGGGAAGGGGTGTGATGGCAGCCAGGGGGCAGTTCCGTTTCGGATATCGGGCTACGTTAACTAACGGCGGCACCCGGGCCAACGTGCTGGTCCAACGCGATCTCGGATCAACCGAGATCGCGCGGCTTGAGGAGGACCTCCGGCGGCTTTCGGCGGGCATAGGAACAGCCACCGCCGTGTTCGTTGACTTCGATGTGCCCCTCAGCCGGGCAATGTCCGTCGTCCTCTTCGATCTGAGCCAGAAACTCGAACTTCCGATGACGCTCAGCGTGCCGCCGCTCGCTGACCAGAATCAGGCCTCGTTCGGCGACAATTTCCTCGAGACATCGGGCAAGTTCTTCCGCATCGAACCGCGCCCGCCGGAGACCAGGTAGCCATGGGCCGCGTCCGCTCACTGCAGATCGCCGGTTACCGCTCGGTGCGGGACGACATCCTGATGACCTTTCCTGAGAACACGCCGGTCGTGTTGGTCGGAGAGAACAACTCCGGCAAGTCCAACATTGTCCGAGCGCTGGACTTGGTCCTCGGCGAATCATGGCCGGGTTCGCACACCCCCGACGACCACGAGTACTTCGACCGGGATAAGGCCAACGGTTCAATCGAGATTGTGGCCGAGCTGGCAGGCGTCAACCACACGGACAGGCAAGGAACCGATCGCGTAGAGAAGCTCAACTGGAAGTGCAGCGCCACCGGTCCGGCCAGATTGAGGTATGACGGAAAGTTGGGGACGGGGCGGGAGAGGAAGGAGGGCGGCGTACCCTGTGGGTGACAAACTCACAGACCCTCAAGGAGAAGGTACGCCCCATGTCCGACAGTACGAACACGGCGGTCGCCCGTCCAGTCTCGCCGCTTGATGAGCTCGTGCGTGAAGGCGCGCGACAACTGCTTCAGCGAGCCCTGTGTCGCTGATCACGTTAATTTGCCAGTCTGGCCGGGGTTTTGATCACAGGAATTTGCCAGGCGGCTGATCAGGTTAATTTGCCACCTCCGGCCCGTAGGGGAGGGCGCGTCGACCATCCGAAGAAAGGGGTGGTCGATGGCCAGAAGGAGGATCGGCGTGTCCGACGTGAAGGAGATCCTGGTGCAGTGGGATGGCGGGACCGGCGTGAGCGGTATCACGCAGGCCCTGGGCTACAGCCGTCCCACGGTTCGCAAGTACGTGCGAGCGGCAGAGCGAGCAGGGCTGGTGCGTGGTGCTCAGCGACGGCGGGAGGCGGGCTGGGAGCAGGTGGCGCGGACGGTGCTCGAACAGGTGGCCGCGGTACGGGAACCGGGGACCGTAGCCAAAGAGGTCGCGCGCTTCCACAGCTACCTGGCTGAGCGCGTCGGCGATGTACGGGTCACAGTCCTCTACCAACGCCTCCACGACGAGCACCAGTTGGAGGCGAGCTGGGGGACCTTCTATCGCTATGTCCGCCGACACTGGCCCGAGACATGCCGGCAGGGAGCGTGGGTGACGGTGCGGCTTCCCGAGCCGCCAGCGGGCGAGGAAGCGCAGATCGATTTCTTCTACGCGGGCCGCTGGCACGACCCGGAGGAGGGGCGCGAACGGCGTCTCTACGCTTTCCTCATGACCCTGGGCCACAGCCGTCACCAGTTTCTCTACCCGGTTCTGGGCGAAGACAGCCGGGCGTTTATCGAGGGGCACACCGCTGGCTTCGCGTTCTTCAACGGTGCTCCCCGGCGGCTCATCCCCGATAACCTCAGCGCCGGCATTCTCCGTCCTGACCTCTATGACCCGCGCAGCAACCGCGCCTACGGTGAGCTGGCGCGCCACTATGGCTGCCTCATCGACCCTTCGCGCGTCCGGCATCCCCAGGACAAACCGAAGGTCGAAAGGAATGTCGACTATGCCCGGGAAAGCTTCTTCCGCGGCCGCACCTTCGCCAGTTTGAAGGAGATGCGGGAACAGGCGCGGGCGTGGTCGCTGGAGGTGGCAGGCCGGCGTGTGCATGGGACGACAGGGGAGCGGCCATTGGAGGCGTTCCTGGCCCGGGAGCAGCCCGCCTTACTGGCGCTGCCGGCGCGTGCCTGGGAGTTTGCCACCTGGACGACGGCGAAGGTGCATCCCGACTGCCACCTCCAGGCTGGTGGCGCACGCTATTCGGTCCCGTACCGCCTCGTCGGCAAGCGTCTCGATGTCCGCCTTGGACAGTTGATCGTCGCCATCTACGACGGCGCAACGCTGATCACCACGCACGTTCGGCGCGAACGGGGACGCGCGACTCGCCTCGACCACTACCCGGAAGCCGCCCAGGCATTCCTCCGTTACACGCCCCAAGTTTGCCTGCAGAGTGCCGAGGCGATGGGACCGGCCACCGACCGCCTGGTCCGCGAACGGCTGGAGGTCCACGCCCTCCACAATCTCCGCGAAGCCCAGGCCATTCTTCGCCTGGCTCAACGCTATGACCGCAGCCGCCTGGAGCGTGCCTGTGAACGTGCCCTCAGCTCCGGAGACGGTCGCTATCGCACGGTCCGCGGCATCCTCGAACGGGGACTCGACCTCCTCGCACCGGAGGAACTCCCACAGCCGGTGAACGCCGGCGCCTTCCTGCGCGGTCCATCCGCATTCGTCAACGAAGGAAAGGTCTTCTGATGGCTACACTCGATGTCCTCCAACCACGGCTGCGCCAGCTGAAGCTCTCCGGGATGCTCGACGCCATCAGCGCCCGCAGCGAGGAGGCACGCACGACCGCCCTCGACCCGCTCGACTTCCTCCTCCTGCTCCTCGACGACGAGCTTGCCCGCCGCCACACCGAGAGCATCGCCCGGCGTATCCACCAGGCCCGCTTTGAAGACCACTGCGACCTGCGCGACTTCGACTTCACCTACAACCCTGAGCTTCCCCGGGCTCGCATCTGGGAGCTGGCCAGCGGCCGCTACCTCCAGGACCACGCTTCGGTCTTCCTCTGTGGCCCGACGGGTGTCGGCAAGACCTTCGTTGCCCAGGCTCTCGGCATCGCTGCCTGCCAGCAGGGCCGCCGCGTCCTTTTCGCTAAGACCAATGCGCTCCTCACGGACCTCGCCGGCGGTCGCGCCGATGGGAGCTGGCAGCAACGCTTCCGCCGCTACGTCGCGCCGGACCTGCTCGTCCTCGACGATTTCGCCATGCGCGAGTACACCGTCGTCCAGGCCGAAGACCTGTACGAACTGGTCAGCCGCCGCTATCAGCGCAGCTCGCTCATCCTCACAACCAACCGCGAACCCAAGGACCTCTATCCCCTCTTCCCCAACCCCGTGATCGCCGAGGGTCTCCTCGACCGCCTCGTCAACAGCGCCTTCGTGATCACCATGACCGGCCGGAGCTATCGCCCCCGCCAGCGCCCCAACGAACCTACTTTCACCCTGCCAAAGGCCAAGGGGGTGGCAAATAACCGTGATCAGCCAACTGGCAAATTAACGTGATCATTGACACCCTGGAGCTCGGAGTCGCCGAGGTCCTCACGCAGT
>PQAO01000019.1 GCA_003104995.1 Dehalococcoidia bacterium
GCCGGTACCACCACGGTCGCGGACAGGCAGCTACACCAACGAAGCGCAGAAGGGGAGCGAAGAATTCTCAATTCCTCTAGCCTCTCCCAACCTCCGTGCCTCCGTGCCTCCGTGTTCTCCCTGCTCGCGTTAGCCCATCTCGACCGCGAGCACGGTAGCGAGCGGGTCCAGCGCGTCTTCGGGCACCTGGATTGTCAGCTCGCCGGGCGGATCCGGGTTGAAGAACTGGTCGATGATCGCGCAGCGGGTGCTGAACGTGAGTTCCCGCCCGCTCGCCAGCACACGCACGCGTTTCACGTGCTTGATCGGCACACCCCGGACCGTGACCGTCTCGTAGGGCCGCATCAGGAGGTGGAGGAAGGTCGTCCCGCCCCGCTTCGTTGACGGCCCATAGAACTGCCACGGCTCCAGCCCCTGTTCCGTCCCCATGATGCTTTCCCCGTTCTGGCTCAGCCAGGGCTGCATCGCTCCGAGGATGGCGCGCTGCTCGGGCATGATCGTGCCGTCGCCCATCGGGCTCACGTTCAACAGCAAGTTGCCGCCCTTGCCCGCCACCTCGCAGAGCGTGTGCACCACCTGCCGCGGCGACTTCCACGCCCCGTCCTCCGGGTTGTACCCCCAGCTCTCGTTCAGCGTCATGCACGTCTCCCACGTGCGCGCGGGCGCCTGCGCCGGCACGAACTGCTCGGGCGTCTCGAAGTCGCCAACGCCTGGCAACCGGTCGTTGATAAGGATGCCGGGCTGCAGTTCGCGAATGAGCGCTTCCAGTTCCTTCGCCCGCCACTGTTCCGGCGTGCGCTCCCAGCCGCCATCGAACCAGATCACATCGATCGGCCCGTAGTTCGTCAGCAGCTCACGCACCTGTTCGAACATCACCGTCGCGAACCGCTCCCACTGTTCCGGCGTGGGCGCCTTTGAACGCCCGAAGCGGTACGGCCGGTCCTCATCGGTGAACGCCGGGTAGTCCGGGTGGTTCCAGTCGATCAGCGAGAAGTACAGCCCGACCCGCAGCCCCTCCGCGCGAAACGCCTCCACGAACTCGCGCACGATGTCGCGCCCGTACGGCGAGTGCTCGACGCCGAAGTCCGAGGTCTTCGTGTGGAACATCGCATAGCCGTCGTGGTGCTTGGTGGTGAAGACCGCGTACTGCATCCCGAGGCTCTTCGCCGTCCGCGCGAGGCCGGCCGGGTCCCACTGCGCCGGGTTGAAGGTCGCCGCCGACGACTGGTACGCCGCCACGGTCATATCCCCGTCTGGCAGGGCGGCATTGCCGCCCACCATGGGCCAGGAGAGCTCGACGCCCTGCTGCGATGAGTGCCCCCAGTGGATGAACATCCCAAACCGCGCCGTATCGAACCACGTACTCATAGGCGCCCAGTCTACGCGAGGCGAATCCGCCGATGTGGGGCCCTCGGCTGGAGGCCTAGGCTACCATCCCTTGCCTGATTTCCGTGGCTCTGACTCTATCCCGCCTGGCGAGCGGACTGGAAGTTCTGCGCTGCTGATACCCGTTGGGCGCCGCGTAAGCAGTGGTACGAGGGCGGACACGTCTCGCCGCCTTGAGGGCGGGATCGCGCCGACCCATGCACGCGAGCGCGAGGTCCTCGAATCACGCACGATCACCACCAGGTTCCCTTCGCGGTCTACTTCGACGCTCTGTATCACCTCGTACCGGACGATCTGCTTGATCGGAATGGCGAACAAGAACGGGTCTCGCGGCCTGAGCGACCCGGCCAGGCCCTTCTCGAAGAACTGCACGTCCGCGGGCGGGAGCCAACTCTGCAGGACGACGCTCAGGGCAACGTAGGCCAGCACAACCAGAAAGAGCCAACGGCTGTCGAACCTGATCAACGCCAGTAAGATTGGGAGCATCGCGGCCGCCGGCGCGTATCGCAGCAGCACCGTTCGGGTGCGCTCCGAGAAGTTCGGCGTTGCCGCGAGTACGACAGCGCCCAGACCGGCATGTGACGAGCGGACAAACCAGCGGTATGCGAACGCAACCCCAAGTCGCTCTTTCCAGCTCATGATCCGTTCTTCGGCAGCCCAGGCCGCGAACGCCAGATGCGCCAGGACAGCCCGGCCGACTTGGTCATCCCCGTCGCGGTCCCGAGCCTCCGGCTCCCAGCTCGCAGGCCCCGACCCGCGAGGCCGCCACCACCTTCCGTTGGCCCCCCTGCCCGAGAGGCCGGGCGGATGGGCACTCCTCCCTCCTCCCTCTACCGCGGCAGCTCCTCCACGTGCAGCCCGAACAGCGGCGGCGGGTCGAGCCGCAACGCCGCCAGGTAGCCGCACAGCTGGCTTCGATGGTGCGTCTCGTGCTCGATCAGGCCGCCCAGCACCCGTCTCCATGCCGGGAACGCCGGCCCGGCCAGGTTCGGGATGATCCGCTCCAGGTCCGCATCCACCAGCCCCGCCACCGTCTTCTTCCCCGTCCGCAGCACCAGTTGCCGCAGCTCGGCCGCCGTCACCCCGTCCTTCACCCCGTGGCCCTTGTACTTTGTCACCCCGGTCTGGATGGCGCCGATGTTCATCAGCCGGGCATTCGCGATATGCGTGACCAGTTCGGCCACGCTGAACTCGCCCGGGGCCGGACGCCAGCACACGTGCGCGTCGGCCAGCCGCTCCACCGCCTCAAAGGTGCGGGCGTGCACGTTGCCGACGTAGTTGATCAGGTCGTCCTTCGGGATCATGCCGCAAATCGTAGAGTCGCGAGGTGCGAGGTGCGAGATTCCTCCACCCTGGGCTCGCGCCGCAGGCAGCCAGTTCACAGGCCGTGAGCCATCATCGCCCTGGCGCCCACCCCCGGAGAGTGCCAATGCACCCAACCAGCCAGCCTGAGGTCACCTCTTCGCGGATGCGCATAGCGCCGGCCGGTCGCAGGTCGCCGCAGCCCGCGTGTCCGCGGACTGCTGAACGAGCTCGGTATCCCCGTGACGGATTGATGCGGCGTCGGCTCGCTATTGGTCGTGGCAATGCTTGTGATGAATATCACGGTTACATGCCGGGACATCGCCACTTCTTCGGGATTTCCCCTATGCTGTTGCGAGATGCATCGGCTACCATCGAATTAACTCCGCGCGCGACCCCCCAAAACCGCGCCCGAAACGGTAACCGATGCCCCAGCTACACGAACTCTCCGAGCGGCCGGAACCCGGCGCTCTTCGTGTCGCCCTCGAAGCCGCTGGGCTTTGGATTTGGGAAGCCGACCTCGTGGCCGAGACGACCGTCTTGCAGAAGGGCTTCTGGGAGTCCTTCGGCCACCACCACGGTGGCCCGGTAGAGACGTTCGATTTCCTCCAGCACATGCACCGCGGCGACCAGAAGGCGGTCACCCGCGCCTGGCGCGCCCACCTCGACGGTGAAACCGAGACGTACGAATCCGAGTGGCGCCTCCGCGCCGCCTCGGGCGAGTGGCACTGGGTTCGTTCCCGCGGGAAGGTCACCGAACGCGCCGCGGACGGAACGCCCCTCTGGATGGTCGGCGTCTACATGGACATCACCCGCGAAAAGCAGGCCCAGCAGGCCCTGGCCGAATCCCGCGCCGAAATAGAGGCCCTCTTCCGCGGCTCGCGCGACGCCATGGCCATCATCGCCCCCGACCTCACCATTCGCCGGATCAACGCCGCCGGCGGCGTCCTCTTCCAGCGCGTCACCGGCACCCCGGTGACCGAAGGCACCAACCTGCTCGACTACCCCTTCTTTCGCGAAAGCCGCCCGTTCCTTGGCGAAGTCCAGAAGGCCCTTGCTGGCAATGCCTTCACCATCGAGCGCGCCTTTCGCTCTCCGGAACTCGCTCCTGCCTGGTGGGAGGGGTGTTTCTCCCCCGTCCTCGGCCTCCGCGGCCAGGTCATCGGCGCCACCGTCACCATTCGCGACATTACCGAACGCAAGCGCATCGAAGGAGCCCGGGTCCAGGCGCTCAAGCTCGAAAGCCTCGGGCTGATGGCAGGCGGCATCGCCCACGACTTCAACAACCTCCTCACCGTCATCGCCGCCAACATCGAACTGGCCCGGATGAGCCCTACCCCCGATGAGCTCAGCGACGCCCTCACCGAATCCCGCGCCGCCGCCGATCGCGCAGCCGGGCTTGTCGAACAACTCCTCACCTTCGCCGGCAAGCGCGAGCCCAACCCTGGCCCCGTCGATGTCTCCGCCCTCGCTGCCGAAGTCGCCCGCTACGCCCGCAAGCTCCCCGGCACTCCCGTCCAAATCGACCAGGACCTCGATCCCGTGCCGCCCGTCGAAGCCGATCCCGTGCAACTCCGCCAGCTCGTGCTCAACTTGCTCATCAACGCCGTCGAGGCCACCCGCGGCGCTGGCAGCCGCGTCGTCATCCGCACCTCCACAGTCCTCGACGCCGGCATCGCCGCGCCATGCCCCCTTGTCGCCCCCCGGCCCGCCGCACAATACGTGATGCTCCAGGTCTCCGACGATGGTGTGGGCATGGACGCAACGACCCAGGCGCGCATCTTCGACCCCTTCTTCACGACGAAGGAGTCGGGCCACGGCCTGGGGCTCGCCTCGGCCCTCGGGGCGGTCCGTGCCCACGGCGGCGCCATCGCCCTCGACTCCGAGCCCGGCCACGGCTCCACTTTTACCGTCCTTCTTCCTGCGGGGTAGCGTCCGGACCACGGCCGATGGCCGCGGATGAGGGCTGAACCCCACCTTTACTGGACGGCCGTCACCTGCCGGGAATTTTGCGCATGCAACCAATCCCGGCATGTGCTGGCCCGCGTAGCTCTCCTCAGGACCGGCCGCACGCCGGGACACGAAGGGACAAGACGCATGAGCAGAATCCTGCCAGCCAGGGCGGTACTCGTCGCCGCCGCCTTCATCGCGCTGGGAGCCGGCTTGGGCGCCGGCCACCATCCCGCATCGGCCGCCAACTCCTCGGTCTCCATCGCGGATTTCGCCTTCGCCCCGGGTACCGTAACCGTGTCCGCCGGCGATACCGTCACCTGGACCAACAACGATGCCGGCGTGCCGCACACCGTCTCATCCGACAGCGGTGGCGACCTGGCCTCGGGACAGCTTTCGGGCGGGGAGTCGTACCAGAAGACCTTCTCCACGGCCGGCAGCTACGCCTACCACTGCGATATCCACCCTTCGATGACCGGCCTGGTGGTGGTGACCGGGGCTGCTGCAACGGCCACCTCAACCCCCGCCCCCACGAACACCCCGGCCGCGACGACCGCAGCAGCCACCGCAACCCTGGCCGCCACCAACACACCGGCCGCGGCGGCCACCGCCACCTCGCCCGCCGCCGCTACCGCAACCCCAACTGCCGCGTCAACCGCCTCCCCGGCGGGCGACACCACCCCCGGGCCAACCCCACCCGCTGCCCCCAGCCCAACCACCGCGCCCCAGCCTCCCGCCACCGGCGACGGCGATGCTGGTGACAGCGATACCGCGACAGTTGTGGCGTCCGGGGTCATTGCGATCGCGATCGTGCTGGCGGTTGGCGCCGCGGTCTATCTGGTCAGGCGGCGACGCGTTTAGAAACCGCCGTGTCGCTGTCCCCTTGCGGTGCCGCCCGGCCATAGGAGGGACGGCCGCGGCCCGCAACGATACCCCCGATGCGAATCCTCCCCGCCCTCCGCTCGTACCAGGCCCGCGTGTTCCGTTCGCTCTACGGGCAGCTCCCGGCCAGCCCGGGCGTCCAGTTCACCGTCATGTTCCCCCGCCAGTCTGGCAAGAACGAGGTCTCCGCAGCGCTCGTGGCCGCCCTCATGCAGCACTACGCCAGGCGCGAGGGCTCCATCATCGTCTGCGCGCCTACTCTCTATCCCCAGGCCCGCATCAGCCTCGAACGCACCCGCTCGGGCATCATTCGCTACGCCCGCCGCTGGCGCATCCCCCTCGCCGCCGAGGACAACGTCCTCCGTAGCGGCGGCGTCACCGCCACCTTCCTCAGCGCATCCCCCGAGGCTCACGTCGCGGGCCACACCGCCTCCTTCGCCCTCATCGCCGATGAAGCCCAGGACATCGACCCCGACTGGTTCGACCGCCAGTTCCGGCCCATGGCCGCCTCCACCGGCGCGCCGACGGTGTTGTTCGGTACCCCATGGGATGGTTCGACCCTCCTCGAACGCGCAGCCGAGGCGAACCGCGCGCGCGACCGCGACCAGCCGGGCGAGCCCTACTCCGGCTTCGACCCCTGGCACCACCAGGTCAGCTGGCAGGAGGTCGCCGGGGTGTCCGAACTCTACGGCCGCTACGTCGCAGGCGAACGCGCCCGCCTCGGCGCCAGCAACCCGCTCTTCCTCAGCCAGTACGAGCTTGTCGCCTCGCGCGAAGCAGCCAGCCTGTTCGACGACGAGCAGCTCGCGGCCCTGCGTGGGACCCACGACACGCTGTCCCGCGCACGGCCCGGCGAGCGTTACGTGGGCGGGCTCGACTTCGGGGGAGCCGGGGCCAACGCTGACGCGACGGTCCTCACCATCGCCCGGGTCGAAGGTCACCGCTGCGAGGTCGTCGCCTGGCGGTCGTGGCGGAGCGCCCCATTTCAGGCCATCGCGGCGGAAGTAGCGGCCGCGGCCAGCGCCTGGGGCCTCGAACGCCTCGTCGCCGATGAGACGGGCCTCGGCGCGCCACTGGTCGCCCAGCTCCAGCAGATCCTGGGGCGGACCGTCGTTGGGCTGGTCTTCACCGCCGCCTCGAAGTCCGAACTCGGGTGGGCGCTGATCGGTGCTGCCGGATCAGGCCGGCTCGCACTCCCGGCGGCCGACGGCTCAGCCGACTGGCGCCATGCCTGGGACGAGGTCCACGCTTGCCGCCGTCAGCTCCGCCCCGGGGGACAGGTGGCCTGGAGCGCGCCCCCCGGCCGCCACGATGACTACGTCGCCAGCCTGGCCCTCTGCCTCCGCGCCGCCGAGACCGCCGGCCTTCGGCGCCTCGCCCGCGGCCGCAGTAGGGACTGAGGGAAAGTGCGAACGACGAAGTACGAAGTACGAAGAGCGAAATGCGAAGGACGCCGACAAGCACCAGCCAATCGCAAATTGTGAATCGTGAATCGGGGCCGGCAGGCTGCGGCGGAGCTACGGCACCATTTCCTTCGTCGCCCCCGGGTTCATCACCGAGATGGACCCGCCCCACATGCACTGCAGCTTGCTCGAATTGTTGAGCACATTGAACGCCCCACACTTCACCGTCGGTGAGCCCGGCGTCCATGGCGCTACGGTCGCGGGGATGCAGGCCGCCGGCGTGGGGGTACCCAGCGCCGCTGCCGTCGCCGCAATCACGGTGGGGTTCGCGGGCGCGTTGCACATCGGGAACGGCGGGATGTTGGCGAACGGCGCGAAGTCCATGACGGTCGCGACGAGCTTGCCTTCCATCATCACCGGGGGCCCCTTGGGGATGACGATGAGGTTCCCCGGACCGAGGCCGTTCGTGCACATGATCTGGGCGCCCATGAGTACCGGAAATCCCATAGTGCGCAGCCTAGCGTCCCCAGGGGAAGGAGAAAAGAGGAAGGAGGAAAGAGGAAAGAACCAGGTATCCTCCCTCGCATCTCGCATCTCGCATCTCGCATCTCGCATCTCGCATCTCGCATCTCGCGACTGGCGGAGCGCCATCCGCTACCCTGTCCAGCGGGAGTGGAGGGGGCCCGGTGGCTTCCGCCGTCTTCAAAACGGTTGCGCGGCCGCACAAGCGGTCGCGGGTGGGTTCGACTCCCATGCACTCCCGCCAGCCCCACCCCGGCGATTGCCGATTCACGATTCACGATTTGCGATTGCCGATTCGGCTTCCACGCACTTGGCACTTCCGCCGATTGTTGACCTAGTCACTCGACTTTCTCTAAGGGCAGGCGTACCATGGGTTGCCTACCGCTAAACCCACACAATTGCCCCATGGAGGACTACATGTCAGACATCGCCGAACGCGGCTACGCCAGGCCCGATGTGCTTGTCAGCACCGATTGGGTCGCCGCCCACCTCAACGACCCCAACATCCGGATCGTCGAATCCAACGAGGACCAGCTCCTCTACCCCTCCGGCCACATCCCCGGCGCCGTCCAGGTGGACTGGGCGGCGGACCTGAACGACCCGCTCCGCCGCGACTACCTCAACCGCGACGGATTCGAAAAGCTCATGAGCCGCATTGGCGCCACGCGCGATACTGACATCGTGTTCTATGGGGACAAGAGCAACTGGTGGGCGACCTACGCCTTCTGGGTCTTCCAGCTGTTCGGCCATACCAATGCGAAGGTCATGGACGGCGGCCGCCTCAAGTGGGAGAAGGAGGGCCGGCCACTGACGCGCGAAGTACCGTCGTACCCGGCGACCACCTACGTGGCCTCTGACCGCGACGACACGAGGATCCGCATCTTCCGCGATGAGGTGCTGAAAAAGCTCGGCGGGGGCACCCGCCTCGTCGACGTCCGCAGCCCCCAGGAGTACTCGGGCGAACGTACCCACATGCCCGAATACCCGCAGGAGGGCGTGCTCCGCGGGGGACATATTCCCGGCGCGAAGAGCGTCCCCTGGGCACGCGCGGCCAACCCGGAGGACGGCACCTTCAAGTCCGCGGCCGAACTGAAGGCCATCTACGAAGAGGAGCAGGGCCTGAACCCGGCCAACGACATCATCGCCTACTGCCGCATCGGGGAGCGCAGCTCCCACACCTGGTTCGTCCTCTCGTACCTCCTCGGCTACCCGAACGTCCGCAACTACGACGGCTCGTGGACCGAGTGGGGCAACTCCGTCAACGTCCCGGTCGAGCGGTAGACGACCCGGCGCCGCGCGTGCTGCGAAGGAGGGGGCCGGGTGTCCGGTCCTCTCTGCCCCTCTGATAGGATCGAACCATGACGGATATGCCCGAGGGCCTGAAGACCCTCCTCGAAGACTTCCAGTTCGCGGACCGCTCCGAACGTATCGACATGCTGATCGAGTACGCCGACCGTTTCCAGGAGGTGCCCGAACGCATCGCCACCCGCCCCTTCCCGGAAGAGCACCACGTGCAGAAGTGCGAGTCCGAGGCCTACGTCTGGGCCGAAGACCTGCCTGATGGCACGCTCAAGTTCCACTTCGCGGTCGAAAACCCCCAGGGCCTCTCCGCCAAGGCGTGGGCGGTGATCATGGATGAGACGCTGAGCGGGCAGCCGCTCGAAGCCGTGGCCGAAACCCCTGGCGATTCGGTCTTCACCGTCTTCGGGAAGGATGTCTCGATGGGCAAGGGCATGGGCCTGATGGGGATAACGGACCTGGTCACGACCTATGCGCGCCAGCGGTTGAAGGCGCGCCAGCGGGCCTGAGACCGGCGCCCTGCAACAATCCGCTAACCTGTGAACGATGCGGCGGCGTACGTTCCTCCTTTCACTCGGCGCGTGGTCGCTGGCTGCGTGCGGCCGCGGAAACGACCGCGCGCCGGCACCCACACCCTTGCCAACGGCGACCCGCCCGGTTGCCACCACGGCTCCCGCGCCAACCGCGACATCCTCTCCGGTGCCCTCGGCGACGCCAACGGCCACCGACCCGCGGATCGAGCCCATCGGGTTCCCGATCGACCCGGCGGCGCGCCTGGGCATGGTGAGCGGCGTTGCCGGCAACCGCGCGATCCGGTGGGGCGAGGGGCCAACCGCCCTCGAATACTCGCGCGACGACCAGCCCTCCGGCGACCCGGACCGCGCGAACCGCTGTGGCTGGAACGCGCGGCTGCATGTCGAGTACGAGGGCCAGCCCGCGGTCGACTGGTACATCCCGCCGGGCACGCCCGTGGTCGCGACGATGGATGGCACGGCTACACTCCTCATCAATACGGTCTCCAACCCGTTCGATGTCTACGGTGTCAGCCGCGAGCCTTACCTGGGCAACCCCGACCGCGCCCTCGCGCCCGTGGTCCCCTTCCCGGGTCCCGGGGGCGGCCAGGGCGTGTTCGTCCGGATCGAGAACGCCGGCTACCGGACTGATTCGGCTCACTTCGACATCGGCGCGACAGCCGCGGCGGTCCCGCGGGATGCCTGGCTCGAAGACTACGGACTGGAGACGGACTTCGTGGCGGCGTTCGCGCAGCTGCGCGACTTCCGGGTTGCCACTCCTGTGGCGCGCTGGGAGGTGCGCGCCGGCGAGGTCATCGGCGCGAGCGGCGATAGCGGTTACAGCGAGGCGCCCCACCTCCACTACGCGGTCCGGCCGGCCGGGTCGCCCAACGCCCTCTGCCCCACGACAGAGCCGGGCTTCGATGACGGCGGATGGCTTCTGCGCGGGGCCCGGCCCGGCTGATCCACCCGTCTGTCACCGGGCGGTCACCGGACCGTCGCCATTGCCCCGTAACAACCCGCGCTCCCGCCAGTACGGACTAGTACACGCTCTCTTCGTGAACTGGAGTTGCCTCATATGCGACAGGGAAAAGGTATGCTGCGAACCTGGCGCCGCTTCCGCGACGAAAGCGGGCAGATGCTCGTCCTGATGGGGGCTGGCCTGGCGGCATTCATCGCCATCGTCGGACTCTCGGTGGATGTCGGGCAGGTCGTCTTCACCCGGACAGACCTGCAGAAGGTCGCTGACGCAGCTGCATTCGCCGGAGCGCAGGACCTCCCGAGTTCATCCGCGGCGACGACCAATGCGAACAACTACGTGGGCCTCAACGCCTCGAACACGGCGGCGGCCGTGGTGATTTCCCAGACCTACAATTCGAACGACACCATCCAGGTCACGGCCACCCGCAAGGTGGACTACGCGTTCCTCCGGGTGGTCGGCCTGAAAGGCACGACCGTCTCGGCCAAGGCGAAGGTGCGGGTCGGCACCTTCAACGGCGGGAGCGGCATCGTCCCCTGGGGCCTGGTGGCCAGCAGCAACAAGGACTTCCTTGGAAACAACTGTTTCAACGGGATGGTCAACGGTGCACCGACCTTCAAGCAGAACCAGAAGTGCATCTTGAAGTACGGCGCCGGCAGCAATTCGGGAGGCGACTTCGGCGCCCTGGCACTCGACGGTACCGGCGCATCCAACTACCGCGACGACATCGTGAACGGGTCGACGCAGAAATTCGCGAAGGGCCAGAAGGTCGAACCTCAGACCGGCAACATGGTGGGCCCGACGGGGCAGGGTATCGCGGATCGCCTGGCAATCGCGCCGCCGTCGACCTGCAACACCAACGATCGGAACCAGATTCTGAAGACCGTAGGCGGGAAGACGAGCATCGTGTCGGGCTGCGAAAACCACCCGCGCATCCTGATCATCCCGGTGGTCGACAAGATCGACAACCCGGCTGTATCGACCATCCTCGGGTTCGCCTTCATGTTCCTCCACGGTGAAGCCGGCGGTGGGGGCCACACTTCGGTTGAGACGGAATTCGTCTCCTTCGTGACGGCCATACCGGGCGCCACCTACAACGGCCCCGCGAACGGGTCGAGTTCTACAGCGATCATGCTGGTCGAGTAACCCTCCGATCGGAGCTCCCCTGCGCAGGCGCACCCTCGTCAGCGCATTAGCACCGAAGAGGGCCGGGAACCGCAGCACCCGGCCCTCTTCGCGTCCCCGCTGCGGAGGTCTTGCCGCGGCGCGGAGGCCGGTCGCTGCCGTAACACAAATGTTCGTTGACCCCTGTACCCCTCTCCCCGTAGCATCAATGGAGCACGATCGGTCTGCGGGAGGCCATGCCAAAGTTCATCTTCGTTACCGGTGGCGTGGTTAGTTCGGTTGGCAAGGGAATCACCACCGCCAGCCTCGGAAGAATCCTCAAGTCTCGCGGCATCTCCGTCTCCATCCAAAAGCTCGACCCCTACCTCAACGTTGATCCCGGCACCATGTCGCCCTACCAGCACGGCGAGGTCTTCGTCACCGTCGATGGCGCCGAAACCGACCTCGATCTCGGTCACTACGAACGCTTTATCGACCAGGACCTCACCGCCGCCTCCTCGGTCACCAGCGGCCAGGTCTACCTCTCCGTACTCGACCGCGAACGCAAGGGCGACTACCTGGGCGGCACCATCCAGCAGGTGCCCCACCTCACGAACGAGATCAAGGCGCGCATCTACTCTGTCGCCGAACAGACCGGCTGCGAAGTCCTGATCTGCGAAGTTGGCGGCACCGTCGGCGATATCGAAGGCGAAACCTTTATCGAGGCGATCCGCCAGATCCGCCACGAACAACCGCGCGATAACTGCCTCAGCGTCCACGTCTGCTTCCTTCCCTGGGTCGGCGCAACTGGCGAACTCAAGACCAAGCCCACCCAGCACTCCGTCCGGGAACTGCGCTCCAAGGGCATCCAGCCCGACGCCATCCTGCTCCGCAGCGACCACCCCGTCCCGCGCGATATCTCGGAAAAAGTCGCCCTTTTCTGCGACGTCGAACCCCGCGCCGTCATCCCCATGGAGACGGTCCAGACCATCTATGAAGTCCCGCTCCTCCTCGAAGAGCGCGGCCTCGGCGATTTCGTCATCGACCGGCTCGGGCTCCACGGCGGACGCGACCTCGAAGAGTGGCGGGAGATGGTGCAGCGCCTGAAGCACCCCGCCGGTGCCATCGAAATCGCCGTCGTCGGCAAGTACGTGGCCCTCCACGATGCCTACATGTCGGTCAAGGAATCGCTCGCCCATGCCGGCATCGCCAGCGAGGTCGAAGTCGACATCCGCTGGATCCACGCGGAAGACATGGAGTCCCGCCCGGCGGAAGCGCTCCTCTCCGGCGTCCAGGGCATCGTCGTCCCGGGCGGCTTCGGCGAACGCGGCTGGGAAGGCAAGATCGCCGCGGCCAGGTGGGCCCGCGAGAACAAGGTGCCCTACCTTGGCCTTTGCCTCGGCATGCAGGTTATGGTCACCGAACTCGCGCGCAACGCCTGCGGTCTCAAGGGCGCGAACAGCACCGAGTTCGACCCCGAGTCGCCCCACCCCGTGATCAGCCTCCTCGAAGAACAACAGGGCATCACGAACAAGGGCGGCACCATGCGCCTCGGCGCCTATCCCTGCCGCCTCACCCCCGGGTCCCTCGCCGCCGCCGCCTACCGCACCGACCTGGTCAGCGAACGCCACCGCCACCGCTGGGAGTTCAATAACGCCTATCGCGAAGTCCTCGAAGGCTGCGGTCTGCGTGTCAGCGGCGCCTCGCCGGATGGCTCGCTCGTGGAAATCAGCGAGGTAGCCGGCCACCCCTTCATGCTGGGCACGCAGTTCCATCCGGAGCTCCAGAGCCGGCCGAACCGCCCCCATCCCCTCTTCCGGGAGTTCGTCGCCGCGGCCAAGGCGCTTCAGCTCGTGCGCTCCGGCGAAGCCGTCGCCACCGCCTGAACCCCGAACCAACGGAACGCTTGTTCTACTCCAGCGCGATGTGTCACAATCCGCGGCATGCCGCCCCCGCCCGCACGTAATCCTCGCGAAGCCCTCGCTCCCGGACCTCGACGCCACCGCATCTATCTTGGCGACTGCAGAACGATGCCGGAGTTGGCCTCCGGGTCGGTCCACCTGGTGGTCACCAGTCCGCCTTACGCAAACCTGAAGCGTTACGCCGAGGGGAATCCAGACCAACTCGGCCATATTGACGACTACGACGAGTTCCTGGCCAACATGGAGAAGGTGCTGCGTGAGTGTTTCCGGGTTCTTGTACCGGGTGGGCGGGTGTGCGCGGTCGTGGGAGACGTCAATGTCGCGCGGCGCAATGCCGGCCGGCACTACGTCCTCCCGTTGAGCGCAGACCTGAAGCTCGTCGGGCGCCGGTGCGGCTTCGACAACCTCCAGGGGATCACCTGGCTCAAGGTGGCCAACATCCGCCTCGAGGCGTCGGGCTCCTCGCGCTACTTGGGCAAACCGAATCTGCCCAACGGCATAATCAAGAACGACACTGAGCACATCATCTTCCTTCGCAAACCCGGCTACCGTTCTCCGTCGGCTGAGATGGAGGCACTCTCTCTCATACCGGACGAAGAGTATGCGAGGCTGTTTACGCCGATCTGGTCAGACATCCCTGGGGCAAGCCTCAAAGACCACCCCGCCCCGTTCCCCCTCGAAATACCCCGCCGCCTGATTAGGATGTTCAGCTTCACCGGCGACACGGTGCTGGACCCGTTCGCCGGGACGGGAACCACTTCGCTTGCCGCAATGGAACTCGAACGTTCGTCCGTCGCCTACGAAGTCGAGCCCGCCTATCTCCCCCTCATCGTGAAGCGACTGCAGAAACCCACGCTAACTGCTGGAGAGGTGATCTTCGAGCGGCGTGAGCCGCCAGTCACGTGATCACCGACGACACGCTATCCGCGGCCGTTGCGTCCTTCTGGTCCGCGAGGACCGCCGGCACCCAGGCCGCCGCTCACGACAAGGCGTTTCTCCACCTCATCGCGACAGACCTGGAACGCTACGGGCTGGTCCCGCATGTGGCGGAAGGGGTCTCAGATTCGGCAGCCCGCATCGGTGGATTCTTCCGCAGCAGCAAGAGCTGGGACATCGTATGCCGCGACCCTGAGGGGGAGCTTCGGGTTGCGATCGAATTCAAGTCCCAGGTCGATAGTTACGGCAACAACGAGAACAACCGGTACGAAGAAGCGCTCGGAAGCGGGCTGGATGCCCGTGCACGGTACGGAGAGTCCGTCCTGCTGGGATTCGTGCTCGTCCTGTGTGATGAGGAAAAAACCTCGCGAACTACGCGCTTGACCCATGATGAGATCGCGCCCGAGTTCCGCGAGACTTCTCACGCGCAGCGCCGCGAAATCTTCGCCCGCAGGCTCACGGAATTCAAGGTCAACGACATGCCGTTCTACGATGCAGCGGCGGTGCTTCTTGTGACTCGCGACGGGGCCCACCAGCATCCCGGCGATCGGGAACTGGACATCCGGACGTTTGTCGAGCGCCTTGTCCACCGCCTGAACCCCCGCTAGACCTCCCGCATTACAGCCACATAACGAATCCGGTAAAGATCCTCCACGCACGCCCCGGCGTGGTATTTTGGTTGTGCCGAGTCCCGGCGCCAGCCGGGAACGGGGGACCCAACTCACCGGGGTGAATCCTTCCCATGGGAAGGACGGCGACTTCCGACGCCGAACCCGTCAGCTAACCCCGCAGGCGTTCGGAGGAGACAGCACTGCCTCCTCTCATATTCGACCGGTGCGGCTCATCGCCGCGCCCACCGTCTCAGGAGGTACACAATGCAGTACGCCATTTCTCCCTCGACCCGGCTCCCTTCCATCACCATCTCGCGAGAAGCCGACCTCACCCCCTCCAGCATCGCGGAAAACGCGAGCAAGCTCCGTTCCTGGGCCCTCATCCGCGGCGAACGCATCACCGGCCTGCCCTTTCTTCGCATCCACGGCAACATGTCCTGCACCGTCCACGTCCCCGTGGATGGCAAGGTCCCGCCACACAACGAGACGGGCGTCTCGCTTGAACGCACCGGCGAAGGCCTCGCCGTCACCGTACGCGTCGTCCGCTTCGATGAGGTCCGGGCCGTGGTGCGCGCCCTCTCGAGCGAAATCGGCGTCGATTGCGGCCTTGCCGGCCCCGTGGAGTTCCACCCTGCCGATGCCGAGTTCCGGCACGGGACCCTGGTCTGGCCGGTGCACCGGCATTCCGCCGCCCTCACCGCGACCATCGCCCTCCCGGGCGAAGGTCTCCGCGCCGCGGAGCTCGCCTCGTGAGATTGGCATCGATCGCCCTCGCCGCCCTCCTTTCGATCGCCCTGGTCGCCTGTGGTGACGATGACGACGACGGCGGCAATGGGGCGACTGCCACTTCCGGCGCGACCTCGACTGCCACCGTTAGCAACGGGACAACCCCGCCGTCTGGCACGGCGACTGCAACCGGCACCACGCCGCAAGCCACCGCTACGGTCGCTCTGCGTCCCACCTTCGCCTGCACCGGCGCTGTCGACTTCTTCGCGGCACGCGCTTTCGTTGGCGAGACTGCCACCGTCCAGGGCCGGGTGATGGGGACAACCGTCCGCGGTGACTCTGTCGTCCTCTTCGTTGGCGCAGCAGCCGAGGCTACCCTCCGCCTGGAGGTGATCATCCCCTCCGCGGGCCGTGCCACCTTTGCCGCACCACCCGAAACCGCCTTCGCCGGCCGCGAAGTGTGCGTCAAAGGCACCGTCGAACTGGTCGACAACATCACCACCATCGAAGCCTCATCGCCCGATGAGCTTTCCGTCGTTGAATGACAGGCGGCGGCGCCCGCCACGAGGTACATGACATGGAAACACGCGTGATCACCATCGCCAGGCAGGTCGGCACCGGGGGTGAAGACGTGGCCGGGATCGTCGCTGCCGCCACCGGCTACCGCCTGCTCGACTACCGCGTGGTCCAGGAGGCCGCCCAGGAAGCCGGCGTCTCTCCCGAAACGGTGAGCGACGCCCTGCACAAGCCATCATTCTTCGCCCGCATCATCGAGGCGCTGGCCCGCAACCCCGCGACTCCCGCCTCGGGCCAGTGGGGCGAACCGATCAACATCGCCGCAACCCCCCTGCTCACCTCCGTGGATTATCGCCAGCTCATCCAGCAGGTCATCGATGACTTCGCCAACCAGGGCCGGGTGGTCCTTCTCGGCCATGGTGCCCAGTTCATTCTGAAGAACCGGCAGGATACGCTCCGCGTGCTCGTCTCCGGGACCGTTGAGGCGCGCACCAGCCGCCTCATGACGGCCATGGCAACCGGCGAAGCGAAGGCGCGTGAACTCGTCCAGCGCACCGATAAAGAACGCATCGACTACTTCCGCAGCTATTACGGCGAAGACTGGCTCGGCTCCTCCAGCTACGACCTGATCGTCAACACCGACCGGCTCGACGCGCAACAGGCCGCCGAGGTTATCCTCGCCACGGTCCGCGTGCGCGCCCCGCTCGCCGCGTCTGTCTGAACAGGCGGTACCTCCGCCGGCCAATGAAGGGGCCCGGGCCTGCACCCGGGTCTCTTCGCGTCCAGAGACCGGTAGCGCCCCTTCGCCCATACTGAAGCCGACATGGATTGGTGGCGGATCGTTCACATCCTGAGCCTCGTCTGGCTCGGCGCCGGCCTCGGCGCCACCTACCCGCTCATCCTCCGGGCCTGGGCCACGAAGGATGTGAAGTACCAGATGTACTGCCTCGTCGAGGCTGCCAACAGCGAGACCCGCATCCTCCTCCCCGGCGCCATGGCTACCGGCACCACTGGCTTCTTCTGGGCCGTCGCCGCCGAATACAACTTCGTCAAGGATGGTTGGCTCGCCGCCCTCACGCTCCTCTACATCTTTTTCTACTTCGTCTGCCTGCCCCTGCTCGGGTTCGGGTTGCGGCGGGCCCGGCTGGCCTCCCTCATCGCCGCCAAGAAGGGCGAAGAAACCGCCGAACTCCGCGCCATCCTCGATGACCGCGTGCCCATTGTCTTCGGCACAATCCTCGTCCTCAGCGTCCCCCTGCTCGCCTGGCTGGCCATCTTCAAGCCGTTTTAGCCGCCGCTCCCGCTCCACCGGATGGTATCATCCTCAACATGACAACGTCGGAGAGCCTTCTCACTGCCGAGGAGTTCGCCAATCTCCCAGAGCCACCGAGCGGCGAACGGATGGAGCTCATCCGCGGGAGGGTCGTGATGGCTCCACCGGCTGACACCTACCACGGCATGCACGCCTTCGAACTCGGAGTCGCGTTGCGCGGCTTTGTCCAGGCACACCGCCTTGGCGTCCTCACCGGCGAAGGCGGCTATCTGCTCGCAGAAGACCCGGATATCGTTCGCGCACCCGACGTCGCCTGGATCGCTGCCGACCGCGGGCGGCCTGTCCCCGGCGAATACTTCCGCGGAGCGCCGAATCTCGCCGTCGAAATCGTCTCGCCACACGACCGCGACGCTGATGTCGCGGAAAAAGTGGCCGATTGGCTCGCCGCCGGCTCTCAGCGTGTCTGGGTCGTTCGTACGCGGCAGCGCGCCGTCACCGTGCACCGCCCGAACGGCGATGCCCACACCTACCGCTACACCGACACGCTCGATAGCGACGACGCCGGCTTCCCGGTCTCAGGCTTCGAGCTCTCCCTCGCCGCCCTCTTCCCCTGAACCCCATCCCCGCCGCGCCAGCACACCCACCCGTGGGATGGGCGGCACCAGGAATGGCCCGACGTTTACCAGGTCGAGCGCGTCGAATCCCGCCTCCGTGAACATCGCCGCCAGCCGCCCCCAGCCGCGAAGGTCCACCGCTCCACACCCCGGCCGCAGCAACCGGGCATGCAGCCGGTTCAGCAGCCCGCTTCGCACCGGCGCCACCTCCATCACCAGCGCCGAACCGCCGGGGGCCAGCAGCCGCGCGAGCTCTCCCGCGAACGCGCGGGTCACGTCGTCATCGAACCGCCGGACGTAGTAGAGGCTCGTGATGCAGTCGAACGACTCGTCCCGGAACGGCAGGCGTTCCGGCCAGCCGATGACTTCGACAGGCCCCGGCCCTGCCACCAGGTCGACCGTCACTGGCGGCTCATCTGCTCCGGCCTTCGAGGCCAGCAGGTGCGCGTAGGCAGCCGTCCCGCAACCGACATCCAGGTAGCGCTTCCCCGGGCCCAGCTCGATCAGGTCGATGATGCGTTGCGCCCGGGGCGTGATCAACGCCATCCCGGTCTGGGAGTTGATCGCCCGGGCGATTGGCGCCGTCGCCCCGAACGCCCACTGCTGGCGCGCCTCGATCGCCTTCCGCCGGCGGCGCATCATAGTGCGTACACCATCCGCACCCGGCGGCCTTTGGCGACTGCCGTTTCGAGAGCGGCCGCCAGCGCGCTCGCCTGCCCAACAAGGCCGCCAGCGTTGGCGCGCTGGACCAGCGCTCCGGCCATCGGGTCGCCGGCGATGGCCCCCGCCACCTTCAACAACTCCTCACGCAGCGGGGCGGGCTCCTGCCAGGCCATCTCCAGTTTCTCCACGTCTTCCTGGTCCTCTGCTTCAGCTTCGTAGAAGGTGGTGAGCGGCCCCATGCGCACCCGGTGCTCGTCGTGCAGCCGGTCGGCAAGGGCGATCAACGGGTGCGTCGCGCCAAACCCGCGCGAAACAGCGAACGAGAGAAACCCCACCAGGTCCGCCCCCTCGTCCGGCAGTCCGATGCCCCCGGGCTCACCTTCCACCTCAAGCCACAGTCGCATCGTCACGAGGGTACCGCCGCCCGCGGCTCCGGTCACCGCCCGGCTCAGCGGGAGGCCACGGCCTGTGGACGCCAGGCCCACACCGGCGGCAGCCGCAGCTGGGCGCCACCCTCCGGGCAGAGCACGTCCCACGGCACATCGTCGAACGGCAGGTGCGGGATGTACGGCCCCGGCGCGATGCCCGCCATCCGCCGCCGCCACGTCCGCAGCACGCTCAATCCATCGCGGCCGTCCCGAAGGCAACGAGAGAGGTGACGGTGGGTCCACGCCCAGCATGCGAACCGCTCGGGCGCCACCTGGAACTCCAGCTGCCAGAATTCCGGCGGGTGGTCCAGGTACCAGTTCCCATCCCATCGAGGGGGCCGAATGATGTGGGTCAATTCGTGTTTTGCGATGAAGCGGACCAGCTCAATCGGTGTCCCCGGCCGATTCAGCACGGGATGGAACGCCATCACGTGGCTGTCCCGCCCCATCAGGTGCCGGCAGATGAAGGCCACCGGCCCGGCCGCCACGATCCGCACCTCGATCTCGTCCGCGATCTCTGGGAACCAGACCGCCCGCGCCTCATCCACCACCGCCTGGAAACTGAACCCGGTTTGCGATTCGACGGGCTGGAAGAGCAAGGGCTGCCGGGGCTGGAGAGGTCGTTCACGCATTTGGAGGAGCGAGTATGCCCGTTCGCAAGGGCCGCCGCCAGCCTAAAACCCGTTCGTCCCGTCCGTGAACCGCACCGCATCCAGCAGGATCCCGTTCGAAGCCATCTCCCAGTGCAGGTGCGCCCCCGTCGAAAGCCCGGTGTTCCCTACCAGCCCGATCTGCTGCCCCGCCTCCACCGCGTCGCCCTCGGCTACCTCGATGGCGCTCAGGTGACCATAGCTCGAGTACAGCCCGCCGCCGTGGTCGACCACCACCATGTTCCCGTGCACCTTCATCTGCCGCGCCAACACCACCTTGCCAGAGTTGGTCGCCGTTACCGGCGTCCCCTCCAGCGCGCCAAAATCGGTCCCCCCATGGTGACCCGAAGGTTCCGACCCATTGATCGACCGCTGCTCGCCATACCGGGATGTCAGCACCCCGGCCACCGGGAGCTGCCAGAATCCATCCCACAGCTTCTCCGGCGTCACTCTGGTGTACAGGCTCTTCAGCGTTGCCTCTTCTTCCGCAATCACTGCCGGGTCCAGGTACTCGGTCACCTGCTCCGGCGTGAACTCCAGGTATTCCGTTGTCCACTCCGTTGCGAGCACAGTGATCGTCTCCTGTAACGTCCCTTTCGTCCCCGTCGGCAGGGTCACGTCCACCTTCATCACATACTCGCCCGGCGGGTCTTCCGTATCGACAGGCACGAACGAGTACTGGCTCTGCGACCCGGGGGTTAGCGGGAATTTCCGCCCGAGGAACGTCACCTGGCCGCCCCGAATATCACCCGTCACCGAGACCAGGACCGTCCCCGCCTGGTACACCTCGAACGTCGACAGCACGAGCTCGGGCGGCTCCAGGGCGGTCACCGTTTCGCCCGGCAGCAATGTCGGCGTCGCGGTCGGCCCGGCGGGCGTCACCAGGCGCACGGTGACCTCGCTCGAACCGCCGCCACCGCCACACGCTCCCGACACGAAGAGCACCGCGCCGGCCAGCACTACTACCAGCAAGGCCAGCGAAAGAGGACTACTGCGAGGGCCGGGCATCCGCTTCAGGGTGCCGCATCCCACCGTAAGGCGTAAGGCTGGCCTTCCATGCTGTCCTTAACCCGGGCACCTCAACCAACGCCCCGGGAACGCCCTCCGCGTCCTCTGCGGAGGGCACTACCAGCCCGGCTCCTGCTCCACGTTATCGAGCAGCGCCAGGAGCCGGTCGAACGAGAGTGGCTTCGGGACGAAGTAGTCTTCGAGACCGCGACGAGGCCGGGGGTATGCGCTCATCAGCGCCACCCGCGGCCGCCAGCCACCGTTCATCGCAATCCGCCGGGCAAGGTCGGCGCCGTCCCCGGAATCAAGCCGCACCTCAGAAAGCACGAACTTCGGATGCTCCCGCGCCACCAACGCCAGGGCGGATTCAACGTCCGCCGCAGTCAGACACCTCCACCCGGCGCCTTCGAGCACGAGCCGCACCACCCGGCGCACGGCAGGGTCGCTATCCACCACAATCACGGGCCCCCGGGCCCGATTCGAGGCGTTGTGCCACGCCAGGCCAGGGGCGCTGCCCGGTTCTTCCACGCCCCCATTCTTGCAGTCACTCAGCCATAATCCCATGGGCGACCTCTCCCCTGGCCTTGCAATCCCATATCAACAGCAACCGCCTGCTCCTACGAGTTCCTTACATGACGAGTAACGTTCTGGTGTACACACGGTGACACTCCGGTAGGAACTTCATAGGAAGTCCTCACGCACCTCCGCTACCCCATTCCCAAACCGTGTCTGGCCGGTGAATATGCGATGGACGGGCGGGTACAACGCTGAAACTGGACAGGACACCATGAATACCGCAGGACTGCGAACCCTGATCGTAGATAGCGACGAAATAAGCCGCGAAGTATTGCGCTCCAAAGTGCAGCGCGCGGGCCTGGTGGTCGACCTTGAACGGCCCCACGGGCTGGCCGCCCAACAGACCATCCAGGAGATGGAGCCGGATCTCCTCTTCATCGCCGTCGAACAACCGCTCCAGCGCGCGCTCCAGACCGTCGACTTCGCCCGCGCCATCGTGCCGGACGCCACCATCGTCGCGTACACCACCGAGTGGTCGCCCATGGTTGAGCGCCGCCTCATGCAGAGCGGTGTCAACGACTTCCTGCACGGTAAGATCTCCAGTTCCCAGCTCTCCGCCGTCGTCGGCGGCGCCCGGCGCAAGGCAGCAGCCTCCGCCACTCCGGCGCTCCCCGATGCTGGCGCCCAGGTCATCGCCGTTGTCGGCCAGAAAGGAGGCATCGGCAAGACCACCACCAGCACCAACCTCGCCGCGGCCATCGCCCGCGATGGCCGCCAGTCGGTCCTCCTGATCGACCTCGATACCCGCTTCGGCGATGTTGCCATCATGATGGACGTTGCTTCCGACTACACCGTCTCGGAGGTTGCCCGCGAGGTTGAGGGCCTCGACCGCGAAACCTTCCGCAAGTTGCTGCTCTGCCACGATTCAGGCGCCTGCATCCTCCCCGCGCCGCGTGACTACCGCAGCTGGCTGAACTGCACGCCCGAACAGATCCAGGACCTCGTCCGTTTCGCCGCGGGGATGTTCGACGTTGTCATCCTCGATACTCCCGGCACCTTTAACGACGTTGTCGCTGCTGCCGTCGAGGTCGCCAGCCGCGTGGTGGTGGTGACGAGCTCCGAACTCCCGAGCCTGAAGAACACCGCGCTCCTGCTCGAACACTTCTCCCTGAAGGGGCTCGCCGAAGAGCAGGTCATCGTGACCCTGATCTATGGCCACGACCAGGAAGGGCCGGACCGGGCAGACGTGGAGTTCGCCATCGGCCACGCGGTGGACCACGAAGTTCCCTTCGACCGCAACGTGCGCAAGGCGACCCAGGTGGGGATGCCGGTCACCATGTGGAAGCCCCATGCGCCGGCCGCCACCGCCTTTTTCCGGATCGCCGCCCATGCCACCGGTTTGCCCGCTTCACACGAAGCGCTCGGCGTCACGGCTGTCCGCCGCCGCTTCTTCGGGGTGTTTGGGTCGCGCAAGACCACCGCTGCGGCCGCCGAACTCGACACCATCGCCGTGTAAACGGCCCGCTTCCGGCCAACCTCTCCAGTCACGCCCCCGGCAGAAGCCCCGGGGGCGCCTGGCTTTCCGGGGCGGTGGCCTTGACGCGCTGGACCGGTCATGGCGCGGGGCGATGTCCTTCGCCCGAGTGCCGCCGGGCCGGCTCCACTGCGTCAACGCAACTCCCAACACGCCCGCGCCCGTGGAGAGACCACCGCCGCAGCGCGTCATGACTGACGCGTCTCGAATTTTGGTCCGGGTCGTGAAACGATACTGCCCAAGGGCCCTTGCTCACGCCGGCCCGTCTACCAGAGTGGTGGCGCGATCTGCTCAACCTCGCCCTCGCGGTGGTAGAGCCTCGGCAGCCTCCCCTGTAGCGACGCGATCACGTCCCACGCAATCGTCCCGGCCCGCGCCGCTACGTCAGCCGCCGTGATCGCCTCCCCACCATCACTTCCCAGGAGCGTGGCCACCTCGCCCTCTGCGACTCCGCCCGGCACTTCCGTCACGTCCACCAGGAACTGGTCCATGCACACCCGCCCGGCCATCGGGCAGCGCGCCCCGCGCACGAGCACTTCGCCCTCGTTGCCCAGGTTCCTGCGCCACCCATCGGCGTAGCCCACGGGGATGAGCGCCACCCGCGATGGCCGCTCCGGGCGCCAGGTCAGCCCGTAGCTCACACCCTCGCCGGGGGCTACCTCAGTCACACGGGCCACCCGGGCCCGGAGCGCCAGCACCGGATTGAGCACCGGCCCGGGTGTGTTCGGAGGGAGAATCCCGTGGATCGCGAGCCCCACGCGCGCACCGGAGTAGCGCAGTTCACCCCGCCGCAAGGCCGTCGCCGAGTTCGCCGTGTGCCGGTACGGGATCCACGGCAAGCGGGCGGCAGCGGCGCGGAACACCTCGTGCTGCGTCTCCGCGAACGAATCGTCTGCTTCGTCGGCATTCGCCATGTGCGTGGTCAGGCCCTCCACCTCAACGTGGGGGAGGCCCCGGAGGTACTCGGCCAGCGCCACCGCCGTATCCAGCTCGAGCCCGAAGCGGTGCAGACCGGTATCGACCTTGACGTGGACCCTGGCCGTGACACCCGCCAGTCCGGCAGCCTCCGAAACTGCCTCGCCGAGCTCCCGCGAGTGGCAGGTGAGGGTAAGGCCGGCGCGCACGGCCTGGGTCGCGTCGGCCGGGAAGGCGTGCCCGAGCACCAGGACCGGGCGTGTGACGCCTGCCTGCCGGAGCATGTAGCCCTCGTGTGGCCACACAACCGCGAAGCGGTCTACCCCGGCCCCCTCGAGCTCCGGCGCCAGCACCGCCGCCCCCGCACCGTAGGCGTTCGCCTTCACCACCGCGATGAGCTCCACCGGCCCCAAAACGCCCTTCAGCGTCCGCACGTTTGCCCGCGCCGCCCCGAGGTCCACCTCGATCCAGCTGTTCAGGTTCCGGGTCACTTCCCCGAGCGCGCGCTGTGTCCCCTGTGTCTGTACCAGTTGACCGGTCCTTTCCCTGGCGGCCAGCCTGCTTTGACCGGCCCCCCCGCGCGAACCTAGCATCCAACTGGTGAAGGGCGAACGCAAACGCCTCACGCGGCTGGCCGCGCTGCTGCCGGCATTGTTCGTTGCAATCGCCGCCGCCGCTGCCTGTTCGAGCGATTCGGCACCCCCGCCCGAACCCTCCCCCACTCCCGGTGCACCCCCTAGTTCTACCCCGCCGGCTACAACCCCGGCCACCCCGGGGGTCGAGCCGCTTCCTTCCCAGTCCCTCCAGGCCGCCCGCCTGCTCCTTCGCGAAGGGCGCGTGGAAGAAGCCCGTACCGCCTTCCAACGACTGGCAGCCGCGTCGCAAGACCCGACCGAACGCGCCGAAGCCTGGTTCGGCGCAGGCTCTGCCGCTCACGAGGCCGGCGACCGCGACGGGAGCCTCGAAGCCCTCCGCAAGGCCGTCTCCGAAGCGCCGCCCGGTTCCGCCGTGGCCGTCCGCGCGGGCTACCTTGCGGCAACTCGCCTCAATGACGCGCAACAGTATTCCGAGGCGCTCGCATTCGCCCGGGCTACCGCCACCTCGGGCCCGCTCGCGCCGTACCTCCAGCACGAACTGGCCCGGGCCCTCGCCGGAGACGGTGATATCGCCGCCGCCAACGCCGCCTGGGATGCGCTGCTCGCCGATTCGGCCACCACCAGCACGCTCCGGGTCACCGTCCTCAGCGAGCGCGTCCGCCTCGCCCGCGATTCCGGCGACGATGGCGAGCTCGCTTCCCGGCTCGATGCGCTCATCGCGGCCACCGGTGACGCCCAGGCCCGCTACGACCGCGCCACCCTCGCAGCCGAGTACGGCGAGACCGCCGCGTTCAGCGCCAACCTGCTCGCCATCATCGCTGACTCGCCCATCTCGCGGTTCGCCACGCTCGCGATAGCGGACCTGCGCGACGCAGGCGTGGCGATCGACCCGGGACAGGAGGGGCTGGTCTACTACCGCCGGGGCGCGTACCAGGAGGCGAAGCGCGTCCTCCTTCCCGCCCTCGAAGACCCCGCGGTGACGCCTGCCCAGGTCACCCTGCGCGCTTACTACCTGGCAGCGGCATATGAGGACAGCGGCGATGGCACGAACGCCGTCCGCTACTACGACCTGGCCGCCTCTACCGGGGCCGTCTCGCCATTCATCCACCGGGCGCGCTACTGGGCCGCCCGGGTGAGCGAAGACCTCGGTTTCGCCGCTGATGCCTCGCAACGTTATGTGCAGCTCGCCAGCGGCGGCCCCTCGGGTGAGTTTTCCGAAGAAGCCGCCTTCCGCGCCGGGTTCGTCCTCCTTCGCGCCGGCGAGACTAGCGCCGCCCTCGCGGCCTGGGAACAGGTAGGGGCCACAATCAGCGCACGCCTCGAGTACTGGCGCGGCCGAGCCCTCGAACTCCAGGGCGATGTCGCCGGGGCTACCGCTGCCTACCAGCGAGCCATCGCCGCAGGCCCTTACGACTTCCACGGCCTCGAAGCGGCCATCCGCCTCGGCACCCGCGAACCGGTCGATGCGGCCTATCGCGTCCGCCGACTCGAGCAGCCCGTTGATTGGGAGGCGATCGCGACCTGGCTTCGGGGGCGCATCCCGGGCGATTGGCCGGGTTCCCCGCCGACTGCCGCCTGTGACCTCGCCCGGAGCGGCCTCCACAACACGGCCCGTGACGAGATCCTCACCGCGTCCAGCGGCGCCGGCGCCTGGCGCACCCTTGAGCTCATCCGTGAAGCTTCCAGCTGCGGTTTGACCGACACCGCCGCCCGGCTCGCGGTCGGCCTCCGCCAGGCGGCGGGAGTCGCCTCGCACGAACCCCCCGCCGACCTGCTCCGCGTCTCCTACCCCATCGACTACAGCCAGACTCTCGGGACAGAAGCCCGTGGTGCGGGCCTCGACCCGCTCTTCTTTGCCGCGCTCGTCCGCCAGGAGAGCTTCTGGGATCCCACTGCCGGCTCCTCAGCAGGGGCGCTCGGCCTCACCCAGGTCATCCCGGCGACCGGCCAGGGCATCGCCGCGGCCCTTGGCGTGGCGCCTTTCGCCCCTGCCGACCTTTTCCGCCCGGCGATCGCCCTCAGGTTCGGCGCCTACTATCTCGGCGGGCAGGTGGCCCGCTTCGGCGACCCCCTCCTCGCGCTTACCGCCTACAACGCCGGCCCCGGTAACGCCATCCGCTGGTCCGAACGCGAACGGGCCACCGCTGCCGACCTGGTAGAGAGCATCGACTACCTCGAGACCAAGCTTTATGTCACGTACATCGTGGAAGCCTATGCCCTTTACGAGCTTGCCTGGGCTGAATAGCCGCCGATTCGACCGGTAGATTGCGGTAGGTTATGGTAATGGTTCGCGTCTCATATCGGACCTGGAGCAATCCCAATGTCAACCAAGCGAACTTATCAGCCCCACACCATCCCGCGCAGGCGAGTCCATGGCTTCCTCAAGCGCATGTCGACCCGAGCCGGCCGTGCCATCTTGAAGACACGCCGCGCTCGTGGCCGCAAGCGTCTGACCGTCGTTTAGCCTGCGAGCAGCGACCCATGAAGCGCGCCGAACGGCTGCGCAAAGGTCGTGAGTTCGACACCGCCTATTCGAAGGGGACCGTTGTATCCGGTCCCCTTCTTGTTATCCGCGTTTTGCCCAACGGCCTCGATTTTACGCGCTGGGGGTTCGCGGTCGGCAAGAGGCTCGCGAAACGCGCGACCGACCGCAACCGGCTCAGGCGCCGGCTGCGCGAACTTGCCCGCACGCTCCCCGTCCGGCCGGGTTACGATGTCATCGTGACCGCGCGCAACGGGTCTCTCGAAGCCACATCGCCCCGGCTGGAACTTGCCATGTCCACCGTCCTGGCGAAGGCCGGCCTTTTGGAGGACCGGTGAAGCGCATCAACGTGCTCCTCGGCAAGCCCATTCTGTGGATGGTCATTGCCTACCAGAACACCATCTCTCGCATTCTCCCGCCATCGTGCAGGTACGAACCGACATGCTCGTGGTACGCCCGCGAGGCCTTGCGGCGCCACGGCGCGTTCCGTGGGAGCTGGCTCGCACTGCGGCGGCTGACCCGCTGCCGTCCCGGTGGCGGCCGCGGCTACGATCCGGTCCCCGACTAGCACCGAATTCCTTCATCTCTTGTCGCTCATCCTCGGTCTACCGATTTCGCCGGTCACGGCGCCATCGCGTTCAAGCAATCGTTCGCGCCGCGAGGGCGCAACGCGCGACGCCAAGATGGTGGCGACGTTCGCGCGCGTTGAGCGCCGTGTGCGCAACGCGCGACGCCCCCTCTGCCTCCGGCGATCCGCCGCCGCCGCACCAACGCATCCGGAGTGGCCTCGCATCCAGGGACTGCAAGCGAAGCCAGGGCGAGGGGAAGCTCCGGTCTCGCTGCCTGCCCTGCTTGTCCGGTGTTTCACGTGAAACACCGGACGACGGGAGTTCCATGGGCTACCGTATGATTCGTGCACCCAGAACCGTTGTCGGCCCTCTCCGATGCCACTTGCCCGCATGCCGTTGTTTCACGTGAAACATGCTTGGCCGGTCTCCGCGCGGGGGCTACGTCGTGCACCCGACATCGTGCACCTCCCCTTGTGTTTCACGTGAAACGGCCGTCCGCGCCTCCGGCGCAGGATGCTGCATACTTCGCCCGGCGCGTTCCCTGTTGGGCCACCGGGCCACTGTTTCACGTGAAACAGTGCTCCTCTATTAGCACATATGTTCGCCAAAGGCGTTTCACGTGAAACTCAACGGGCCGTGCTCCCCATAACGCACGCCGCTGCTACTATTGCGCGGTGAATCTCCGCCGTGCCCCATTGATCGGGGCCATTCTTCTCTGCCTACCAGTCTTCGCCGCCTGTGTCCGCGTCACCAACCCGGATGGCTGGGCCGCTCCCGTCATCGACGGCCAGGATGTCTACGTCTCTACCTCCAAAGGCCATATCTCCGCCGTCACCCTCCAGGACGGCGACGCAGCCACCGCCCGCTGGACCTTCCCCGATAAAGACCGCGACCCCGATAAGAAGATTGAACCCGAAGCTATCTATGGCGATCCGGTAATCGACGGCGACCGCGTCTACCTTGCGACCTTCTCCGCGGGCGTCTTCGCTCTCAACAAGGCCGACGGCCGGCCGGTCTGGCCAACCAACGGGACCAACACCAGCCAGATCAAGGGCAATCTCGCCGGCGGAGTCGCCCTCGCCAACGGAATTCTCTACTTCGGCACCACCGAGGGCCGCCTCTACGCCTGGAACGCTAGCGACGGCAGCCCGGCCTGGCCTGAACCCAAACGCTTCGACCGTGGCATCTGGGCCACCCCTGTCGTGGCCGGCGATACCCTCTTCGTCGCCACCATGGGCGGCGAAGTCCACGCCCTCTCCCTCGCCGACGGCTCCCCGGCCTGGATCGACCCCTTTGTCGCTACCGGCGCCATCGCCGATTTGTTCGCCCTCGATGATGGCCGCCTCTTCGTGCCCAGCATCAACCGCCACGCCTACGTCCTCAACGCAGAGGATGGGACCATCCTCGCCGACTACCGTGCCCGTGATTGGGTCTGGACCGAGCCTGCCGTCACTGACTCCCACGTCTTCTTCGGGGACTTCGGTGGGCATGTGTACGGGCTTGACATAACTGCTACCCCGGCGAGCCCCCTCTGGGACCCGGTCAGCCTTGAGGGCGAGCGCGTGAAAGCCGGCGCCGCCATCATCGGTGATGTGCTCATCGTTGCCGACCGAAAACCCGTGGTCACCTTCATCAACGCCACCACCGGACAGATCCTCAACCGGGTCCCCATCGAGGACGCCGGCACCGTCCGTTCGAATGTCCACGTCGCCGATGGTTTCGCTTACATCCTCACGACGAAAGGCCGTCTCTTCCGCGCCAACCCCCAGAACTACTCGGTCGCCGAGATCGCACTCACCGGGGTGAAGAAGTGATCGGCGAAATCTTCACCCTCCTCCTGATGAACCCGATGGTGAACCTGCTGGTTCTCCTGAATAACGTCCTCTTCGATAGCTTCGGCCTCGCGATCATCGCCTTCACCATCCTCATCCGGCTGGTCACCTTCCCCCTGACCCTCCGCCAGCTCCACGTTACCCGCTCCATGCAGGGCATCCAGCCCCGCATCCAGGAGATCAACAAGAAGTACAGCGACCCCAAGCGCCGCCAGGAAGAAGTCATGAAGCTCTACCGGGAGAGCGGAGTGAACCCCCTCGGCTGCCTGGGCCCCATGCTCCTCCAGTTCCCCATCCTGATCGCGCTGTACAACGCCGTCCGCATCGCCCTCCCCAACTCCCCGGAAGCGCTCGAGAAACTGTCCAGCCACCTCTACGACTGGTCCTATCTCCAGCATGCCGTGCCGGTCCAGGAACACTTCCTCACCATGGACCTGCGCGAACCCAACCTGCTCTTCGTCGTGCTCGTGGGCGTCACGACGTGGGCGCAATCCAAGACCACGGTGACGGTGACCACCGACGAACGCGTCCGCTCGCAGCAACAGATGATGAATATCATGCTGCCGCTCATGTTCGCGTTCTTCGCGCTCCAGTTCCCCAGCGGCGTGAGCCTCTACTGGGTGGTCAACTCCATCGTTGGCGTCACCTTCAACATCCTGACGTACGGGTTCCCTGCCCTTCGCATCGAACCCATCTTCAAGGTGCGCGCGCCCCGCGCACCCGCGGCGGAAATCCAGCCCACTACCGCCGCCCTTACCTCCGATCGAGAATTGAGGACCACACATGGATCAGGCCGAAGCAAGCGGCAAAACCGTCGAAGACGCCCTTAACCGGGCGCTCGCAAAACTCGGCGCCAATCGGGACGAAGTCGAATTCGTTGTCCTCGACGAAGGCAAGCGCGGCGGCCTCTTCGGCCGCGGCGGGCGTGACGCCGTCGTCCGCGTTACCCGGCTCACCGGCGCCCAGCGCGCCGCGGCGCCTCCTCCTCCACCCGATACCCGTATTCCCCGCGGCCAGCCCTCTGGCCAGCCCCGCCGCGGCAACGGCCAGCGTCCCCAGCGCGGCGCCCCACGGACCGACGCCCGCGGTGGCGGCGGCCGCCAGGGCGGAGGCGCGCCCAGGGGCGCCCGTGGCGGCGTCGAACCCGTCATGCCCAAACTCACCGATGCCGACTTCCTCCGCCCCCGCGGCGAAGCCGCCCCCGCTGAACCTGCACCAGAAGGCGACCGGGGCCGCCCGCGAGGCGCCCGGAACGGCGGCCGCGGCACCCCCGGCGCACCTCACCCTGAACGCCACCAGGGGGCGGAACGTCCCCCGCGCGCGGAGCGCCCCGAACGGGAACGCCGCCGCCCTCGCGATGAAGCCCGGGAACCCCAGGAACACGTTGCCCCTGATATCAACGCCGAAGAGGTCGATTTCGCCGCCCAGACCGTCGACGACATCCTTCGCATCCTCGACATCGACGCTGAGATCTCGATCCGCGAGCCCGTCACTCCCGGCGATGGCCTCGGGAGTGTCCTCGCCGTCATCGACATCAAGGGAGAGGACCTCGGCCTCCTCATCGGCCGCCGGGGCGATACCCTCATCGCCCTCCAGTACCTCGTCAACCTCTTCCTCTCGCGCCGCTACCCGGGCAAGGGCGCTATCACCATCGATGTCGAGCACTACCGCCACCGCAACGAAGAGCGCATCATCGCCCTCGCCCAGCGCATGGCCGACCGCGTCCGCGAGACCGGCAGCCCCATCACACTCGAGCCCATGAGTGCCGCCGAACGCCGCCTGGTGCACATCACCTTCGCAGAAGACCCCGAACTCGAAACCAACAGCATCGGCGAGGGCGAAAACCGCAAGGTCGTCATCAGCCTTAGAAGCTAGGGAGGGCATCGCGACGCACATCCTCGTCGCCGGCAACGTCACGCTGGACCGCACACCCCAGGGCGGGTGGGCGCCGGGCGGCCCGTCCCTGTACACGGCCCAGACCGCGCGTGCCCTCGGCGTCATCAGCGTGACGCTCATCACCGGCATGCACCCGGACTTCGACCAGCGCGCGCTGGCCGGGCTCGACGTGCGCTCCACGCCCGCTGCCGACCTCCCGCGCTACGCCAACACCTATGACGCCGCCGGTGCCCGCACCCAGTTCCTCCTGAGCGAAGGGGAACCGCTCGCCCTCGTTCCCCACCTCCGTCCCGGCGAAACCCCCGACGCCGTCCTCTACGCGCCCGCCTACCACGAATTCCGCCGCGCCCCACTCCGTTTTCGCGAATCTCTGACTGGGGTCGCCCTCCAGGGAACCCTCCGCAGCGTGACCGCGGACCAGCGCGTCATCCCCCACCCGGAGCCCCTGCGCGCCGCCTCCAGGTTCGTGCGGCCCGGCTGGGTCGCCTTCTTCAGCGACGAGGATACGCCAGCCCCGGAGGCCCTGGCCCGCCACCTCGCGAGCCAGAAAGTGCTGGCCATCCTGACGCGTGGCCACAATGGCGCTACACTGTTCGAACTGGATGGCACAGCACAGCACTGGCCAGCTCTGCCGGCTACCCCGGTGGATCCCACGGGGGCAGGCGATTGCTTCGCCTCCGCCTTCATGGTCCGCCTCGCGGAAACTGACGACCTCGCAACGGCGATGCGATTCGCCCTTGCGGCAGGAGCCCTCGCCGTGGAGCACTCCGGCATCGCCGGACTCCCCACCCGCGAGGCCATCGAAGCACGCATGAACCGGGAGGCCGCCTAGTGGCAGCGAAAATCGTTTCCCTCGTCAACCAGAAGGGGGGCGTCGGCAAGACCACTACCGCCGTTTCCCTCGCCGTCGCCCTCGGCCGCCGTGGCCAGCGCGTCCTCCTCATCGACCTCGATCCCCAGGCTAACGCGACCTCCGCCCTCGGCGTCAGCGGCGCCGGCCAGCCCGGCACCTACGACGCCCTCCTCGATGAAGTGCCCATGGCCGACTGCATCGTCCGCGTCGCCGAAGAAGGCGTCGATCTCGTCCCCTCCAGTGCCGAGCTCTCGGGCGCCGAAGTCGAGCTCGTCCCCGTCCTTGCCCGCGAACGCCGGCTCACCAACGCCATTCACCCCATCCGCGACCATTACGACTGGGTGCTCATCGATTGCCCCCCGTCCCTTGGGCTCCTCACGATCAACGCCCTCACGGTCAGCGATAGCGTCATCATCCCGGTCCAGTGCGAATACATGGCCCTCGAAGGCCTCAGCCGCCTCATGGAAACGCTCGACCTGGTGAAGCGCAGCCTCAACCCGGGTCTCCACGTCCTCGGCCTCATCCTCACCATGTTCGATGCCCGCACCCGCCTCGCCCAGCAGGTTGTCGATGAGGTCCGCGGCCACTTTCCCCAGACCTTCGCAACCATCATCCCGCGCTCGGTCCGCCTCAGCGAAGCGCCGAGCCATGGCCAATCCATCTTCCGTTACGACCAGGGTGGCCGTTCCGCGACCGCCTACGACGCCGTTGCCTCCGAACTTCTTGAACGCGCAGGAGTGGCCGTATGACACAGCCAAAACGTGGACTGGGGCGGGGCCTGGATGCCCTCTTCGGTGGAGCCGCGGCCGTCCCACCCTCCGACCCGGAAGAGCACACCGAATCCGCGGCCGGGACACCCACCGCTCCACCCGAGCCGCGCGAGGAACGCCGTCCCGAGCCCCCGCCACCCCATGTGGCTACCACGTTGCCACAGCCTCCCGCCGCCCGCCGCGGCGGCCCCGACCAGCTCGATCTCGACCTCATCGCGCCGAACCCGGAACAGCCCCGCACCAACTTCGAACCGGAGAAACTCCGCGAACTCTCCGATTCCATCCGCGAACACGGCATCATCCAGCCCCTCGTCGTCAGCCGCGACGAGGACGGCGGCTACCGCCTGATAGCCGGCGAACGCCGCCTCCAGGCCGCGCGCCTCGCCGGGCTCGAAACCGTCCCGGTCGTCATCCGCGAAGCTGCCGACCACGAACTCCTCGAACTCGCGCTCATCGAGAACATCCAGCGCGCCGACCTCAACCCTGTCGAAGAAGCAATGGCGTATCGCCGCCTCGTGGAGGAATACGGCCTCACCCAGGAAGAAGTCGCCCGCCGCGTCGGCAAGAATCGCGCCACCGTCGCCAACGCCCTGCGTCTCCTCCAGCTCGAATCCGAGATCCGCCGCAGCCTCGTCGCAGGCGAGATCACCGAGGGCCACGCCCGCGCCCTCCTCGGCCTGCCCGAAGGCCGCGGCCGTGTCAGCGCCTGGCGCGACGTCGTGAAGCGCAAGCTCTCCGTCCGCGACACCGAGAGCTTCGTCCGCCGCCAGCTTGCCGGCGTCCCGGCCACCAGCGCCTCGCCCGGCGCCCAGACCGCCCGCCGCGATTCCGCCCTCTCCGACATCGAGGCCCGCCTCCGCCGCGCCCTCAGCACCCGGGTGAGGGTCGAACCCCAGAAGAAGGGCGCGAAAATCGTCATCGAGTGCTACAGCTCCGAGGAGTTTGAGAATGTCGTCAGCACCCTCCTTGGTGAGTACCAGTGAGCGCCGAAGCACGCCTCCACGAACTCGGCATCCAGCTCCCGTCCCCCGGCGCTCCTGGCGGCCTTTACGTCCCCTGCGTCCGCAGCGGCAACCAGCTCTTCGTCTCCGGCCAGGTCCCGCGTAACGCCGATGGCACGGGCGTGGCGATGCAGGGCAAGCTCGGCGCGGACGTCACCATCGAACAGGGCGCCGAACTCGCCCGCACCTGCGCCATCCAGGCCCTCGCCGTCGTCCGCGCTGAACTCGGCTCGCTCGACCGCATCACGCGCGTCCTCCGCGTCGGGGGCTATGTCGCCAGCGCCAAAGGCTTCACCGCCCACCCGCTCGTCATCAATGGCGCCTCGCAGTTGCTGGTCGATGTCCTGGGCGAAGCCGGCCGCCACGCGCGCATCGCCATAGGCGTCGCCGAACTCCCCTCGGGGGTGCCCGTCGAAGTCGAGTTCCTCTTCGAACTGTCCTGAATCTCCGCCCTCTTACTTCGACGGATACAGCCCGTAGCTCCCCGCGTACACGATCGGCTCGCCGGCGCTCTCCACGATCTCCGTCTGCGCCACGCCCTTCGTCCCCGCTTCCAGGTCGCCGTCCTGCGTCGCCATCGCGCCAGCCAGCGTACCGCCGGCAACCAGCGCCGACGCCAACACCGCCCCGATCCGTACCTTCGTTGTCTTCACCGTGGTTCTCCCGAATTCCCTCTGCCGTCATCGTGTCAGGAAGCGGCGCCTCCTCCTGTACTGCGCTTCACGCAGGGCCCCTGCATCCGACCAGAGGAGGAGATGGAGAGCCCGTAGGCGGACGCCTGAGCGTAAGACAGCTGCCGGCCCGGGCTCTTACACAAAACCCGCCCCCGCCCCGACTACTGGCAAGCGCCGCCCCCGTGGTACATTCGGAGTGCGCCCATGGCGGGGCGGTTCGACCTTAGGACCGGGGAGTAGCCTTCCGTGTACAACGACCTTGCGATCTTCACTGGCCGGGCCCATCCCGAGCTCGCCCAGGCCATCGCCGCGCGCCTCGGCCGCCAGCTCGGCAACATCGATGTCTTCGAATTCTCGAACGAGAACATCTTCGTCCAGTTCCAGGAAAACATCCGCATGCGCGATGTCTTCCTCGTCCAACCCTTCGTCAGCCCGGTAAACACCTCGATCATGGAACTCCTCATCATGATCGACGCCGCCCGCCGCGCCTCGGCCGGCCGCATCACCGCCGTCATTCCCTACTACGCCTATGGCCGCAGCGACAAGAAGGACCAGCCCCGCGTCCCCATCACCGCCCGCCTGATCGCCAACATGCTCGAAACCGCCGGCGCCGACCGCGTCCTGACCATGAACCTCCACGCCGGCCAGATCCAGGGCTTTTTCAACATCCCTCTCGACGAGCTCAACGCCCTCTTCACCATGACGGCCCACTTCAAGAACGAACACCTCGAAAACTACGTCGTCGTCGCGCCGGATGTCGGCGATGAAAAGCGCGCGCGCGATGTCGCCGCCCGGCTCGACATGCCCCTCGCGATCATCGAGAAGCGCCGCCTCGGCAACACGGGCCGCACCGAAGCCATGAACGTCATCGGCGAAGTCGAAGGCCGCAATGTCCTCGTGATCGATGACGAGATCGACACTGCCGGGACCATCACGGAGGCCGTCCGCATCCTGCGCGAGCGTGGGGCGCGCGACGCGATCATCGCCTGCTACCACGGGCTCTTCACCGGTCCGGCCATCGAGCGCCTCAGCGCCGCCGGCGCCCGCGAGATCGTCGTCACCGACTCGATCCCGATCCCCGAGGCCAAGCGCCTGCCCAACATGACCATTCTCCCCGTCGCACCCCTGCTCGGCGACGCCATCGGCCGGATCCACTCCGGTCAGAGCGTCGGCGCGCTCTTCCAGTAACCACCTCTTCGCCCTGCCGCCCTTCCTCGCATCAGGGCAAGCGCCCACCCGCCGCAATGCTTCTGCAAGGCCAATTTACGCGCGTTTAACACCAGTCCTGCCCGTTTGTGGTACAAATAGCTTGCCGAATCCGTGTCGACACGGAACGGGGGAACCATTTCCTGGGGTGTATCCCGGCGTCCAGCCGGGTAGGTGAACTCCCTCACCGAACCCGACAGCTAACCCCGTAGGCGCGAAGGGAGAGGCGTGGCAGCCGCTCAGCCTGCCGCAATTGCCTCTCAGACGCCCTGGATTGCGTGCCACTGGCTTCAACACCGGCGGCTCCGCTTCCACCGCTTCTCAGGAGGCTCACATGCTTCGTCCCGGTCATCAACCCTGGTGGCGAAAGATCTTCGCTGAATCCACCATCGTCAACGCGGCCGCCACCGCTGTCCGCCGCTGCCCCGAATGCAGCTCCGCCTACGACAGCTGCGACCGCTATTGCCCCGGCTGCCACACCGCAACCCCCGAGTGGCGCTACGGCTAAACACGTTCCGTTCCCTCCTCTGGTGTGTCCGCCACCCCTGGGCGGCGCACCCCGGCAAGGCCACCCGCCGCAAGCGGGTGGCCTTCTCGGTTGCCAAACGCACCAGGACCTCCCTCAGCCCTTCCCCGCCGGCCGATCCGGTTCCACCCGGAACCGCCCGTAATCCGTCATGATGAAGACGCCCTCCGCCTCCGCGCACAGGGTTTCGCCGGCATGCAGCGTGCCCGATGCGAAGATCTTCCGCCCGTCGACCCGCTCTACCCGCGCCCGAAAACGCACCTCTATATGCAACGGCGTCGGCCGGCGGTAGCGCACCGTCAGCGTGCCGGTCATCCCCGGCTGCCCGGTCATCGCCTGCACCATCCCCAGCGCCTCATCGAAGGCCGCCGCCACCAGTCCCCCGTGGACATGGCCGGGCGGCCCCTCGTACTGCTTTCCGAACACAGCCGTCCCCGCCACCGCGTCGCCCTCCACCCACAGCTTGAGCGGCGGCGCCACCGGGTTCGCCATCCCCAGGAGGGGGCTGTGGTCGAACAGCGCCCGCGTATCGCCCGAGGGCGATGTTTCGCCGAACCCCCACGAGCGTCGCCCCGTCCGCGTTGCTTCGAGGTGTTCGGCAAAGCGCTCACTCGCCTCCGCGGCCGCGATCAGGTCGGCCTCCGGGGCATCCATGTCCATCAGCCCTTCGGTGATCTTGCGCATCGCCGCCGCCAGCCGCAGGAGCGCTGCCCGCTGGCCCTCCGGCGGCGCTTCGTTCGGTATCCAGGTCGAAAGCCGTGCAAACGGCTCCGGTGCTTCCGTCTCTTCCATGACTGGATTATGGCTGCGGCGTCAGCGGAGCGCGAACAACCGCAGCGGCTCCGTCATCAGCGGCACCACCACCGGCGCCGAAAGCTCGCGAAACCTGAAGCCCTTGCCCGCCACCAGCTCTCGTACCACGTTCGAGACCACCACCTCGCCCGGCGCCGCCACCACCGAGGCGCGTACCGCAACCACGAGCGACTGGTCTGCCTCCGTTGCCGGGGCCGACCCTGGCTCGCCCGCATGCACCCCAATGCTCACGCCCGTCTCCTCGGCCAGCACCCGGGCGCAGCCGAGCGCAGCCTGTGCCGAGCCGAACACCCCGGTCGGCGTGCCCCCCATCAGCGCCACCGGCGCGCCACCGTGCGAGGCGATCCGCTCCGCGATTACTCCCGGCCGGGCGTTCCCATTCGCCACGAGCACGGTCCGCAGCGGCATGTCGTCGAAGGCGGCGGTTCGCTCCTTCACCGGCTCCTGGTGTTCCAGGAACTCGCTCATCGCGCGGATCGCGTCTCGCAGGTTCCCCGGCAGCGCCAGCCGCCCGTCGGGCACCGACCCGGCGAGCCGAACCGCCAGGTCCCGCGGTGTAAGCGCGTTCATGTCGAAGTGCACCACCAGCACCGGGCAAATAACCCGGCTCAGTAGTGGCGTCACGTCTGTCTCCCGGTCCACCTGTAGGTACTTCAAGAAGTCCTCCGGCGTCATCGCCGCCCGCATCTGCGCGGCCAGCGCCCGCGGAACGTCGCCCGGCACCCACCCGAAGGCGTGTGACATCGAGGCTTCCGTGTACGTCACCCAATCGACCAGGATCAGCGATTCCAGCGCTGCCCGGGCCGCCTGGCTCCAGTAGTCGCTCCCCCGCGTGTAGGGCTGGTGAAGGACCAGGTGCGACACCCGCTCCGGCCGTTCCGCCGCATAGGCAATCGCCCACGAGCATGCGTGGAGATTCGCCTGGATGGCGAACCGTTCCAGCCCCAGGCGGTCGGCAACCGCGTCGATATCGCGCATGCGCGCCTCCAGCGAGATGTCGGCGACATCCCGGTCGGAGAGCCCCGCCCCCCGCGAATCGAAGCGCACCACCCGCATCGTCTCCGCCATCCGTTCGAATTCGTGGTAGCGGGTCTGGAAAGGCAGGCCGCACTCGAGGCCGATATGGCTCAGCTGGGGCGGCCGCAGCGCGATGACCGGTACCCCGCCGGCGCCGAACGAGGTGTAGGCAAGGTTCACTCCATCGCTCGTCCGGGTGTACTGGATACGCGGCTCCAACATCTCCTGATCGTATGCGCCTCGGGCGGCCTCGAAGAATCCGCCGGCCGGAGGGCCGGTCTCATACAAAGGGCGGATATCCCGCCGCCGATCGTTCGACCCCGGAGCGGCCCGGTGGATATACTTCCGCCCGAAGGCGATGGAGTCCGCCTTGCTCAACCGCCCGATTGCGGGCTGATGACTCCTGCACACTGCCCCTGATCGGGGTCCCGCAGGAGATTGCCAGTGGCCTACCTCTACATCATGCTCGGCGCGATCGCCGGCGCCCCGCTTCGCTACTTCGTCCAGGGCCGCGTCCAGGATCTTGCACCCCCGGCGTTTCCCTATGGCACCCTGGTCGTGAATATCACCGGCTGCCTGCTCATCGGCCTCCTGCTCACCCTCGCCGAAGAGCGCGAGATGCTCGGCCGCGAATCCCGCCTCCTTCTTGTCACGGGTTTCCTCGGGGGCTACACCACTTTCAGCACCTTTGGCTGGGAAACCTACGCGCTGCTGCGTGATAACGAGGTGCTCCAGGCTTCCGGCAACGTCATTCTCAGCGTCGCCGGCGGGATCTTCGGTGTCTGGGCCGGCTCGATGATCGCGAGGCTTCCATGACCGAACACCTCAACCTGGATGGCGACGGCCTCCTCCTGCGCCTCTTCATCGGCGAACGCGACCAATGGCACGGCAAACCGCTTCACCAGGCCATCCTTTTGCTCGCCCGCGAACGCGGCCTGGCCGGTTGTACCGTCTCCCGCGCACTCGCCGGGTTCGGGGCGAGTTCCCGCATCCACACCACCAAGATTGAACGCCTCTCGATGGACCTGCCCATCGTCATCGAGATCGTCGACGCGCCGGAGAAGGTGCGCGCCTTCCTGCCGGCACTCGAAGAAATGGTCGACAACGGCCTCGCCACCCTCGAACCAGTCGAGGTCCACTTCTACCGTCACCGCCGCTCCTGAACCCGCCGGCGGCAACGGTCGCAGCCGCCGTGAGCCCCTACCTGGGAATGCGTTACTCGCGCCCCGAACCGGCCTGGCGTAACAGCTTCAGGAACTCCTCGTCGCCCTGGAGCATGGCAAGCTTCGGGTCGGCCGCCGCTTCCCGCGCATACGCCGGGTCGATCTCCAGCGCCCGCCCGACGTGACGCAGCGCCTCGTCGCGGTTGCCCAGCGTGGCCGAAGCCTGGGCCGCACCGTACTGGGCCGCTGCGTCCGTCGCGTCCACCCGGATCGCCTCGCGGAAGTCGACCAGCCCGGCCGCCGCATCGCCGCCGTGCAGGTGCGCCAGTCCCCGGTTCACCATCACGGTCGAATCCGTCGGGTCGGCTGCCAGGGCGCCGTTGAAGTCCCTGAGCGCGGCCGCGTAATTCGCCCGGTAGAGGTGCAACATCCCCCGGTTGTTCAGCGCGTCTGCGTCGTCCGGCTGCAGTTCCAACGCCCGGTCGTAATCCAGCAGCGCGTTCTCCAGGTCGCCCGAGCGTGTCCGCGCGTTGGCGCGGTTGTAGAACGCGGCCGTCAGGTCCCCATCGAGCTCGATTGCCTGGGTGTACCGCTCGATCGCCAGCCCGTACTGACCCACGTTGAAGTACACGTTCCCCTCGTCCAGGTACGACTCGGCCGTCCGCCGCGGCGGCGGCACGATGGCCGCGGGCTCCAGGCCAGTCAGCGCCTCCTCCACCGAGTCGAGCAGTTGCTCCTCCGGCGCCGCCGGTGACTCGCTGGGGGGTGCAGGCGGCGCAACCGCCTCCTCGATCGAGCCGGCCAGCTGCGCCGCGGGTGCTTCCTCCGCCGGCGTCGCCGCCAGCTCCTCGAACGCTTCGGTCACCACATCCGCTTCGGCCGGCGCGTCCGTCGCGGCCACCTCGTCCACAACCGTGAGCGGTTCCTCCAGCAGGTCCCGCCCGTGCTCGACCGCTTCAAGCATCTCCGCGAAGTCCAGGCCCTCGTCCTCGCCGGGCGTCATCTCCTCAGCTTCCGCCGGGACAACCTCTTCCAGTTCCGGGGTGGGCGCTTCAGGCTCGATCGTCACCGCCTCCGGCTCGACGACGGCCCCGACCTCATCGAGCGCAATGTCCGTCGGCGGGAGGTCCTGCGGGGGCGTCATCCCTTCCGACTCCGCCTGGGCGATCTCGTCCGCAAGTTCCTCGGCCTCAACCGCCTCGTCGCGCTCCTCCGCCGTCTCGAAGCCCGCCGGGGGCGGAGGCGGCGGTTCCACGGTCGGGGGAGTCCAGCGCTGCGGCACCGGCGATGCCTGCCGGCGCCGTACCACCGAGGCAACCACATATACCGCCGCGGAGACCACACCGAGGATCACCAGCAGGCGGATGATGCGTTTCATGGCTTCGCCTCGGCTTCCCGTTCCAGCAGGTGCTCAGTCACCGCCATCAGGCCAGCATACGCGTATACCAGGTAGTCGCGCGGGTGTAATTCCACCTTCTTCAGCGTCTCTTTCCGCGCTGTCACCGGGTCCCACGAACCGGTCAGCTCGATAGAGTCGTGGTCGATCCCCATCTGCAGCTCGTACAGCTCGCCGTCGTCGCATACCACGATGCAGCCGCGTTCAGGGTCGCCCGAAAGCCCGCCGTCATCGCACTCGATCGCGTTGGTGAACAGCGCATTGGGGAACGAAGGGAAAGGGTCGAGCTCGGCGCAGGCTTCCTGCAGCAACTGCTGGATCTGCATCGCCGCGCGCTCGAGCACCATGTCGGCCTGGGATTTCCGCAAGAGTGCCTGGTTTGCCATCTGTTGGAGAAGTATATGAGGTCGTCTACCCTCCGGTCTCTGTTTTCGCCCTCGATGTCGTCAGATGCCGAAGACCGCGCCCAGCGCCTCATCCACACGCCGGGGCAGCGCCGGGCTTAATCCGCCGAGCTTCCACCGCAGCAGGGTCCGTCCCCCTCGGTCGCCGGGCTCACTTCGATCTTCGGCCTTCGTCCCGGGCATACTCGACAACGCCCTGAATCTCCAGCCCTCTTCCCTCGGTAACACGGTTTGAGGGATCTCCCTCCCCCCCCGCGACATGTCCTTTGTGGCACATCGACTACTTGACACCCGCCAGCCGGTGCTCCTATAAGTCGGAAGACAGCGTGTCCGGACGGCGTGTATCGTCCGGGAGGCTGAGTGCCGGACCCCGGGGCGCAAGCGGGTCACCCAGGCAGACTAAGACGGCTCGACAAGGATTGCTGATGCAGAAGTACTTCGTACGCCGGGTCATCCTGATGCTGCCGACGCTCATTGGGCTGACGTTCGTGGTGTTCATGGCAGTCCGCCTGCTCCCCGGCGACGTGATTAACCAGATCGTCGGGGAATCCGGCGACGCCACGCCGGAAATGCGCGAGGCACTGGAGGAGCGATACAACCTCAACGGGAACGTGGGTGTGCGCTATGTCGAATGGTCGGCTGGTTTGCTGCGGGGCGACCTCGGGAACTCCATCATCAGCGACCGCCCCGTCACGCAACACCTGCGTGAACGGGTGGCCGTCACGGTGGAACTCGGCATTCTCGCCCTCATCGCATCTCAACTCATTGCGCTACCCGTCGGCATCATTTCCGCCGTCCGCCAGGACTCAATAGTCGACCACCTCGCACGGAGCCTTTCGATCCTGCTGCTTGCCGTGCCGAGCTTTTGGCTCGCGCTGCTCGCCATCACCTATGGCTTTGTCTGGTTTGGCTGGACGCCCCCATTGCGATACGCCGAAATATGGGACGACCCTGCATCGAACATCCGCTCGCTCTGGGTGCCCGCCCTCATTCTCGGGGCAGCGCTATCGGGCACCCTCATGCGCCTGACTCGCTCGACCGTTATCGAGGTGCTGCGCCAGGACTACGTGCGAACCGCCCGGGCGAAAGGCCTGCGCGAGCGAAGCACCGTGCTCCACCACGTAATGCGAAACGCCCTCATCCCGGTCGTGACGGTCATCGGGTTGCAGGTGCCAGTCGTGGTGGGCGGAACCGTGGTGCTCGAATCGATATTCGGGCTGCCAGGGCTCGGGAGTTTTCTCCTCGATTCAGTTCAGCACCGGGACTACCCGGCGGTCCAGGGAGTGGTTTTGATATCGGGCACAGTCGTCATCCTGACGAACTTGCTGGTCGACCTCACCTATCCGCTCCTCGACCCTCGAATCCGATGAACGAAGCACTTTGATGACAACACCCAAGACAGCCACACTGGAAGTGACTCTCACCAACAACCATTCCCGCGTGAGGCGGTGGATGAGGGCCTTGCGCGACTTCATCCGATACAAGCCCGTTGGTGCGTTTGGCCTGGCAGTGATCCTGGCTCTACTTGTCACCGCCGCAATTCCTGGAGTGATCGCTCCGTCTCATTACAGCGACTTCGACCTGCTCAATCGTTTCCAGGATCCGTCGTCCAGTCACATTTTTGGTACGGATAATCAGGGCCGCGATGTCTTCAGCCGCGTAGTCTACGGTGCTCGCACATCGGTAACGATTGGCCTGGGGGTGGTGCTGCTGGCAGCAGTATTCTCGACAACTATTGGGCTCGTTTCCGGCTACTACGGCAAGCTCCCGGATCTCATCATCCAGCGGCTAATCGATATTTGGCAGGCATTTCCTGGTCTCATTTTCATTATCTTCCTGCTGTCGATTTTCTCTCCAAGCCAGTTGACCTTGATCGTGGCGCTCGGAGTTCTCTTCACAGCCGGCTCCTCGCGCGTAATCCGCAGCTCGGTGCTCCAGGTCAAGCAGGGACTGTTCGTCGAAGCTGCCCGGTCCACGGGAGCGTCTGACACGCGAATCTTGTTGAGGCATATCCTCCCCAACATCGCGCCCATTTTGATCATCAACGCTTCTGTTCAGATCGGAGCGGTGATTCTTGTCGAGACCTCCCTTTCGTTCCTCGGATTCGGAATCCCTCCCCCGTTCCCCTCGTGGGGCGGGATGCTCCAGGCTGCCCAGCCTGACATGCAGCAACACCCATATCTTGCGCTGTTTCCAGGGCTCGCCATCGTGCTGACGGTCTATTCATTCAACATGCTTGGGGATGCGCTGCGCGACGTGCTCGACCCTCGAATGCGAGGCATGAGGTGAGATTGGCATATGTGATGGCGGCCGCCGCTCATAGGCAGATCGGCTCCTTGACAGCTCTGCAGCCGACCGGTAGCGTCCCCCGTGGTACAAGCTGTATAGACTTCGCGTCCGACAGCCGCAAATCACAGCTACTGATCCCCGGGAGAAAGCAATGAGAGGACTGCGCGGAGACGCCGCGATAGTGGGAATTGCCGAGTTTGCGCCCGAGCGCAAACCGTCGCGGACATGGATGGGTGTCGAGGTGTATTCCGAGCTGGCACGGCAGGCACTGGCCGATGCCGGGCTTTCCATCCGCGACGTGGACGGGCTCATCACCGGAAACAACCTTCTTGAGGCACAGACGTTCATCCCCGCCACGCTTATTGAGTACATGGGGATTGAATCGCATTTTTCCGAAGTGCTGGACCTCGGTGGGGCTGCGGGAGCGGGGGCGGTGCTCCGCGCCGCAGCTGCGATCGAATCGGGGTTCTGCGATACCGTCCTCTGCATCATCCAGACCACCATGCCACCAACGAACCCCCATGCCGCGGCAACGCAGCGCGCTCGCGACTGGGGCGGCGGCGTCTGGGGCTCGCCCCAGGCTGAGTTCGAAATCCCCTTCGGCGCTATCCAGGGCAGCTACGGCTACGCGATGATCGCCAACCGCTACAAGCACGAGTACGGGCTAACCTACGAACAGCTGGCGAAAATCGCCGTCGATCAACGCACCAACGCTCTCGCCAACCCCAAGGCAGTATTCCGGAACACACCCCTCACGATCGAGGATGTACTGAACTCCCCCATGATCGTGGAGCCGTTGCACCTGCTTGAAATCGTGATGCCATGCTTCGGTGGTGCAGCCGTCGTCGTTTCCTCCAAGGAAACCGCCGCGCGTGCGAAAAACCGGCCCGCCTACATCATCGGGGCCGGCGAAAACACCACCCACCGCTCCGTCACCTACGACCCGGACTTCACGCACTCGCCGATCAAGGCGGCGGCCGACCGCGCGTGGGCGATGTCTGGTGTGAAGCACGGCGAGATCGACCTGGCTTCGCTCTACGACTGCTACACGATTACGGTATTGCTCACCATCGAGGACGCGGGTTTCTGTGCCAAAGGCGAAGGCCCGAAGTTCGTTGAGGAACACAACCTCACCTATAAGGGCGATTTCCCGGTCAATACCCACGGCGGCCAACTCAGCTTCGGCCAATCCGGGCTCGCCGGCGGTATGTCGCACGTCACCGAGGCCTACCTGCAGATGACCGGACGTGCGGGCGACCGCCAGCTCAGGCGCTGTGACACCGTCTTCGTCAACGGCAATGGTGGCATCATGAGTGAGCAGGTTTCGCTCATCCTGAGGGGAGGCTAAGCGATGTCAACCTATCGAAAAGAGACAGTGCCCATCCCGGTCCCCAGCCCCATCACCCAGCCCTTCTGGGATGCGACCAAGGAGCATCGCCTGCTTCTCCAGACCTGCGACAGCGGCCACATCTTCTACTACGCCCGCAGTCACTGCCCCAACTGCCTCTCCTCCCAGCTCGAGTGGGTAGAGGCGAGCGGGCGGGGCAAGCTGTATAGCTACACTGTGGCGTGGCGCGAACAGTCACCTGATTTCGCGGCCGACGTACCTTACATCATCGCCGCGATTACCCTGGACGAAGGTCCGCGCATGACCAGCCTCCTGGTGGAAACGAAGCCGGAGGACGTGGAGATCGACGGGGCAGTTGAACTCGTCTGGGACGATGTCTCGCCGGAGATCTCGATGCCCTACTTCCGTCCGGTTGCAAAGGTGGGGGCGGCGTGACCCTGCTCCAGAACTTGCGTGTGGTCGAGATCTCTGCGAACGGATCGGCCGCGACGGCCGCGAAGCACTTTGCCGACTGGGGCGCGCGCGTCACCATAATCGAGCCCCCGGGCGGCACGCCGTTGCGCATGGCTACCCCCCACTTCGAGGCGGGCGGCAAGCGACAGAGCGCGCCGTGGGCCTGGCTCTCCCGCGGGAAGACCGCGATCAACTCGCCGGTATCGGCCGACGACGCACGTGCTCTGTGCGAAACCGCGGACGTCGTCTTCGTGGAAAGCGAACTCGCTGCCAGCGTCCTCGGCCTGCAGCCATCCGAGGTACGTCCGCACTTCGAAGGCAAGACAACCGTTGTCCTGATCTCGCCTTTCGCGACAGACGGGCCCTATAGCTCCTACACCGCCAGTGACCTCGGTATCGTTGCCCTCGGCGGCTGGGCGGGCATGATCGGTGACCCCGACCGAGAACCCCTGCGTCCCGGCGGCGAAGTCATGTACCGGACGACCGGGCTGTTTGCCGCCATGGCGGCAATGACCGCTTTGCGCCACCTGCGCCTTGGCGGTGCGCCGCAGTTCGTCGATATCTCGGCCCAGGCGGTCGCGACTTCGCTCATCGTCTCGCCCTGGCTGATGAAGAGCATGAATGGCACCCTCCAGGGCCGCGCGGGCGTGCACTGGCCGAACACGGTGGGCGAGTGCAAGGACGGCTACGTCGGCGTTTCACCCCTTACGGCAGCCCACTGGGAGCTGCTCTGCCAGATGATGGGTATCGCGGACGTGCTGGACGAGCCCGGCGGCCGCGAACCCGCTTATCGCGTGGTCCACAGCGAGGAACTGTATGCTCGCGTCCGCCCCTGGCTTAGCCAGCACACACGCGACGAGATTGTCACGCAAGCCCAATCCTGGCGGCTACCTTCGGCGTCGGTGCAGTCGGTCGACGAACGGCTTCGCTGCCCCCAGCTCGAAGCACGCGGCTTTTGGAAAGAGGCGGAGATCGACCAGCTCGCCGTGAAGGTGCCGCGCGTCCCCTACTCCATAGTGGGAACCCCACCCGCTGTCCGCGGACCGCTCCAGGCGAGCGGTCCGGAGCCTATCCAGCCTGCGCACTCCCGGCAGGCTACAAGCGGGTCAGCGCCAGCGCGCCCTTTCGAAGGCATCCGCATCCTCGACCTGACGTGGTTCTGGTCTGGCCCGTACGCCACCATGATGCTGGGCGCTCTCGGCGCGGATGTGCTCAAGATCGAGTCGGTCCAGCGCCCGGACTCCTACCGTTACACCGCCGTCAGCTCGACGCTTGACGATTGGTACGAGCGGGGTCCTCTCTGGAACGATGCCAACTGTGACAAGCGGGGGATCACCCTCGATCTGAACTCCTCCGAGGGCATGGAACTCTTCCGGCAACTGGCGGAGCAGGCAGATGTGGTCATCAGCAACTTCTCCAACCGGGTGATGCCTAACCTCGGCCTCACGCCCGAGAAGATCCTTGAAATCAATCCGAAGCTTATCGCCGTGACCATGCCCGGCTATGGCATGGGTGGCCCCTGGGAGAACTGGGTTGGCTACGGCGTCGCGTTCGAGCAGCTTGGGGTGTGCGCATCCATCACCGGCTACCCCGATAGCGTGCCGCGCATCCCGGGTGGGTTCTGCGACCCGGTCGTCGGCGTCCACGCCGTGATGGCGGTCGAACTCGCTCTTCTGCGCCGCGAGCAGACCGGCAAGGGTGCCATTGTGGAAGTCCCGCAGAGCGAGACTCTCGAGAGCCTCTGGGCCCCCGAGCACATCGCAGTCCAGCATGGGGCTCCGGTGCCCACGCGCCGCGCCAACAAACACGAATGGATGGCGCCCCACAACGTCTACCGCGTCGCCGGCGATGACAATTGGCTCAGCATCGCCGTCTCGAGCGACGCTGAGTTCACCGCGCTCGTCACCGCGCTTGGCCTCGCCGGGCTTGCCGCGGATCAAAGATTCGCCTCGGTGTCAGCACGTAAGGCGAATGAAGCAGCGCTTGACGAGCAGCTCGCCGGTGTCCTCAAGGATCGGGATGGCCAGGAGATGGAGCGGCTGCTCCAGGGACAGCACGTGAAAGCATGCCGTGTGGTGAAGCCCCCGGAGCTTACCGAAGACGCGAACCTCGCCCACCTGGGCTTCTTCATGGAACTCACACGCCCGATCACAGGGACGCACCGGTTCAAGCTCTGGCCGTTCCGGTTCAGCGGCATAGAGACCTCGCATCACCGGCCTCCCCCGCTGCTCGGCCAGCATACGCGCGATGTTCTCAGCGCAACTCTCGGACTCAGCGACCAAGCTTTGGATGACCTCGAAGCCGCTCATGTAATCGGCACTGTGCCAATTGGGTTCAACGGATGACGGTCAAGACCCATTCCTGCCAGAAGGAGACTCCATGGACTTCAAGTATCCCCCAGAAGTTGAGGCGTTCAGGGAGGAGTTCCGCACCTACCTCGATCGCATCGTCACGCCTGAGCTCAAAGCCGCGATGGCGCGTTCACATGACCAGACGCCACCGGAAGTTCATGCATTTTGGAGACAGATGGGGGCCGATGGTTACCTCGGCTTCGGCTGGCCCAAGGAGTATGGCGGCGGCGGCAAGTCCGTGCTCTTCTTGCATGCCTTCAACCACGAGATGGGCTACCGTAACCTGCCCGTGCCCGTGGTCACGCTCAACACCGTCGGGCCCGCCCTCATGCGTGTGGGCACCGAGGAACAGAAGCAGGAGTTCCTTCCCCGCATTCTCCGTGCCGAGATCGAATTCGCTATCGGCTACACCGAGCCTGAAGCCGGGACGGATCTCGCTTCGCTGAAGACTAGCGCCGTGCGCGATGGCGACGAGTGGGTGATCAACGGCCGCAAGGTCTTCACGACCGGTGCCCACCAGGCCGACTACCTCTGGATGGCCGTCCGCACCGACCCTGATGCACCGAAGCACCGCGGCATCTCCCTGCTCATCGTGCCGCTCGATTCCGAAGGCATCGAAGTCCAGCCGTTCCACACCATGGCGGGCCACCGCACCAACCTCACGTTCTACGACAATGTGCGCGTGCCGGCCTCCGCCCTTGTCGGCGAGGAGAACCGCGGCTGGTACTACATGACCACTCAGCTCGACTTCGAGCGCGTGGCCATCAGCCCGATTCCCCAGATGGAGCGCATCGTCAACAGCATCAAGGAGCTCTTCAAGGATGGCCTTGGCCCGGACGAGACCTGGACGCGTTCTGCCCTCGCATCCATGATCGCCGACCTCAACGTCCTCCAGGTGCTCGACATGAAGACTGCCGCCATCGTCGCAAACGGCGATGTGCCCCTGGCCGAGGCCTCCATGCTCAAGGTGCTCTCCAACGAGTTCAAACTGAGGCACCTGGCCGACGTTGTGCAGATGCTTGGTGAGCCTTCGCTACTCGCTACGGGCTCCTCTGGCGGTCTTATCGATGAATGGGGGCAGTCCTATGAAGGGCAACTCCGGGGCTCTTCCGTCAACCTCTTTGGTGGCGGCAGCAACGATATCCAGCGGGACCTGATGGCGATTCACGGTCTCGGTCTGCCGAGGTGACCTCAATGCGATTCCAGGACTCGGACACACAGAAACTCCTTCGCGAGACAACCCGCGCTTTCTTGGCGGACAAGTTCCCGCACGCCCGCCTCTACGCGATCGAAAAGGGCGAGAATCCCCTTACCGCAGACGAAGTCCGTGGATTTGCGGAACTCGGCTGGCTTGGGCTTACCGTGCCCGAGAACAAAGGTGGCGCTGGCGCCACCCTCCTCGATGCCGCCGTTGTCATCGATGAGTTCGGGTACGCCGCCGTGCCCGCGCCCATCGTCGTAACAATCGTGGCTTCGCAGCTGCTCGCCAGCGTGGAAGCCGCCCCCGAACACTTGTCGCAGCTGACCGAGGGCACGGCGATCTATACCGTGAGCGCGGCCACCCGCCGGCGCGGCCCCATCCGGTACGGCACTCTGGCCGGTGCCGCAGCCCTTTCGATGAACAACGGCACGCTCACCGGCACCTTGCCGCTCGTTCCTTTTGCTGGCATCGCGACCTTCGTCCTCGCACCACTTACGGTCGATGGCGAGCCCGCCTTCGGCCTGATTCCGCTCGTGGGCGCCCGGATCGAGCCCGTCCGTGTCCTTGACCGCGCGTCGACGGCCCATGTTCACTTTGATGGTGCCAGCGCCAACGGCGCGATCCTTCTGGCAACCGGCCCGGCGGCCGTGGAGATGCACGAGCTGTGTGACGCCCTGATGACGGGCTTCTCCGTGGTGGAAACCGGCGGACTCATGCGTCGCGTGCTGGAGATGAGCACAACCTATATCTCCAACCGGGTGCAGTTCGGCCAGCCCGTCGCCAAGTTCCAGGCCGCCCGGCACCGCGCCGCCGAACTGCTCATGCAGTCCGAAAGCGCGCGCTGGGCTGCCTACCACGCCATCTGGCGACTGGAGGAGGATCCCTCGGACCGTCGCGAGATCTGGCTTGCCAAGCACTGGTCGAACCGTGCTGGCCCCCGCATGTTTGAACTCGCCCATCTCCTTCATGGCGGCGTAGGCGTGGGCTTGGACTATCCGCTGCACCTGTACACGCAGTGGCTCGAGTCGGCAGCAGTCCAGGCCGGCACCCAGAACGAAATGACCAACCGCATCGTTGAGGAAGCCGTCCCCTCCGCCGGCAAGCTCGCAACCGCGGCACGATAGGCAAGGAAGACGAGCACATGACCTTTCGTAACAAGACGGCCATTGCGGGCATCGGCGAAACGGAGTTCTCCAAGAACTCGGGGCGTAGCACGCTTCACATGGCATGCGAGGCCATTCTCGCCGCGCTAGCCGACGCCGGCCTCCAGCCAAACGATATCGACGGCATCATCAAGATGAGCGCAAACGACGACATCCAGGAGATCGACCTCCTGCGTTCACTCGGCCTCTCCAACCTGCGTGTCTTTCATGATGTGCCCCATGGCGGCGGCGCTGCGTGCGGCACAGTCACCGGAGCTGCACGTGCCATTGCCGCGGGCGCGGCCGATGTCATCGTCTGCTTCCGATCCCTCAACGAACGCTCTGAACGCCGCTTCGGCTATTCCAAGGTCGGCGGCGGCGTGGGCGGCTACATGGCCTACAACATCCCCATGGGCTTTGTGACCCCGGCCCAGTGGGTTGCCATGTTCGGGCAACGCTACCTGCACGACTTCGGCTGGACCACCGAGGAGTTTGGCCACCTCGCCATCCTCATCCGCAAGCACGCGAGCACCAACCCGCACGCGATGATGTACAACCGCGAAATCGACATGGAAGACTACCTCAACGCGCGCTGGATTACTGAACCGCTGCGACTCTTCGACTGCACGCTCGACACCGATGGCGCCTGCGCGGTGGTTGTCGTCTCGGCCGAAAAGGCGAAGCAGCTCAAGAGCCAGCCGGCGTACATCGCTGGAGCGGCACAGGGCACCGGCAGCCGGACGCAGATGATGACCAGCTACCAGCGCCCCAGCATCTCCACTCTCGAAGAAGCCACCGCCACCGCCAATGAGGTCTACCGCATTGCCGAACTCGACCCCTCCCGGATCGACCAGGCGAACCTCTATGACCACTTCACACCGATGGTCCTGATGACGCTCGAGTCCTACGGTTTTGCCCCGCGTGGGAAGGCCCCGGATCTCGTCCGCAGTGGCCGGCTTGGGCTCGATGGCGACCTGCCTCTCAACCCTCATGGCGGCCACCTGGGCGATGGCTATCTTCATGGCTTCAGCCATATCCTCGAAGGCGTCCGCCAAATCCGGGGCACTGCCAACAACCAGGTCAAGCGCAGCGTCAAAACCACGCTTGCAACCAGCGGTACCGGTGTCCCCACTAGCGCCATCATCCTCTCCAGCGAGGCCTATTGAGTTGACCAGCATTGAACCCGCTCCCCGCCCGCTGCCTGCACCTGACCGTGACACGGAGCCCTTCTGGGCTGCCATGAATGAGGGCAGGCTTACTTTCCAGAAGTGCGCCTCCTGCGGCACCATTCGCTACCCTGTCGGCCCGCTGTGTCCGAATTGTCATAAGTTCGAGACCGAGTGGGTCACGTCCTCGGGCAGGGGCACGGTCTTCAGTTTCACCGTTGTCCGGCACCAGACGCACCCGGCGTTTCCGGTGCCCTATACCATCCTCGTTGTCGAGATGGATGAGGGCCCACGGGTGGTCGCTCGGCTCGAAGCCCCGGATGGAACGCCCGCCCGCATCGGCATGGCTGTTCGAGTCGACTTCGAAGACGCAGGGGGCCAGATGCTGCCTGTGTTCCGGACTCTGAGCGCCTGATCCATACATAAGAAGTAGTGACAGGGCCAACCCTGCGGAGGTATCTCAATGGACTCGAAACTTTGGGAAGATGTGAACGAAGGGGACGAGCTGCCCGGGCTCCGGTTCCCCATCACCGTGCGCACCCTCATCATGGCCGTCGCCGGCACGCGTGACTTCCAGCCCTACCATCACGACTCGGTCTACACGAAGTCCATCGGCAGCCGCGACATGTTCGTCAACACGATGTTCGAACAGGCACTGTTCGGCCGCTTCGTCACTGATTGGAGCGGCCCTGAGAGCGACTTCCGCGCAACCACGCTCCAAATGGGCGTCCAGGTTTGCCCCGGTGATGTCCTCGAGATCGAGGGCAAGGTCGTCAAGAAGTACGAACAGGCTGGCGACCATGCCGTCGACATCGAGATCGTCGCTTCGAACCAGCTTGGCATTGCCGCGCGCTCGTCCGCGACCATCGCCATGCCCTCGCGTGCCGCTGGCGCCGTTAAGCCCAAGACGGCCATGGGCAAGCCACAGGTTTCGCTACACCCCGAAATGCCAGACTTCGCCCGGGAGATGCTTGGCAAGGTCAGTGGTAAGTCCCACGGCGCGTATCCCATCTCGGTCGCTCAGATCATGTATTGGTGCGACATGGTCGAGGACGGCAATCCCGCCTACGCTGAGGGCGACTACGCCAATAATTGCCGGCACAAGGGCATCATCGCCCCGCCCATGGGCCTCATCACCTACATGATGGGCCGGCCGGGCCAGATGCCCGACATGAACAACCCGGACCATGCGCCATGGCCGCCCGTCCGCACAGCCGATGGCGGCGGCTTCTTCACTCCGCCTGGCGCGACCGAGACCATCGCCACCGCCTCTACGCAGGAGTATGGGGTGCCCGTGCGGCCGGGCGACCGCATCAGTTCCACCAACGAGCTAGTCAACTGCTCGCCGCTCAAGCGTACGCACCTCGGGCTCGGGTACTTCCAGACCAACCTCACTACCTATTACAACCAGGAGGACGAGGTCGTGGGTATCAACCTCTTCACCCTCTTTCGGTATGGTCTCAAAGAAGAGGCCACCGCGAGCTGACGGACATGTGGCGGCCGGGCTTTCTCACGAACCCGGGTAGCCCACCTCTTGGGGGAACGACGTGTCGGACAACAAGGCATCAACCACCCTGCCCCTGGCGGGCCTCAAAGTTCTCGAATGCGGCGTCTTCCAGCAGGCGCCCGCTGCCACAGCGCTCCTCGCCGACTTCGGCGCCGATGTCGTGAAGGTCGAGGGCCCCGGCTCCCCGGACCCCGGGCGCGGGATCCTGCCGCCAAGCCTCACCGGTGATGCCAGCCCATACTTCGAGAGCCTGAACCGGAACAAGCGCTCTATCTCCCTCGACCTGAAGAAGCCGGCCGGGCGGGAGACCCTTCTCCAGCTCGTGAAGGACTGCGACGTCTTCGTCCAGAACCTGCGCCACGGTGTGATGCAGGAACTCGACCTTACGTATCAGGCGCTAAAGGCAGTCAACCCGCGCATCATTTACGCCTCCGGCAACGGCTACGGCAGCAAGGGCCCTCATGCTTCGTGGGCGGCCATGGACCTGTTGGGGCAGGCTCGCGCAGGAACGATGATGGCCCAGGGTTCCCCGGACATGGAGCCCATGGCCGGCATAGGCGGCATGGCCGACCAGATCGGCGCCGTGTACCTGGCCTTCGGCATAATGGTCGCACTCCGCCACCGCGATGCCACGGGCGAGGGCCAGGAGGTGGAAGGCTCCTTGCTCGGAACGCAGCTTGCCATGCAGACGTTCAACGTCAGCGTGACGCTCTTCTCTGGTGGCGTCGCACCTCGCCGTTCACGCGCTCAGGCAAGCCCCTTCTGGAACGTCTTTAAGTGTGGGGACGGCCGTTGGATCTCCATCGCCGGTGCTCAATCCGAACGCTGGTGGGAGCTCATGTTCCGCACGCTTGAGCGCCCTGACATTCTCAATGACAGCCGGCTTCGCGCCTTCCTCCGAGACCCGGATGCAGCCCGCGAGCTTGTTGGGCTGATGGATGCGATCTTCCTCGGGCGATCCCAGGAGGAGTGGGTGAATCTGCTCGGGGGCGCTGGGCTGCCGGTCGCGCCGGTGCAGGACTACGGACAGGTCGCCGAGGACCCGCAGGTCATCGCCAACGGCTATCTGGAGTCGTTCACGGCCTCCAACGGCCGGACGTACCGCACCGTCGGTCCTGGCATACAGCTGACGGCAACACCGGGCTCGGTGCGCACGGGCGCGCCGGAGTGGGGCCAGCACACCGAGGAAGTTCTCCTTGAGCACGGGTTGACGTGGGATCAGATAGGTGCCCTCGCCGAGGGTGGTGTGATCGGCCAAAGTAACTGACAGGGCTGTGGCGTCCCGGCTTTCCTGCCAACCATCGGCCGGGCGTGTCGGCGACTCCAAATGACCGGCCAGGCCCTGAGGCGTTGCCGGTGGCATCAGTGCCCCGCTCCCTGCGCTCGCCGAGCATGCCCGGCTGTGGCCCCAAGGTGCTGATCGCGAAGATGCGCCCATCGCGGTGCCGGATTCAGGTCAGTAACAGCACTGGGTCACCATTGCTGGGCTGCTTCAGGTTGTGGGGCCCTGGCCGGGTGCCCTCTTCGGCGGCGACCGATGCTACGCTATGTCTTTCAGGAGCAAATGCATGGCCAACAGTACCCATCGAGCCCAACTCGGTTTTCTTGTGGAGCTAACCCGACCCCTCTGCGACGACGACAAAGACCTCCTGGCGAGGCGGTACATCGACATCTACGACAACCTCGTGGGCGAGGTCATCCTCGAAGATCAGAGCCCAACCCACCGGTTCCTGCTTGTCGTCGCGGATAACGTGGTTGCGATGCATGTGGAGGGAGCACTCCAAAATGATGATCGGGTGGCGTCGAAAGCCCGCCGCGCTGTACTGACCTACCCCTGGGATACCGAAGTGCCACCAGGCGTGTTGAGGGACGGCGATGCCTGGCCCGCCGGAGACCACGTTGCCTACGCGTTCCCCTCGGAACAACAGGCGATGTTCTCGCTGCGAAAGTCGTGATTTCCACAGCTGCTGGCATCCGGAGGGTTTTCTCTCCGCCCGGAGCCAGCCCCCCGCCGGTCGAGTCCTGGCCACTGGCAACTTTGGCCCGTCCCCCTGTTCGAAAGCAGCAGCGCCGGGTTCAAAGCTGACGCGCCCGGTGGCGCCCTAAGACTCCTCTTCGCGCGCCTCCCGCTCCAGGGGCGGATCCGTCCTTGTCCTCGCTTGTACCTCCAGGCGCCCAAGGATGCTGTCGAGCGAGCTCACCAGCTTGCCGGCGGCGCCCACAACCGCCTGCTCCCATGTCGCTGCGTGGTTGGTGACCGCGACGGGCCGGTGGCCATCGAGATCTGCCTCGATCAGGCAGCGGATGTCGACGATGCCGCCCTTCTTGTCGCTATTCTCATCTCGAAAATGAACCGCAACGCTGGTGATTCTATCGCTGGTTCGGCTAAGCGCCGCCTCCACCACGCCGGTCACGTGGGCGATCATCGCCTCGCTGCCTTCGATGTTGCTGTCTGTTTCGACTTGAATCTGCATTGTCGCCTCTTTCTGTGATTGCGATTGGGCTCAGTATCGGAAAGTGGCGGCCAACCCGGTATCCGATGGCATTCGCTCAGCCGGGATGACCAGGACCTCACCGCCCATTCTCTCGACCAGCTCGGCCATATCGTCGAGCAGGTCATCTACGTGTGGGTGGTTGAGGTCAGCGGGCTCGATTCGGCCCGTCGAGCCATCGAGCCGGCCCGGGATCTGGCGGCCTGACTCGATCAGCACTGTAGCGACCCGCCCCGCCGCGGCCGCCTCCGCCACCTCCCGGAGGTCACTGCTACCCAGCCCCCGCGACCGGGCAAGGGTGAACTCCTCGGACCGGGCAGCGAGCCGCGCCAGGTACTGTGGTTCGACAACTGCCCAGGCAACTCTCCGAAGCTCCTCGATTGGGATGGCGTCGGGGTTGATGAGGGGGCCCTCCGCCATCAGGAATGGGTTGCGGCTGATCTCGAGGAAGAGATGATGGTTCTTCGTCAGGGCTGCCACCATCAGCGGTAGGCCGGAAGGGCGTGAATGGTGCTCGAGCACGGCGCGGTCAACGGCACGGAAGAACCGCTCAGCGTCAATCTCTGACTCGTCCTTCCTCCCACCATGGCCGTGGTAGCTCACGGCCCCCGGGCCGGCCCCGCCAGGCCCGCCCCACGAGGTGCCGGCCAGGTGTGGCTCGGTTAGCTCATCGCCCAGCGCCTCGGTTATCGTCCGGGGGACTCCAGGGGCCAGGTCGATTTCGTCGAGCGCGTCCCGGTTCCCCTCGAAGAGGCGGATCTTCGCAAGACTCAATCCCAGGATCTGATAACGATCCGTCGATTGGAGAAGGCGTCGCAACGGCTTGGTATGAAACGTGTCGGCAACAACCACCAGTTCGACAACCGGACGCTGCACCCGGAATACGCGGAAGAAGGATGGTCCGCCGAACACCGCCAGCCCATCCATGGCATGGTTCCAGAACGCATGATCGCGGCCAAGAGCGTCGAATGGCTCGAGCAACGAAGCAGTCTCGCCGGCCGGGTATTTCTGGCTGAGCGAAGCCCTCATCTCTTCGACCAGGTTGCGAAACCGGATGGGGTCTTGCTGATTGTCGGGATGATGCCGATGGGTCGGCTGGTAGAGCGAAAGGCACGGCGGTTGGTGCATCGTGGCCAACTCGGCCAGGTCGCTCGCCACGAGCGTATTTCCGGTCTCTGACATTCCTGCCTCCTAGGGTTCTCCCCATGGTACTCCCTCGGCCCGCTCCCAACCTGATCAGGTTCGCCTGCACGCGGCCGAAGAACCGCTTGACGCGAACCGGCTTCGAGCTCGAGGGCCGGACCCCGCAGGTCGGTGATGAGGGCGCGTGGTACTGGTTGGTGGCAAAGCGCGCAAGCCGGGAACGCCGCCCTCAACGGGCAGGTCCGGCCCATCCCGGCGCTTGCCCCATCGGACATCGGCCAGGCGCATTAAGTACAGTGAAGGGACTCCGTATGGCGGAGGCTCACACCTGCACCAGATTGGGGGACCAGGACATGGGCAACCAACAATATCCGAAGGCACTCGGCCAGATGGCGGAAGCCCGATGACCCAGCACGGCGGCCATCATCAAGGCCACGCCGGGCCGGAACCCGGTGCGTCGACCACTGCAGAACAGGACATGGGGCATTCGGCGGGAGCCGGCCAGGAGCGGCACGGCGGGGGACACGAAGGCGGCCACGACAAGCACGCGGGACACGACCCCGAAGCCTTCCGGCGGCTGTTCTGGCTTTCCCTCGTCCTGACCGTCCCCACGGTCGCCTTCAGCCAGATGGTCCAGGACTGGTTCGGATACTCGCTGGATGCGGTCCCCGGCAACGCATTCGTCGCTCCCGTTCTCGGAACCATCATCTTCATCTACGGCGGGCGTGTCTTTCTCAAGGGTGGCTGGGACGAGCTGCGCGACCGCGCACCCGGCATGATGCTCCTGATCTCGCTCGCCATCAGCGTGGCGTTTGTTGCTTCGGTAGCCAGCGAATTCGGATTGCTCGACCTTGACTTCTGGTGGGAGCTGGCCGCTCTCGTGACGGTCATGTTGCTCGGCCATTGGCAGGAGATGCGGGCGCTCGGCCAGACTCGCGGCGCCCTTGCAGCCCTTGCAGAGTTGTTGCCCGACAATGCGGAACTCGTCGATGGCGACTCGACCCGTACGGTGCCGATCACTGAACTCCGCAAGGGTGATGTCGTGCTTGTACGGCCCGGCGCACGGGTGCCAGCCGACGGTACCGTCGCTACTGGCCGGGCCGAGTTCGACGAGTCGATGCTGACTGGAGAATCCCGCCCGGTAGTTCGTTCCGAGAACGAGCGGGTGGCCGCTGGCACGGTCGCCCTCGGCTCATCTGTTCGTGTGCGGGTCGACGCTGTTGGTGACGACACAGCCCTCGCGGGCATCCAGCGGATGGTGGAACAGGCCCAGCGGTCGCGCTCGCGGGCACAGACGCTCGCCGATAGAGCGGCGGCGGCTCTCTTCTACGTCGCAATCGCATCGGGCGTGACGACGTTCATCGTCTGGGTAATCCTCGGCGAAGTTGATGAGGCCATCGCGCGGGTAGTCACCGTCCTGGTGATCGCCTGCCCCCACGCCCTCGGGCTCGCGATTCCGCTGGTGCTCGCGATCTCCACCGAAGTCGCGGCACGCAACGGCATCCTGGTGAAAGACCGGCTGGCGCTGGAGCGCGCTCGCTCGCTCGATGTGGTGCTGTTCGACAAGACGGGCACACTCACGGTTGGACAACCACAGGTGACCGGGTTATGGGCAGCTGACGGCGACGGCGAAAGCCTCCTCTACTTCGCGGGTTCGGTGGAAGCCGAGTCTGAGCATCCGCTCGGGCGCGCTATTGCCGCCAGGGCTCGCGAGCAGGCATCGCTTGGCACGGCCACCGGGTTCACCGCGGACCCGGGGCGTGGCGTTCGCGGCATGGTCGATGGAGAGCTGGTCGAGGTGGCCGGACCACGGCGCCTGCGCGAGAGCGACCTCACGCTACCAGGTGAAGCGCGCGACGTGCTCCAGCCCTGGGAAGACCGCGGAGCGACCGTGCTCTACGTATTGCGAAACGAGGCCATCGCCGGCGCATTTGCCCTCGAAGACCAGGCCCGGCCGGAGTCACGCCAGGCCGTGGACCAACTTCACCGCATGGGCATCCGTGTCGCCATGGTTACCGGTGACGCACGGAACGTCGCAGATGCGATCGCTCAGGATCTTGGCATCGACGAAGTGTTCGCGGAGGTCCTGCCCGAACACAAAGCAGATCAGGTCGTTGCGCTGCAACAGCGAGGCCTGCGCGTGGCGATGGTCGGTGACGGGGTAAACGACGCGCCGGCGCTCGCCCAGGCCGACGTGGGTGTGGCGATTGGCGCCGGGACCGACGTAGCGATCGAATCAGCGGGAGTCGTGCTCGCCTCGGACGATCCTCGCTCGGTCGTTGGCGTCATCCGCCTGTCCGCCGCGTCCTACCGAAAGATGGTCCAAAACCTGGCCTGGGCAACGGGCTACAACGTGGTGGCGATCCCGCTGGCGGCCGGTGTGCTTGGCTGGGCGGGGTTCCTGTTGCCGCCTGCGCTGGGCGCCGTGTTCATGAGCGTCTCCACGATCGTCGTCGCAGTGAATGCCCAGCTCCTACGGCGCATCGACCTCCGCCCTGGACCAGCCGGCGAAGCGGGTGCCAACGGGGAGTCATGATCCGGGACAGCCTAAAGCGCACGCTCCCATTGGCGGGTCCCGGGTCGCTCGCCAACAAGCGCGCGAAGAAGCTCGAACCGCCGCCAACCAGGCTCACACCTACTCACCATTGCACAAACATCGGCATGTGTGTTCGAAAGTGACCATTCGCTGGGGCGCGTCGGTCGTGAGGCTCTGTGGGAGATATGACCAGATCTTGTGGGTGGGGTGGGGTGTACGGAAGGTCAGCGGCATTGATTTGGGTCTCGTCGATGATACCGTCCGGGACCTGCCTGCCGGCAAGCCCCTCCGGGATGAGGTGATGTCCATCGAGCTTCCGCCAGCGACGCGGGGCATGCTCGACGAGCTTGTCAGCCGTCGCGAGACAGGCATCACGGCTGCCTGAGTCCTTTGTCCGCTGGTGCCGCAAGGCAACGGTGGCGAAGGTTGATTCGACCGGTGGATCGTGCGCAGGTGTTTCCAGTGCTCTTCAGGCAAGTTGTAGAAGGCGAGCAACTCGGCCCGGTTCGTGCGCGCCAGGATAGGCCTTGCAGGGTGGCCCAGAAGCCGAGGGCGCTGTTGCCCACGGCCAGCTTTGGTAGGATTACCACGAGTCCCACCTTCGTTGATAGGTGCAGCCGACCGGCGATCCCCTGCCTAAACATCCCTCGCAATCACACACCCCCAGGTGGATCAGAAACTGGTGCGACTGACAGGACGCGTGCCCAGTCTTCAGAACGCAGGTTCAGCGGACATCGCGCAAGCCAAGTCCGGCCGATGGCCAGAAATCTCGAGCTGTTGGCTTCCTAAACACCGAGCAGTCAAGTTCGCAGCCTTGGCATTGGCTGTACACCTCGATAGCGGCCTGATCCAGGATGTCGATCCGGTGGTCCCTCGTTTCCAGCAATCCTCCACGCTGAAGTTCGGACACAACTCGACTTGCGGTCTCCAGCGCTACACCTGACCGGTCTGCGAGATCCTGTCGGTTGAGGCGGTAGGCAATTGTCACTCGTTTGAAGCGACGGATGCCGTATTGCCTCGTGAGTTGGAGCAGCGTGCAGCAAATACGGCCTCGCGCGTCCCGCAGAGAGGAGATCGCATGGGAGATATCCCGTTGCCTGAGATCACGGCAGAGCTCGAGCATCGCATTGCGGCGGATATCTGGGAACCTGTTCTCCAATTGGGCCACCGCTGGCTGCGAGAAGAAGAGGAGCTGGGAGTGTTCGAGGGCCACTCCCGCGACGGTATGTGGCCCTCTGTCGAGCGCTGCGGGGAGGTCGATAGGCGTGTACAACCCGGGAAATCCGATCAAGATCTGCCGCCCGCCCGCGTCCGCGTGAAACAGGCGCACCCGGCCGCGAACGAGAACCCATAGACCGCGGCTGGGCTCGCCCTCGGCGAATATCTGTTCATGGCGTCTGAACGTAAGGAGCTGGCAGAGGGGGACCAATTCCTCAAGGGTCTGTTTGTCGATCCCAAAGAACAGCGGACAAGACTTCACCACGTCGATCATCTGGGTGGCGAACGCGGGGCCGCGACGCTTAAGAAGGGATGGATTGCCCAGGAGAACGGGGATGTCGGTCAAAGGTTCAGCCACGAACTCCATGTCGGACCCATCGCGCCTGAAGGCGGCCGGTTTCAGAAGGTCGCTTGTGGTTCGCTCAGGGGAGGTGGTCATCTACTGGCTCCCTCGTGGCCTTGAGAGTTACGCTACGATACAGTAGCGTAGCGAAGATTGTCGAGAGGTAGTCCGTGTCAAGCTCATCGCATCCCCAGGTCCTTGCCGAGGAGTCGCGCGACCCTCGCGTCGTCCGCTCGCGCGCCGCGATTCTCCGCGCTGCCGCCGACCTCCTCATCGAGTCGGGCGCCAGTGCCGTCACTATCGGAGGCATCTCGGAGCGCTCTGGTGTCGCCAAAACGACCATCTATCGCCAGTGGAAGTCGCGCTCCCAGTTGGTTTTCGACGCTTTCGAGAGTCTCCTCGCCCCGGCAACGCATATCTCCGAGTCAGGGCCGATACGCCAGCAACTCGAAGCCTTGCTGATACCGCTCGTAAGGGGGTTGACGTCCTCCGAGTGGGCTTTGGCGGTCCCAGCACTCGTTGACGCTTCCGAACGCGACCCTGAAATGCGCCAGCTGTTGCGAGGCTTCCTCGCCGGGCGCAAGGAAAACGGTCGTTCTACATTGCGCGCAGCTATGGCTCGGGGGGAGCTTCGCCCTGACCTCGTTGTCGACGAGGCCGTCACGATGCTCATAGGCCCCATCTATTACCGGAGGCTCGTCAGTGGAGAGACGCTCGATGAACGATTCGTTGCAGAAATCGTCGATCAGTTCCTCCGAGGAGCCGCGCGAACCTCGTGAAGCAACCTTGGGACATCCGTGGCTGTCGGTGACCGGCTATTGTGGCCGCGGAGGGCTGCCAGAGGTTCGGATTCCGCATTTGGGGTGCGCCCTACGGGAGGATCCCCGGATTCATGGCGATGCCGTTATGAATCAGGAAGCTCCTGGCTATGTTCCCCTGGGGTCGACTCCGGACGGCACCTTCGAACAGCTCGATGAGGTCCATGTACTGGCGGCGGGCACGCGTCCGCAATGTCAGTGTCTCGCCGGCTTTGCCGGGCCTGAGGCAGTCGTCGACCATCTCATCCGGGGACTTGCCGGCGAACTGGCAGAACCTTGTCAGCGTTTCGATGAGCGTATCGTTGTTCGCAGAAGCTCCCCACAGGTCCTGCCGGCTCGATAGCCATCGGCGCGTCGATTCGGCGTTTCGAACGTCGGCGGAATCAATCTCAGCCATTCATTCTCTCCTATTCACTCTTCGTCTTCTGCCAAATTGAGCATCCGTGATACGGCCCGAACTTCCTTCGCCCGCCAGGGCACCGGAGCCGGACGCTGGATGAGTCCGGAGTCCTTGAGCCGTTGGGTCACCCGTTGATCCCGTTCGAATGGCTGGGATGCGCGCTGGTCGAAGAACATGCTCTCAAATGGCGGACGGGGCTCCTGGCCCGCGGCCTCCCATGAATCGGCGGGATAACCGACAAACATGGCCGTGACGGGCTCCCATGTGTCGGGGGTGCGGAGCACTTCCTTTGCACCAGCTTCGTCGAATGGCGCAAGGTTGACGGCCAGCCCTTCGTCGATTGCCGCGAGTAAACCCTGGGCCATCGCCAGCGCAGCGTCGGCGTTCCCTCCTCTTTGAGGTCCGGCGTCGAGCCCCGGCATCAACACCTCGGGCAGGACAACGTGCTGCACATAACGATGGCTCCAGCCGTGTGGCGGTCCCAGTGCTCCGATATCCACCAGCGCTCCCGAGGCCACCGTCGGCCACTTCCGCTCCTCGACGGCCACGCGGCGGGCGTCCATGTCGTAGAACCAGAAGATGTAGACGGGCGCAGTGTCGATGAGAGTTGCCGAGAAAGGCGTCTTCAGCTTCTCACGTTCCGCCGCGGTCAGACTGTCCCGGTAGGCAACGATGGCCTTTGAGAAGGCCGTGTTTACCGCGCGTGATGCCAGTCTCCCGGCCTCGAGGATGACCTGGACCTTCTTGCGCTCCACCGGTCGCCAAGGCAGGAAGTACTGCGAAGAGCGATGTCGTCCGACGGTCTGTTTGAATTCCATGGCGACCTCCTCAGTCAGGGAGTCCAAATTTGCGTGCGAGCCCGCGGACCTCGTCCATGCGCCAGGAGAACGGTGCCGGGTCCTGGATCATTTCTGCCGCCTTCAGGCGGTCAACCACCGCCGGCTCACGGTAGAACGGGTGGCCATAACGAAGTTCGAAGAAGTCCTCTTCGAAGGGCTCACGCGGGCGTTGCCCGCCGGCTTCGATCGTCTCTCCGTGGTAACCCAGCAACATCGGGCTGGATGGTACCCACGTGTCGGGGAAGCCGAGAATGCCGCGCGCGGCGCCGACGTTCACACCCGAAAGCTGAGCGCCGAGGCCCTCGTCGACCGCCGCCAGTAAGGCGTATTCCTGCGCGATGCCAATGGCCGTTCGAGCGAGCCGCAGGGCCTCGCGTGAAACAATTTGCGTCGCGCTGTCACCGCCCACCGGTAGCCTGAGAGGAACGCGATCTTCGTCGTCTAGAATGGTCCGAATGTACTGACCGGCCGTACCGACCGCGAACTCTTCGGTCCACCCGTGGCTGGGGTTGAGCACTCCCATATTAATCAACTGTCTGAAGTTGTCGCCCCTGCAGGCCGGCTCAATGGCTTCGAGGTCGGCGAAGAAGAAGATATAGACCGGAGCCATATCGAGCTGCGCGGTCGTCGTAGGCGTTTTCAGGGTCTGCATCTCGTCTGCAGACAGTTCGTCTCGCAGCACGACCACTACCCGGACGAAGTCAATTTCCAGCACCCGCGGTGCGCGGTAGATCGCTTCGAGGATCGTTTGGATTTTCTCGCGCTCGACCTCGCGCCATGGGTCGAAAAAGCGGATGGACCGCCGCCACCCGACAACCGACTTGAATTCCATGGGATGCCTCCTTGGCCCGCCAGTACGTCTGGTTCCGCTACCTCTTGAATACCAGAATGTTCACACCACCGATGCCGGCGTTGTGGATGAGTCCAACCCTCGCCTTCCCGCCTTTGACCTGGCGAGGGCCTGCCTCTCCCGTCAGTTGGCGGAAGATCTCGGTGACCATAGCCGCCCCGGTGGCTCCGATGGGATGACCGCGCGAGAGCAGCCCGCCGTCCGTGTTAATCGGGATATCTCCACTGATTTCCGTGCGACCTTCCCAGACCGCCCGCGCACCCTCGCCCTTCGGCACGAGACCCAGGCCTTCGGCCATAAAGATCTCTCCTGGACTGAAAGCATCGTGAACCTGAGTCACGTCTACGTCCTCAGGCCCGATGCCCGCGCGTTCGTACGCCTGCTTTGAGAGTCGCTCTACCTCGCTGCTCCCGGTTTCAGCGTCGGCCTCGCCCTCTGCGTTGCCTTCACCCTTGCGCTCATATCTGCCCGAGCCAGTTGCCCAGCCGGCGACAGTCATCTGCCGCTTCGCCGCATACTTCGCCGATTTCTCGGCTGCGCAGATCACGACCGCCGAAGCGCCGTCCGTCGTCGGCGAGCACTGCAAGAGCGTGATCGGGTCAGCAATCATGCGCGATGCCATGACCTCTTCGAGAGTCGTTTCCTTCTGGTACTGAGCGTATGGGTTTAGTGCGCCCGCCTTGTGCGATTTCACGGACACCTGGGCAAACATCTCCGGGGTGGCACCGTAGTCGGCCATGTAGCGCTGTGCCTGGAGTGCGTAGCTCGCTGGCATCACTGCCAACCCCATCACGCTCTGAAAGCTCGTCCCCTCAGAGATTTGGAGCATCCCCCGCTGCATCTTCTCGAACCCAACGACGAGCGCCGTGTCGTAGATGCCGCTCGCGACCGAGAGATAAGCCTCGCGGAAGGCACTCGTCGAACTCCCGCATGCCATCTCGATGTTAATCACCGGGATACCAGTTTGGCCCATCTCGCTGACCACGTTGAGGCCGGCGCCCATCCCCGCCAGGACGCGGCCGACGTACGCCACCTCGATGTCGGGGAAGGGCACACCCGAGTCCTCGAGGGCATTCTTGATCGCCTCGCGCCCCAGGTCCTGCAGGCTCTTGTCGGGGAAGCGGCCGAAACGGTGCAGTCCAGCACCGAGCACCACTACTTCACGCATCGTAGATCTCCTTCGCTGGTGTCTCTCAAGACGGAATGGGTCGTGCCATAAATGACACCACGATGTTACCTGACTCGTCTTCCATTAGCCGGCGTGCCGCAAGTTGCACCTGTTGGCCGATGCGCGCGGAGCCGATGTCTTCAGTTGCCATCACCGTTTGAACGGTTGGGCCGTCGTCCAGGCGAACGCGCACGATGGCGTAGGGCGGAACCATCACTGAGTTGGGCGGCTGCTGCCGTACGATGGTGAACGTGTCGATTTCGCCCGTGCTCGCGAACTCGACGGCTTCCATCTCTCCGGATGAACAGGCGGCGCAAAAGACTCGCGGCGGGAAGAACGACTCGCCACAGTTGCGGCAACGGTCGCCGAGAAGAGCGGCCGGCATGTCGAGCCGATCGGGCATTCGGAACATGCCTTCCCGCAACGGCACCATTCGCGGCTTAATCTCCGTAACGTCACTGGCCACTGGTCACCTCCACCAGATCGTTATACTTCAGTTGGTTCATGCTCCGTCCTCCATTTGTTCATACTTCTCGCCGTTCCAGGTGATCCAGCTGCCGCGGTCTGATGTCTGACCGCGCACATCGAGTTCGGTACGGTAGATCGTCAATTCCTCGTCCGATGGCGGATCCAGGGTGGCGACCTGATCTGCAATTACCGGATGGTGCTCACACTCCTTCAATACGTCGTCCACTGTGGTCCAAACAGACACGGCGATCAGGCGCAGCCGACGGTCTTGCGTGTAGTCATACATCGCAGCAGGAGTGACCACTCGCCAGGGCCCAGTCCCAGCCGGAAGGCCTGCCGCCTCCCGTGCACCCTCAGTTCCGTCGAGAAAGCCTGGCGAGGAGATGAAGTCAACTCGGCTAACGAACTTCCGGCGTTGCTGGTCGGTCATCAGAATGGTTCGCCACGCCATCGCAGCGATGGAGTCCGCACCCCCGGGTCCACCAAATCGGCGCCCGGAATCGGGATATTCGCCAAGAAACGTGGAATTTATGTTTCCGTGCGTGTCCACTTGCAACGTGTTCAGGATTCCGTAGTCGATGAGACCCAGCGCGGCATAGTCCTGAGCGACATTCATAGTTCCCCACTGGAGCGCACGGTAGCCGGCCCGAGAACTGACCATAGTCTGAATCGGGTCGAACGGGAGCATCGGCTCTGGCGCAATGGCCCCGTCTTCAGTGATGTACTGTGCGTTCGGCGCGTAGCCGATGCGTTGCGCCAGCAGCACCGCGTACATGGGTCCGCCACCACCGGCCACCCAATAGGTGCGCCCATCCTCAATCAGTCGGGCGACATAGCACACCTCAGCTTCGCGTTCGTTGAACGTCGTGGCAGCAGTCATGAAGGGTATCCCTCCCGGATGACTTCGCGGTTGCGGAGTTCGAGTAACTTTGTCTCACCGACCCGCCGTTCGAGCATCTGAGAGTTGTCTTCGACGCTGTAGACCCACCTCTCCAAGTACTCGCCCAGCTGGTCCTTCGTCATGGCCGCAAACACCTCGGCGGTGTGTTCGGCGTCAGATGCATAGAAGCCCTGGCAACTCCCCGGGTAGGCGCCAAACGGCGCCAACACAACCGCGTCGACTGCCAACCAGGGAATCGAGGTGAGGCCGGGATTCGCCCGGATTTCTTCGGTTTCAACCAGCCGTTCCGTCGACAAAATGACCTTCTTCGCGGCCAGAGCGGTCTCCGCATGGGCAATTCCGGTGCCGAATACGCGGGCGTTACCGTAGACGTCGGCTTCCTGCACGTGAATGATTGCCACATCCGGGTAGAGCGCTGGCAACACGACCGTCGGAGAACCGGTGAACGGATCGTCGATGACGCATGCCCCGGAGTGGCGAAAGCCATCTGTCCCGCCCAGAGACCGGTTCTGGATGAAGCTGGCTCCCTGTGCGCCGGCACGGAGCCGCAGGGTCATGCCTGCGTTGCTGTACTCGTAGAACTGAAGGCGGCCCTCCTTAGCAGCGCGGGAAAAGACAGGTCCTCGCGACCCAAAGTACCCCACGTCGGCCCGGGACGCGCAGCCGGCCTGAACAAGAAGTGCGAGCGCGACGTAGGTGAACTTCGCTCCGACCCAGAGGTCCTTCTTTCTCTGTCTGATGATCTCTCGTATGAGCGACGCGGGGCCCCTCTGCAGGTAGTTGCAGTCGTAGACAAGGTAGTCGCCGTCTTCGACGAAGGCAGCGATGGCATCCCGTTCCGTCATGAGTTTCGAGATGAGCCTGCGTTGCTTATGCTCTCGAGCATAGGCACGAAACGCATCGGGATCGGGCGTCAGGTACTCGACACCACGCTCGTTAACCGAGGTCCTTCGGTTCGCTGCGGTGGTCATCGCCTTCGACCATCACTTCCGGTTACCCCGTTCGCGTCAAGGTACGCCAGCAGTTGGTCCACAACGAGGGGAGTCGGGCCCTCTAGCCGCCTGGAGGACCGCTTCTGGTCGGGCCCGCCAGCCATTACGAATGCCAGCCGCCCGCGAGCCAGCAGTCCAGCTGGCGGCGAGACAAGCCTTGCGGCGAGTGGTCTGGGTCCTTGCAGTCGTATGAGCGTGACCGATCGGTCTGGCAAATCCACGCCGAGTTGGCCGGGAGTGAACACTTCGATGGGTGTCCGATCAGCCTTACGCCGGGCCAGGACTGACGGATACCGCGGATCGCATAGGCTTTCTTCGACGGTGATAGCGGCGGGCGGATGAACCTGAAGCAGCTGCCGACGCCCACCCTCCATCCGGCGTTCGACCTCCAGAGGGCCAACGCCACTCAGTGAGACCACGTTTGTAACCAGGGGCCTATCCAGCCGCTCCGCAAGAAAGACCGGGACAGTACCAGACCCGGAGTCCGAAGAACGTGCACCGCAAATGATGACGTCCGGGGGATCGGATGCTAGGACCGCCGCCAGCAGACGGGCCGTTGGGTCTCCAGCAACCAGGCCGTCACCCTCGAACTCGACCCTTGTCGCCGAATCCGCGCCCAGTGCAAGTCCCGACCGAAGCGCGGACTCGGCAGCTTCGGGCCCCACGGTAACCACCTTCACAGTCCCGCCGGCCAGTTCCTTCAGCCGTACACCAGCTTCGCAAGCGACCATATCCAATGGGTTGGCCAGATACGTCAGACCTGGAGCATCGAGGTGGACTCCTCCGATGGTGGCCTGAAATGGATACTCGGGGTCGGGGACCCACTTGACACAGACCGCAATCCTCATGATTCCATCCCTCCTGGTGCGGTCCGCTCATCAGCAGCGGTGAGACGCTCGAGCAGTGCAGGGATCACCTCGTGGAGGTCGCCTACCACGGCCAGGTCTGCGACCCGGAAGATCGGTGCTCGTGGGTCCCGGTTGATGGCCACAACCTTTCCAGCGGAGCGGATACCCGCGATGTGTTGCGGCGCACCGGAAATCCCAACCGCCAGGTACAGGCGGGGCGACACAGTCTTACCGGTAAGGCCGACTTGCCTGTTCGACTGCACCCAACCCTTGTCCACCGCAACCCTACTGGCTGCGACCGTTCCGCCCAGTCGACGGGCTAGTTCCACCAACTGATGAAAGCCTTCGGCTCCGCCGACGCCAGCCCCTCCGGCGACGAGAACGTCCGCCTCGGTGACACCCATTGCATCGGGCGCAGGCGCGACTTCGCCAATGACCGTTACCCGTGAGGGCGCACTGGCCGGTGCTTCGAGCCTAACTATCTCAAGGTCCCGCCCACTGGGGGACGGAGCCGAAAACGCCCCTGGTGCGACAGTGATCACCACGGGACGAACGGCGTCCCATTCCAGCTGGGCGAACGCCTTTCCTGAAAGGCACCCGCGTCCCATCTGTACTTTTCCGTCGCGGACCTTCAGCAGCGTGCAACCGACCACCAGCTCCGCGTCCATGCGGACTGCCAGCCGGGCTGCAACGACACGGGCGGAGAGGCCATCCTCGAACAGTACCGCAGTTGGTCCCTCGGTTTGGACAGCCAGCCAGGCAGCCTCCACCATGGCATCCCCGGCCATCTCCACGCCGTTGTCCCATGCGATTTGGCAAGCGCGGTCGGCATACTGATGTGCATCGGCCCTTACTGCTGGCGCACCCTGCTGGGCAACAAATGCAACCGCCAGCTCGCAACCAAGGCCAGTGGCCAGTCCGCGAGCCGCCCCCAGGACTTCAAAGCTTGAGGGCGACGGGTCACCGGATGGTCCACTCTCGACCACGGCCATGACGGTGTGTGGACGCTGCTCGACGGTCATGACCGAACCGCCACCCGCAGTTTGTCCATGGCTCGCATGCCGTCTGAGATCGCCCCCAAAATGTCCCTCGGTGAGATGCAGTCCCCAACACCGACTACGTTTGCCCGGTGCTCACAAAGCTGATCAAGGAGACCGTCGTCGGCCACGCCGCCATACGACGCAACGCACGAATCCGCCGAAAGCGTGCCTGTCTGGCGAGTGTAGATGTTACGGATCGAGATCTCGCCCGGCGTCACGCCAGTGACCTCAGTCATTGGAATGACCGTGACGTTCTTCTGTCCGAGCCGACGGTAAAGGTGTTCGGAAGTGACAAAGTCCTGATTTAAGCACGGTTCAAACGCGGTCGAGACGATGGTCACCTCATGGCCCTGGTCTGCGAGCAGCTCCGCGAAGGGTAAAGCTTGGTAGCCGGTGTCGACCTCCGCCATTGCTATTACCACGCGGGTCCCAAGCTCGGCGGGACCGCGTGCAAGTGCCGTCCTGAGGTCCACGGCCACAGCAGGCTGCGCATCACCGTTACCCGGGCGAGCCCATGGCGGTATGGCCGAGAGCGATCCCGTCGCCACAATGACTGCGTCTGGATCTAACGTGTCCACCGACGCCACCGTGGCCTCTCGCCCGAATTGGATATCGACACCCAGGGCCTCCAGCTCGCTTCGATAGAACTCGACGGCTTGCCAGAAGGCGGCCCGCTGAGGCACCTTCGCAACGAGGGACATTTGGCCCCCCAGTTCAGGCCCGCGTTCCCATACGGTGACGGAGAAGCCCCGCAAACGGGCCAGTCGAGCCGCCTCAAGGCCGGCGAGGCCGGCGCCGATCACCAGTGCCGTTTGACCCTCCCCGTCCCGGCGTTGCGACAGCCGCTCCACCTCTGCGGGGGCCGGGTTCAGCAGGCAGTACGGGGTAGCCATGGCCATCACACCCGGTCCACCCGTGCACGTCTGGTTGCAAGCGATGCAACTCCGGATGCGTTCGAGATTCCCCGCTTGCACCTTCCTTGGAAGCTGTGGGTCCGCAAGGATCGCACGGGTCATTCCGACGAGGTCGATGCCTTGTTCAATGAGCGATGCAGCTGCGACGGGGTCCGTAAGCAGTCCGTTGTAGATAACTGGCACCCCGGCCGCGCCCTTGACGCGAAGAGCAAGCTCCGAACCGGCGCCCTGAGCGTAGGATGCGTCTGGCAGCAGTGCGGGCACGAGATTGATGAAGTCCACTGCTGCGTTGCGGACCAGGTGTTGGGCCAGTTCAGGCAGGTCACCTTCGGTCAGTCCGGGTTGGATGTATGGGTCTGCACTGAGCCGGATGCCAACCGCAATGCCGGGACCTGAAGCTTCCCGTACTGCTCTTACGACCTCACTGACCAGCCGGCAACGGTTCTCGAGACTCCCTCCCCACTCGTCGTCCCTGAGATTCACGGCGGGGGAAAGGAAGTCGGCGAGCAGGTAGCCACTGGCGGCGTTCAACTCGACTCCGTCGAAGGTTGCCTGAGCCAGCCGCCGGGCTGCAGCAGCGAACGCCCCGATCATCTCGTCGATATCATGCAAGTTCATCTCGTAGGCCAGGCCGCCACCACCCGCGGGGACCATTGCCCCCATCGGCGCCCGGACGGCAGATGGCCCCCAAAGGGGACCGTTACGATACCCTGGCGCCGCCAGCAAACCGGCGTGCCAGAGCGAGCCTACGATCTTCCCACCACCGTCGTGAACCGCGTCAGCTACATGGCGATAAAGCGGCACGATGTCGTCGGAGACGTTCTCCACCGTTCGTGGATTCGGAGTACTCGTGGGGTGGACGCTCTGAGGCTCCGTGATCAGGAGGCCAACGCCGCCCCGCGCCATCTGCTCCCAGTACGCTGCGAGTTCTTCTGTCGGCTTGTTTGCGTTTTCGTCCATGCCCGCATATGCCGGAGCGGGAGCGGTGAACACCATGCGATTGCGGACCTCGATGGGCCCAATCTTGGCACCTGACAGCAGATGATCAGTTGCATTACTCACTCTTGGCTCCACTACAGTTCACGCCCGACGCGGTTTCCGTCACGCGTGGCGTAGAGGATTCGGCGAGGGGCGACGGCATCACCAATGACATGGAGTTCGGGGACCCGGCCCGACAATTGGTCGTAGAGCGCGCGATCCGACCTCCCTCCTAATGCGACCACGATGTCGTCCACTTCGACGGTCCGTTCCCGACCGTCATAGAGGTTGTAAAGCCTGACACTTCTGCCATTCACCTCGCGTACCCACGTCAGAGGCGTCAGGGTCACCCCCTTGCTCAGCAAGATTGGGAAGAACGTGACGATCGTGTTGTGTTCAATTTCGTGCCCCGCGAACCGGCGCATCGAGACAAGTTCAACGTCCTTGCCAGCGTCAGCCAGGAAGTCTGCGGTGCTCACCGCCTGCTGGTGGTGCTCATCAGCCAGGATCAATACTTTCTGACCGAGTGAGTCGACGTTGTCGTACACCTCCCGCACTTCATGAACGCGGGCCGTGTCCAGACCGGGGACGTCGGTCGGGAAGGCAGGCACGGAGCCAGTGGCGACCACTACCGCGTCCGGGTTGATTGCCAGCACCGAGTCCAGCGTTGCGTCAGAGCCGAGTCGGACATCGACGCCCAAGCGCTGAAGTTCGTGGGTGTAGTACCGAACTGGTTCCGCCAGGTCGATGCGCAAAGGCGCGCGAGAGGCGATGTTGACCAGCCCACCGAGCACCGGGGCTCGTTCGAACAGAGTCACCGAATGGCCTCGTTCCGCGGCGACTCGCGCGCTTTCCATGCCCGCGACGCCGCCCCCAATTACAGCCACGCGTTTCGTGGTTGTGGCCGGAACGAGAACGGTCTCCCGTTCGAATCCGATTTGAGGGTTGACGATGCAACCGATCCCGACCGGAAGGCCGATCGTGCCGCGCCCCCAACAGGCTTCGTTGCACGCTGTACACTTCCGAATCTCAGCGGCTCGGCCTTCTTTCGCCTTGTTGGCGAAGTTGGGGTCCGCGATAATCGCGCGGTTCATCGCGACCATATCCGCGAATCCGCTGGCGATGATGTCTTCTGCCTGCTGTGGATCGTTGATGCGCCCCACGGCCATGACCGGGACGTCGACGACCTCTTTGATTGCAGCAGCCACATGGACGAATGCACCGAGCGGGAAGTACATCGGCGCGATGATCGTCTCCATGCTGTGATAGTTGCCGACGCTGATGTTGAGGTAATCAAGCTTGCCCGATGCGGCTATCGGCGCCAGCATCCGCTGTGACTCCTCAATCGTTAGCCCACCATCGACGAACTCGTCGGCACTGAACCGCATGCCGACGGTGTAGTCGCTGCCGACCGTCGATCGCACGGCCTCTACAACTTCGTCAACGAACCTCGCCCGGTTCTCAAGGCTACCCCCGTACTCGTCATCCCGTTGATTGGAGAAGCCCGAGGAGAACGCGGTGATGAGATATCCGTGCGCACCATGGATCTCAATTGCATCGCAGCCAGCCTCTTTCACGCGCTTCGCACCGAAGGCGTAGGCCTCGATCATTTCCTCAATCTCGGCCTTCGTCATCGCGTGGGAGATCTTCCAGTCCCGAGGCGTGGCCGCAGGTGACGGCGCCCAGGTGGGTCGCCCGCCCGCTCCGCCAGCCTGCGCTCCCCCATGCCAGAGTTGGACCGCCAGATGTGACCCGTGCCTGCGAATCGTCTCCGCCGCTCGGCCGTAGACTTCGGTAAACCGCGGGTGGGCGAAGCTCGGGCCCATGCCCGTGGTCACATGAACCGGTGTCACCCCGGTCGCAATCATGCCTGTCCCGCCCGCTGCCTTGGCCTCCCAGTACGCGATGAGCCGGTCAGATGGGAGTCCGAAGCGGTCCATGAACCCGGGAGCGTGTGGCGGACTGTAGATGCGGTTCGCGACCTTCAGTTTACCGATCTGGATCGCCGAAAACAGGTTCGGGAAGAACTCCGATGGCATGTGGTTGTCCTGCGACTTCCCGGCCGGCCGCCAATTGAGTGGTCTCGCAAACTCAGGCATGAGTCCGGAGCAGACAATGACTCGGATCAAACTTTACTGGCATCTTGGAGCCGGTTTGGCGCGGGGCCCGCTCGTGCTGCACCACCTTGCCTTGATGCCCGTGTTGCGGGCCTCGGGACCCGGTCTTCTTTCGTTTGATCTGGATCATGGAAACGCTCCATTTATGGCAGCTATACCCTTCTTCTATGAATACCTCACCTGTGGGCGCCCTTCATCCGACCTCCGACGACGTTTACCGGGATAAGTGGGAGTGGGATTCGGTCCACTGGGGAACGCATTGCGTGGACTGTTATCCGGGCGATTGCCCGGTGCGGGTCTACGTGAAAGACGGGAAGGTCGTCCGCGAGGAGCAATCCGGCACGCTTGTGACGGTCGAGGAAGGGGTGCCGGACTTTAACCCGATGGGCTGCCAGAAGGGGGCGTCGTGGAGCCAGTCGCTCTATGGGCCCGACCGCGTGGCCTATCCCATGAGGCGGGCCGGCGAGCGGGGCGAAGGGAAGTGGGAGCGGGTGACCTGGGACCAGGCCTTCACGGATGTCGCGACCGCCATGGTCGACGCCATTGAGAACCACGGCTCTCACACCATCGTCCAGGAGGGCGGACCGGAGGCTGGCGCCGCCATGGCAGCCGGTCGCTTCTTCTCGACCATCGGCGGCCACTACTTCGACGGCCACGCATCCTTCAACGACTTTTCAAGTGGTCTTCACCTGACGTT
>PQAO01000020.1 GCA_003104995.1 Dehalococcoidia bacterium
ACCATCCCGGGTTCGAGCTCGTTGGCGCCGCTCCAGTTGCGGTACTGGAAGCCCGCCCAACCGTTGTAGGAAACGAGCTGCCCGGGCTTCACCGAGGGCGACACCTTGGCGCGGACTTCGAAGGAGGCAAGGTCGTTGAACACGCGGACGAGGTCGCCGTCCTTCACGCCCCGCTCGGCTGCGTCGTCCGGGTTCACCACCACATCGGGCTCGCCGCGGTGTGTGCCGAGGATCACCCAGTTCGCCTGGTTCATCGTGTGGATGCTCCAGCGGTTGTGGCCCGAAGTCATGCCAATCGGATACTCGCCGCCCATGTTCGGGTTCGGCTTGTACGTCGGCAGCTCTTCGTGCGCCTCCAGGAACCACTCGTGGTCGATGTAGAACTGGGCCCGCCGTGCATACGTCGGGAACGGCGACCCGCTCTCCGTGTTGTCCCGGAACGGCACATGCGTCTCGTTCGGCTTGATCGGCGAGGCCTGGGCCAGCGCCATCGGCGACAGCCCCCAGTCGATGAAGCGCACATGCCCCTTTTCCCGCATGGTGCGGAGGTTGGTGCCCATCGGGAGCGTGCCCGCCAGGGCCGAGTCGCGGATCTGCTCGTCAGCCAGGCGGTCCTCATCCAGGAGGAAGCCCTTCATCGAGTACGCGTCAGGCAGGGCTGCGTACCGGCGGGTCTGGCCTTTGGTGTCCTGGTAGTCGGCAACGCCGCGTTCCTTCGCCCGTTCGGCGATCTTCAGGAACAGCGCGTAATAGATCTGCCACTCGTTCCGCGCCTCGCCCGCCGGCTCTGCCGCCTTATCGCTGAACGTCAGGTTCATGAGGTGCGGTGTCGGGATGTGGAAGCCAACCTTCTCGTAGTGCTGGGCCGCTGGCAGGATGTAGTCGCTGTACAGGCCCGTCTGGCTGATCCGGAAGTCGATGGAGACAATCAGGTCGAGCTTCGGCCAGAGCGTCGGCAGGAGCGCCGTCTTGCCACCGCGCGTGCGCCGGAGCATGTTCCCGCCGCACTCGATCAGCACCTTTGGCGGCTGCTCCGGCCGGGGGTGGTCCATGTCCTTCCACCAGCCTTTGGAGATCGCTTCGTTGAAGTACTCGTCGAAGGTGCGCGGCAGCGAATCGTCTCCCCAGCCAGGCGTATTCCAGCGCTTGTCGTAACCGGCCTGCCAGTACCACCAGAATGCCGGCGGCGAAGACGTTGAATCGTTGGGCGAATGATCGTCTCCGTCCCGCTCGCTCAGCCCGCCCCCGAGCCCGCCCATCATGCCGCCCGGGGTGCGCTGGAACTTCGAAGAAATCTGGCCGAGCCGCTTGACGGCGATTTCCGTCGTCATCGTCGGGTCGGTCTTCTTAAACGCGGCGATGGCGGCATCGCGGCCAGAGAGCACAATTTCCGTGTTGGCTGCGCCCGGTCCCGGCTTGTTTACCGCGATGAAGGCGCCGTCGTGCATGCCCGAGGCCCAGCAGCGGATGCCGGTGCCCTTCTTGCCCCAGTTACCGCTGACCGCGAGAAGGAGCGCCTGGGCCCGTTCCATCAGGTCGCCGTGGTAGAACTTGCAGGCGTTGTAGCCGAGCATGATGTTCGTCCTGCGAGTCGCCACTTTGCGCGCGATGTTGCGGATGACATCTGGGTGGACACCGGTGATGGCCTGCTGCTTCTCCGGCGTGAACTCGGCGTTCAGCTTCTCCCGGAGGAGGGCGCAGGCCGGCCGGACCTGCACGGTGGTGCCATCGGCCAGCTTCACGTCGTAGGTGCCCTCGAGCGCGATTTCCAAGCCCTTCAGGAACACATTCCCGCGGTCGGCCTTGCGGAGCCCGGTCGCAGGGTCCCACTGGTACATCTGGTCTTCCAGACCGCCGCCCTCGACGTCTGTCTGACGCAGATAACGCCCCGTGTCCGTGCGCACGAGGAACCCGAGGTCCGTCTGCTCGCGGATGAACTTCCAGTGCGCCAGGTCTTCTTCAAAGATCACCTGCACGAGGGCCAGCCCGAACGCGGCATCCGTACCGCCGTTGATCGGCACCTGCATGTCAGCGTGGAGGTGGGACGGGTTGATGTCCGGCGAGATGTTGATGACCTCGGCGCCGTTGTATCGGGCCTCAGCGATGAAGTGGTAGAACGGGATGCGGGTGTAGATCGGGTTCATGTGCCAGATCATCACCACTTCGGAATGGAACCAGTCGTCAGCCGATGAAACGGCGCTGAAGCGTCCAAACGTTTCGTAGAGGCCGATCGAGAAGTCGTTGATCGAGCCGTTCAGGTCGAGCCCGTGCCCACCGAGCACGCTGAAGAACTTGTTCGTGGGGATGACGGTCGCCATCTCCGGCGTACCTTCGTGGGCAATCGTCTGGGGTCCGCCGGCCTGGATCGCATCGATCATCTTGTCTGCGATGTCGCTGAGTGCCTCATCCCAGGTCACCCGGTTCCAGCGCCCCTCGCCCCGCTCGCCGACTCGCTTGAGCGGGTAGAGCACCCTGTCCGGGCCGTAGAGCGACTGGCTCCACGAGGCGCCCTTCTGGCAGCCCATCGGATTGAAGTCCGGGACTCCTTCCTCGATCGTTTGGAACGAACCGGACTGCTCTTCCCGCCACACCAGCCCGTCTTTTACATAGACGCGCATGGGGCAGTTGCCCGGATAGCAGTCGACACAGTGCGTTCCCCAGTAGACAGCATCCCAATCCCACTTCTTGCGATAGAGGTCCTGGGCACTCGTATAGATTCGTTCGGACTCGGCTGCAACCTTCATGCCCGGGATAGTGACTCTGGGCCATTGAACCGGGTTATGACTGTGGTCATATCCGCATATCACCATGAAAAAGGGGGTGCCCGAAGGCACCCCCAGGGGTTCCCCACGGCGGGATGAACTACCCCACTTTGGCTATCCCGACGCGGGTGCTGCGCATGACGGGCGACGGCTGCCACTGCGTCACCCAGAAGCGCAGGTGTCCATAGCCGCCCGCCAGATGAAGCCACTTGATCATTCCCGGTTCCACGTCGTTGGGGCCGGCCCAGTTCGGGAACTGGTACGGGTCCCACCCGTTGTACATAACAACCTGGCCGGGGTGGGGGCTGGACGCGAGCAGAACAGGTACCTGGAATTCGCCCATGTCGTTGTAGACGCGAACCATGTCGTTGTCCTTGATGCCGTTCTTCTTGGCATCGAGGGTGTTCATGACCAGGTGCGGCGTTCCACGGTGGGTGTCCAACATGAGCTGGGTGGCGTTGTTGTTGGAGTGGATGCTCCAGCGGTTGTGGCCGCTGGTGATCTGGAAGTCGTAGTTGCCGCCCATGGCTGGCGGTGCCTTGTGGCGCGGCAGGTGTTCGTCAGCATCGATGAACCAGGGGTGCTCAATCAGGAACTGGGCCCTTCGAGAAAGCGTCGGGTACGGCTCGCCGTCTTCCACGTGCTCGCGGAACGGGACGAAGGTCTCGTTTGGCTTCGGTTCGGTGGCCTGGGCGATCATGCGCGGGTTGATGCCCTTGCCCTGCCATCGGTAGAAGCCCTTCTCGCGGATGTCTTCGAGGCTCGCGTTGGGCGGGATGGTGCCGGTCACGGCGCTGTCCCGGAGCATCTCGTCCGCCAGCACCTCCTCATTGGTGTATATCCCGTTCTTGGTGAAATTGTCGTGGGCGTTGGCCGGGTCCCGCTGCACGCCGAGAGCGTCGAGGTAAGGCTTGATGCCCCGGGCGCGGGCACGCTCCTGCACCTTTTCGGCCAGCCGCCGGTAGGCTTCCCACTCGTCCACGCACTCTCCCGGGGCCTCCACGGCCTTATCGGAGAAGGTAAGGTGCATCACGTGAGTGCTCGGGATGCCGAAGCCGATCTTCTCGTACCACTGGGAGCAGGGGAGGATGTAATCGCTGAAGAGCGCGGTGGTGCTCATCCGGACTTCCAGGGTGACGACACAGGTGAGTTGCGGCCAGAGCTTCTCGAGGAGCATCTTGCTGCCGCCCCGGGTGCGCCGAAGGACGTTGCCGCCCATCTCGATGATGACCCGGGTTGGGTGCTCTTTCCGGGGGACGTCGGCACCGCTCCACCAACCGCTCTCGGTCGCTTCCTTGAAGTACTCCGGGAACGTCTTGCTCATGCTGGGATCGTGCCACTCGCGCCGGTCCCAGGTTTCCTTGTACCCGGCATGGTGGTACCACCAGAAGACGGGCGGAACGAGGGCCGCCGGCGATTGCCGGGACTGCTCGACTGCCACGATCAGTGGTGTGAGCGACGGATCCGCATTGATCTGCATCTGGATGAGCTGGTCCCGCATGTCGAGAAGGGCGGCGACTTCATCCGGTCCCCGCTTGCTCTTCATCATGACGGTGGCCGAGCCATCGAACAGGCCGGCGAGCCACGCCCGCACGCCGGTGCCCTGGCGCCCCCAGTTACCCGTGAGCGCCAGAAGGAGGAGTTGGGAGCGCTCCATGAGGTCGCCGTGGTAGTGCTTGCCCATGCCGCCCAGGGCCGACAGGATGCCGGTCTTCTTCGTCGCGATCTTCCGGGCGAGGAGGCGGATCGTCTCGGGGTCGACACCAGTGATCGGACGGACCGCCTCCGGCGTGTACTCCGCGAGGCGCGGCTTCATCAGTTCGAAGACGGTCGCGACTGTTACGGGGCCCGACTTCGTTTCGATCGTGAACTCACCCTCGAGGGCTGGTTCAACGTCGCCCCACTGGAGCTTCCGGCGAGGTGCCGGTGCGAGCTTGCCCGTTTTCCTGTCCCACGCGAACAGCTGTTCGTCGGCACCGCCCTCAGGCAGGTCCGAAGCGCGCAGGTAACGATTGGTTGCCTTGTTCACCAGGAGCGGGAGGTCTGTCTGCTCGCTCACGAACGCGGTATTGATCAGCCCTTCCTCGACCACGACCTGAGCCATGGCGAGTGCAAGGGCGGCGTCAGTCCCCACATTGACTGGCACGAAGTAGTCGGAGTGGAGGCTCGACGGCGAGAAGTCAGGAGCGATGACGACCACTTCGGTGCCCTTGTAGCGGGCCTCGTTGACGAAGTGGACATGAGGGATGCGCGTGTAGTTCGGGTTGCCAGCCCAGATGATGAACACCTCGGCATGGAACCAGTCGTCGACGCTGCTCACCGGGTCAAACGTCCCGTAGGTGAGGTAGTAGCCGGGGGCGAAGTCGTTCATTTCGGCGTTGACATCGGTGGTCAGGCCGCCGAAAGCGCCGAGGAACGAGGCCCGGCCGGTGACCGACGCGGGGGGAGTGTTGCAGCCAGCGGGGGCGATGATGGATTCGCCGCCGATTTCCACGACCGCATCGAGGATCTTGTCGGCAATCTCAGTGGTGGCCTGGTCCCAGGAGATACGTTCCCAACTGGCGGAGCCTCGTTCACCGACCCGCTTCAACGGATAGAGAACGCGCTCATCTCCCTGTACCATGCGTGACCAGGCGACACCCTTCTGGCAACCCATGGGGTTCATGTCCGGCACGCCGGGTTCGTAGGTAGGGAAAACGGCCGCGGATTCCTCGCGGACCACCTTGCCGTCTTTCACGTACACCCGCATCGGGCAGTTTCCGGGGTAACAGTCGATGCAGTGGGATGCCCACCGTACTTCGTCCCAGTCCCAGAGCTTGCGGTACTGGCCTCCAACGGCGGTGGTCGGACGATCGAGTTCGGGTGCGGTCATCGAAACCTCTCCTTATGGTGTGCCCCGCGGATTGCCGCGGCTAATGTCCCAGGAAGAGGGGCCGGGGCCCTGGGACGGAAATGGAGTTCACCTGATCCTGGACGGCAGGACGTGGTCAGGGCCCCGGTTGGCGAAAATCTGGCAGCTCACACCGGGAGCCCGGTATGACAGCCGTCATATCGCACGGGGGTCAGTAGCCTCCCTTTCCCGCCCCCCGCATCCGCGGATCGAGCACGTCCCGGAGCGCGTCTCCCGCCAGGTTGAAGCCCAGCACGGTCAGGGTTATGGCCCCACCAGCGACCAGCGACATGGTGTACGACGCCGGGAACAGCTTCCTCCCCTCGTTCACCATCTTGCCCCACGAGATCGCCGCCGGGTCGCCGAAACCGATGAAGGCCAGCGAAGCCTCGGCCACGATGTACGAACCGATGGAGATCGTGAAGATGACGATCGTCGGAGCCATGATGTTCGGGAGGATGTGGCGCACCATCACCCGCGCATCCGTCGCCCCAACCACCCGGGCCGCCTCGATGTAGAGCTCGGCCCGAGTCCGCAGGACGGCGCTGCGCACCACGCGGATCACCGCTGCGATGCCCACGATCCCCAGCGCCAGGGTCATGTGGTATTTGTTCGCGTTTTCCACAACCTGAAGGAACAACAGCAACAGGATGAGCGCCGGGAAGGCCTGGAGCGTGTCGGTGATGCGCTGGATGACCATGTCAACCGCGCCACCGAAATAGGCGCTGATCGTCCCCAGGAGGGTGCCCAGTGCTATCGCGATCAGCGCGGCGCCTACCCCGACGAGGAGCGACAGCTGGGCTCCCCAGACCATCCGCGAATACACGTCTCGCCCGGCCGTGTCGGTGCCCAGCCAGTGCGTGGCCGAGACCCCGGTTACTGACGCCACAACGGTCTGCTCGAACTTCTCCGGAGGGTATTGGAAGCGAATGCTCCGGTCGGTGAGCGACTTCTCGGCAAGCTCTGCGTCGTACGCCGGGTTATCGACCACGAACACCTCGTCCGGTTCATAGCGCTGGATGAATGGCGCGAGGAACGCGACCAGGATGACCAGCACGATGAGGGCCACTCCAAAGCCACCCAGCGGTTTCTGGACCACGAAATTCTTCAGCGCCCGGACGGCGCGCACCGGCGCGACCGGCTGGCGAACCGGCCGGAAGTACTGCTCCTCGAGCCGACTTGCTTTCTGCGTCGTCATTTTGGGCCCCTATGACAGCCGGATGCGGGGGTCGACCCACCCGTACAGCAGGTCTACCGCCAGGTTTACGAAGACCACGAAGGTGGCAATGATGAGGACAAACGCTTGGACGACGGGCACGTCGCGCTCGGTGATCGCCGTCAGGATCCGGTTGCCGACCCCGGGGATGTTGAAGAGGTACTCGAACACGACGTTGCCGCTCAGGAGCCCCGCCACCGTCAGGCCGATGGCTGTCAGGACCGGGATCATCGCGTTCTTCATGGCATGCCGCACCACCACCACGCGCTCCCGCAGCCCCTTCGCCCAGGCCGTCCGGATGTAGTCCTGCCGCAGCACTTCCAGCATCTGGGAGCGCGTGAGCCGCATGATGCCGGCGCCCGAGGCGAACCCACCCGCGACCGCGGGCAGGATGAAGAGCTGCAGGCTCCGCACCGGGTCCTCCCAGAGTAATGGTGAGTTGAACAGGTCGATCGTCCACAGCTCGAAGCGCACCACCAGCAGCAGCAGCATCGTCCCGATCCAGAAGTTCGGCGCTGCCACCCCCAGGATCGCCGTCAGCCGTAGCACATAATCGACAATCGAGTCCTGTCGCAGCGCCGAGATGATGCCGATCGGCACGCTTGTCGCCAGCGCCACGACGAGCATCATGAGCGAGAGCTGGAGCGTGTACGGGACACCCCTCTTGAACTCCGACAACGCAGGCTGCCGCGAGCGGTACGACTCACCAAGGTCGCCCCGCACGGTGTTCCAGAGGTACGTCACGTACCGCTCCGCGACGGGCTTGTCGATCCCGAGGTCCTTCTTGATCTGCGCGATCTGGGCGATCGTGTCTTCGCCACCCGCCGGATTCTGTTGGGCAATCCGGCGGGCAACGAAGTCACCGGGAAGGACGTTCGTGGCAAAAAAGACCAGCGTCGCGATCAACCAGATGACCGGGATGTTGATCAGCGTCCTGCGGAGCGCATATGCCCCCATTAGCTTGGCCGTCCCTGGTAGGTGGGGTCATCCGGGTCGATCCACGCGTACATCGCACCAAGGTGCGCCGTGCTGAACGGCGCCGACTCAGCAGCGTGATAGTAGTTCCAGCGGAGCGTGTTCGTGATCTGCATGTGCGAATAAATGCGGCCGCCGCCGTACGCCTTCAGCAGCTTGCGCTCAACTTCCCGGGTCATATCCTTGCGCTTTTCGATATCGAGTTCGACGCCAACTTTCGCCAGCAAGTCGTCCATGCCGTCGAGTTTGACGTCGAACTGCTTGTTCAGCGTCGAGGTCGAGCTGTAGTTGCTCATGAGGAACGCGGTCGGCTCCGGGTCGAGCACTTCCGTGTCCCACCCGTACCAGAGGTTGGCGTTCCCCGAGCCGTACTTCTGCTGGATGATTTTGGACGTGATCGTCGAGTACGGTTCGACCTTCGCCTTGAACTGGCTGGTGCCCAGGTTCTTGTTGAGCATGGCCGTCAGGATGGCGCTCGCCTGGTACGAACCTTCGAAGATGTCCGGCACATCGATGGTCACGTCGCCAAGCGCGGGACCGCCGCCGGCCTCCCACATCTTCCTGGCTTCGGCGATGTCCTTGTCGACATCCTGGAGATAGCCGGGGAATTCGATGAGCTCCTTTTCGCTCAGGCCAAACGCGCCCTGGCTCGGCGGGATCGACCCGGAGATGGCTCCGCGGCCGCCGTGGAACTGCTGAATGAGCTGGCGGCGGTCGATGCCGCGGAAGTACGCGCCGATAAGGTTGGGGTTGTTCCACGGTGCCGCTCCACCGTAATAAGAACCGGCGATGATCGGGTTTGCCGAGAAGTTCGTCCCCTCGCCGACCTTCCCCTTGAACCGCTCGCGCATTTCGGCGAGCACCTGCACGTTGGGTGGCCCGTAGGCGTCGATCTGCTTCTGCTCGAATGCCGCCTGGGCGGCCTGCGGGTCAGTGAACAGCGGCACCTCCTGGATCCCGTCCAGGTACGAGGTCCCGGTGAACTTGTCGAACCGCTGGTACCTGGCGCGGCCCTCCGAGGCGAACTCCACCAGGACCATGGGGCCCGTCCCGATGATCATTTTCTGGTCGAAGTTGGAGTAGTCCTTCTCGAACGCCTCGATGGCTTCCGGGGCGGCGATGCCCTCGTATGACTGGGCCAGCAGGTTCAGGAAAAGCGGCGAAGGCTTCGCCAGTTTGACCTGGATTGTCTCCGCATCCGCCACCGTTACCGAATCGACGATCTGGTACTCACCCTTACGGTAGAAGTTGGGGTCCTCGGTACCGTCGAGCCGCTTCCCGGCCTTGTTCCGGTCGATGTGGTACTTGATGTCCTCGGCCTTCGTCTGGCGGCCGTTCACCGGGGCTTTGTCGTGGAAGAAGTTGTTCTTGCGGAGCTTCAGGACCACCGTCTGCGGGTCCGGCTGTTCCCAGCTCTCGGCGAACCCGCCTCCGAGGGTGCCATCCTTGAAGCTATCCCAGAAGAGCGCGCGCTGCATCGTCCGGCCGATGATGGTGGCGACGGGTGTGAAACGGCTCCGGCTAGCGTCGAACGAGTCGTAGGTGGCGTTCGAGCTGATCCCCCGGGTGACGCCGCCTTTCTTTCCCTGTGGCTTCGGTTCAGCCGTGGGCGAGCCCGCTGCCTGAGTCGGAGACCCGGACGCACCTGACGTCGCTGTTGCCGCCGGCGTTTCGACGGCGTCGTCATCATCGTCGCCGCAACCAACGGCGGCCAACGCTGCCAGCCCTGCCGAAGCACCTGCCGCTCCCCCAACGAACCGCCGCCGGCTCAGTTTCCGCTGCCGAGTCTCCCAGTAATTGCTGCGCATAGTCCCCTTCTCGCGCGCACCCGGAAATCTGGCGGGGCGCGTGGGGAATCTATAGCTGGGAGCTCCGGCCTCTATATGATGCGAATCATATGGCCTCGGCCTCGGACGGAGGTCCGGGCAACTGCGGCGCAAACACGGAGCATTCGAACTGGCAATCTTCACAGTTGGCGGATTCGCGTACTTGTACCATATCCAGGATCTCGATGACCTGCGATTCAGTACGGAGTACGCCCCGCTGCTGCATATCGGACATCACCCGGATGGCGGTTTCCACCGTAACTCCTGAACGATCGGCGATGTCCTGCCGCGTGAGCCGGTAGTCGATCCGGAGCGTGCCGCCCTGCTTCTGCCCGAACTGGCGCGCCAGTTGCAGCAGCGTGCAGCCAATCCTCCCGCGAGCATCCTTCAGCGCCGCGATCGCCGTCGTGATGTCACGCTGCCGCACTTCCAGGCACAGAAGGTCGATTGCGTTGCGGATGGTCACCGGGTAGAGCCTCCCAAGCTCCACCAGGAGCCCGCGCGGCACCAGGACCAGCTCGGCGTCATCGAGCGTCGTCGCCGTCGCCGTGTAGGGGCGCCCGTCAAGCGCCGAACTCAAGTCCAGCGCAGTCGTTGGCGCCCGGAACCCCACGACGTGCTGCCGCCCGTCCGCCATCAAGTGGTGCAGGCGTACCCGGCCCGCCGTGATAACCCACAGCCCCCTGGACCGCTCGCCCTCTTCGAATACGCGCTTGTGCGCGGGTATCCGGTGCAGCGAACACTGCGCGGCGATCTCCGCGATCTCCTCCCGGGTGAGGCCCGCAACGAGCTGAAATCGCTGGAGCGCGGCGATAGTGCGCTCATGGGCTTCCGCCGATGGCTCGATAAAACTTCCCGATGCACGCGACATCGTGGCTACCTCTCACGATGATGCTGAGTGGGCCCGGGACCCCCCGATGTGACCTTAGTCACGGCCTCAGCAGGATGCCGCTTCTGTCGTGGGTATGATACAGCGCATGTAAGCGCTCCGCGATGATGGTCGGATGGCCGACAGCTTGACATCCCGGCCGGCGCTTCGCCCCCTTGCGCGCCGGGACTTTCGCTTGCTCCTCGCCGGGTCGGCTGTCGTTGGCGTCCTCTTCCCCTTGCATCTGATGACCCAGGTCTTCTGGGTAAGCCAGCACTTCCCCGACTCCGCGGTCATCTATTCGAGCATCCTCGCGGCCAGCAGAGGCTCCGGCATGGTCGCGTTCAGCCTCCTGGGCGGCGCCATAGCTGACCGTGCCGACCGCAAGCGCGTGCTGCTCGCCTGCGAGTCGTTGTCGTTCGTGGCCCACGCCGGGATCGCCGTACTGATGCTGACGGAACCACTCGGCGAAGGAAGCGTCGGCCTTGTCGCCGTAGTCACCTTCCTGGCCGCGGGCATCCAGTCCATCGATACGCCGGCGCGCAGTGCCAGCGTGCCGGCTGCCGCGGGGCGGGAAAATATTGCCGCCGCGATCGCGCTCCTCGCGATCTCCAGCCAGGTGACCATGCCGCTGTCCCTGCCTATCGCGGGCATCATGAACCAGCTCTTCCCGCCCGGGGCCGTCTACGCCACGTCCCTCGTCGCCTGGTTCGCGATCATCCCGCTCATTGCCATGCTGCGCCTGGACAACCAGCCCCCGCCGGCCGCGCGTGGCAGCACCCTCCGCAGCATCGCGGCCGGGCTCGCGTACACCCGCGCCCACCGCCCGATCCTGGCAATCGTTTCGCTCGTCTTCGTCGTCCAGGTCATCGGCATGCCGATCGCAGCTCCCCTCGGGCCGATGTTTTTCATCGAGGTCCTGGGGTTCAACTCAGCCCAGGTCGGACTCATGGGCGCCACCTGGGGGCTTGGGTCTGTTTCCGCCAGCATCATGATCGCCCGCAATGCTCACCTCGCGCTCCGGGGCGGCTCACTCGCGTTCGTCGCGATCTTCTTTGGGCTGGCCGTCCTCTCGTTCGGCTACTCGCGCTTCATCCCCCTCACAGCCCTTTCTGACTACGGGCTGGGGTTCGCGTTCACCAGCACCAGCCTCGTTGCAAGCACCCTCATCCAGCACCTGGTCGCCGATGAGATGCGCGGACGGGTGCTCAGCTTCTTCCCCCTGACCATCGGCATTGCCCAGGCGGCGACCGCCATTGCCGGGCTCGCGGGCCAGGCGATTGGCCTCGCCCTTCTCCTCCCGTTGCTGGGGTGGCTCGTCCTCACCGGATCTCTGCTCGTGGTGGTTCGCTACCGTGAGTTCCTGGGCTCCAGGGTTGAGTCGCGCGTTGCCCGGCCCCAGGCCGAACAGGTGTCGTGACCTGGCCCCGGCCGCGAGTCCTCAGGTCAACCACCCTCAGGCAGAATTCGATGGCGCACCAGGTCCAGCGTCATGGCAAACAACAGGACGGTGATTGCGACGGGCACTATCCATCGCGCGAACCACGTACTGGCGGCACCCGGGAAGCCGCTGCTCTCCAGCGCGGCTAGTACGCTTCGCCTCCCTGCCCACCCGAGGACAAGAGTGGTGATCAGCGCCCCCACGGCCAACCCGATGGTCCCGGTAGCCGTGTCCATCAACTCGAAAAACAACACGTCACCGATGCGCAGTTCAGCCCCGGTGTAGCTCAGTGCCGACGGTATCCCGAGCAGTACCGTCGCTACTGTCGTCACCCCGATCGCCTGCACCCGGCTCAGGGCGGTCACATCTCCCAGCGCCGCCGTCACCGTCTCGAGAAGCGAGACGGCCGACGTGATAGCAGCTACCGACAGAGCGAGGTAGAACCCGACCGCGACCGAATATGACGCCACCGCCCCGAAATCCTCAAATGCCTTCGGAAGCGTTTCGAAGGCCAGCTCCGGTCCCGCGGCCACGTCGGTCCCGTGAGAGAATGCGAGCGGGAAGATGACCAGCCCGGCCAGGATTGCCACGACCACATCCGCCACAACAACGGCCGCCGCCGAGGGGACCAGGCGCTCACGCTCGCTCGCATACGCACCGTACGTGATGAGTACCCCCATGCCCACGCCCACGGAAAAGAACGCCTGCCCGGCTGCTCGCACCCAGACGATGGGGCGGCTCAGATCGCCAAAGTCCGGCGAGAGGTAGAACCGTAGCGCCTCGTCACGACTGGGCAGGCTGAGCCCGTAGATGGCCAGGGCCACCAGCATCAGGAAGAGGGCGGGCACGAGCACACGGCTCATCGTCTCGATCCCGCGGTTTACCCCGAGGATGACCACCGAAGCGCTGACGGCAACCGCAAGCCCGAAGTACCACAACGAGTTGTTTCCGCTGGTGAAGTCCCCGAAAGAAGGGTGCGAACCGGCCACGGCATGTGCCAGGTACCCCAGTGCCCAGCCGGTGACCACCAGGTAGTAGCTCACGAGCCCCAGGGCTGCCAGGGCGATCAGCACGCCAGGCCACCGGCCAAACCGCGATGCCTCCGTGAACGTTCCCACCACGCCCTTGCGCGTCGACCGCCCCGCCGCTATCTCCAGCAGCATCGCCGGGCCCGCCAGGAGTACGACCGCGAGGAGATAGGGAAGCAGAAACGCGCCGCCGCCGTTCTCGCCGGCGACAAACGGAAAGCGCCAGATGTTGCCAAGTCCGACGGCCGCCCCGGCCGCTGCAAGGATGAAGCTCAGGCGCCCGCTAAACACCGCGGGCCCGGTCCTGCTGTTCGAGTCAGTCACACGGAAAGCTCCACGCACCCCGGGCGGGCGCCGGTGGCGAATACGTCACTGGTGCGTCTCCCCCCTGTACCAGAGGTGAGCCCTGTTGTTTCGCCCCGGAGCGTAACGGGGCCGGGAAGGGAAGACCAGCCGATCCGCCGCCGCCGCTACCGCTACCGCTCTGGACTACTGCCCTGCGGGGCCTTGTCGCCGGGGCTCACCAGCCCGCGTAGCGCTCGCCCATGGTCGGCCGAGCTGGTGCTGGGCTGCGGCACGCACGCGGGCGATTGCCACGTGCAGTTCATCAGCCTGTTGGTGGGCCACCCTCGGTGGCGGCCATCACCAGCGCCCGGCATGGTGGAAAGCGCTCCAGTCGGAGCGGGCAAGCCCTTGTAGGGGCCCCCGGGGACCTCCCAATGGCCTCACAGTCCGGGGGCGCCGGCCTGGTTCGCCTGGGCTTGCCGGATGGTGGCCGCGTCAACTTCCCGGACTACCCCGTCCTCCATCGCCAGGACACGGTTTGCGACGTCCAGGATGCGCATGTCGTGCGTGACCACAATGAGGCTCTTCGTTTCGCCGGCCCTGACCGCCGATTGCATCAGCTCCATCACCACCCGGCCCGCATGCGAGTCGAGGCTCGCGGTGGGTTCGTCCGCAAGGATGATGTCTGGCCGGTTCGCCAGCGCCCGGGCGATCGCCAGCCGTTGCTGCTCCCCGCCGCTCATGTCGTTCGGCCGCATCGTGGCGCGTGGGGTGAGCTCCAGGAGGTCGAAAAGCCCGCTCACGCGCCGGCGTGCCGCGGTCCCCGCCACGCCGGCGAGGTTGAGCGCGATCTCCACGTTTTCCGTGGCGTTCAGTGCCGAGATGAGGTTGAACGACTGAAATACGAACCCAATGTGGCGAAGCCGGAACCGGGCGCGCCTGCGCTCGCTCAGTCCCGTCACCTCCTCGCCGAGGATGGAGATCTCCCCGGAAGTTGGGCGCAGCAGGCAGCCCAGCATCGAGAGCAGCGTGGTCTTTCCGCAGCCTGAAGGCCCGATGATGACCACGACCTCCCCTTCCTCCACCTGGAAACTGACACGGTCCACCGCCCGGACCGTTGAGTCCCCAGATCCGAAAGACTTTGAAACGTCGTGAACGACCAGCGGGCTGCTCATCTCACCTCCGGAAGACCAGTAGAGGGTCGACCCGGATGATTCGCATCACGGGCACCACCGCGCCAAGGAGGCTCATACCAACCACCGCTGCCAGCGTGACGACACTCGGTTCCCAGTTCACCTTCACGCCGATGTCGGGTACGAATCGCACGACCACCGGCCCAACCAGGATGGCGGCCACCAGGCCGACGGTGAACCCGGCCACACCGAGCACGGTCGCCTGGCTCATCACTGTCCGCAGCAGAAACCCCTGGGGCGCGCCAATCGCCTTGAGTACGCCGAAATCCCGGAGCCGCTCCGAGGTCACCGTGTACATCGTCAGGGCAATCACGGCCAGCCCGACCATGAAGCCGATCGTCGACATGACGTTGATGGGGGCTAAGAATAGCTCTCCGAGCATGTCCCGGTCGTTTCCCGAGATCTCTGCGCGCGTCAGCGCCTGGGTGTCGTCGAACTCTGCCAGGATGGACTCGGCCACCGAGGGAGCGTCTGCCGGGTTGGCGATCTTCAGCAGCACAAAACTGACGACATTGGGCGACTGCAAGAGTATTTGGGCATCGGCCAGGGTGATGAACACGAGTTTCCCGGCAATCGAAGTCGTGTCGCCGGTCAGTCCGGTGATCACGAAGTCCCGGCCTCCGATTGCCACCCGGTCGCCAACACCTACGTGAAGTCTGGACGCCAGCACGCTGTCGAGGGCTGCCTCTCCCGCGGATGCCGGCGGCTGCCCGGCGGTGACTTTCCACGGGCCGCCTAGCCCCGAACCCGGCTCGTATCCCACGAGATCGCCCGGCTGGCGGCGGTCTCCTTCGGAGACGGTGACAGTCACCCGGACGACCCCGCTCGCCTGGGTGACGCCCGGCAGTGCCGCCAGTTCGGACACGAGCTCCTCCGGGACTGCCGAGACCGAGAGGGCCATGTTCTTCACGCCTTCGCGCGCGACGAAAACGTCCGCCCCCACGTTGTCGATATACGTCGTTGACTTCTCGACGGTGCCGTCCATGATCCCCCGGAGGAGCAGGACGAGCACGACCGCAAAGGCCATGCCCCCAACACTGATCGCGAGACGCAACCGGTCGTAGAGGAGGGTGCGGGCCGAAAGAAACACCCGCCCCCGGCCAGGCCACCAGAATCTGCGGGGTTCGCGGCGCCCGTCGCTTGAAGCTGCATTCACCTTGCGAGTATAGGTGAACCGGGCGCGCAGGGTGTGGCCCGGATGCCCGTTTCTCGCCGGTCGCTCGCCCGTTGACAACCGAACGTGCCGGGCGTTACACGCCCCGTGATGAGTCGCGGAGCCTGAGAGGGACAGAGGAGAGGTCCCGGGGGTGCCGCCGCCGGCCTCCCGGCCGTGCGGCGCAGTCGCCACCCTACGTCGTGCTGCCCGGTACAGCCTCGGGCCAGGCCGGCGCCTCCGGTCGATCTGCTCCAGCAACTTCCGCGGCGGACGGCGGCGGCAACTCTGGTTCAGGTGGCAAAGGCGCCTGCCACGGCTCGTTCGGGTCGCTTTCCAGCAGTCGCGTCAGCTCCGGGTCCTGCAGGGTCTCGACCTCAAGTAAGGCCCCGGCGACCTTGTCGAGGAGTGCCCGGTTCTCGATCAGCAGCTGTTTCGCTCGCTCGTGCGCATCGGTCACCAGGCGGCGCACCTCCTGGTCGATCTCCGTTGCGGTGGCCTCGCTGTAGTTGCGGGTCTCCGAGATCTCCCGCCCGAGGAAGACGAGTTCTTCCGTGCGCCCGTAGGTGAGCGGCCCGAGCTTCTCGCTCATCCCCCACCGCGTCACCATTGCCCGCGCCAGCCGGCTGACCTGCTCCAGGTCGTTCGAGGGGCCGGTCGATGCCGAGCCGAACACGAGTTCCTCAGCGGCATGGCCGGCCAGGGCCGTGCACAGCTGGTCAACGAACATCTCCGGCGTCTTGAAGTGCTGCTCTTCCTGCGGGAGGAACCTGGTGTACCCGGCAGCCACCCCGCGCGACACGATGGTGACTTTCTGTGGCCGATCGTGATTCTCCATCAGGTGTCCAACCACCGTGTGTGCGCCTTCGTGGTAGGCGACGATTCGGCGCTCCCGCGGTGTCATCAGACGGCTCTTGCGCTCCGGCCCCGCAAGTACCCGGTCTACCGCCTCCACGAAATCGTCCATGTCGATGAGCCGCTTGTCGCGCCGGGCTGCGAGGATGGCCGCCTCGTTGACCAGGTTCGCCAGGTCGGCCCCGGTGAAACCCGGCGTCGTCCGTGCCAGTTGGTCCACCGAAATATCTGGCGCGAGCGGCTTCCCTCGCAGGTGAACCCGGAGGATAGCGTCGCGACCCCTCACGTCGGGCGCGTCGAGGATGACCTTTCGGTCGAAGCGGCCTGGCCGGATGAGCGCCGGGTCGAGGATGTCGGGACGGTTCGTCGCGGCGATGACGATGACGTTGGTTCCGGCTTCGAACCCGTCCATTTCTACGAGAATCTGGTTCAGGGTTTGTTCACGCTCGTCGTGGCTGCCGCCGAGCCCGGCGCCGCGCTGGCGGCCTACCGCATCAATCTCGTCCAGGAAGACGATGCAGGGCGCGCTCTTCTTCGCCTGGTCGAACAGGTCGCGCACGCGGCTTGCGCCGACGCCCACGAACATCTCCACGAATTCGGACCCCGAGATGCTCAGGAACGGCACGCCCGCCTCGCCCGCCACCGCCCGGGCAAGGAGCGTCTTGCCGGTGCCCGGCGGCCCGAGCAGCAAGACCCCCTTCGGGATCTTCGCGCCGAGGGCCGCGAACTTCCCCGGGTTTTGAAGGAACTCGACCACTTCCGCCAGTTCTTGCTTCGCCTCATCCACACCGGCGACGTCGTCGAAACTGACCGCGACCTTGCTCGTGCTGAAGAGCCTCGCACGGCTCTTTCCGAAGTCCATGGCCTGGCCGCCCGCCGACTGTGTCCGCCGCATGATGAAGATGAAGAAGCCAATCAACAGGAGCATCGGCAGGAACGAAACGATGATCGTGAGCAGCCCCGACCATACCCCCGCTTCGCTCTTCTCAAACACAAGGTTCACCGCCGGGCCGCCTTCGGGGCCATCGGTCCGGCTCAATGCAATCCCCTCGTCCCGCAGGAGGGCGGGCAGGTCTACCGTCTCGGGGACGATCACCACCTTCGTGGCCGGCACCAGCCCCTCGGGCGCGACATAAGTCACTTTGGCTTCGGTCCCGCTCACGAGGATGGTCTCGACCTTGCCCGCGGCGGCGTCGGCCACGAGCTGCCCGAGCCCGACATCGGATTCGCCGGGTTCGGCCTCCGGCAGGAACGACAGGGCGAAGAGGATCGCCACCGTTGCCACCAAGCCGACGACCAATATCGTGACCAGCGAAATCCGTGGGCGCCGGGGCGCGGGTGCCTGCGTGCTCATTCCTACAACCGTGCGCGATCGCGGCCCGCATGGCAACGTCCGGGCGGTCCATGCCGGGTCCGCCGTCCGCCCCTATATCGGGAGGGGGAACTCCTCCAGGTAGCTCCGGTACTCCGGCTCAACATCGATCTTCAACGTCTCGAGCAGCCTCACCACGCTCTATGGCCCGTGGGCCAGTGTTATGGAGAAGGAGCAATGAGTGCACGGCAGCATGCGGTCCTTTGGAACACCTTCAAACGGATTGCCGCCAGCTATTCGGAGGACGAAAAGCCAGCGATGTTCCACGATACGGCCGCCCGCATCTATCGATTGCCGCCGATCGGATGATCGTGGTGGGCATCGAAACGGCTCGCCGGCAGCGTGACCTGTGTTAGCATGCCGCCAACCCCGGCAGGAGCGAATTCCTCGTGGCCTTGTTGATCACTCTCATCGTCATAGCCGTTGTCGTCCTGGTCCTCATCTTCTGGGTCATCGGCATCTACAACGGCCTTGCCCGCGCCCGCATCCGCGTCAAGGAAGCGTGGTCCGGCATAGATGTCCAGCTGAAGCGCCGCTCCAGCCTCATCCCTAACCTTGTTGAGACCGTCAAGGGCTACGCGGCCCACGAAAAAGAAGTGCTGGAAAACGTGACCCGGGCCCGGGCGATGCTCGACCGGGCGGCGACGCCGGGCCAGGCAGCACAGGCCGATAACATGCTCACCGGGGCACTCCGCTCGCTCTTCGCCGTCGCCGAAGCCTACCCCGACCTTAAGGCGAACCAGAACTTCCTCGAGCTGCAGCGCGAGCTGACCGACACCGAGGACAAGATTGCCTACTCCCGCCAGTTCTACAACGCCAACGTCCGCAACTACAACGAGCGTACCGCCACCGTCCCCAGCTCGATCATCGCCGGCATGTTCAACTTCGAACCCGCCGAGTTCTTTGAGGCCGAAGAAGGCGCCCGGGAAGACGTGAAGGTCAGCTTCGGCCAATGATTCTTCCATTCACGATTCACGATTCACGATTCGTGGCCGTGCCCCGTGAACGAAGCTGAGTTCAAGGCGCGGACCAAGGGCCTTGGCGTCGAGTGCGTCCGCCTGTGTCGGCGCGTACCCCGCGAGCCCATAACCGAACCGCTCATCCGCCAACTTGTCAGGGCGGCCACTTCGGTTGGGGCCAACTACCGCGCCTCCTGCCGCGGTCGCTCGGTTGCGGAGATAATCTCAAAGCTGTCGATCGTCGAAGAGGAAGCAGACGAGACTGCCTATTGGCTTGAGGTCATGGTGGAGAGCCAGGTCGTTACCCGCGAGTCGGTCTCTCGGCTGCATCGCGAGGCCAACGAGATCGTCGCGATGGTTGTCGCGTCCAAACGGACCCTGAAGGCCCGAGTGGGAGCGAAGGGATTCTCGAACCCACCAGAAATCGTGAATCTCGAATCGTGAATCGTGAATCTTCGGCCCCCGGTTCCGTCCTCATCTACGACCGCATCGCCGCCAACAAGCGGACGACCTGGCTCATGATGACGTTCTTCGTCGTCCTCCTGACCGCGCTGGTCGGTGTCATCGTTATGGCCATGGGCGGCAACATCGGCCTGGTGGGAGTGGTCGGCATTGGGCTCATCGTTTACGCGCTCGTGAGCTACTGGATCTCGACCAACGTGGTCCTCTCCATCTCAGGCGCCCACGAAGTGACCAAAGAGGAGGAGTGGGAGTTCGTCCGCCGGGTTGAGAACCTGTCCATCGGGGCCGGGCTCCCCATGCCCAAGACGTGGGTGCTCGAGGACTCCGCCCCCAACGCCTTTGCGACGGGCCGCGACCCGAACAACGCCCATGTCGTCGTCACCCGTGGCCTGCTCGACAAGCTCGAGCCGATCGAACTCGAAGGCGTCCTCGCCCACGAACTCTCCCACATCGGCAACTACGACATCCGCGTGATGACCGTCGCGACGGTCCTCGTCGGCCTGGTTGCGCTCGTGAGCGACCTCCTCCTGCGCTACACGATGTTCGGTTCGGGCCACCGCCGCAGCAGCCGCGACAAGGGTGGTGGCGGCGGCGTGATCCTCATCGTGGTTGCCATCGTCGCGGCCATCCTCGCGCCGATCGTGGCCCAGGCGCTCCGCATGGCGATCAGCCGCCGCCGCGAGTACCTGGCCGATGCCAGCGGAGCGCTCCTCTGCCGCCATCCCGAGGCCCTCGCCCGCGCCCTCGAAAAAATCGCCGCCGATCCGGAACCCCTGGAAGTAGCGAACAAAGCCACGGCCCACCTCTACATCTACAACCCCCTCCGCGAGCATGAGAGCTTCCTGAACAATCTCTTCAACACGCATCCGCCCATCGAGGAGCGCATCCGCCTGCTCCGGAGCATGTAGCACCCCTGCCGTGGCCAAGGGCATCCTTCCCGCCATGTCGTTGAGTTGTGGCTGCCGTAACGCCGTGTTGATGGCCCTTGGGGCCCCCCGGATGGCCCCACCCGGCCCACCCCAGGCGGCGCCCGCGGGCCTACGATGAGTACAGATGAAAGAGACCACCGGGCGGGGGTCACGGGAAAGGAGGAAACGGGAATGAACACGATGAACGGTCGCCGGATCCACGTCCTCTTCCAGGTCTGGATCGTGCAGAGTTAGACGGAGGCTCACGTCCAGGTCCCATCCCACCGGAGGTCAAGCCATGAAAATCAGGGTCCACGCCTTCTACCGAGTGTGGTTCGGTCCGATACAAGGCTCGCGCAGCGAGCCAGGCACAGCGTCCCAGTCCCGGCTGCACCAGTAGGCACATACGCTTAGCGGCCACCACCTGAATAAGGCGCCTGCGGCGCTCCCCTCGGGAGAAACAGCCAGGGAGCGGAACCGGGACTGAAGGACGGAGCAAACACCATCGACAGGCCTCGCGGTTCGCGAGGCCTGTTTCCATGCCAGCGCCACGGCGGGTGCCCGGCTAGAATGGGCTGGCCGACGGTATTGGCCCGAGGCAATACACCCGGAGGACGTTCCGCCATGGGACTCCGCACCCCCCAGCAGTACATCGACTCACTCAAAGACAACCGCACCGTTTACTACCGCGGCGAGCAGGTGCCCGACGTCACCACCCACCCGGTCATCGAGAAGGCGGTCCACCACGCCTGCCTCGACTTCGAAATGGCTGAGGACCCGGCCTATCGCGACCTCTCGGTTGTGACCGAGGGCGGCGATACCTACAGCCGCTACTTCAAGATCCCCGCGAACAACGACGACCTCCTCAAGCGCAGCCAGCTCATCGAGGCGGCGACGGCTCTTGGCAAGACCCTTGTTGTCCTCGTCAAGGAGATCGGCACCGACGCGCTCTTCGCCCTCCACCGGGTGTCCCGCCAGGTCGACCGGAAATACGAGACCGACTACCACCAGCGCGTCGAGGCATTCTACCGCCACTGCCGCGACAACGACCTTGCCATCTCGGTCGCGCAGACCGACGTGAAGGGCGACCGCTCGGCGGGGCCCCTCAACCAGCCTGACCCCGACATGTACACCCGCATCGTTGAGCGCCGCCCGGACGGCATCGTGGTGCGCGGCGCCAAAATCCACACCAGCTGCACCACCAACGTCAACGAAGTCATCGTGCTCCCAACGCGCGCCATGTCCGAGGCCGACAAGGACTACGCGCTCGCGTTCGCCATCCCGGTCGACACTCCCGGCCTGAAGCTGGTGGCCAGCCCATATGGCGGCAGCGCCAAGAGCGAGTTCGATGCGCCGCTGAGCGCCGAGCGCAAGATGATGGAGACCATCACCATCTTCGACGATGTCTTCGTGCCCTGGGAGCGCGTCTTCCTCGCGGGTGAGCACGACTTTGCGGGCGCGCTTGCCCTTGGCTTCGTCGAGTACCACCGCTTCACCGCGGTGAGCTACAAACTGCCGCTGGTGGATGCGCTCATCGGGTCGGCGCTGTTGATGGCGGACATGAACGGCATTTCGAAGGCGGCCCACGTCCGCGACAAGCTCATCTGGCTCATCAGCTACGCGGAAACCCTCCGCGCCCTCACCGAGATGGCTGCCATCCGTGGCGCCGCCGACGAGCACGGCATCTTCGCGCCCGATGCGCTCACCACGAACATGGCCAAGTACCACTTCGCCCACAACTACCACGAGGCGCTCCAGCACGTGCAGGACATCGCCGGGGGCATGCTCGTCACCGGGCCCGGGGTCGAGGATTTCGCCAGTCCCGAGACGGGCGACCTGTTGCGGAAATACCTGGCCGGCCGCGCGGGCGTCGACGGCGAGGCTCGTACCCGCGCCATGAACATGGTCAGCGACCTGACGACCGGCGACTTCGGCGGCTACCACGCCGTCCTCGCGATCCACGCCGAAGGCTCTCTCGAAGCCGAAAAGCTGATGATCTCCCGTGCCTACGACGGGAGGCGCACACTGGAATACGCCAGGAAGCTCGCAGGGCTCGCCTGACCGAGGAGGATCACCATGGCCACGAAGTCCGAAGCACTTGCCGCGCTCGACACGGGTTACCAGAAGTTCCGCGCACCACTCGCAGACCTCGATGACGCTGCCTACGCCGAGCCCTGGCTCGGTACCTGGAATCTCTCGCAGTGCCTGGCCCACATGGAGGGCTGGTACCGCGAGATGACGGCCGCCATTGAACGCGTCGGCCGCGGCGAGCGTCCCACTCCGGAAGGCGTCGACTACTCCAACGCCGACAGCTGGAACGAGAAGTTCGCGCTCGAGGCGAAGGCCGGCCGCGCCGCACTCGAAGCGTGGGATGCCGCCTTCCGGGCGTACAGCGACGCTGCTCGAGCCCTCCCCGAGAATCTCTACGGCGAGGATGCGGAAAAGGGGCGCCCACTGATCGGCAACCGCCTCCTCCAAGGAGCCGGCATCCACCACTTCGAAGAGCACCAGCCAGACCTGGAGAAGTGGCTGAAGTCGAGGAAGTAACCTCGCGCGGAGGCTCTGTGGAACTGCCGCTTTTCCCGCTTCGCACGGTCCTCTTCCCGGGGATGGAGCTGCCCTTGCGCATCTTCGAAGAGCGCTACCGGGTGATGGTCCGCGAGTTGCTCGATTCCGGCGGCCAGTTCGGTGTCCTGCTCATCCGCGATGGTGAGGAGGTTGGGGGTGGGGCCATCCCGCACCGTATCGGGACCACCGCCCGCATCGAGGAGTGCCGCGAGGTCGAAGGTGGGCGCTTCGTCCTCAACGCGCGGGGCGTACATCGCTTCCGCCTCCTGCGCATGCTCCCGGCGCGCCCCTACCCCTACGGTGAGGTCGAGTATCTGCCCGACCAGGACGAGCCAGCCACTCCGAACCTCAGCCTCGCCGTCGAGACCGTCCGGACGACGTTTCCCCTCTACTTCCGGATGGCGCTATCGCTCACCGACCAGTGGGCCCGGGGTCTTCGTCTCCCCAGCCGTCCCCACGATCTCGTGAACTTCCTTGGGCCCTGGCTCCAGGTCGAGGAAGACGCCAAGCAGCGCCTGTTGGAAATTGAATCGGCGGCCGACCGCGTTGCCCATCTCGCCGAAATGATCGATGACCTCCTCACGCGGACGCGCGAGGAGGTCATCGAATACCGTCGCAAGAAGTTCGGTACGCTCGGGTCCGCGAACTGAATCAGGGCAGCGCCAGCATCCGCTCCAGGGCCACCAGGGACCACTTCCGCGTCTCCGGCTCGACCTTGATCTCGTTAACCACATGCCCCCCGGCCAGGCCCTCGAGGACCCAGGCGATGTAAGCCGGGTGGATGCGGTACATGGTGCTGCAGGGGCACACCACCGGGTCCAGGCAGAACACCGTCTTGTCCGGGTTCTGGTGTGCCAGGCGGTTAACCAGGTTGATCTCGGTCCCGACCGCCCAGGCTGTCCCGGCGGGAGCGCCGTTGACCGCCTTCAGGATCTTCTCGGTCGAGCCGTTCTGGTCGGCTGCCTGCACAACTTCCCATTTGCACTCCGGGTGCACGATGACGTTGATACCCGGGTAGTCGCGCCGGGCCTTCTCGATCTGCTCGACACTGAAGCGCTGGTGGGTGCTGCAATGGCCCTGCCAGAGGATGACCTTCGCCTTCCGGAGCTGTTCGGGCGTGGTGCCGCCGTTCGGCAGCCGCCAGTTCCACAGCACCATCTCGTCGAGCGGGATGCCCATGGCGTAGCCCGTGTTCCGGCCAAGATGCTGGTCGGGGAAGAACAGGATCTTTTCGCCGCGCTCGAATGCCCAATTCAGAGCCTTGTCCGCGTTGCTTGAGGTGCACACCAGCCCGCCACGCTCCCCCACGAACGCCTTCAGGCTGGCCGCGCTGTTCATGTAAGTCACCGGGATGACGCTCGCGCCTTCGCCCAGCATCTCGTGGATCTCGTCCCAGGCCGCGTACACGTCGTCCGGGTCGGCCATATCGGCCATCGAACAACCCGCCGCCATGTTCGGCAGGATGACCTTCACGTTCTCTTCAGTCAGGATGTCCGCTGCCTCAGCCATGAAGTGGACTCCGCAGAAGAGGACGAACTCCACGCCCTCCTGGTCAGCCGCGAGCCTGGCCAGCTTGAAGCTGTCGCCCGTGAAATCCGCGTACTTGATGACCTCATCGCGCTGGTAGTGGTGCCCAAGGACCACGAGCTTCTTGCCCAAAACCCCGCGCGCGGCGGAAATCCTCCGGTCCAGTTCCTCCGGGCTCATCTCCAGGTATGCGCGCGGGATATCCTGTTGCCAGCTCACGAACGCAGGTTCTTCGATGAGCGGCAGGGGTTCGAGCGCGTCCGTGGGGCATGTATCCGGGTCCGTGTATTTCGCCAGCAGCTCGGCATATTCCGAAACGGTCGGGCGTACTCCAGCAGTCATCCGCGTGCCTCCATACTTAGTGTCACTTATACACTAAGTCTCCAATACACCGTGCCACGTGCGGAGACTTCGTGTCAACCCTACACGAAGTCTCCCTGCGATTCTTTATGCGTTCGCAATGGGCGGAAGCCGGGGCGCGATTTCTGCCGGGCGGCGGCGTCAGCGCCCCCGGCGTTTCGTGGCCGCGCGCCGCTGGGCCCACTGCCGGCTCATGATCCACCGCGTGGTGAACCGGGAGAACCCCAGGCCCAACAAGACGGCCCAGAAAGCCGAGGCGAACACGAAGAACCCGGAGCTCTCGCCCGCGAAGATGCCCATGTAGAGCCCGGCAAAACCGCCGGCGGCGAATGCGAAAAATACCGGGAACGTCCGCCACTGCCAGGCCGGCAGGGGCGTGGTTCGTTGCGCATCCGCGGCGGCTGGCTGGGGCGCCGCCGGGGCGCCGGCTCCAGAAGGTTGGCGGGTCCGCCGCTTGCGTGTGCTCACGACGGAATTCCATAGCGCAGCCGGAACGCCATGTCGCAGCGCAGGCAGAAGGGCACCACGTCGCGCCCAAGCAGGTTTCGAAATCCGATCACGTGCACTCCGCAGGCCCGGCCCGCTTCATTGATGCGGGAATCGGGGTAATGGAACTGTCCACCGCAGTCGGCGCAGATGAGCGCGCTGCGAGAGCCAATCTGCTGCTTACATTCGCAACAGCGGGCATCGTTCATCGCTGCCCCTGGACGAAGTCGAGGATGTCGCCCCGGCGAAACAGCAGCGTACCGCTCCCGGTCCTCCGGTGTCTCACCTGGCCCAGGCCGGCCGCCTCGTGCAGCGCGCCCTCCGGGATGCCCGCCAGCAGTGCGGCTTCGCCTGCGTCGAGCACATCGTCGAGCCCCTCTGGCACGGGATTCAGGCACGTGTTGCAGGCGAACTCCAGCCCAAGATGTTCCTCATTGATCCACACCTGCCCGCAGTCTTCCCCGGGAAGATCGGCCCGCTGATTGAGGTGATAGATCAGTCCGCACGCGTTGCACCAGGCCTCCATGTGGACGGCCACCGCCAACCCGCACACGCTGCATGCCTTCGTTTCCGCTGTCTGTGCCATTCCTGAGCCTACCGCGAGCATACTGCAACCTTGACTCGGGCGGAACGAGATCCCTATGATCATAGCGCTTTAGCAATTCCTTTCGGGCCACGACGGTGGCCGTGCGCCCGGCCTGCCGGGCGGGAGGTTACGTGGCGCTGGCCACTTCCACGGACAACGCAGAACTCGCGGCGCGCCTCGGCGTTCGCCCGCTGCCCGATGACCTTCTCGGCCAGGCCCTCACCCACGCCTCCTACCTCAACGAAGCCGACGCCTCGGCCGTCTCCAATGAGCGGCTCGAGTTCCTCGGCGACTCCGTCCTCGGCATGGTCATCGCGTCCGTCCTTTTCGAAGCTTTCCCCTCCGCCGGAGAGGGTGAACTCACACGCATGCGCGCCGACATCGTTCGGGGGACGAGCCTTGCCCGCGTCGCGGCCCGCCACAACCTTGGCGACTACCTCATCCTGGGCCGCGGCGAGGAAGCCGCTGGCGGACGCACGCGCGACCGGAATCTTGCCGGAGCCCTCGAGGCTCTCATCGGCGCCGTCTACCGCGCTCATGGCTATCGCGCGGCGAAAGCACTCACGCGGCGCCTCCTCAAGCCCGAACTCGAACTCACCCGCCGTCACGGCGCCCGGGTCGATCCCAAGAGCTCGCTCCAGCACATGGTCCAGGCCCGCTGGCACGAACCTCCCGAATATGTGACGGTTGAGGATGCGGTAGGCTCACCCGCCCGCCGCTTCGTGGTTGAAGTGCGGATCGCTGGCGAGACCCTTGGAAAGGGCGAGGGCCGAAGCAAGCGCGAAGCGCAACAACAGGCTGCCCAGGAAGCCGTCGCCTGGCTCACCGCTCAATCGCGAGAGGAGGGCTAGCCCGTGTACCTCAAGAGGCTCTCCATCCAGGGCTTCAAGAGCTTCGCCAACCGCACCACGTTCGAATACGGGCGCGGTGTCACGGCGGTCGTCGGTCCGAACGGCTCCGGCAAGAGCAACGTCTCCGATGCCATCCGCTGGGTCCTCGGCGAACAGAGCAGCCGCCTCCTCCGCGCCAGGAAGCAGGAAGATGTCATCTTCGCCGGCACGAAGGACCGTGCCGCAGTAGGCATGGCCGAAGTCGTCCTCACACTCGACAACGAGGAACGCTGGCTCCCGGTGGACTTCGCGGAGGTGGAGATCGCCCGCCGCGTCTACCGCAATGGCGACTCTGAGTACCTCCTCAACGGCTCCCGTGTCCGCCTCCGCGACGTGATCGACCTCCTTATGAAGGGCGATGTCGGCCAGAACAGTTACTCCATCATGGGCCAGGGTCTCGTCGATGAGGTCCTGAGCATGACCCCGGACGAGCGCCGCTCGTTCCTTGATGAAGCGGCCGATGTGAAGCGCTTCCGCATGAAGATCCGCGAGGCCCAGGACCGGCTCGCCGCCACACGAGACAACATCGATCGCGTCTCGCTCATCGTCCAGGAGATCGAACCGCGCCTCGCCCAGTTGAGCCGCCAGGCCGAACGCGCTTCCGAGCACAAACGCCTGAGTGCTGAACTCACGGAACTGCTCAAGACCTACTACGGCCATCTCTGGAACGACGCCCAGAACACCCTGGTCCGGGCCCGGGCCGCACTCGACCAGGGGACCGCCGAAAACGCGGCCGCCGCTCAGCGGGTCACCCAGCTGCGCGAGCAACTCCGCGCGCTCTCGGAAGAGATTCGCAAGCGCCGCGATGCGATCTCCAGGCGCGACACGCGAAACACGGAGATCGAGCAGCGGCTCGCTGCGGCTGAACAGGCGGTCGCCCTCGACCGCGAACGCCACGCCATGATCTCGGCCCGGCGCGAGGAAGTGCGCGGCGAACTCGAAGTCCTCGAAGGTGAGCGTATGTCGCTCGCCTCCACCGATGTCGACGATGGTCGCCGCGGCATCGAGGTGGTTGGCGAGGCCGAGACTTCGCGCGACGCCATGCAGCGCTGCCGCCAGGAACTTGACGCCGCCGAACGCGAATACTCGGCCCTGCGCAGCCGCGTCGGCGAACTCCGCGACGGAGCCGAGGGCGACGACCGCCGCGCGAACGCCATGCAGTCCGATATCGAGAACGCCGAGCGCCGCATCGCCGACCTCGAACGCGAGATGGAACAGGTCGTGGCCCGCCGGAAGCAGGTGGTCGTCGAGCTCATCGGGTATGGCCGGCGGTTCGCCGAGGCCCGGGCCGCGGCTATAGAGGGCGAAGTCCGTGTGGAAGATGCCCGCGCCGCCGCGGATGCTGCCCGCGAACAGCTCGCCCGCGTCCAGGAGGAAGTCCGCGAGTTCGAATCGGCCGGAAACCACGACCTGCGCGAACTTGACCACCTGGAAGGCCGCCTCGATGCGCTCAGCCGCGTGCAGGCCGAACACGATGGAGTCGCCGCCGGCACCCGCAACGTCCTCATCATGGGCCAGGCGCTGATGGAAGAGTTCGAGCCCGGCAGCCTCGGCGAACCTCCGGAAATCCCGGGAGTCGTGGGCCTGCTGTCGCGCCAGCTGAAGGTGCCGGCCGGCCTTGAGGTAGCGGTCAATGCCGCCCTCGAACAGCGTCTCCACGCCATTATCGTTGAGAACGAAGTGGTCGCCCTCGAGGCCATCGCGACCCTCCAGCGCCGCAAGCAGGGCCGCGCCCAGTTCCTCCCGCTCGACGCAGTCCGCCACGTCTACCCGCTCAACCTCCAGAAGGAACGCGGTGTGGTTGGCGTCGCAGCAAAACTCGTCCGCTGCGACCAGCGCATGAAGCCGCTCGTCGACACACTCCTTGGCCGCGTCATCGTCGTCGAGGACGTCCAGACCGGCCTCCGCATGATCCGCCGCGCTCTCGGCTCGGTCGTGACCCTCGACGGGGTGTTCATCGAACAGACGGGCGTGATGGCCGGCGGCTCGACCGGCGCCGACGAGGGCGAGTTCATCCGCCAGCGCGAACTGGAAGAACTGCCTGAGCGCATCGAGGAGCTTCGAAGGCGGACCGGCGTCAGCGCCGATCGCATCGCAAACGCGCGCGCTGCGATCGACCAGGTCGCGAAGCGGTCCCACGAGGCCGAAGCCGAGTACGAGATGACCCGTCGGGCCCTCGAAGGCGCCCGCTTCGACCTCGAGCGCGAACGCGAGCGCCTCCACCGTCTCCGCCGCGACATGGATGCCGTCCGTTCCAAGCGCGCGGACATCGAACGCGAGCGCGAAGGGCGAGCCGCCCAAATTTCCCAGGCAGCGCTCGCCGCTACCCAGCTACAACAGCGCCGCGACGAGCGGCGGGCAGAGATGGAGTCGCTCGAAGCGCAGCTCGCCCAGGCGACCGAACGGCGCGAGGCAGCCCTTCGGGCTGTCTCCGAAGCCAGCGCCCGCCTCGCGTCGGTCGAAGGCGAGCGGCGCACCCTTGCCGCCATGCGCGAGCAGCACGAGAAGTCCATCGAGCGGCTCGACAGCCAGATCGCCGCCAAGCGGCTCCATGGCCGGAACCTCGAGCTTGAAGCGAGCGTCATCGACGAACGCCTGGGCAAGCTCGCCCGCGAGCTCGAGACCATCCGCGGCGAACAGGCCCGTTACGCCGAGGACGCCGCCCCCGACCGCGACGAACTCCACCGCCTGGAAAACCACGAACGCACCATTCAGGATGAGTACAACGAATCCCAGGAGCAGCTTCTCGCCATCGATCGCAAGCGGCTCGACCTGGAAGGCGAAATGGCCCGCACGGGCGAGCACATCGAGCACCTGAGGCTCGAAATGGAGCGCGAAGGGCTCGCGCCGGACCGCAGCGGCCGCGTCGTCTCGTTCGATGAGGCAATGGCCGCCGACTCGATGTTCGACGCCGGCACGCTCCAGGCGCCGCGCATCCAGGGCGGAGCCGAGGTCGATGTGCAGGCCATGCGCGACCGGATCGAGGAGCTGCGCCGCCAGATCCGCCGCCTCGGCGCCATCAACGCCGAAGCGCCCGAGGACTTCCGCGAGTTCCATGAGCGCCACGAGTTCCTGACCACCCAGCTGGTCGACCTCTCCGACGCGGAAGTCCAGCTTCGCACAGCGATCTCGGAGCTGAACGAGGAGATCCGGACGCGCTTCACGACCACCTTCGAGCGCGTCAACGCCGGCTTCGGCGAGTACTTCCAGGCGTTCTTCGGCGGCGGCACCGCGAGCCTCATGCTCACCCACCCCGAAGACCTCGCCAACGCCGGCATCGAGATCGAGGCCCAGCCGCCCGGCAAACGCATCAAGAGCCTCAGCCTGCTCTCGGGCGGCGAACGTTCGCTGACCGCCGTCGCCCTCCTCTTCGCGCTGCTCTCCGCGAACCCGGCGCCCTTCTGCGTGCTCGACGAAGTGGATGCCGCCCTGGACGAAGCCAACGTTGGCCGTTTCACGGGGGCTCTCAAGCAGCTCGCCGAGAAGACGCAGTTCCTGGTCGTGACCCACAACCGCCGCACGATCGAGGTCGCCGACGCCATTTACGGTGTTTCGATGGGCCGGGACGGCGTTTCGAAAGTGCTCAGCCTGCGGCTCTCGGACATCCCCCGGAACTAGACCGTCACGCGAAGATCATCGAAACCGGCAACGTGAATCCCGAACTTGCGAATCCCGCGTCATCGCTGGTGAGCGTGCCGGCGAGCGGGACCGATTTCACGTCGCCCGACGCCGTGTAGACCACGACTGTCTTGTTCCGGGCCTTCACAACCCACACCCGCGCAACGCCGGCATCCAGGTACTCGCCGACTTTTTCCAGGACCTCGCGTTCGGAGTCGGTCCTGGAGACAACTTCGACAGCCAGCAGCGGAGCGCCTTCGATAAAGCCATCCTCCGGCAGTTCGCCGTCTTCGAGCAGGGCCGCCGGTGCAACCGACACGCCGGGTGCGCGAACAACGTCCGGGTCGCGCCGCAGGATGTAGCCCGTCTCGATAGTCGTCCTGCCCTGTCGGCTTGTGGAAAGGAACTGGCGCAAAGCCTGCCAGATAATCCCCTGTCGTTCGCCGTGTTTGCCGCTCACCGGCATGGAGGTCACCACTCTTCCGCGGACGAGCTCGATTTTCCCGCCCTGTTCCGGGTCGGGAAGCTGGTAGAACTCCTCCGCAGTCAACACCGTCTCGGTCACTGCTGTTGCCACATCCGCATGATACGCCATCGCCCCAACTGCCCCTTACCCATCGGAGCGGTACCATCCCGCCAAGACCGCGAGAAGGAGCGCCCGTGAGGTTCTGGCGCAAGAAACCCGTAGAGCAGCCCGCTGAAGCAGCCGAAGACGCTGGCGCCGTTCAGACCGGCGCGGAACTCGTCTTCGAGCCGACGCCCGAGGAAAAGGCCGAGGTGCACGAGCAGACCGAGCGCGCCGTGGAACGGACCCGGCGTGGCTTCTTTAGCCGGCTGGGCGGCCTCTTCGAGCGGGCCGACTTCGAGGACGACCTCTGGGACGAGCTCGAGGAGATCCTCATCGGCGCAGATGCCGGGCTGGAGACCACGACCGCGATCCTCGACGGTGTCCGTGCCCGGGTGAAACAGGAGGGCGCAAAGCACAGTGCCCGCGTGCGGGAAATCCTGCGGGAAGAGCTCGTTGCGGTCCTCCACGAACCCGGCGAGACGCCGCCCGCCTGGGCACGGCCCGACGCGCCAGCCATGCTCATCATCCTTGTGGTGGGCGTGAACGGCGCGGGGAAGACCACCTCCATCGCGAAGATGGCCCATGCCTTCAAGCAGGATGGCGCCAGCGTCATCCTCGGCGCTGCCGACACCTTCCGGGCCGCCGCCACCGACCAGCTAAAGGTCTGGGGCGAACGCATCGGTGTGCGCGTGGTCGCCCACCAGTCCGGCGCCGACCCGGGGGCGGTGGTCTTCGATACTCTCGCCGCAGGTGATAGCGCCAGGGCCGATTTCGTCATTATCGATACCGCCGGCCGCCTCCACACCAAGTCGAACCTGATGGAAGAACTCAAGAAGATGAACCGCATCATCCAGCGGAACTACCCCGATGGCCCGCACGAGACACTGCTCGTCCTCGATGCGACCACTGGCCAGAACGGGCTCATGCAGGCGAAGACGTTCACCGAGGCCGTGGGCGTCACCGGCATCGTGCTCGCCAAGCTCGATGGCACAGCTAAAGGAGGGATCGCCTTCGCCATCGCGCACGAGCTCGGCATCCCCGTCCGCTTCATTGGGACGGGCGAGAAGATGGGCGACCTCGCTCCGTTCGACCCCGAGGACTTCGTCGACTCCCTGCTCGCCTGAGGAGGCCCAATGGGCGATGTGCTGGCCTTCTGGATCGTCGCATTGCTCGTGGGAGCGCTCGGCTTCCCGGTCGCCGCGGCCCTCCTGCGCCGCCTGCCCGATGCCGGCGCAGGCCTGAGTTTCGCCATGGGTCTGCTCCTGGTCAGTTACGGCTACTTCATCCTGCGCGTGTTCTCCGTGCTTCCGCCCGGCCGGGGCGGGTATGTGCTCGTGGTCGCGTTGCTTGGCCTCGTAGCCGCCGCGGCGGCCGGGCGCGACCGCTGGCTTCTCGTCACCTGGTACCGGGCCTGGCCCGGCGTGGTCGTCGCCGCCGGCGTTTTCACCTTCGCGTTCTTCGGCTACGTCGCCTTCCGCTCCTACAACGCGGAGATCGGTGGGACCGAGCAGCCAATGGACTTCATGTACCTCAACGCCACGCTGACCTCCCCGGACTATCCACCGCACGACCCGTGGCTCGCGGGTGAGCGCGCGAGCTATTACTACTTCGGGTACGTTCAGTCGGGGGTGCTTACCTCCGTTTCGGGAGTACCGTCGTCCACCGGCTACAACCTCTCCCTGGCGTACACCTTCGCCGCGAGCGCGGCAGGGGTGGCATCCCTGGCCTTCGCGCTGGTGCGTTGGATTGTTGGGGCGCGAGGGCGGGCCTGGGCGATGGGCGGCGGGGCTGCCGCGATTGGCTTGTTGCTCTTCGTCGGGTCGCTCTCGGCAGTGTTCGAATGGAGCGCGGCCCACGGCCACACCAGCCGCGGCGTTTACGAGGCCTTCGGCGTGGAGTGGATGATCCCCTGCGAGCCCGGCCAGTCCGACAACTGCTACACCGGCCAACTCGATCCCCGCACATCCCGCTGGTACCCCACCGAGTTCTGGTTCTGGTGGCGGGGTTCGCGAATCATCCCCGGAACCATCACCGAATTTCCTTTCTTTAGCTTCCTTCTCGGCGACCTCCACCCCCACGTCATGTCGCTCCCGCTTGTGCTGCTCGCGCTCGGGCTGGCCGCCGCGCTCTGGCGCGGGCGCTCGTGGCTGGACTGGCGCCGCCACCGGAGCGAGCCTTTCGTGGGGATCGCCCTGGCAGTGGTCTTCGGTGCCCTGGCCTTCCAGAACGCCTGGGATGTCATCACCTTCTCGGCCGTTCTTGGGCTGGCGGTGTTCGCGCGCAACCTGAGGCGGGCGCCACCCTTCCAGGCACTCGTCGGCGCAGCAACGTACCTCGGCCCCGTGGCGCTCCTGGCTGTCGCCGGATACGCGCCCTGGTGGCTTACGTTCGGCTCCCAGGCCGAGGGCTTCTATGCCTATGTCGGCGAGGGCACGCGCCCCGCGCACGCCTTCCTCCAGTTCGGTCCCCTGCTGGGCGCGGGCCTGTTGACGGCGCTCTTCGCCAGCCGGCGGGCCACCCGCGGCCAGTCCTTGAACGTGGCTCTCGCGACAGCCTGGATCCCGCTCCTCCCATTCGTTGGCTGGCTGGCCCTGGCGGCCGTTCGCGGCGAGCTCTCGGCTGGCCTCGAAGCGCGCGGCAGCGGTGGTTGGGTCACGCTGAGCGCCTACGGGCTCTCGGTGTGGCTGCTCGCGTCGGCGTCGGTCGTGCTGACCGCAGCGCGCAGGGCGGCGGCCCCGGCAGCGGCCCTGGCAGCTATGGGCGCACTGCTCCTCTACGGTTCCGAACTGTTCTTCATTCGGGACGTGTTCTTCGGCTCGGTGCCGCGCCTGAATACCGTGTTCAAGCTCTCGTACCAGGCGTGGGTGCTGCTGGCGCTCGCCGGTGCGGCGGGGATCGCCGGAGGGCTCCACAGGGGCGTGGTGCAGCGGCGTCGCCTGGGTCTCGTCGCCCTCCCGGTGGGCTGGCTGGCCGCCATGGGGCTGGCGTACCCGCTGCTCGCCTCGTTCAACAGGACCGGCAACTTCAGCCTCCCGACCTCCATCGATGGGTTGGCAGCGGTCGCCCGCAATGACCCCAACGACTACGCTCTCACCCTCTGGATCCAGCAGCACACAGCGCCCGGCGATGTCGTCTTCGAGGCGACCGGCCGCCGCTGGCAGGGGAGCGTGGGGACGCAGCCGGTGATCGTGAATGCCAACGTCGACTACTCCGATGCAGGGCGCATCGCAGCCCGCACCGGTCGCCAGACGCCCATCGGCTGGTACTTCCATGAGATCCAATGGCGCGGCGACACGCAGGCCAACCGCGCCGAGTTCGTCCGGCGCCAGGATACGGTCGACGCCGCTTATACCTCCCAGGACCCCGACCGGGTGATCGCCGCAATGCAAGAGTTTGACGCCAGGTACCTCGTGGTCGGCCGGGTCGAGATGGCGAACTATCCCGGCCTGATGCCCGACTATGCGGCATTCCTCGACGTAGTCGTCGAAGCGGGCGCCTATCGCGTGTACGCGATGCCGGAGTACCGGAGGATTTCGACCTCGTGAGCGAAGCGATGGCCCGGAAGGCAGCCGGAGCGGACCGCACGCTGGAGTTCACCGCAGCTACGCTCGCCTGGGGCATGCTTGCGCTCCTGTTCGCGGGTCTGCGGGCCGGAGCGGCCCTTGGCACACCCATCGGCGGAGCCGAACTGGCCGGCCTCTCTGGCGCCTGGCAGGCCCACGTCGGCGCGGATGACGCGCGGTTCATCCCGACGTTCTTCCAGGCGCTCACCGCGCTCACGTTCGAGTGGACGACCTCCGAGATGCCCGCTCGCGTGCTCGCGCTCCTCGCGACCGCAAGCGTCCCCTTCGCGGTCTTCCGGCTCCGCCCGCTGCTCGGCGAGGCGGGCGCCCTCCTGACGCTGTTCTTGCTGACCATCGACGCACCCGGGGTGTTGCTCGGTTCAACCGCCTCCGCGTCAGGCTTCGATATCGCGCTGACCCTGTGGCTCCTGGTGCTGCTGAAGGAGCCGCGCGCGCCTGCCTGGGCGTGGGCGCCGGCCGGCTTTCTCGCCGCGACCGCGGGCCCGGTCTGGCTGCCGCTGGCGGTGGGCATCGGGGCGGTCCGGCTGTTCCGCCAGGACTACCCCTCCATGCCCGTCCTCGGCTATGCAGGAGCGGGGGCGTTGCTCGGCGTGTTCGCTGCCAGCCTCCGCTTCGGCATGGGCTGGGACGGCCTCCGCGTCCCGCCGTTTGATGCGTTTGCCGCGGGATTCGGCGAGCCCTGGTCTACCGAGTCGACGCTCTCCCTGTCCGTCATCTATCTCGCTCCCCTGATCGCAGCGGGGGCGGCCGTCGCCGTATACGACGTGTTTCGCGCCACGCTCGGCGAAGACCTGGACCAGTCCCGCATCGAGGTGCTGGCCTGGTCCGGTGTTGCGTTTGCCTGGCTCCTTGCCTCGACGGGTGCACACTCGCCCGTGCCGCTTGTTGGCCTCTCCATCCCGCTGGCGCTACTGGTCGGCCCCGCGCTTGCGCGGCTGGCAAACGCAGCCTGGGCTGCCGATTGGACCTACGCCCGCTACCTGGTGCCGGGAATGCTGACGGCGCTGCTTGTCGCGATGGCATTCCTGCTGGAATGGGCCCGCGATGGCCGGGCGGGAGACACCGGCGAGAAGGTGGCGGTTGGCGGCCTTGTCGTGGTCGCCCTCGGCTGCGTCGCACTCCTGGCGTCCAGTCGCCGCACAGTTGCGGCCCTGGCGGTCCCGGCGGCCGTGATCGGGTTGCTACCCACCATTTCGGGACTCTCTGGCGTGGCATTCTCCGGACCGAACGAACCCATGCCGTCGCCGGTGAGCCCAGTCCAGGCCCGCGAAATCCGCGACATCGCCATCCGCGCCCGCGAAGAGCAGGGCGGCCTCATCGTGGTCCACCCGCGCTTCGAACTCGACCTCACCTGGGCGTTCCGGGACTCTGGCGAACTCGTCATATCCTCCGGTCCTGTCCCCGATGCCTCGGTCGTCGTCTGGCCGGCTGACGGCGAGGCTCCCGAGGGCTACAGCATCCTCGATGGCGACTGGACCGTGCTCAGGGAAAGGCGAGGTCCAGACGCGGACCTCCTCCACTACCTGCGCTGGCTGTCGAACCGCAATACTCTCTCCGTTGGGCGTGTGCCCGTCATCGTCTACCTGAAAGCAGGGCCATGACCGCTCGTCCCGCCCCCCAGCCAGCCCTCCGCCCTGTCGGCCTCGACCGGTTGCTGTCGGCGCGCCTCGCCATCAACTGGGAAGTCGCCGCCTACGCTGCCATCCTGTTCGCGGCATTCGCCCTGCGCTTCTGGGATCTCGGCTCGCGCGCCCTCCATCACGATGAGAGCATCCACGCCCAGTGGTCGTGGGGCCTCCTCCAGGGGAACTACAACCACAGCCCGGTCTTCCACGGGCCGTTCTACTACCACATACAGGGCCTCGTCTTCTTCCTGTTCGGCGCCTCGGACTACACCAGCCGCGTCTCCGCGGCCATCTTCGGCACGGCGCTCGTGGCCCTGCCGCTGCTCATGCGCCGCCGGCTGGGCGCGGCCGGGACGCTGGCGGCGGTCGCCCTGATTGCCTTCTCCCCGACTCTCGTTTACTACAGCCGCTTCTTTCGCGAAGACATCTACATGGGAGCATTCACGCTGCTCATGGTCGTGGCGATGTGGCGCTACATCGACGAAGGCCGCCAGCGCTGGCTGTTTGTCTTCGCCGCCGGGTTCACCGGGAACGTCCTTACGAAAGAGGGCTCGTTCCTCGCCTTCGCCGTTTTCCTGGTCTACCTCGACGTGTACCTGGCGAACCAGCTCGCTGTCCGCACCCTCGCCGCCCGCGAACTCGACACTCTCCCGCGGCGCATACTCCTGACGGTTGGTTTCGCGCCCTGGGCATGGATCGTGGCGGCAATCTGGCCGTTCGCTGCCCCCTTGCGCCGCAACCTGGACTGGGGGGACGACCTCCCCCGCGGAGGGGATGTCCTCCTCTTGCTCGGCACCTTTACGCTCCCCCTCCTGACCCCCGTCTCCCGCACCGTGTTCCTGGAGAAGCTGGGCCTCATCGAGAAAGACCGGCTGAGCTGGGAGAAAAGCCTCCAGGGGGCAGTCGCCACGCGCGACGCGATCGCGCTGTTCGGGCTTTTCGCCGTGACCACCAGCATCGCCGCGTTTGCCGGGCTCCAGTGGAAACCAAGAGTGTGGGGCATCGCTTTCGCTGCCTCCGCCTTTGTCTATCTCTCCCTGATGACGTCGCTCTGGACGAACCTCGATGGCCTCATCAGCGGCCCCTGGGGCTCGCTCGACTACTGGTACAGCCAGCAGGACGCCCACCGTGGCGACCAACCCTGGTTCTACTACTACATGCTCATGCCCGCCTACGAGTTCCTCCCGCTGGTACTCGTGATCGGCGGGGCCTGGTGGTCGGTCGTGCGTGGGGACGCGTTTTCACGGTTCCTGGTGGTCTGGCTCATCGGCATCTGGGGTGCGCTCTCCTGGGGCGCCGAGAAGATGCCGTGGCTCAACGTTCATATCGCACTCCCTGCCTGCATCCTGGCCGCATGGACCGTGCAGCGCGCCTGGCAGTCCTGGTCCGGCCGGGTTGCGTCGCGCAAGACGGTCGCCACCCTCGGAAGTACCGCGTTGCTCGCCGCGGGCGGGCTCGCCCTCGTGGCCTTCCTCCCCGGCGGGCTGGCTTTTCACCTCCTGCGCGGGGCCGTAGCCCTTGCCGTCGTCGCCGGGGTCCTCTTCGCCGCCTGGCCCCTGGGACGTTCCGCGACCGCGTTCGTCACGGTCGTGGCTGTCATCGGCGCACTCACGTTCTTCTCGCTGCGGACGATGGTCATGGTGGTCTACGAGCGGGGCGATGTCCCCAAAGACCTGCTCATCTACACCCAGTCGTCGCCCCAGCTCAAGGACGTGGCCGACCAGATCAACGCCCTTGCCGCTGCCTCCGGGCAGGGCTACAACCTGCCGATCGCGGTCGACACCGCTGATTCGTTCGCCTGGCCGTGGGCCTGGTACCTGCGCGACTTCAAGTCCGTGTCCTATGCCGACTTCTCCAACGGTCCGCCAGCCGGGAACTTCTCCGTGATGCTGGTGGCGTTCGGCAATGTGGGCCGCGCCCAGGACTACGCCGCGAGCAACTCATCGGTCCAGTACGGGAGTCCTCAACGCTACCCACACCGCTGGTGGTACGACGAGACCTACAAATACGCCATGAGCGTCGATAACGGCCAGGCCTGCCTCTCCCGGTCCGGGAACTGCGGCCCGTTCCGCCTCGAAACCTGGAAGGTCATCGGCAACGGCATCTTCGGCGGCGGCTGGCTCGACGCTTGGTTCCACTACTGGCGCGACCACTCCCCCGATCGCCAACCGGGTTCGACGGACGCGTTCGCCTTCTTCCCGGCGAATTTCGACCTGGAGACCGGCAAGCTTTCCGCGCGTCCCATCGAGCCGCCCGGGCCGGGTACCGACAACGACGGGCGGCCCTCGTTCGGGAGCCTCGGCTCGCTCCCCGGCCAGTTCTTCGCGCCAGTCGATGTCGAAGCCGACGCTGACGGCAACCTCTACGTCATCGACAGCGCGACCAAGAAGCTGCAGAAGTTCGACCCCCAGGGCAACTTCATCACGTCCATCGACATCAGGAACAACGCTGCCGACTCTGGCGAGCAGTCGCAGCCCTGGGGCCTCGGTATCGGGCCGGACGGCGAGGTGGTGGTCGCCGATACCTTCGGCTGGCGCGTGCGCGTCTACAACACGGACCTCGAACTGCGTGCCAGCTTTGGCGATCCCCCGGACACCTCGAAGGCGCCCGGCCCGTTCGACCTCTTCGGGCCGCGCGACGCCGCCGTCGACAGCAGTGGAAACGTGTGGGTGACCGATACCGGCAACGACCGCATCCAGGTATTCACCCTCGATGGCCAGTTCGTGCGCACCATCGGGTCCTCTGGCAGCGGGCCCGGCCAGTTCGATGAACCGGTCGGCATCGACATCGGGCCCGATGGCGCGATCTACGTGGCCGACATGTACAACAGTCGTGTCCAGGTGCTCAATCCAGACGGCACCTACCGGGCCCAGTTCACGGTCGAAGGCTGGGGCGGCATCGAGGTGAACGACAAGCCGTACCTCCGCGTCCTCTCGGATGGCCGGGTGGCAGCCAGTGTTCCATCGCTGAACCTCGTCCGGATCCTCGGCGCCGATGGCGCCCTCAGCGCGACCATCTCCTCCGAGTCCGAACCGCTAAACCGCCCTTATGGGATGGTTGAATCTGCCGATGGTAAGCTCTGGATAGCCGAGGGCGGCGCTGCCCGGCTCCGGCTGTTCGACATTCCCTGATCACAGGCGGTCCCGTGCTCCGTTCCATCCGCTTCTGGGCCAGCCTGGTCATCAGCCTCATCTTCATCGCGCTCTTCCTGCGCGCCACGCATCCGCGAGACCTGGCCTCCGCCCTCGAACAGGCCAGCTACTGGTGGCTCATCCCCGGCACCGCCGTGCTCTTTGTCGCCATCGCGGCGCGCTGCATGCGCTGGTCGATCCTGATGCGCCCGGTGGCGCCGTTGAGCCCGGCCAGGCTCTTCCCCTACGCGATCATCGGCTACATGGCGAACAACCTCTTGCCGGCGCGGGCCGGCGAACTCGTGCGCGCTTATGTGCTTGGCGACCGCGAGGGCGTCTCCAAGATGGGCACCTTCGGCACGATCGCTGTCGAGCGCCTCTTCGACGGGGTCACGCTCGTCCTGATGCTACTCATCGCCGGTTCGATCGTAGGGTTCGAGGACAGCAAGCTACGCGCCATCGCGGTGGCTTCGACCATCCTGTTTGTGATAGCCCTCGCGGCCTTCTACGTCCTTACGCTGAATGAAGAGCGCGCCAAGCGCGTCATCCATTTCTTCCTGCGGGTCCTTCCTGAGCGATTCGAACACCAGGCTGAAGCCATGGCCGACTCCCTGGTTGGGAGCCTGCGCTCGGTCCACGACTGGCGGCCACTGGTCCTGGTGGTGCTCCTCAGTGGGACCGCATGGACCATCGAGGCTGCCGCCTACGCGGTCATCGGCCAGGGATTCAATATGGACGTGAACTTCGGCCACTATGCCCTGCTGCTCGCCGCTGCCAACCTGGCCATCATCATCCCCACCTTCTTCGGTGGAACGGGTCCGTTCGAGTGGGCGGCGAAGCTCGTGCTGGTCGGCGCCGGCGTGGCCGATAACGTCGCCGGCGCCTTTTCCATCGTCGCCCACGGCGTGATCCTCATCCCCACCACCGTCCTTGGGCTGATCCTCCTCTGGAGCTACGGCGTGTCATTCAAGCGCATCACCAACGTCGAAGTCGACGAGCAGGGGGTGGTCCCGTGAGGGTTGGGATTGTCGGTGCTGGCGTTGCCGGGCTCGCCGCGGCCCGTGTCCTCCGCGCGCGCGGCCACCAGGTCACCATCTTCGAAGGCCGCGAGGAAGTTGGCGGTCAGGTCGTCACGTTCCCGGTCGGCGGCGAAGAACTTGAGTGTTTCTACCACCACATCTTTACGAACGACACCGCCGTCATCCGCTACATCGAAGACCTCGGCCTCCTCGAACACCTGAAGTGGATCGAGCCGCGCAACGCACACTTCGTCAAGGGCAGGATGTATCCCTTCGTCACTCCGCTCGACCTGCTGAAGTTCACCGCGATTCCCCTCGTCAGCCGGGTGCGCCTGGGCCTGGCGGCACTCTGGCTGCGGCGGCGCAAGGACGGCCTCACTCGCTACGAAGGAGTTACCGCCCGCGAGTGGATGCAGAAGGCAGTCGGGAAGAAGGCGTTTGATGCGTTCTGGGGCGCGCTCCTGCGCGGCAAGTTCGCCGATCAGGCCGATAACGTCGGCATGGTCTGGCTCTGGAACAAGGTGTATCTCCGCTTCTCCTCCCGGAAAGGTGGCGGCTCGAAAGAGTCCCTCGGCTACCTGGAAGGTTCGTTCAAGCGCTACTACCGGACGCTCGCTGACCGCCTGGAAGCGGATGGCGTCGCCATCCACCTCAACACCCCGGTCGAGCGCGTGGCAGCCGCTGAAGGCGCCGTGAAGGGCATCGAGGCGGGCGGCCAATTCCACGAGTTCGACCAGGTGCTCATGACCACCCCGAACATCATCACCATGAAGATCTGCCCGGACCTCCCGGCGGACTACCGCTCGGTGCTCGAACGGGTGCGCTACCAGTGGGCCACCTGCCTCATCCTCGCCCTCGACCGGCCCCTCACCCCCTATTACTGGCTCTCGATCGGCGATGACCTGCCCTTCGTGGCCTGCGTCGAACACACGAACTTCATGCCGGTCGAACGGTACGGCGGCAACCACGTGGTCTACCTTTCGAACTACACGCCACCCGGGCATCCGGTCCTCGACATGGACGCCGAGCAGGTCTTTGCCAGCTACCTCGCCGGCATCAAGAGGCTGAACCCGGCGTTCGACCCTTCGTGGGTGCGCGAGAAATGGTTCTTCAAAGACCCCGGCGGCCAGCCCGTCATCACCACCAACTACTCCGCGTCCATCCCGGAAATGCGGACCGGCGTCGAAGGGCTCTACCTTTCGAACACCACCCAGGTGTACCCCGAGGACCGCGGCCAGAACTACAGCCTCCTCCTCGGCGAGAAGGCCGCGGCCCTGATGGACGAGGACTGGCGAAGAGCTGCCGGTTCGCAGGACGCCGCTATCTAAGCCGGCTTCCTCAACACACCCCGCACGAGTGGCAGCCGACCGTCCCACACCGCCCGGCGCGAGCGAGGAAATCGCACGTGTCGTGTTGGTCATGCAGGGAGCTAATTTCCGCCGTCCGCGCCCGGGGGCATCTTCGAGTTCACGGGGCTTTGAAGGCCCGCGGCAGGTGGCACCTCGGCCCCCGAGCCCCGGGTAAACCCTTGCCAACCTCTGTGAAGAATCTGACAGAACGCCGTAAGAGCCCCTGAAGCCGTGTGAGTTCCCTGCCGTTAACTGAGGTGTAACCTTGCTGCGGAGAACGTCCACATGGCAGACACCAAACCGAAACCAGAATTGACCCGGGCCACGGAGCGTACACCGTTTGATGACCGCACTCGCCGCGTGATGGAACTTCGCCGACAGATCCGAGAGGGCCAGTACCAGCCCGACCCGGAAGCGATTGCCCGTGCACTGCTGCGCGAGTGGGCGCTGAGCGACGACCTGTTCGCCGAGCCCGGCGTACCAGAGCCGGCCGATGCGGCCGGCGACTTCCGCGCGGCCGCGGAACGGTTCGTCGTCCGTCCAGGCGCCCGAGACCATGACACGCCCGCCCCGGCAGAGCGCACGGCCTGACCCGGCGACCGGGCCTGCCCGCGGCTTAACCCGGCCGCTTCTGGGCGAGCCGCTGTTCGAACCGCTGCCGGTCGACCACGAACCGCTGGTGGGTGCCATGGCCCACCTGGTCGATGCCGTCGGTCGCGCTCCATTCGAAGTCGAACCGGCGCCCATCGATGCCGACAAGTTTGACCTCGGCGGTAACCCGCAGCCCTTCTGGCGTTGCCGCGGTGTGATTGATGACGATCTCCGCGCCCACCGTCATCTGGTCTGGGCCCAGGTGGGGCGCCATCCACTCGGCGGCCGTCTTCTCGACGAGCGCGCCAAGCGCGGCTGTACTGAAAACATCGGGGGTGCCCGTCACGATGCGGCTGGCGAAGTGCTCCGGCGCGCAGGCGACTGACTGGCTGGCGGCCGCACCGACTTTCATGTCTTCGACTGGCATCCGCGCCCCCTCGAGTGGTGTGCCAGGCGATTCTAACTGCTCGCGCCAGACAATGCGGCGATTCCTAATCGACAAATTCCCATCCGCAATAGACAATGGAGCTGGGTCCAGGGGGCCGGGTGACCGCGACGGTCCGCTGTCGAGGAAAGTCCGGACTCCACCGGGCAGGGTGCCAGGTAACGCCTGGGCGGCGTGAGCCGACGGAAAGTGCAACAGAAACATACCGCCCTTCTTTGGAAGGGCAAGGGTGAAATGGTGCGGTAAGAGCGCACCGGCGTCCCGGTAACGGGGCGGCCGTGCAAACCCCACCCGGAGCAAGGCCAAATAGGGGAGGAGGGCGCCCGGCCCGCTACCACTCCCGGGTTGGCTGCTAGAGCGCTGTAGCGATGCGGCGTCGAGAGAGATGGTCACCGTTCTTCCCCGGAAGGACACAGAATCCGGCTTACAGGCCCGCTGGACCCCCAAATTCCTCCCCACTCGCAGGCTGACACCGCGATCGCAGTTCGTTACGATCGAGGGACCAAGACCACGACCCGGAGATGTCCCCATGCCTGCCACCCAGGCCTACATCGATGTGACTGACGCAACCTTCGCCACCGAAGTGCTGGAACGCTCGAACAGCGTGCCCGTGGTGGTGGATTTCTGGGCGCCCTGGTGCGGGCCGTGCCGCGTGCTGGGGCCCATCATCGAAAAGGTTGCGGCCGAGAATGCAGGGGCGGTGGTGCTCGCGAAGCTCAACACCGATGAGAACCCGCGCACCGCGACCGCATACCGCATCCAGGGTATCCCTGCCGTCAAGGCGTTCCGAAACGGCCAGGTGGCCGCCGAATTCACTGGCGCCTACCCGGAGCCGCAGGTCCGCGCGTTCTTCGCGAAGATCCTCCCGCAGCCCGAAGAGGCGGTCGCCAGCCAGGCGGAAGAGCTGCTCCGCCGGGGCGATGTCGCCGGCGCCGAGGCCAGCTACCGCGAAGTCCTGAAGACGCAGCCCTCCAATGCCGACGCCGTGGTCGGGCTGGCCAGCATCCTCATCTCTCGAGGGGAGAACGAGGCCGCGGAGGACCTCCTCGAACGCGCCCCGGCGGACCGCCGGGCGAAAGTGCTCCGCCACGCCATCTTTCTCGGCGAGTTCGAGACCAAGCACAGCCAGGAAGACCTCGAAGGGGAGGCTCGCGCCAACCCGCGCGATCCCCGGGCGCGCTACCGGTGGGGCGTCATGCTCGCGGCGAAGGGCCAGTTCGAAGCGGCCCTCGATGAGCTCATCGAGTCCGTCAGGATCGACCGCAGCTTCGCGGATGGCGCCGCGCGCAAGGCTGTCCTTGCTGTGTTCGACATCCTCGGGCTCGATTCGGCCCTGACTCGCGAGTACCAGCGGCGGCTATCGAGCGTCCTGTTCTGATCGCCTGTAGCGGAGCCGCATTAGACAATCGCGGCAACATAACGGAGTCCAGGTCCCAATGATCATCCATATGGCCGAAGGCGCGACCATCGACCAGGTCGAGCGCGTAATCAACCGCATCTCCCAGGACTATGGCCTGCGCTGCGAGACCATCGTCAGCAGCACCACCGTCATCGGCGTCAAGGGCGTCGCGAGCATCGTCGACGAGGGCCGCATCACCGAGCTCCCGGGCGTCGACCGCGTCATCCGCATCACCGAGAAGTACAAGGACGCAGCACGTAGCTTCCATAACGAAGATACGATCATCCACGTCGGCGGCCGCGTGCCTGTCGGCGGCGGCAACCTGACCTTCTTCGGCGGCCCGTGTGCTATCGAAAACGAGCAGCAGGCGATCGACTCCGCCCGGCTGGCGAAAGCGGCAGGGGTCGACATCCTCCGCGCCTTTCCCGACAAGTCCCGCACGAGCCCGTATGACTACCGCGGCCTCGATCTGACGAGGGGACTTGAAATCGCAACCGCCATGAAAGCCGATACCGGCCTGCCTATTGTGGGAGAGCTCATCGACCTGCGGCACCTCGACGCCTTCCTCGATGCCGGCATGGACGTCATCCAGATTGGGGCGCGCAGCGCCCAGTACTCGCCGCTGCTCGAGGAGCTCTCGAAGATCGACCGGCCGGTGGTGCTCAAACACGGCTTCGGGAACGACATGAACGAGTGGCTCGCGGCAGCCGCCTACGTGATGTCGGGAATCGACCGCGAGCGGCGCACGGTGAGCGAAGGCAACAAGAACGTCATCCTCTGCTACCGGGGCATCAAGAGCTTCGAAAGCGAGACGCGGTTTTCCGCCGATATCTCGATGATCCCGCTCGTCCGCTCAAAGTCCCACCTGCCCTTGATCGCCGATCCGAGCCACAGTTCTGGCGATAAGAAGCTGGTGGAGCGTGTCACGTATGGCTTCGTCGCGGCGGGCGCGCACGGCATCGAGTTCGACATCCACTCGAACCCGGCTGAGGCTCTCTGCGATGGCAAGCAGGCCGTGACCCACGAGGCCGAGCGCATTATCCGCAGCGCCCGCCAGATCCATGCGATGCTCAGTGGCATCGGCATGGAAACCGGCTCCAGCGTGGCGGTCGCCGCGAAGTAAGTTCCGGCTGCGAAACCTGCGCGGGCGCATAGCGAAGCGCCACCGCTTCGCCCACCATGTCGCGCTAACCGAACTTCCGGAGGCGCCCCATGGTCCGGCTTACCCCTGCCGACGAGTACTTCTACCACCAGATTCCCGAGCCTCTGCCCCAGGTGGCAACGTTCAGCGACCACTGGCGCGAGAGCCTCTTCTTCGTGATGCATCCCGAGGGCGAGGAGGGTGATGTCCTCATCCTCACCCTTGCCCATTTCCCCGCGCGCGAAGAGATGGACTCGTTGCAGATGTGCCGTCTCGGGGGGCAACTCACCTTCGAGCGTCACGCCCGCCACTATGATGGCGACCCACACACCATGACCGTCGGCCCGGTCCGGATCGACATAACCGAGCCGTACAAGACCGTGAAACTCTGGGTAGATCCGGCGGAGTCACCGATCGGGCTCGATATCACCTTCACCGCCCGGACGCGGGAGTGCGGCCTCCGCCGGGGCACGATGAAGCGGGGGAGCGAGACGATCTGGGACCAGAGCCACATGATCCAGTCCGGCCGGTACAACGGCACCTACAGCTTCGGTGGCAAGACCTACGAAGTGCGGGACTGGTGGGGCCAGCGCGACCACTCCTGGGGCATCCGCAACCACCAGCGCTGCCCGATGTGGATGTGGCTCGCAATCCAGCTTCCTGACGGCATGCTCGGCATCTGGAACTGGGAGTACGCCAACGGTCATCGCATCTACCTCGACGGCTACTGGGCCCCCGCCGACATGAGCGACCCGGTCCAGGTAGTGGCCTTCGAACACGACCTGCACTGGACTGATGCCTCGGGTGCCCGGACGAGCTATGAGCGCGACGGTGCGACCGTTGCGGGCCTGGAAGGCGTGATCACGGCCAGGCTCGAGGATGGGCAGGAGCTCCGCCTGGAAGGCTCGGGCCGCTGGCACGCGCGGTACGGCCAGCTCGGCGGCCAGGTGAACATGCAACTGCGGGATGCCCATGGGCGTAAGGGGAATGCCGCCTACGAGATCACCGGCTCCCACCACCACCACTACTTCCCCATCGCCCGGGCCGAGAACCTGCCTCCCGGGGACTGAGGCGGGTGGCAGGGCCGTCGATCCGGGCGTAAGGTCAAAGGTCATCACCTGAAGTCTAGGATGGGGATTTCGCATGACCACAGAAACCACGGAAGCGCTCGCCGGCCTGCTCGTCGAGCAGGCGCCAGACGCCGTCATCTTCGCCGGTCCCGATGGCAACATCCAGGTCTGGAACTCCGCGGCGGCGGAGATGTTCGGCTACTCCGAAGCCGAGGCCATGGGCAAGAACCTTGACATCATCATCCCGGAGCAATTCCGCGATGCGCACTGGAAGGGCTTTGACCGGGCACTCAAGGCCGGCGAGAGCAAATACCGCGGCCAGTCGCTCCCAACGCGCGCGATGAACGCCAAAGGCGAGCCTTTCTACGTAGAGTTGAGCTTCGCGATTGTGCACGGTCGGGATGGCGCCGTGATCGGTGCGCTGGCGCACGCGCGGGACATCAACGACCGGTTCGAAAAGGATCGGGCCAGCCGCCGCCGCATGCGCGAGCTGGAGGAAGAGCTGAAGGCGCTGAAGGGCGAGGGCGCGGCCCCGGCCTGACTCAGGCCATCAGGCGGGCCCGCAGCGAGGAGATGGTCGAGGCGCTCACACCGAGGTCGTGGGCATAGCCTTCGGCGGAGCCGTGTCTCTCGCGCAGCGTCTGAAGCGCAGTCTCGATGGCGTCGCGTGGGGCGGCCAACAGTTGCGCCGCGCGCGTTTCGTCGACGCCGCGCTCGCGCATCTCAGGCAGCCACTCCTCGAGCATCGGCTTGAGCAGCGATTCGGTCAGGGTGTAGTCGGTGATGATGGTCTCATCGTCCACGCCTGCCATGTCCAGCAGGAGGGCGGCGGCCACACCAGTCCGGTCCTTGCCGGCGGCGCAGTGGAACAGCACCCGGCCCTCTGCGCCGGCGGTCACTTCCATGAGGGTGCGATAGGCGTCCCGGCCCATTTCGAGGAAGCGGCCATAGACTGCGCCAAAGCCCGGGAATTCCTTCTCCATCCCGACGGGCGAGGCATCGTCCTGGAACACCGGCGCGTGGATGTGGCGGATGCCGTACGGCGCCGGGTCGGGCGTCACGCTGCGCTCGCGTTCAACGTCGGAGCGGAAGTCGATGATGGTGGTGACGCCCGCCTCGGCAAGGCCGCGCATGCCGGTATCGGTAAGGCGGTGCAGGCTGGCGGAGCGGATGACAGTTTCGCTGGTAACGCGCCCGGACGAGGTGGTGTAGCCGCCAATGTGGCGGACGTTGTGGGCGATTTCGAGCCGCAGCTCGCGGTTGGTGATGGTTAGCTCCATGCCAACAGTGTCGCAGATGTGGATGAATCGGGCGTTAACGATGCCGAACGCGGGGCGCCAGCCGTATGCTTCGGTGACCACCCCGCCGGAGCAGCGCCCCGTGATCAACCGCGATCGCATCGTCCAGACCTTCCTCGAACTCGTCGCCATCGACTCCCCCTCGGGCGAAGAGGACGCCATCGCAGCGGAGCTCGAACGCCGTTTCCGCGACCTCGGGCTCGAAGTAGCCCAGGATGCCGCAGGCAACGTCCTCGGCCGCCGCGATGGTGAAGGCGAACCGGTCCTCCTCTCCGCCCACATGGACACCGTCGAGCCGGGCCGAGGCATCAAGCCCACATGGGACGGCCCCGACATCATCCGCAGCGACGGCACGACCATCCTCGGCGCCGACAACAAGGCCGGGTGCGCCGTCATCCTCGAAGTGATCCAGTCAGCCATCGAGGACGGCGCCACGACGCGCCCGATCGAGGTCGCCATCAGCCGCGGCGAGGAGGTTGGACTGGTCGGCGCCGCCAACATGGACTACAGCCGCGTCGCTGCGAAGGTGGCCATCGTCATCGATAGTGGTGGTCCGCCGTCGAGCATCCAGGGCCAGGCGCCGTATCACTACACGTACGACATCGAAGTGCACGGGCGCGCGGCCCACGCCGGCCTCGAGCCCGAGAAAGGCGTGCCTGCCATCTCGATCGCCTCGGAGATCGTGCTCGGCCTGCCCCAGGGACGTTTCGATTCGGAGACCACCGGCAACGTCGGCAAGATCCAGGGCGGGCTCGTGCGGAACGCAGTCCCCGACCACACCGTCATCCAGGGCGAGATGCGCTCGATGGTCGAGGAAAAGGTTGAGACACTCGTCTCGAAGACGAAGCGCCATATCGAAGGCGTGCAGGAGAAACACCCCGCAGCCCGGATCGACGCGCGCTTCCACACCGCATACCCGGGCTACACCCTTACCCCCGACGACCCGGCGGTGAAGCTGTTGTTCCCGGTGCTCGAAGAGCTGGGGTTCACGCCCAACCCCCATCCCGTCGGCGGGGGCACAGATGGCAACGTCTTCCGCGGCCACGGCATCGCCAGCGTGGTCATCGGCCGGGGCGGCTACAACCAGCACACCAAAGACGAATACCTGGTGATCCCCGAGATGCTCGAATGCGCGCGGGTGGTTGAAGGGTGCGTTCGCCGCATCCCCTGAGTCACCAGGCTTGCCGTACATCCCGTTCGCCCTCGCCCCGCGCGAGGGCCGAGATCCGGTGCGCGAGCACAGCGGAACCGCGGGCCAGGGGCTCGAAACGCCAGGCGACCGCCTCTTCGAACACCTCGGCGGTGGCGCGTGGCACGCTGGCTTCGGCGCTCATGATCCACGATCCGGCGAGGAGCCGCAGGTGATACACGGTCGAGCCCCGGTACGTGGCTGCATCCAGCAAGGCCGCCTGTTCCGCGTATTCCGCAACCACCCGTTCGGCCAGGGCCATCGCGGGGTTCTTCACCATCGGATCGAGATCAACGACCCGCCCGAAGGAAGTCATCAGGTTGCCGTAGATGGCGTCGGTGATACGAGGCTTCCGGCGAAAGAATGGCATCAGCGGACCACCCCATGAATCGCCCCCGCTTCATGGGCGGTCGCGATGACGGCCGTGTTGTAGCCGCCGTATACGAGCCGGGCGGCGATGTGGTTCGCGACCGCATGGTGTTCCGGCGTCAGCGGGCGGTTGAGGAGCGCGTGCAGCCGTGCGCCCTCGGGTACGCACTTCCGGCCGCCTTCGGCGTGCAGCAGCGTTTCCACGATGACGTCGGCGGTGACCGGGGCCCCGGTCGCTACCTTCGTCAGGTCGGAGACGAGCCCCGGGCGATGCACCCAGTGATCGCTGAGCGGGTGCCCGAGCACGGAAAGACCGACACACACCACGACATCAGTCGCCGACGCGGGGATGGCTGGTTCGTGCGCTGCGGGGGCTTTGAACGGCCGGTGCGCAGAACCGTCGGCTTCGATCGCCAGGACGTAGTCCCCCGGCGGAAGCTTGCTGACCACCTCCGCCGGGAAGCCCGTCATGCGGCCCGCCTCGACCTCGGCGGAAATAAATGTGCGGGCCTCGCCGGGGCGCATCTCGCGGGCGAAGGCGGTGGCGAGGCCCTCCGCGGTGGTCTCGATGCAGCGTGGCATGGCGATGCCGCGCGGCCGGGTGAATCGCACCGTGGTCGTCACCGCCGCGGCGAACCCACGGGCCGCGGCTTCGTTCGCCAGGGAGAACACCAGGCTGGTCTTGCCCCCGGCGCCGACGGCGGCGACGATGACTCCAGGCCCGAACCCGAATGCTTCGAACAGGTCCACGAGCAGATTCTACGGGCTGGGACGCGGTGGCTCTCGCATGGAAGGTTTGACGGCGGTCGTACTCGTTGGAGGCAAGAGCTCGCGGTTCGGCTCCGACAAGGCATCGGCGCTCCTGCGAGGCCGCCCCTTGCTGCAGTGGGTGCTCGACGCGGTCGGCCAGGTGTGCGAGGCAGTAGTGGTCGTGAAGGCGCGCGGGCAAGTGCTGCCCGATGCCACCTGCTCCGTGCCGATGACCGTCGTCGAAGACCTTTACGACGCGCAGGGCCCGCTGGCGGGACTGGTGGCAGCCTTCGAAGTTGTGCGCACGCCCCTCGCCTTCGCGACCTCGTGTGACTCGCCACTGGCAGAGCCGGCACTCATCCGGTTCCTGGCATCCAGGGCGGCTGAAGCAGACGTGGTCTATCCGCTCGTCGAAGGGCGCCCCCAGCCCCTGGTCGCCGTGTACCGCGCAGCCGCCTGCCTGCCGGTGTTCCGCGAGAACGTGGAGCGCGGCCAGTTGCGGGTCGTGGTCGCCTACGAGGGGCTTCGCCAGGAGACCGTGACCGGAGAAGAGGCGGCTACTGCCGATCCCCGGCTCCGCACGTTCCTCAATGCCAATACCCCGGAGCGGCTGGCGGAAATCGACGCGCTCCTGGGTTAGGGCCGGTTCACTCCCGGGGCGGGTTCGGTTGACAGCCTTTGGGAGCCACCTATGATCGCCCAAGAGGCCCGGCGCCAAGTAGCCGGGCGCATCACCCAGGGGGTGGTGCCCGGGGCCGGCTGGCGCCCTTCGCGGGTGGCAACCTTCTCCGTCGGCTCTCCGGCCGCCCGCCGCGCCGGATAACTACAGGAGTGGGGGACCAGTGACAACTCTCGAACGGCCACGAACGGTGGGCGAACTCAAGACCTCCGGCTACCAGGTGCTGCCGGTGCGCGAAGAGATGCGCAAGAATCTCATCGCCAAGATGCGCGCGGGCGAAGACCTCTTCCCCGGCATCTACGGCTACGAAGAAACCGTCATACCGCACATCGTCAATGCCATCCTCGCGGGCCAGGACATCATCTTCCTCGGCGAGCGCGGCCAGGCGAAGTCGCGCATCATCCGCTCGCTAACCTCGCTCCTCGATGAGGAGATCCCGGTCCTCGCCGGTTGCGAGATCCCCGAAAACCCGTTCCACCCCATTACCCAGGCCGGGCGCGATGTGGTCGCCGGGAAAGGCGACGCCGCTGAGCTCGAGTGGATCTCCCGGGATCAGCGCTACGGCGAAAAGCTCGCGACGCCGGACATCACCATCGCCGACCTCATCGGCGAGGTCGACCCTATCAAGGTCGCCGAGGGCCGCTACCTGAGCGACGAGCTGACCATCCACTACGGCCTCATCCCGCGAACCAACCGCGGCGTGTTCTGCATCAACGAGCTGCCCGACCTTGCCGAGCGTATCCAGGTCGGCCTGTTGAACATCATGGAAGAGCGCGACGTGCAGATCCGCGGCTACCGAATCCGCCTGCCACTCGATGTGTTTATCGTGGCCAGTGCGAACCCGGAGGACTACACCAACCGCGGCCGCATCATTACGCCGCTGAAGGACCGCTACGGCGCCCAGGTGCGCACCCACTACCCGACGAAGATCGAGCACGAAATCGGGATCATGGATGCCGAACACCACCCGGTGCCGGCCGATTTCAACGTGGTGGTCCCGGCCTACATGAAGGAAGTCATCGCCGAGATCAGCCGCCTCGCGCGCCGCAGCCCGGACGTGAACCAGCGTTCCGGCGTCAGCGTCCGCGCCTCCATCGCGAACTACGAATCGATGCTCGCAAACGCCCTCCGCCGGGCGATCCTGACCGGCGAAGACGTCGTCGTGCCACGCGTGAGCGACCTCCCCTACGTCATCCCCGCAATCAGCGGCAAGGTCGAATTCGAGACCGTCGAGGAAGGCCGCGAAGACCAGATCATCGACAAGCTCATCCAGGGGGCGGTTGTCGCCGTGTTCAATCGCTACTTCAACCTGGGCGAGCTCGAACAGGTGGTGAACCGCTTCAAGGCCGGCGTGGCCGTCGAAGTTGGCGACATGACGCCAAGCGCGGAGTACGACAGCCTCGCCCGCCAGGTGGAGGGCATCTTCCCGGCCATCGAAAAGCTCGGGGCGACGAAGAGCTCGGCTGAAGAGGCTTCTGCCGTCGAGTTCCTCCTCGAAGGGCTCCACCTCAACAAGCGCCTGAACAAGGACAAAGTCGGCGGCAAGACCCAGTACCGCGGCTAGCATGGCACCCGAGGCCGTCCGCATCAGTGAAATCCCGGTCCATGGCCCCCTGTTCGAGGGGGCCATGGCCGTCTATGGCGAAGCTTTTGCGCGCCCGCCCTACAGCGACCTGGACCGGGGAGCCGAGATACGCCTGCGGCTCCGCGATACCCACGCCCGCCGCACCGGCTTCCGGCTGCTCGCAGCAACGGAGCACCCGGAGCGCGTGGTCGGCATGGCCTACGGCTACCATGGAGAACCCGGGCAATGGTGGCATGACACCGTCTTGAAGCGTGTGACGCCCGAGGTTGCGGCCGACTGGTTCGGCGACTCGTACGAACTCGTCGAACTGGCGGTCCACCCGGACTTCCAGTGCCGCGGCATCGGCACGGCCCTGGTCGAGGACCTCCTCCGCGGTCGCCCGGAGCGAACCTGCGTGCTGAGCACTCGAACCGACAGCGAAGCGCACCGGCTCTACAGCCGCCTCGGGTTCGAGCACATCATCGAGATGACCTTCACCGCCGGTGGCTGGCCCTTCTACGTCATGGGCAAGCGGATGACCGCTGACCGTTGAGCCGCCCGGCGGTATCCTGATCTGTATCCCATGAGCCAGTCCGAAACGTTCCGCTGCGTGAAGTGCAAGCAACAGGTCGACACCCTTTCCTTCGGGACGACCCAGCGCAACCACTGTCCCCAGTGCCTCTGGTCGCGCCACGTCGACAACTTCCCGGGCGACCGGAAGTCGGCCTGCGGCGGCCCGATGGAGCCACTCGCGGTGTTTGTCGCGCAGGGCGGCGAATGGATGCTCATCCACCGCTGCAAGAGTTGCGGCCTGTTGCACGAGAACCGCATCGCTGGTGACGACAACATGATGATCCTGATGGCCATCGCGGCGCGCCCCCTGGCGAACCCGCCGGTGCCCATGGAGTACCTGAGCTAAGGACCAGTCCCAGCACTATTGAAACGCGACCCCAAGGAAACGGATGATGCTGCGGGCCCGGGATCATTCGGATGTGGCGGCCGGCGAGCAGACAACGGTTGGGCCGTTGGCTCCCTCCAACGAGAACCGACAAGTCGCTCAGTTCGCCTGGCACAACCTCGAAAAACCGCTCAGTCGTCGATGGGCTCAAGGCCGGCGATACCGTCCTTCATTGTCTGGATTTCTTCGGGGGAGTGCCCTTCCCAGCTCAGGAGTTCTGCCACCACCCGCAGCGGCTCCAGGGAGCGATACGACCTGGTGGGATTCCCGGGAAACCGTTTGTCCGTCAGGTTGGGATCATCCATGAACGGTCCCGTCGGCTCAACCTCGTAAATGCGGCCCGGGCCGTCGCCTTTGGCGAGTTCCGCCCCCCACGCGGCTGCATTTAGCGTCTCACTGAAGTAAACCCAGGGCGACTTCCGCTCTGTGTAGTTGGAGGAATGGCCGGGCTGGATCAGATCCCCGGGCCTCAGGTCCGCCCGGGTACCATGGTAGAAGCGTCGCGGATTGGCCGGCGAGGACATCACGTATAACTTGGAGCTTCCCCGGCAGTTGGACAAGCACCACCGCGGGAAGTGAACGGCAAACGCTGCCTCAGCCCGGCCAATGGGCCACCGTAGACCTTACAGCGCCAGCGCCGCCGGCCCTTCCAGCAACGCCTGGATCTCCTTGATGAAGCGCGCGCCTTCCGCGCCGTCGCTCACCCGGTGGTCGGCGCTCAGGGCAACCTTCATCATCTGCCGGACCACGACCTCGCCGTCGCGCACCACCGCCTGCGGCATCACCGAGCCGACGCCCAGGATGGCCGCCTGGGGCGGGTTGATGATGCCGATCAGCGTCTCAACGCCGAACGCGCCCAGGTTCGTAATCGTGAACGTGCCGTCGCTGAGCTCATCCGCCTTGAGGCGGCCTTCCCTGGCCCGGTTGATGAGGTCTTTCGACTCCGCAGCAATCCGCCCCAGCGATTTCGACTGGCAGTCGAGGATCGCCGGCGCGATCAGCCCGTCGTCGAGCGCCACGCCGATGCAGACGTTCTCCCGCTCGTGGTGGACAAGCCCCTCTTCCGAGAACTCGGCATTGAACTTCGGGTGCCGATCGAGGGCGATCGCGCATGCCTTCACCACGAGGTCGTTGATGCTGACGCGCTGCTCGTCCGTCGCCGAGGCGTTGAGCTGCTCGCGGAACGCCAGCGCCGCCGTCATGTCGATATCCAGCGTGAGGTAATAGTGGGGCTGCGTCTGCTTGGAAAGCGTCATCCGGCGCGCGATCGCCTGTCTCATCTTGCTCAGGCCCTCGATCGCGCCTGCAGCCGGCCGTGCTGCCGGGGCTGCCGATCGGGCGGCTGCCGGCTCGGCAGGGGGGGCCTTCCTGGTCCCGGCGGCAATCGCCGATTCGATATCGCGCCGAAGGATGCGGCCGTCGGGCCCGCTGCCACTTAGTGCGGTGATGTCGACGCCCGCGTCGCGTGCCATCCGCCGCGCGACCGGTGAGACGCGGATGCGCCCGCTGGCATCGGTTTCAGCGGCCGCGGCCGGGGCCGCCGACGTCGAGGCGACCGCTCGCTCTTTCGCTTCGGGTTCGATCGCCCGGCGAGCTGGTGTCTCGGCAGGCGGCTTCCGGTCGATTTCGGGCGCGGCCTCCGACGGTTCGCCGAGGAGCGCGATCACGTCGCCCACCGGGACGACGTCGCCCTCGCTCGCGAGCTGCTTGAGGATCGTGCCGGACTCATACGCCTCGAGCTCGACCGTCGCCTTGTCGGTCTCGATCTCGGCGAGAATGTCGCCCCGCTGGACGCTGTCGCCAACCTGTTTCAGCCACTTGAGTAGCGTGCCTTCGGTCATATCGGCGCCCATCTGGGGCATGGTGACTTCGATCGCCACGGGGCTACTCCTTGAACATGCCGAGGACTGCGTCGACCACGTCCTCTTCGGATGGCAGGGCGGCGAACTCGAGGTTCCGGTTATAGGGCAGAGGGACGTCCTTGCAGGCCACGCGGGCCACCGGCGCGTCGAGCCAGTCGAAGGCGCGTTCCATCACCTGGGACGCCAGCTCTCCGCCGAACCCGCCGAACCGCCAGGCGTCCTCGACGATGACACAGCGGTTGGTCTTCTTCACCGACGCGATGACGGTGTCCATGTCGAGTGGCTGGAGTGTGCGCAGGTCGATGACCTCGGCGCTGATCTCCTCCTGCTCTTCGAGAAGGGCTGCCGCGCGAGTCGCCTGGTGGACGCTGCCGCCGTAGCCAACGATGGTCACATCGGTCCCCTCGCGGAGGATGTTCGCAACGCCAAACTCGATGAGGAAGTCCGGGTCGTCGGGCACCTCGCCCTTGATCGCGTAGTTTGCGGTGTGCTCGATGAAAATGACGGTGTTCTGGTCGCGGAAGGCGCGCTTCAACAGGCCCTTGGCGTCGGCGGCGTTCGAAGGGCAGACCACCTTCAGGCCAGGGAAGTGCGCGTACATCCCCTCGAGTGAGTGGCTGTGGGTGGCCGCGAGCTGGCTCCCGCCGCCGCTCGCCATGCGGATCACCATCGGCACGTGTATCTGGCCGTTCGACATGTGGTGGAGCTTGGCCGCGCTGTTCACGATCTGGTCGAGCGCCAGAAAGCTGAAGTTGATGGTCATCAACTCGACCATGGGGTGCAGGCCCCCCATGGCGGCGCCGATGCCAGCCCCGACGATGCCGGATTCGGCAATCGGCGTGTCTATCACGCGCGCCTCGCCAAACTCTTCGAGCAGGCCCTTGGTCACCGCGTAGGAGCCGCCGTAGAGGCCGATGTCCTCGCCCATGAGGAAGATGGTCTCGTCGCGCAGCATCTCCTCGCGGAGAGCCTCGCGGAGCGCGTCGCGCATGCGCATCTCAGCCATCGGAGGGCTCCTTGTAGAGGTGGTCGTACAGCGTCTCGATGCCCGGCTGTGGGCTCCGCTCGGCGAACTCCACCGATTCGTCGACGACCTGGTCCACCCGCTCGGCGAACTCCTGGTAGCGCGCCTCATCGAGCTGGCCGGCTTCCATCATCTGTGTCTTGAGGCGCTCGATCGCGTCGCGCTGGCGGTGCTCCTCGACCTCATCCTTCAGCCGGTAGAGTTCCGGGTCCGACATTGAGTGGCCGCGGTAGCGGTAGGTCATGGCCTCGATGAAGTACGGCCCCTTGCCCGAGCGTGCGTGGTCGACCGCCTTGTTCGTCGCCTCGTGGACGGCGATCACGTCCATGCCATCGACCGAGACGGCGGGCATGTTGTAGGCGGCCGCGAGCTTGGGGATCTCGGTCGAAAGCGAGGCGTGGAAGGGCACGCCCATGCCGTAGAGATTGTTTTCGCAGAAGAAGATGGTCGGAGTGTTCCAGAGCACGGAGAGGTTCAGCGCCTCGTGGAACTCGCCCTCGCCCACGCTCCCATCGCCGAAGACGCAGAGGGTCACGTACCCCTCGCTCTTCATGTTCGAAGCCATCCCGAGGCCGACCGCGAGCGGCAGGTGCGCCGCGACGATCGCATAGCCACCGAGAAACCCTTTCGAAACGTCGTACAGGTGCATCGAGCCGCCCCGACCGCCGCTCACGCCGGTCGCCTTGCCAAAGAGCTCGGCCATCACGCGGTTCGGGTCGAGCCCGCGAGCGAGCGCGTGCCCGTGGTCCCGGTAGTGGGTCACCACTTTGTCGCGTTCTTCGAGCGCAGCCATCGAACCGACAGCACAGGCCTCCTGGCCGGTGTAAAGGTGAAGGAAGCCGCGGATCTTGCCCTTGGTGTAGAGCTCGCCGCACTTCTCCTCGAAGTGGCGGATCAGCATCATTTCGTACAGGAACTTGCCGAGCTGTTCCGCGCCGAGCGAGGTGCCGGCCGGGCTCGTTGTCTCAGTAGTCAACGTGGGGTTGCTCCTTGTGGCTGGGCGGCCCGTCTCCGCGCGATGTGGATGGCCTCGCCATCGACTGCGAGTGCCGCTTCTTTGATCGCCTCCGCCAGGGTCGGGTGAGCGTGGACGGCGAAGCCCACCTCGATGGTGGTCGCTTCGAGCAGGGCGACCATCGTTGCCTCGCCCAGCAGGTCGTTCATGTCGTACCCGATCATGTGCATGCCGAGCACCTGCCCGGTCGCCTCGTCGGCCACCACCTTCACAAAGCCTTCCGTGTGCCCGGCCGCGACAGCCTTGCCCAGCGCTGTCAGCGGGAAGCGCCCGGTCTTGACCGCGAATCCGGCCTCCTTCGCCGCGGCCTCGGTGTAGCCGATGGAGCCCACCTGGGGCTGGCAGAACGTGGCACGGGGAAGCTGGACGTAATCGAGAGCGGGAACACGCTTGCCGGCGATATGCTCAGCGGCCAGCACGCCCTGTTGCGATGCCACATGGGCCAGCATCAGCTTGCCGGTCACGTCGCCCACCGCATAGATGCCCGGCACGTTGGTCTGCATCTGGTCATCGATGGTGATGAAGCCTCGCTGGGTGGCCACGCCCGCCGCCTCCAGGTTCAGGCCGCTGGTATGCGGCACGAAACCGATGGCGACCAGGACGGCGTCTGCCTCAAGTGTCTCTTCGCCGGATTCGCCCTTGACGGTGACCTTCGCCGTCCCGCCGCTGGCCGTGACGGACTCGACCCGGGTCTTCACGAGGCAGCGGATTCCACGTCCCTCGAACGAGCGCTTCAACTGGCGGCCGATGTCCGGGTCTTCGAGTGGCACGAGTGTGTCGAGCAGCTCGACAACGGTGACCTCAGTGCCGTAGCTCGCCCAGATGTGGGCGAATTCGACACCGACCGGGCCGGCGCCAATCACCACGGCCCGTTTGGGGGCGTCGCGCTGTTCCAGGGCCTCGCGGCTGGTCAGGATAGTCTTGCCGTCCGGCTGCACTCCCGGGAGCACCCGCGTCGTCGCGCCTGTTGCGATGATGATGTTGTTTGCCTGGTACGCGGTCCCGCCGGAAACGACGGTCCGGGTGCCTTTCAGGGCAGCATCGCCGGCGATCACGGTCACGCCGTTGTCGCGCAGCAGGCCTTCGACCCCGGAGACGATCTTTTCCACCACCTGTCGGCTCCGGCCGATGGCCGAAGCGAAATCGAACGTGACTGCATCCGCGCCCTTGAGCCCCCATGTGCCCGCATCGCGCACATAGTTCACCACGTCGGCGTTCTTCAGGACGGCTTTGCTTGGGATGCAGCCCCAGTTGAGGCAGAGGCCACCCACCCGTTCCTTTTCGAAGAGGGCCACGCTGAGGCCGAGCTGGGCAGCCCGGATGGCAGCGACATACCCGCCGGGGCCTCCCCCAATGATCGCAACATCGTATTCAGCCATAGTCTGCTCCTAGACTACCATAGCGTTGACCGCAGGGCTCGATGCATCAGTAGATTCAATTCGAGCCTATCCACTGTCGCCCAAACGGAGTGGCTTGTCTACGCGGGATGGCGAGGAAGAGAGCCCGATCAGCTCGCGGGGCGGCGGATGATGGTCATGGCGTGTGTGCGAAGTGGCGGGATAGCGGCAAGCGGCCCGTAGAGCCACGGAGCAACCGCCGTGATACGGCGGGCAATTGGGGGAGCAAGGGTGATGCTTCGCGTGAGCATTTTTGTGCCGGGGAACCAGCGCATGAGGTCGGCCCGGGAAACCGGGTGGACGTTCGCGTTCGAGCGGCTCTGGCGGCGCATGTCGTACACGAGGATGAGGCCCCCGGGGCGGGTGATCCGCAGCAGTTCCCGGGCGATACCGGCGGAAACTCCCTCGTCCGGGACCGAGCTAAACAACGTGAAGGCGAGCGATAGATCGAACGTGTTCTCCGGTTCGGGGATGTTGTCCGCGCTGCCGAGGTGCACTCGGATGTTTGGCGAAAGGATGCGGTGTTCCAGGACGGCGGCCTCCCAAAGGTCCATTCCAGCAAGGTGTTCGGGGCGCGCTCCCCATTGCAGGAACTGGCGCAGGTTATAGCCGCTGGAGCAGCCGGCTTCGAACACGCGCAGTTCGCGCAGGTGCTCCCACCCGGTCTTGCGAAGGAGGCCCAACAGGAAGCCCTCACGTTCCCGCACCATGGCGATGTTGCCGGGCAGCAAGATGGAGTAGTCGGCCATTGGAGGAACGTAGCCGGGGGGGCTGGCGGGCGCAAGGAATCACGGCAAGGGGCTATCATTCGGGCCAGTCGCGGGAGGACAGGAATGGGCATCGAACAAGCGTACGTGGAAAAGCACCCCGAATCGGCCCGGCTCTATCAGCGGGCGAGCCAGGTGCTCCCCAGCGGCGTCACCCACGACAGCCGCTTCATGCGCCCGTTCCCCATCTACGCGGAACGCGCGGCCGGCGCGCACAAGTGGGACGTCGACGGACACGAACACATCGACTATGTGATGGGCCACGGGGCCTTGCTGCTCGGGCACAACTACCCGTCGGTGGCCGAGGCAGCCGCCGCGCAGCTCGCCCGCGGCACCCACTACGGCGCCGGCCATGTTCTGGAGATCGCGTGGGCGGAAGAGGTGGTCCGGCTCGTGCCCTCGGCCGAAGTGGTGCGCTTCACCAGCTCTGGCACCGAGGCCACCCTCATGGCCCTGCGGCTGGCCCGCAGCTTCACGGGGAAGCCCGGCGTCATCAAGTTCGACCGCCACTTTCATGGCTGGCACGACTACGTCGTCGCCAGCTCGAAGTACTCCGGGGCGTTACCGCCCGGCGTGCCCCAGGCGACCCTGGATTCGGTGGCGGTACTCCCCCTGGAGATGTCCACAGTCCGGGAAACGGTAGCGGCCCGGGACGATGTCGGCGCCATCATCGTTGAGTCAGCGGGCGCGTCGAGCGGCCAGCTACCGGTCCCGCGCGGTTTCCTCCAAGAACTGCAAGCCTTCTGCCGTGCCGAGGGCATCCTCTTCATCATGGACGAGGTGGTCACGGGGTTCCGCTGGGCGCCCGGAGGCGTCCAGGAGGTCGAGGGACTGCAGCCCGACCTCACGACCCTCGCCAAGATCCTGGCGGGTGGTCTGCCGGGCGGGGCAGTGGCCGGCCGCCGCGCCGTGATGGAGCGCCTCCAGTTCCCTGCGCCCGGGACCAGCGCGCCCAAGATCGGCCATCCGGGCACGTTCAATGCGAACCCGCTTTCAGCGGCCGCCGGCGTTGCCTGCCTTCGCGAAATTGCGGACGGTTCCCACCAGCGCCGCGCCTCCGAGCTCTCGGCCCAGCTCCGCGGCGGCATGAACGCGATACTGTGCGAGCTGGGCATCCCGGGATACGTCTATGGCCAGTCCTCCGAGTTCCGCATCATCCTCGCCGGGACGACTGTCCCGGAGGCCCAGGACTACGACCCCCACAACCTGCCGTTCGAGTTCCTTGCCAAAGGGATGCCCGAACACCGCACGCGCCTGCTGCAGCTCGCCATGGTGAATCGCGGGTCGCACCTGTTCGGTAGTGGCGGTATGGCCAGCTCCGTGCATACCGAAGACGACATCGCCCGGACGGTCGAGGCCTGGCGCGGCGCACTGCTCGACCTCCGGGCGGAAGGTGCGCTCGCGGATTAGTCGAGCGGCTTGGCGGCCATCAGGAACACAATCACCATCAAGGCGCTCGCATCGACGTGGGCGATATTCAGGTAGCGCGTCATTCGCTTCCTCGTGTCCACCTGCTCCGCGGCGGGGTCGGTATCCAGCAGCTGGACGATCCGGTTGCTTTCAGGGCCGAAGAACAACATGCCGATGAGGAACGCCACGGCGTAGATCGCCAGAGAAACGATGATCCAGGGGTTGTCGCCGTAACTCCAGTCGCCCTCGGCCATGATCCAGAAGCCGAAAACAAGCGTCAGTAACGAAACCGGGACGAAGTAGCGCCCACCGAACCAGGCGAGCGTGCGGAAGAGCGATGCGAGTTGCGTCGAGTCTCCGCTGGTTCGCGCCCGGACGGCGACCAGGTTCAGCATGACGTTGCCGCCGACCCAGAGGATCGCGGAAAGCACATGCAACCACAACAGCGTTTCGTAAGTGTTCAAAAAGGTTCAGTCTCCTCAGTGATGCGGGCCCTGGGGCACCTGGGCACCTTGATCCACTGTTGCAACTGGAGTTCTGTGGTCTCCGTGAAGGGGTTCACAGTGAGACGCAGGCCGGAGGTAAATTCGGAGAAGCGAAGATTACGCCGGGCACCTTCGAATTCGGCTATCATGGTCGCGTGGTACAGACCATCGTGTTTTTCCTGGTGCTGGGGTTCCCGTTCATCATCTACCTGGTGAACGCAGCGCTTGCTCAACGGGAGTCCCGCGGCATAGCAGCCGGTGTCCCCAAACCCAAGGAGGCGAAGCCTCCGCGGAGCCGCTCGGGCCGAGCCCGCCCGGCAAAGGTGCGTTCGGCCCGGGTGACATCCTGCGGGCGCAATTTCTCGCACATGATGCTGGCGCTGATGGGCTCGGCGGACAGCTGCCGCTACTGCACCTACATCACGGAAGTCCCACCCCCACGTCCAGAGGGAGACGAGGACGAGCATGACGCCGCCGTCCGCGCGGCCGAAGAGATCATCGACCAGGCGAAACACTAGCCCGACGCCGCCCCCGCTATACTCTGCTCCACCAGATATCCGGAGCACTCCCGTGAAACACACACGCCTGGGCCGCACCGGCCTCCAGGTCTCGCGCCTGTGTCTTGGCACCATGACGTTCGGCTTCCAGTCGGATGAGAAGACAGCGACTGCCATCATGGACAAGGCCTTTGATGGCGGCGTGACCTTCTTCGACACCGCGGATGTCTACCCGCTTGGAGCCCCCGCCGGCGCCCAGGGCCGAACCGAGGAGATCGTCGGCAAATGGCTCGAGGGCCGCCGCGACCGGCTGGTCCTCGCCACCAAGTGCTTCGGCCGCACGGGCCCGAGCCGCTGGGACCAGGGCAACTCCCGCAAGCACATCCTCGATGCTGTGGACGCCTCTCTCCGGCGACTTGGGACCGACTACATCGACCTCTACCAGCTCCACGGGCCCGATCCGGACACCCCGATCGACGAGACGCTGAAAGCGCTCGACGACCTCGTCCGCTGGGGCAAGGTGCGATACGTGGGCTGCTCGAACTTCCTCGCCTACCAGGTCGCGCGATCACTGGGCCGGAGCGAGGCTCTTGGCACGGTGCGCTTCGACTCGGTCCAGCCGCGCTACAACCTCCTCTTCCGCGAATTCGAGCGGGAACTCTTACCGCTCTGCGGCGAAGAGGGCATTGGCGTCATCCCCTACAACCCGATCGCGGGCGGGCTTCTGAGCGGCAAGCACAACCCCCAGTCCGGGCCCGAGGAGGGCTCGCGCTTCACCCTCGGCACGGCGGCCGAGCGCTACCAGGATCGCTACTGGCACGAAGGCATGTTCGAGACGGTGGAGAAGCTGCGCCCCATGGCCGCCGATGCGGGCATGACGCTGCCGCAAATGGCTGTCGCGTGGGTGCTGGCGAACCCCGTCATCACCGCCCCGATCATCGGCGCCAGCCGTCCGGAACAGCTAGACGACACGCTGAAGGCCGTGGAGACACCCCTGATGTCCGAACTGAAGAAGAGCCTGGATGTCCTGACTTCGCAGTACCGCAAGGGCGACTCGGCCCGCTGATGAGCGAACTCGCCAACCTCCTCGATATCGCGCGCCGGGCAGCGGCCCTCGCCGGCGAGGTCATCATGCCCCTGTACGCCAGCGGGACCGCGGTCGAACTCAAGGCCGACCGCACCCCGGTCACCGCCGCCGATCGCAACGCAGAACTGGCCGTCCGCGAGTTCCTTGCCCGGGAGTGTCCGGGCCACGGAATCCTTGGCGAGGAGTTCGGCGAGTCACCCGGCGATGGACGCCACCGCTGGGTCCTCGACCCCATCGACGGCACCAAGTCGTTCGTCCATCACGTACCGCTCTTCGGCACGCTTATCGCCCTCGAGCGGGACGGCGTGCCGGTCGTGGGCGTGATCGCCTGCCACGCTGCTGGAGAGACCGCCTCGGCCGCCCGCGGGCTCGGTGCGTTCCTCAACGGCGAGCCCATCCACGTCTCGGCGGTCGACCGGCTCGAGGACGCCACCGTCTCGATGACCTCGTACGCACGGACAGCTGCGATGCACCCGAAGGGGTTCGCCAGCCTGGTCTCCCAATGCGGGCTCGCCCGGGCGTGGGGTGATTGCTATGGCTACCTGATGGTCGCGGCAGGCCGGGCGGAAGTGATGCTGGACCCGGAGATGAGCATCTGGGACGCGGCTGCGCTCTACCCCGTCATCACCGAGGCGGGAGGCGGGTTCAGCCAGTGGGATGGGACGCCAGGCGTTGGTGGCTCGGTCGTAGCCACCAACGGCGTACTCCACGGGGCGGTCCTGGCGGCCCTTCGCGAAGACGCCGGACAATGAAAGAGGACCCGCGCATTGGGGTCCTCTTTCATTTGCTCGGTTAAGCAGAAACGGGCTGGCGATCAGGCCTTGCCGATCTTGAACATCTTGGTGCTGCACACCGGGCAGACACCCTCGGTGGCGGGCTTACCGTTCTTCATGGTGATGGGCTTCGGGTCTTTCATCTCCCGTTTTTCCCGGCACTTGAGGCAGTAGGCTTCCAAGGGATCCCTCCTTCTTGAGTCCCGCCCGCGGGTCGGGCGGTTTACTGGCAAATTGTTAGAGTGCCTACGCGGATACGCAGGTGAAGCCAGTTCCTCTGGCATGATCTGAGTGCATGGCCCCGATGTCAATACCAAAATTGAGTTTGAGCACGACATAATGCACTGATTTCGCCTAATTCGGCAGGTTCAGTACCTTCACGGGCCGGATCTCGCCCGAACCCGACACAGAACCCACGCCAAGGAACTCGCCAGAGGTGGCGTAGATTCGGGCCACCGAGGCGGACATTCCGGCGCCCCCGCTGCTGTGGTGCATCAGCCCGTGAGCGAATCGCCGGCACCCGTCGGCCGCCAGGATCGCCGCCTCGTGGCCCCGCATGCCTTCATCGGCGGGGACCAGCAACTCCTCAAACGCGCCCCGCTCGGCCACCGCTTCGAGCCCCTCCAGGGTGGTTGCGGCTTCCACCCGGAACGGCCCGGCAGCGTGCCTCCGCAGGCTGCCGAGGTGCCCGCCGCAGCCCAGCGCGGCGCCGATGTCCCGGGCCAGGCTGCGGACGTAGGTCCCCGGCCCACAATGGAGCTCGATTGCCAGCCGCCCGGGCGAAATGACCGACAACGAAAGGGTGTGGACCGCCACGGGACGGGGCTCGAGCATGGGCGTGTCGCCGGCCCGGGCCACGGCATAGGCTCGCTTGCCCGCCACCTTGATGGCGCTGAAGGCCGGCGGTAGCTGGGACAGCGGTCCGGTGAAGCGCCGCTCGAGTTCACGGAGGTCTACGGCAGTGATCGCCGGGACCGGCCGCTCCTCGATCGTTCCTCCTTCGGCGTCGTCGGTGGTGGTGGTGTGCCCGAGGACGATCTCGCCCGTGTACCGTTTGTCGTGGCCGGTGAGGTATTCCACGAGGCGCGTGGCCTGTCCGAGGCAGAGCACCAGCAGCCCGGTTGCCATCGGGTCGAGCGTGCCCGTGTGGCCGATCCGGCGCTGCCCCGTGACCCGCCTGGCCTTCGCGACCACGTCGTGGCTGGTCCAGCCAGCCGGCTTGTCGATCAGGATCAGCCCGTGAAGCGGCGACTCAGGCCGTTTCGTGCTCACCGCGCTCCGCGCCAACCTGGTTGATGAGTTCGGCGAGCCGCGCTCCGCGCTCTATCGAGGGGTCGAACTTGAATACGAGTTCCGGCACGTTGCGCAGCGAGAGCCGGTGGACCAGCTCCCGGTGGAGGAAGTGCGCCGAGTTCTTCAGTCCCTCCAGCGCTTCCCTGCGCTCTGCATCGGTGCCCAGGTGCGAGACGTATACCACGGCGTGGCGCAAGTCGGGCGAGACCTGGACCTCGGTGATGGTGACCATTCCCCGCGAGACGCGAGGGTCCTTCACTTCGCGCAGCAGCAACTCACTGATTTCCGCGCGAAGCAGCTCGTTCACGCGGGTGGTCCGCATGCTCACGGGTGGAACCTCCCGCCGGGGGCGCGGCTAGTTGACGCGCGCTTCGTGGTAGAACTCGATGACATCGCCCTCGGCATACTTGTCGAACCCGCTGAGGACGACGCCGCACTCGTAACCGGCCTGGACTTCACGCACGTCTTCCTGGAAGCGCTTGAGACCCTCGCAGCGGCCTTTGCCGATCTCTTCGTTGTTCCGTAGCACGCGTGTCGGGGAACCGCGCTTGATCGTCCCATCGAGCACGTAACAGCCGGCGATCTGGCCGAGACGGCTCGACTTGAACACCTGGCGCACTTCCGCATGGCCGTCCGTGACCATTTCGTACTTGGGTTCGAGCATGCCTGTGAGCGCCTTCTCCACGTCCTCCAGCACCTGGTAGATGATGCTGTAGCTGCGGATCTCGACGCCGGTCGCCTCCGCCCGCTTCTTCGCCGATGGGTCGGTGCGGGAGTTGAAGGCGATGATGATGCCGTTCGACGCCTCGGCGAGCATCACGTCGCTGTCGCTGACGGGGCCCGTCGCGGAGTGGATGATCTTGAGTTTCACTTCGGGGTTGCTCAGCCGTTCGAGAGCGCCCTTGAGCGCTTCGGCGCTCCCGCGCACGTCGGCCTTCAGGATGATGATCAGTTCCTTGAGCTTGCCGGCGCTGATCTCGTTGAACAGCGTGTCCAGGTTGACGTGGGCGTGGTCGGTTTGCTCTGCCGCTTCGCGGCCCCGGCGGCGCTCGTCGACGATGGTGCGCGCGAGGCGCTCGTCGGCAACGGCGCGTATGCGCTCGCCGGCTTCCGGCACCGCCTCGAGGCCCATGATGACCACCGGGGTGGCGGGTCCCGCTTCGCGGACGCGCTTGCCCTGATCGTCAAACATCGCCTTGATCTTGCCGCTGGTTTCGCCCGCGACGACGGCGTCACCCTGGCGGAGGGTGCCTGCCTGGACGAGGACCGTGGCGATCGGGCCACGGCCAGCGTCCATCTCGGCTTCCACGACGACAGCAGAAGCCGGCCGGTCCGGGTTCGCCTTGAGCTCTCCGATTTCAGCCACCAGGTTGATAGCTTCCAGGAGGTCGGCGAGTCCCTCGCCGGTCGTGGCCGAGACGGGCACCGCCACGACGTCGCCGCCGTATTCCTCGACGACGATGTTGTGCTCCGTGAGCTGCTGCTTCACGCGGTCCGGGTTCGCGGTGGGGAGGTCGATCTTGTTGATCGCGACGATGATCGGTACCTCGGCCGCGAGGGCGTGGTTGATCGCCTCAATGGTTTGCGGCATCACGCCGTCGTTCGCGGCTACAACCAGGATGGCGATGTCGGTTACCTGTGCGCCGCGGGCACGCATCGCGGTAAAAGCGGCGTGGCCCGGCGTATCGATGAAGGTAACGAGCTTGCCGTCGCGCTCGATCTGGTAGGCGCCGATGTGCTGGGTGATGCCACCCGCCTCTCCGGCGGCCACTTTCGTCTTGCGGATCGCGTCGAGAAGGCTCGTCTTGCCGTGGTCGACGTGGCCGAGGATGGTCACCACCGGCGGGCGCGGCTTGAGCGAGGCGGGATCGTCGGCGATCTCTTCCTCTTCCAGCGCTAGCGCCGCCACGGCGGGCTCTTCGGCCACCGCCTCTTCGGGATCGAGGCCAAGTTCCACCGCGATGATCGCCGCGGTGTCGTAGTCGATCGTCTGGTTCACGTTCGCCATGACGCCGTTGGTCATCAGCCGCTTGATGACTTCAATGGCAGAGATGTTCAGGATGTCGCCGAGTTCCTTCACGGTGAGGGCCGCGGGGATTCTCACTGCCGTAGAGGTTGGTTTAGCCGTCATAACATTTCGCTTTCTTCTACCGGCAACGCCATTCCGAAGGCCCGAAGCGCCTCGATATCGTCCATGGCCGGGGTGAACTTGAGTGCGTTTCTTATCGTACCGCCTTTGAGCGCTTTCTCCCAACACGGCCGCAGCGGATGGATGTACGCGCCGCGCCCGTTGGCTTTCCCGGTAGGGTCGACCACCACGCGGCCCTCCGGGGTCCGCACGATACGGACCAGCCCGCGCTTACCCTGTTCGAGGCGGCAACCGATGCATGTGCGCTGGGGGATAGGCCGCGGTCTGGCGCCTGGCACGACGAAGGCCCTCCGTCAGTGGATGCGCCCCGAGTAGTCGATGTCTTCCATCTCGTCCTCTTCCTCTTCGCTGAAGCGAGAGGGGCGCCGCGCCTTCTTTGCGGCGGGCTTGCGCGCCGCGTCTTCGGCCTCGTCCGGGCGCTTCGGGAGGACATCCTCGGCGAAACGGATGGCTGAGGGCTTCATCTCGGCGACCACCGTCGTCGGGATTTCGTACTCCTCGTCCTCGTCCTCACCGTAGTCTTCCGATTCGCGCTCTTCGCGGTCGGGCACTGCCATCTGGTCGACCACGGCCGCGAAGGAGATCTCCTCCTCTTCCGTGGCGGGCTCGGCGGCGGGGGCAGCGCTCGCGGCCGCCGGGATAGCCGTTCCCGGCGCTTCCGCCAGTTCCGGTGCAAGCTCGGCAGCCGCCGCGATCTCCTCGGCCTCTTCGATGATGTCGATGTCCGGGGTCTCACCCGGCGCGAACGGCTCGAAGGCGAGCGGCGCCTCAGCTTCGCCGTCCGCGGCGCGCTCCTTAGAGGCCTGGCTGTGGATGTTGATCCGCCAGCCCGTCAGTTTGGCGGCCAGCCGGGCGTTCTGCCCTTCCTTGCCGATGGCAAGTGAGAGCATCTTGTCCGGCACCACCACGCTCGCGAGGTGCTCGTCGACGTTGATCTCGGTTTCCAGCACCTCGGCCGGGCTCAGTGCGTTCGAGACGAAGTTGGCCGGGTCCGGGTCCCACTTGATCACGTCGATCCGCTCGCCGGCGAGTTCGTTGACGATGTTCTGAATGCGCGTGCCGCGCATGCCAACGCAGGCCCCGATGGGGTCGATGTTGGGGTTGCGCGCATGGACCGCCACCTTGCTGCGGTGGCCGCCTTCGCGGGCGATGCTCTTGATCTCGACCGTCCCGGCCTTGATCTCCGGCACTTCCATTTCGAACAGCCGGCGGAGCAGGTTGCGATGGCCACGGCTGACGACAATCTGCGGGCCCTTCACGGCCTTCATCACTTCGAGGACCAGCACCTTCACGCGCTGGCCCGGCCGCAGGTGTTCGTTGCGAACCTGCTCGCTGAAGGGCAGCACGGCCTCCGTGCCACGGCCGAGTTCGATGATGATCTGGCGCGCTTCGACTCGCTGAACCGTGCCGACGAGCAGTTCGCCTTCTTTGCCCGCGTATTCATCGAATACAGCGTCGCGCTCGGCCTCGCGCAAGCGCTGGAGGACCACCTGCTTCGCGGTCTGTGCGGCGATGCGGCCCGCGTTGGGCGGGAGCTGCTCTTCGAAGTCGAGCACGTCGCCAATGCGCACGTCGGGCTTCCAGCGCTGCGCCTCGGGAAGCGCCATCTCGACGGCCGGCTCCTCGGGGTCGTCCACCACCACCATCTGGCGGTAGGCGCGGATGTCGCCGGTGGTCGTATCGATCTTGACGTTGATGTTGGGCGCGTTGTCGCCCTCCCGCCGGAAGGCGGAAGTCAGCGCCGCTTCGACGGCCTCGAAAACGACCTCCCGGGGGAGGTTCTTTTCGGCGGCGAGTTGTCCAAGTGCCAGCAGGAGTTCGTTTTTCATAGGTCCAACAAAAAAGTGGGCTTTGTGCCCACTCCTGAGAGGAATTGCCAACAGGCAGTATAGCACCCCGGAGCAACGGGGCCATCAGGCCGCTGGAAGCCCGCCTTTCCGCCCGCTACGCTGGCTGTATGGCACGCATCTACCTCGACCACGCGGCAACCACCCCACCCGATCCGCGGGTGGTCGAAGCCATGATCCCGATGCTCACAACCTACTGGGGCAACCCTTCCGGCATCTACCTCGAGGGCCAGGAGGCCCGCCGCGCCCTCGATGCCGCGCGCAAGCTCGTGGCCGACCTCCTCGGCGCCCAGCCGAAGGAGATCGTCTTTACCAGTGGGGGCACCGAGGCCGACAACGCCGCCATCCGGGGCGCCGCCTTCGCCCAGCGGGATCGCGGGCGTGGCAACCACATCGTGACGACGCAGGTCGAGCACCACGCCGTCCTCCACACCGTCGAGCAGCTCGAGCGTGAAGGTTTCCGCGCTACCTACCTCCCGGTCGACCACGAAGGGACGGTGGACCTGGCCGCACTAGAAGACGCCGTGGGGCCCGAGACCACGGTCGTGTCGGTCATGGCGGCGAACAACGAGGTGGGGACGATCCAGCCTGTCGCCGAGGCTGTCCGTATCGCCCGGGCGAGGAACCCGAAGGTGGTGGTGCACACCGACGCGGTCCAGGCGGCCGGAGCGATCGACATCACACCCGCGGCACTCGGAGTCGATCTGCTCAGCATCGCCGCGCACAAGCTCTACGGACCGAAGGGCGTGGGGCTGCTCTACATCAAGAACAGGACGCCATGGGCGCCAACGGTGTTGGGCGGGAGCCAGGAAAAGGAACGCCGCGCGGGTACCGAAGACCTTGCCGGCATCGTCGGCCTGGCAGCTGCGATGAAGCTCGCGTGGGACGAGTCAGCCACGCGCACCGCGCACGCCCGCCGGCTCCGCGACCGGCTCCTGTTCGAGCTGCCGGAGCGCATCCCCGACACGGTCATCACCGGGCCGGCCGACCCGGGCCGGCGGCTCGCGAACAACTTCAGCTGCTGCTTCCGGAACGTCGAGGGGGAGAGCGTGTTGCTCGCGCTCGACATGGCCGACATCGCCGCGAGTTCCGGGAGCGCCTGTACCACGGGCGCCCTCGAACCTTCGCACGTCCTCACCGCGATGGGGATCGACCCGGACCTGGCCCACGCCTCCCTCCGCCTGACGGTTGGCAAGGGCACCACGGAGGCCGACATCGACCGCGTCCTCGCGACCCTCCCCGAAATCGTGGCCCGCCTCCGCTCCCTCGCCGGCACCACCTAACCGCCAAGAGACCAAGAGCGCCAAGGGCGCGCCAGGGCACTGGTCTTGGCGTCGAGGTTGAGACCGCCTGTCACGAGCGGATGACGCGCTTGATTCCGCCATCCCGCAGCCGAGGGACATTGAAATTGATGAGTAGCGCGAGATGAATGCCGGTCGCCCGTAGGTAGCTCAACACCTGTGCCATGTGAATTGGCGCGAGTGCGTCGATTGCCTTGAGTTCCACGATGAGTCTCCGTTCGACGAGCAGGTCGAGACGAGATTCGCCGACTGGGCGTCCCTTGTAACTGACTTCCACCACGGCCTGCCGGGCGTAGGCGATCGACCGTTGTTCAAGTTCCGCGCACAAGGCAGCCTCATACACCGATTCCAGGAAGCCCGGACCCAGCACGCGATGAACCTCGATGGCCGCTCCAATGACCCGGCTTGCCAACTCATCCAGCTGCGGGTCAGGCTCCCTCGTCATCCTGGCGTGCCCTTGGCGTTCTTGGCGTCGTGGCGGTTAACCGATCAACCGGTCAGGAGAGGCCTTGCTGGGCGAGGAAGTCGAGGATGTCCTGGACCGTACGGATATTCTCCGCGTCCTCGTCGCGGATTTCGAACTCCGCGTCGTCGGCGAATGCCTCTTCGATGGCGATCGTCAGGTCCACGATGTCCAGCGAATCGGCCCGCAGGTCGTCCACCAGGCTGGCTTCGGGTTTCACTTCATCGGGTTTGACTTTCAGCTGTCTCACGACGACGTCGCGGACGCGTTCGAACACGGTGGCCATGGTGATTCTCCCTCAGGTGCGTACTTTCTCTGTTGAGGGCGCCCTCATGGCACCCGGTCCATCCTGGTAAACGCCGCCTAGGCTACGTCACGCCAGGTACTTGCGGAAGATCACGCTGCCGTTCTGTCCGCCGAACCCGAATCCGTTGGCCGCAGCTGCCCGGACCGTCATCTTCCGGGCTTTCAACGGCGTGTAGTCCAGGTCGCACTCCGGGTCTGCAGTCTCCAGGTTGATCGTTGGCGGCACAGTGTCGTGGTACACCGCCAACGCGGCTGCAAGCGCGCCCACCGCCCCCGCCCCACCGAGCAGGTGGCCCACCATCGACTTGGGCGAGCTGATGGCCAGCTTGCGGGCGTGGTCACCGAAGGCTAGCTTGATCGCGCGGGTCTCTGAGACATCGTTGAGCGGCGTGCCCGTGCCGTGAGCAGCGATGTAGTCCATATCCTCCGGCTGCATGCCCGCAGCGACCAGCGCTTCCGCCATCGCATCCTGAGCGCCCGAGCCGTCTTCGAGGGGCGCGGTGATGTGGTAGGCGTCGCAGCTCAGGCCTCCGCCCATCAGTTCGGCGTAAACGCGGGCGCCCCGGGCTTTTGCGCGAGCCTCGGACTCGATGACCATCACAGCCGCGCCTTCGCCGAACACGAACCCGTCGCGGTCGCGATCGAACGGGCGGCTCGCGCGTTCCGGTTCGTCGTTGCGGCGGCTGAGCGCCTTCATGTTCGCCAGCGCGGCGATTGGCAGCCGGTGGAGCGCCGCCTCGGTGCCCCCGGCCAGCACCACGTCGGCGCGCCCCGAGTCGATCAGCTGCTTCGCTTCGATGTACGAATAGAGGCCGCTCGCGCAGGCAGCGACGCTCGCCAGCGCGGGTCCGCGCAGGCCGAGGTGCATCGAGACCTGGCAGGCGCCCATGTTCGGCGCCATGGTTGGCACATAAAACGGGCTCACCCGGCCGGGCCCGCGCTCCTGCAGCACGGCCACCTCGTCGATGGTCTCGATCACGCCACCGCCGCCGGTGGCGATAGCCGAGGCCGCGCGCCTCCGCTCATCGTCCTTGAGCACGAGGCCCGCGTCGTCGGCCGCCAGCTGGGCGGCTGCCACCGCGAACTGGGCGAACCGCGACATCCGCCGCGCGCCCTTGGCATCCATGTACTTCCCGGGTTCGAAGTCCTTCACCTCGGCCGCGATCTTCACGGGCAGGTCCGTGGTATCGAAGCGCGTGGTGAGGCCGGCGCCGGAAACGCCGGCGACCAGGTTCTCCCAGAATTCGTGGGCGGTCAGCCCGATGGGCGTGATGGCGCCCACACCGGTCACTACTGCTCGGGTCACGAGTTACTCCGCAGGGTTAGTTGGCCTTCCGGAAGATCAGGGCGGAGTTGTGTCCGCCCAGCCCAACCGAGGTGGTCATGGCAACGTCCACCGGCATCGACCGGGCGACGTTCGGCACGTAGTCGAGGTCGCATTCCGGGTCAGGTGTCGTGTAGTTGATGGTCGGCGCGACCTTCTGGTCGCGGATGGCCATCACGCAGGCGAGCGCCTCCACCGAACCGCTCGCGCCCATGCAGTGCCCGGTGATGGGCTTCACCGACGAAATGGCCGTCTTGTAGGCAGCCTCCCCCATCACCTCCTTGAACACCAGCGTTTCGACGCGGTCGTTCAGTGGTGTGGCACTGCCGTGAGGGTTGATGTAGTTGATCGCGGACGGGTCGATGCCGGCCTTGCGGATGGCAGCTTTCACGGCCCGCTTCAGCCCCCGACCGGTCTCGTGGAGCGCGATCATGTCGTAGGCGTCGTTCGAGGAGCCGTAGCCGACGACCTCACAGTAGATCCTGGCGCCCCGCGCTTTCGCCTTGTCGTAGTCCTCGAGAATCATCGAGCACGCGCCTTCGCCCGCGATGAACCCGTCGCGGTTCAGGTCAAACGGCTTGAGCGCCTTTTCCGGGTGTTCGTTGTCGCCCGCGAGGGCGCGCATCGAGCACCAGGTCGCGTGGTAGAGCGGAAGCAACACGGCCTCGGCGCTCCCCGCGATAACCATGTCGGCATCGCCGCGGCTCACGGTCTCGAACGCTTCGCCGAGTGCCACTCCGCCGGTCGCGCAGGCGGCCACCGGGGCGTAGTTCGGCCCGCGGGCGCCGGTATGGATTGCGATGTGGCCGCTGCAGGCGTCGGGGATGAAGTTCGCCACCAGGAAGGGAGTCACCCGGCGCGGGCCCTTCTCGTCGAGGATCCGCTGGTGTTCGAGGATCATGTCGGTGCCGCCCGCGCCCGAACCGAAGATGACGCCCACCATGTCGGCGTTCTCTTCGGTGATCTGGTAGCCGCTATCCTCCAGCGCTTCCAGCGCGGCCGACACGCCAAAGGTGACGCTCCGGTTCATGTAGCGCTGCTGCTTGGCGTCCACGCGGTCGCCGAGCTCGAAGCCCTTGACTTCGGCGGCAATACGCACCGGATAGGGCTCAGGGTCGAACGCGGTGATGGGACCGATGCCGCTCCGGCCCGCGAGCATCGCCTGCCACGTCTCTTCGGCGGTGTGTCCGACAGCGGTGACCGCGCCAACTCCGGTAACGGCGACGCGGCGGCTCATCGGGCTGCAGCCTCGACGAGCTGGAAGTTGTCGCTCAGGAGGCCCTCGTAATCGTCGCTGATGGCGAGGCTGTTCACGTCGTAGTTGATGCGGCGTACGAGCCGCGTGAGGACGTTGCCGGGCCCTATCTCCATGAACATGTCGATTCCTTCCGCGCCCATCTTCTCGACAGATTTCTGCCACTGGACGCCATGGGTGAGCTGGTCGCGGAGCTCGGTGTAGACCTGCTCCTTCGTTGTCAGGATCTCAGCGTTGACGTTGCCGACCATCGGCGTCACCGGGTCGCGCAACGGGATCTTCTGGAGGAGTCTGTTCATGCCGTCACTCGCCTTGCTCATGAGCGGCGAGTGCGAGCCGATCGAGATGGACAGGCGGACGACCTTGCGGGCGCGCGCCTTTTCGGCAAGCTCCATCGCCAGCTTCAACGGCCCGAGGTAGCCCGAGATGACGTTCTGGCCCTCACAGTTGGATGTCGCGAGGCCGACGTAGCCTTCCTTCGACGCCTCCTGGCAGATCTCGATGATCGTTTGTTCGGGGAGGCCGATGATGGAGGCCATGCCGCCGGGGTTCTCCAGGCCAGCTTCCTCCATCAGAACGCCGCGGTTGTTCACCAGGAAGAGCCCCTGGTCGAAGTCGAGCGCTCCAGAGGCAACAGCGGCCGTGAACTCGCCCATCGAATGCCCGGCGACCAGGTGAGGCTCGAGAGTCTTCCCGAGCTCGACCCAGCGCTCGCGCAGCGCTTCCAGCCAGGCGATGGCGGTCACGAACGACGCAGGCTGCTGGTTAGCGGTCGATTCAAGCTCGTCCTCGGGTCCTTCCCAGCACAACTTCGAGAGGTTGCGTTCGAGGACGTCGTCGGCACGCTGAAAGACGTCGCGGGCGGCCTTCGAAACCTCTGCCAGCCGCTGTCCCATGCCGACGTGCTGCGACCCCTGCCCGGGGAAAATCAGCGCGAGCCGGCTCCACGGTTTTACTTCCTGGTCCATCCGGAGCGGTTGCCCTCCGATGGGCGCGTGCGGGCGCCCGTTTCGCTGGGAGGATAGCAGCATGGTGCGCGTGGGGCGACGATTCGCGGGATGCGAACGACCTGGGACGCGCTCACAGCAGACTCGCGGGGTCCACATCCACGTGCCAGCGCTCACCGAGGCGCGCATCGGCGAGCAGCGCCGCCGGGTTGCGCCCTCGCAAGAGCACCTGCCAGCGGTATTCGCCCCGCACCCGCGCAATGTACGCCGGGGTCGGGCCCAGGATGTCCGGCTCGGCCCGCCCGGCGGCGTCACGCTTCACACGCAGTTCCGAGGCCACCCGCGATGCCTCCTCCAGCCCCCGCTCTGCGTTCCCGTCGCGGTGGACGAGCCGCACGATGCGGGTGAACGGGGGATACCCCGCCCGCCGCCGGTGTGCGATTTCTTCCTCGTAGAACGCCCGGTAGTCGTGGTGTGCGGCTGCCACGATCGGCCCGGCTTCCGGCTCGTAGGTCTGGATGTACACCCAGCCCGGCTTGTCTCGGCGCCCGGCTCGCCCGGCCACCTGCGAGAGCAGCTGGAACGTGCGCTCGTGCGCGTGGAAGTCGGGCAGGCTGAGCCCTACATCCGCGTCGACCACCCCGACGACCGTCATCTCCGGAAGGTCCAGGCCCTTGGCCAGCATTTGCGTGCCCACCAGGATGTCGACCTGGCGTGCTTCCAGCGCCTGCACCATGCGCTCGTGGCTGCCCTTCTGGCGCGAGACGTCGCTGTCCCAGCGGGCAACCCGGGCCGAGGGGAACACGGCCTTCGCCTCTTGCTCGATCTTTTGCGTGCCGACGCCGAAGGGCCGGTAACGGGCGCTGTGGCACTTCGGACAGCGATCCTCGAGCCGCCGCTGCCGGCCACAGTGGTGGCAGCGCAAGAGCGCGTGGATCGGCGTGGAAAGGTCGAGGCTCATCGAGACCTCGCAGGATGGGCACAGCGGCATGAACCCACAATCCCGGCAGAGCACGAACCGCGCCGAGCCGCGCCGGTTCACGAACAGGATGGATTGCTCACCCGCCTGCAATGCCAGGTGTATGGCGCGCCGCAACGGCCGGCTGAATACGCTCCGGTTGCCTTCGCGCAGCTCCTCGCGCATGTCGATCACCTGCACCGTCGGCATCGCGCCCTCCGTGGTGCCGCCGTCGCCGGTAGGCGCGAGGCGCTGCGCCAGTTCGACCCGCCGGATGCCCCCGACCTCGCTGCGGTGGTAGGTGAGGATGTTCGGAGTGGCGCTGCCCAGCACCAGCCGCGCGTTCGTGAGCGAACAGAGCTTCTCCGCCGCGTCGCGGGCGTGGTAGCGCGGCTGGGGGTCGGCCTGCTTGTAGCTCCACTCGTGCTCCTCATCGAGCACCACGAGCTTGAGGTCCTGCGCCGGCGCGAAGACCGCGCTCCGTGACCCCACCACCAGCCGAGCCTCGCCCCGATGGATGCGGAACCACTGGTCGAACAGCTCGCCTGTGGAGAGCTGCGAGTGGAGCACCGTGAGCGTCTCGCCGAAGCGTTCGCCGTAACGCCGGATGGCCTGGGGCGTGAGCGCGATCTCGGGCACCAGGACGATGGCGCTGCCACCTGCCTCCAGGGCGCGGCCCACCAGCTCGAGGTACACCTCGGTCTTGCCAGCGCCCGTTACGCCATGGAGCAGCGTCATAGGTTCCGCCCAGGCGGCATCGGCAGCTGCCCGCTGGTCGGCGCTGAGGTGTGCCGGCGGCTTCGGCGTAAAGCGATACTCCGAAAGGGGGTCGCGCTCCACCTGCTGCTGGTACTCGCGCAGCCAACCCTCCTCCTCGAGCTTCGCGAGGTGCGCCGGCGTGGCCCCGAGGTCACGGACCTCTGTGAGTGAGCAGTCCGGGTGGACTGCCAGGTGGGCCAGGATGCGCGCGGGTACGGAGTTCGGCCGCTTATCGGCGAGCTGCTTCGCGTGCAGCTCCGCATCCAGCGGTGTGCCCGCAAGCGCAATGCGGCGCTCGAACTTTGGCCGCCCGGTGGGCCGCGCGAGCCCTTGCGCAACCGTGAGGTGGCCGTCGTCCTGGAGACGCTTCAGCGTCGTCAGCGACACGTTCCCGACCGACTCCTTGAGCGCGTCGAGGGTCACTCGACCGTGTTCGGCGATGAACTGCAGGATGCGCTGGTCTTTCGGGTAAACGGGGAGGAGCGGCGGGATGTCCACCGGCGAGACCATGGTCACCGCCTTCTGGCCGTAGCCCGAAGGGAGGCAGCAGGCGACACAGTCCCAGAGGGGCGCCAGGTACTCGGCGCTCATCCAGCGGGCGAGGTCGAGGTGTGCTTCATCGAGGATCGGCTCCGGGTCGGCCACTGCGGCAATCGGCCGGACCGCCTCGAGCCTGGTTGTCTCCGAGACCGCCATCACGATGCCCTGCAGGATGCGTGGCCCGAATGGCACGAAAACGGCTAGCCCGGCCCTGACCGCCATCCCCTCAGGAATGCTATACGTGAACGGCTGCCGGGCCGGCTGGGCCGCGTTCACGGCGACATCGGCAAACAGCGTCCCGGGTACCGGCGTGCGGGCCGGGTCATTCGATGGCAGGAGCGGCAATGTCACGCCGCGATCTTACGGTGCTGCGCCGGTGTAGCTTCCGGCTGTCGGCTCCATCACCCCTTCGGCGGTGATCGGTGGCGGGGCGTCCACCTCTTTGGTCACCAGTCCGCGGGTGAGGAAGAGGAACACCGGTACGCCCGCCGCCATCATCGCGCCACCGAAAAAGAACGCCGCCGCGATTCCCTGGCTATCGACGATGAGGCCGGAGACCACTGAACCGATCACAATCCCCGCGCCGTTGGCAGCCGACCCGATGCCCAGTACGGTCCCCATGCCAACGCGCCTGCCCGCCACCACCTGGATGGCGCCCGAGGCGACCTGCGAGATGGCGCCCGCCGCACCCATGCTCATGAGCACGACGACCATCAGCCAGTAGCTCGGGATGATGCCGATGCACGCCAGCAATGCCGCGTTGACGGTGAGCCCGATGGCTACGAGGGCGCGCCGGCTGTATTTGTCCGCCATCCGCCCAAAGATGGGTTGGGCGAGGCCCCCCGTAATGTCCTGGGTTGCGAAGGCGATGCCGATGAGCAGAGGGCCCGTTCCCAGCCCATCTTCGAGCCGCAGCGCAAGGAAGCTCAGCGATGCCCCGAACGACAAAGAGATGAGCCCCTGGTGAGTGGTGACCGCCAGCACCAGCCGGTCCTGAAGTGCCGTGGCGAAGGACACGGTGAGCGGCGCGCCATGCAGCTTCCGCTCGGCCCGGCGAATGACTTCCTGCGGGCTGTGACGCGGCAACCAGAAGAGCAGGATGACCGCCGAGAGCGCCATCATCACCGCCATCGCGACGAAGACCGACCTGAAGCCGATGAACTCACGGAAGATGCCGGCCACCAGCGGGCCCGTGCCAAAGCCGATGATGTCCGCCGTGGCGAACACACCAAGCCAGCGCCCCTCCTGCCCCCTCGGCGTCATATCGCCGACGTAGGCGCGCGCCACCGAGAAGATGAGGCTGGTGCCCAGCCCGCTGAACGCCCGGAAGGCAATGACCTGGTAGAAGTTCGCGGCAGTCAGGTACCCCAGCGCCGAGACCAGGTAGATGAGCAGGCCCGCGACGATGAACGGCTTCCGCCCGTACCGGTCAGAGAGGCGCCCGGCGAACGGGCCAAAGAACGTCTGGACAATCGCGAACACCGAGAACGTGAGGCCGAGCCAGACCCCGCTCGCGCCGAGTTCCCGCGCGTAGACGGGGAGCAGCGGGCTCACCATCGAAATCCCCATCGTCGCCACAAAGACTGCGACGTAGAGGGCGATGAATGAACGGGACCGCATGAGGATCGAGACTAGCGTACAGACCGCTTAGGCGTGTGCCGTGAGCCCGGCGGAGCCGGATGCTACACTCGGACGAACGCCCACACCCTGCAGGTCCGCATGAAGATCTTTGATGTCCACATCCACTTCCCCCGCAACTGGGAGAGCCCCGACGACGACCCGGCCCCCATGGTCGACCGCCTCTACGAGGTCGCCTCGGCGGCCGGGATCACGAAAGGGTGCATGCTCACCGGTGGCCGCTTCGGGCCGTCGTACGAGCGCGGGATGGAGATCCTCCAGAAGTACCTGGACCTCTTCATCCCGGTCGCGGTGATCGACCCGGAGGAAATTGACGGCGAAGGCGTGCAGCGGCTGTACAACATGGGCTATCGCGGACTCAAGCTCATCGGCGTCCAGCGCCCCTACGACGAACCGGACTACATGCCGGCCTACGGCAAGGCGCAGGACCTGAACATGCCCGTCCTCTTCCACATGGGCGTCATCGGCGGCGGGCTCGATTATTCGATCACCCACCCGCGCCGCGAGGCGGCTGCAGCGGCGGCCTACCAGCGCATGATGGCGATGCAGGACCGCATGCCTCCGCGCAACGTCTCGGCGACGCGCATGGCCCCCCTCCACCTCGACAGCATCGCCAACCGCTTTCCAAAACTGAAGATTATCGGCGCCCACGTTGGCAACCAGGGCAACTACGACTACGCCGCATCGGTCGCCCGCTGGCGCCACAACGTCTACTTCGATATGAGCGGCGGCGAGACCATCGAGCGCCACCTGGTCGAACGCAAGCTCCTGGCAGCCAATTCGCGCGGCGAGTTCGGCGTGGAGAAGCTGGTGTTTGGGAGCGACTGCGGTATGGACGAGATCAAGACACACATCGACCGTTTCGAGGCCATGTACGAAGAAATCGGTCTCACGGAGGACGAGCAGGAGCGCCTCTGGTGGAGAAACGCGGCCGAGATTTACGGCCTCGAAACACCGACACTGGCGGGAGAATAGCGGCTGGCTGCTGAAGCCCGGCCCGTCGCCGGCACCGTCAACCTCTCAGCGCGGATCGTCCTCCTCACCGGAGTGGCGGCGCTGGGGCTTGGCGCGTGGGTCACCATGCGGCCCGAGCAACCCTGGATCCTCTGGCTCACCGCGGGCCTGGTGGCACTTGCCACCGATGGGCTGGTCCGGCGCCATCCCCGTTGGGACGACGAGGCCACCCTTGGTTCGCTGGTTTATATGTTCCTGCCGGCCCTCGGCGTGCTTGGCGCCGGCCTCTTCATCGACCACGCGATCGATGGCTACGCGCGGCCGCTCATCGCGCTCGGAGCGGCCGTTACCGTGGGAGCGGTCGCCTTCGGTGAGTACCAGACGGTGGACTTCGGCTCGCGGCTGTACGGGACCTTCCGGCTCCTGATGGCGGTCGCCACCTACCTGGTCGCGTTCTCGTTCTTCACCGTGATCTACACGCGGGACTACGACCTGCCAGTCGCCGCCGCGATGGTCGGTGTCGTCGCTGCGTTGCTCGCGATGGAGTTGCTGCGGGAGAGCCGCCTCACGGGGCCGAGTTCGGTGTTGGTGGGCATCGCCATCGGTATCTCGCTGGCCGAACTGCGGCTTGCGCTCTACTTCTTCCCGCTCGATGGATTGCTTGCCGGGGCGCTCCTGATCATCGCCTTCTACCTGGCGACGGGGCTCGTGCATCACCTGCTGGACCACGACCTGGAGTGGGGCACTACGGCGGAATATGTGTTGGTGACGGCCGTAGCCACGGCGGCCGTCGTGTTCACGCGTTCGTTTGTTTAGGCTGCGGGGCTAAGTTCCCGGCCAGCGTATCGCGCATGGCTTGCCGCCACGCGCTGCATCCGATTGATACCGTGGCTGCGGCTGGTGTGCCGCTCGAGCCACTGGCGCTCAACGTCTGGAGCTGCCGAGAACCGTGCCGCGCAATTCGGGCAGACGGTCATTCTCGTTTCCTTCTTTCGTTCTACTTCATAAGTATCGTCGGGCGGTGTGAACGTTCGGATAAGGGTTTACCCGCGTTCGCGTGCCATTTGCCCCGGCGCGCCGATACTCTCGCGCACGGGTCCAGTTTCACCAATTGCCTCTTGCCTGACTGTGAAGCGCATCGCGCTACAGCGTCATGCCGGGGCGCACGGTTGCGCTCCGCGTGTCTTCCGTTTCAACTTGCGCCATGAGGACAGTCAAGATCTGTTCGTGGAACGTGAACGGCCTTCGGGCCACTATCAAGAGCGGGAACTTGCAGGCGTGGCTGGAGGCTTCACGGCCCGACATCGTCGGGATGCAAGAAGTGAAGGCGCTCCCCGCGCAAGTCCCGGATGAACCGTGGACAGCAATGGGTTACCGGTGCTGGTGGCACCCGGCCCTACGTGCAGGATACAGCGGCGCACTCCTTTTGTCGAAAGAAGAACCGCTGGATGTCCGCCTGGGCATCGGCATCGAGCGGTTCGACGCCGAGGGCCGCGTCATCGAGGCCGACTTCCCCGGCTACACCGTCATCACCAGTTACTACCCCAACGCCGGCCGCGGCGATGACCGCCTCCAGTTCAAGCTCGACTTCTACGAAGCGTTCCTCGAGCGCGTGAACCAACTCCGCGATTCGGGGAAGCGGCTCGTGTTCATGGGCGACTTCAACATCGCCCACACGGAGATAGATCTGGCCCGCCCCGAAGAAGCGCTCAAGGGCACCGGCTTCCTCCCGGTCGAGCGCGAGTGGATCACCCGCATCATCGACGAGGGCTACGCCGATACCTTCCGCGCCCTCCATCCGGATGCGCGCGACCAGTACAGCTACTGGGACTCGTGGCGCGACCGCCGCGCGCGCAACATCGGCTGGCGGATCGACTACGTGTTCGTCTCCCGCGAACTGCTGCCAGACGTCCGCCGGGCGTTCATCCAGCAGGAGGTGATGGGCTCGGATCATTGCCCTGTTGGTATCGAACTTGAAGTCGAATCGTAACCAGCTTTCGATGGCCCTAACGTTCGCGTAAGGGTACAGTGTGGGCCATGCGTTCACGCCTTCGCGGGAGCACCAGCCAGACCTTTCGAGCGCTCCGTCACCGTAACTACCGGCTCCTCTGGTTTGGTCAGACCGGCCACTCCGCCACCCTCTGGATGGACCAGGTTGCCCGCGCTGTCCTCATCCTTCAGCTGACCGATTCGGCTGTCATGCTCTCGCTCGTCATCGCCACCCGCCTGGCGCCGATCCTCTTCTTCGGGCTCATCGCCGGCGCTGTCGCCGACCGCTACGACAAGAAGCGCATCCTGATGTCGACCCAGATGGTTTCGACGGCTTGCCACGCCTTCCTGGCGATCGTCTGCCTGACGGGCGTGGTCGAAACGTGGCACGTGTTTGCCACGGCCCTCGCAGCCGGGACAGCGATGGCCTTCAACCAGCCCGTCCGCCAGTCACTCATCCCGATGACCGTCCCGAAGGAAGACCTGCTCAACGCCGTGGCGCTCAACTCGACAGGCCTGAGCTTCATGCGCATCGGCGGCGGCGCCATGGCCGGCGTGCTCCTCATCCCGTTCAGCGTTGGCGGGGTCTACGCAATCACCGCCGGCATCTACGTCTTCGTCATCCTGACCACCTGGATGATGCAGTTCAGCGAAGGTTCCAGCCGTAAGAAGCAGGCCGATACCGGCATCTTCAGCGACCTCAAGGAGGGCTTCGCCTACATCGCCGCCACTCCGACGCTCGGCATCGTGACCGCGCTCGCGCTCATCCTGTTCGTGTTCGGATTCCCCTACCAGCAGGTGTTCGTGCCACTGCTCGCGACGCGCACGCTCGACATGGGCGAATCGGGCGTGGGATTCCTTGCCGGTGCGACCGGCGTGGGCGCCTTCGCCGGTTCGCTGTTCATCGCCTCGCGGTCGAACATCGCCCGCCCGGGCCTCCAGCTGATGATCAACATGCTCATCTTCGGCGGCGCGCTGGTCGCGATTTCGCTGCAGGCGACGCTCATCGGTACGGCCATCCTCCTGGCCGTGGCCGGGAGCATGACGGTGACCTACATGGCCTTCACCAACGGCATCTTGCTCGAATACAGCAAGCCCGAGATGCACGGCCGCGTAATGTCGCTGCTCAGCCTCGACCGCGGCCTCATCCCGGTAGGGGCGATCCTCTCGGGCACGCTGGTACAGGCGATGGGCGTCCGCCCGGGCCTGTTCGTCCTCGGGGCGACCATCATGGGGTTGACCGCCATCGTGGCGCTCCTCTGGGGACGCCGGATCGCCGAGATCCGCTCGGGCGGAGTGGTAATGGGGCACGGACGGCACGCAATTGAGCCCGAACCGCAACCCGCGGGCCCACCGCTGGAGGCAAACCCGGCAGGCGGCGGGCGCTAAATCTTTGACCCCGCGCCCGTCACTCCGTAGATTGGATTTGTTGCCCGCGTGTTGCGGGCCGCGTCCCCGGGTCGGGGTGTAGCGCAGCCTGGTAGCGCACTTGAATGGGGTTCAAGAGGTCCCGCGTTCGAATCGCGGCACCCCGACCAAACCGCTCTGAACTGTGTGAGGCCCCCGTCGGGGCCTTGTTTGGTTTTACGATCCCGGTGGGACACAGAGCGTACCCCTCCTGCCGTTGTCTTCCGCCGTACCCGAACGCAATCTGCGGGATCATCACGTGAAGGTGGGAGCGCGCACATGGCAGCGAAGCGCACAATCCCGGTTTTCAAGAAGGCGGCGCCGAAGATCGACGACCGCGCGGCTCAACTGAAGGAAGCGGCCAACAAGGCGGCCGAACAGCCCGAACCGGCCGTCACCCACCAGGGGCCCGGGACGGGAAAGGCTGGCGCGGCGGACCCGGCGGCCAGCGCCGCCATCCTCAATGCGGGCAAGGCGGCATCGCCGGTCGTCGAAACGAAGGGCGCGGCGGTCCAGGCGGCGGCCGAACAGGCGCGCGACCGGGCAGCGGATGGCGCGCTGGAAGCGGGGGCGAAGGCGGGCGATTCGGCCGCCGGGAAGCTCTCCGATCCGAAGCTCCCCGGTGAGCAGGCGGCAGACGGCGGGACGGCTTCGGGCGGGGGCGGGTCCGAGGCCGGTGGCGGGTTAAAAGGCCCCACGCCAGCGTTCTCCGACGGGGCGAACTTGGCCGCGCTCGATGCGGCCGTAGCGGCGGCGGCCGGCAAGCTGGCGGAATCCCGGCCGGACTTGCGCGGCGGGTTGGATGTCTTCGATTCCGTTGCCGGCGGAGCCACCGCATCGGCCGGGTCGAGCGGGGGGAACCTCGACGTCGCGAACCCCGGCCGTCCGGGCACGGGGAGCGATGGCAGCGCGGAACATGCCGCCGATGCGGTGGGCCAGGTCACCTCCGGCGGGCAGTCGCTCTTCGGCGACCGGCTGGCGGGGGTGAGTGGCGAAATGGCGATCGCCCAGGGGCTGATCAACAGCCAGGACACGGCGGCCAGCAGCCCGGGCGTGGCCGCCGGGGGCAACGTGATTACCCAGCGGGCCATGGAGCTGGCCGAGAAGGCCGCCGATGGCGACGAAGACGCCTACCGCAAGCTGGAGGTACTGGCTGATGAGATGCACAAGGGTGGCAAAGCGACGGGCGTGACTTCGGGGGTGGGTTATGGAGTCGGCACGAACGCCGATGGCGAAGTGGTTGCCCCGGCGGGTTCGAAGCCGGCCGAGGAGGCAGGCCCATTCTGGCGCGCGGTGGCAAAGATGTTTACGGGTGAGCGGGACATTGCCGGCAATCTCACCACGAAGGGCCAGGCGCTCAAGGATGCGGAGAACAGCATCGAGAACCCGGGCGATCCGAACAATCCCGATGGCGGTATGGCAACGCCCGAGCAAATGGCGTTCCGGCAGGCCTTGCGCGATGCACTCGGCGTCTACCAGGGGGGCAGCGGCGACATCGATCCCGCGGAAACGGACTCGATGCCGGGCGGCCTGGGGGCGTTTGCCGGGGCAGCGAATGACAACCTGGGGCTTATCGGCCAGCCGGCGGGACCGGGGGGCGGCCCTTCTGGCACGCCCCATGCCCCGGTGACGGGCACGGATGTCGACCCGGTTGAGGGCAGCGCCTATTCGGGCCCCGCCCTGGGCGGAAATCCGGAAGACGTAAACTTCGGCAGTTCGACTCTGCCGCTGGATTCTGCGCGGCACTCGTCTTCCTCCAGCGATGACGATGACGACGACGACGATGATGGCGATGACGTTGCCTAGCGGATGATCGGTGATTCCGGGCATGCTCCCGCGTCGGAGCGAATCCTGATGACCTTGGCCTCGCTCCCGCGTTTCGCCGACCGTGTCCGGAACTGGGATGAGGTCGCTCCGTCGGTATCAGCATGCTCAAGGGGCACCATCGCCAGCCCGTGGCAGCGCCAGAGGCGGCGACATCCTATTTCGGCCCGGTGATGAAGCAGATCTTCGATGGAGATCCGCGCTATGTCCGCAGGTTGGTCGATCTCTGGGACGGCGTGGCTCCGCGCGCACCAAAAGCGCGCTGGTTCTATCCCGTCGTCTGGGACTACTTTGGGGCTGGCGAGCTGCGGTTCGCCCTACCTCTCGCTCGCCCGTTTTCGGGACGTTTGCGAAGGTGCTACCGTGGCCCTGATGGGACCCCGATCCGCCCCTCCGCCCGAGCTGCCGGGAGCCGTGATCCCCGGGGCGCTATGACGCGAAACGATGCATTTGTCCGCCGAAGCGGCAGGGGCCGCTGGCTCGCCCTGGTGGCCGGACTTCTCTCAGTTTTGGCCGGGCTGACGGCGGCCGCCTGTGGTCGCGGCGACGGCCCTGTGGCCACTGAACTTCGTTTCGAGTGGCGCGCCGGCGAAGGCTTCCGCGGCCAGGTATCCATGCACGAGGCGTTTCGCGACCAGCCCCAGGCCGCGACGCTGTCCTACCGGGATGGGGAGGAGCCGCGTATGGGCCCTGAGATTGCGGACGGCATCCTCCGGCCGAAGATGGGCGAGGTAGCGAAGTTCCTCGTGGTCGTCACCAATCCTACGGACGAGCCGCTGCGTTTCTGGGTCACGCCTCACCTTCCGGCCCCGTATTCGGCCGAACGCGGGCTCGTCATCCACTGCCTGTGCACCGGCCAGCAGTACGAGGTCCCGCCTCGCGGTGTCTGGACTCGGGTTATCGAAGCGGGATTGATCCCCGAAGGCGCGACCCGCGGGCCAGTCGTGCTCACCCATGCGTTCATCGCCGGCGAGGTTCCGGAAGCGCCGTAACCACGCCGGCCGGGCGCATGTTCGTGCCCCCGTCAGGCCTTCGCGGCCCTCGCCTTCCCGCCCGGGGCGCCGGCGACCATGCTGATGAGCTCTTCCGTGATTCGCGGCTCGAGCCCCTCGGTGTGGCCCTTGTCCAGCCGCACCACGTCGGCAATGACGCGGCCGTCGCGCGCGTTCGGGTAGACGTACACCTGCGCCGTCCCCGGCCGGGGCAGCAGACCCCATGCCGGTGTCGATTTCCCCTCGCGGGTGGTGTCGTAGATCTGCCCCGGCTGGTCATCGATCACGTCCGCCAACCGGGTCCGCGGCCCGGCCCCGTACTTCTCGGCCCAGGGCGAAGTCTCCGGGAGCGCCACCATCTCGTGCTCGCCGGTCGCGAAGATGAACGAGATGTCGCATTCAGGCGCGACGGCCCTCCCCGGGCGGGGCGCGCCGTCTCCCTGCGGTGCCGGAGGCATCGGGCCGCGCACGGGCACGAAGAACGAGGCGGGCAGCTCGATCGGCCCGATCCGGCCGCCCGAGAGGCTCAGCCAGCCGTCTACTCGCTCCTTGAAGAACGGGTCCTCGCGCAACAGACGGTTCGAAGTCATGCCGCCCTGCGAGTGCCCAACCAGCCAGAACGACCGGATCGTGTCCTTGCCGTACTTCTCGAACACATAACCGACGATGTTGCGCAGGTGCTCGTCGTCGGCCTCGCCCACCCACCGGCGCGCCGGTTCCTTTGTGGCGGCCGAGGGTGTGGCGATCACGAGCCGGTACTTCTCCTTGTAATCGACCGCCGGGAAGTAGAGACGCTGCCACGCCCCGACGGACCCGCCGCCATGCAAACTGAGGACGAAGACCACCTCCTCGCCGGGTTTCAGGTCGTCGGGGTCATCCAGGTAGAACTTTCGGCCCGTTTTTTCGTCGACTGCGCTGATGCTGCCCATGCGTCGCCTCCTGTGTGGCGCGCATATTCTCCCCGGACGCGGGCACGCACCAGCGCGCTATTCCGTCGCGAAGACCCGGCGCTCAGGAGTCCGCCGGGCAATCGGCTAGTCGTCGAGGACGAACGTCACAAGCATGTTCACGCGATACCCGCTGATCTTGCCGTCCTTCACCTCGACCTGCTGCTCCTTCACCCAGGCGCCTTTGACGTTGCGCAGCGTCTTGTTCGCGCGGTCGATGCCGGACTTCAGGGCGTCTTCGAAACTAACTGCCGACGTTGCTGAGATTTCGGTTACTCGTGCGACTGACATGGATTGCCTCCTTGGCTAATTCCCCCCAAGACTGCGACCATTCGCCAGGATTGTACAGGGGTCAACAGGCCAACATTTCGGGCCCTCCCGGCGGTAGCCTCGGGGATTGCCGAGCTTACCGGTGCGAGTGCCGGCCGCTATGATCCGCGACCGTGAACCGGTTGCTCGCCATGGTTGCCTTCTCGGCCCTCGCCACCCTCCTGTTCGTCGCCTCGTTCCTGCTCAATGGCATCGAAAGCCCACTGACCTGGGCGACGATCGCGGCCTGGGCGGTCGCCGATACCGCGCTTGTGGCCACGATGGTTGGTCAAACGCGGACTAACCGTCGCCTGGCGCCGCAGGCGGCGAAGGGTAGGCCGCCCGGCGAACGGCGCGCTGCAGGCGAACTTTCGGAGATGATCGACCTGGTCATGGCCCAACGCTCCGGTGATATCGCAACCGGGACCACCGTGGTGCTGGTGGCTACGGGGCCCAACAAGATCGCGGTCATCAAGGCCTTGCGGGAGGCTCTCCAGACCGGCCTCGAAGAAGCGAAGCAGCTGGCGGATACGGCCGACCGCTCCCCGGCAGTCGTCGCCGCCGGCCTCGGGCGCGCCGAGGCTGAGCGTCTGCTGCGCGAACTCCACGCAGCAGGCGCCACGGCCGAGATCCAGTAGCAAGCCTTATTCGACGACGACGCGCCCCGACATCGCGGCGCCATGCACCCCGCACTGGTACGGGTAGGTCACACCTTTCTGGTCGAACACCCGCTCGTACGTTCCTGACGTTTGCTCGGGAGACGTCGTGCCCGAAAGCATGATCGAGTGGGAGTTCGACGTGTCGACCCACTTCCAGACCACCTTGGTGCCCTGCTTGACGGTGATCGTCTCGGGGTTGAACGAGTTGTCCCTGACTTCGACCACAACTTCCGGCCGGTTCGTATCCGGCGTGGCTGTCGCGTTCTGCTGGTTCACGTTCTCGATCTTCACGTTGTCGTTTCCGCTCCCACCACCGCCGTTGTCATCACCGCCACCTCCGCAGGCCGCCGCCAGCAGCGCCCCCGCCAGGCAAACGCCTACAACCGCTGACCGCACCGTCCCCCTCACGATGACCATACCTACCCCCTGCCAAAACCTATTGATGGCGCCGAATCCTAGCATCCACAGGGCCGATGACAAGTGGGTGATTCACGTCAGGCTTCCTATCCCGGCGACGTATGACACACGAAACCCCTGTCGTGCATCCCTCGCGGATGCACGACAGGGGCCGGGTTGGGATGGCGAGGCTCGCTTCTTCAGGAGGTGAAGGACACGGTGACCGTGGACTGGTGCGGCAGCCGGGCGAGGTCAGCAAGGGCCTTCGCGATGCGGGCGCGCGCCTCGGGGGAACGGTCCAGCGCGCTCGCTCGGGTCACCCAGGATTCGCGCACCTCCGCTTCATATTGCAGACTGCCGCCGCGTGCGTATGCCATGTCAGCGTGGATGTGGACCATTCCCGGGTTGGCGCTCGCCTCCACCATCAGTTGGCCATCTATCGCCAGGTCATCCAGGCGGAAGCGCCCATTGAGCCCCAGCAGCGGTTCAGGCGTCTGCCTGCTGCGGTGCGCCGATTCAGATAGGACCATTGGCGCCGGCTCCTGAACCATGCCCGCGCCCAGGTCCCCGAATGATGGCGCGGCCCCTGGCGGCATATCGGCCGTTGCCTCGGTTTCGATCGGATCCATCACACTGCTCATACGCTTACCTCACCAGAATAGACTTCGCAGCACGGCCGGCATGTCCGCATGGCCGCCGCGGGAACAGACAGGTTGACGGGTGGTGTGCTCAGCCACTGCGATGCCTCTGGACGAACCTGCCGATGCGTTCCAGGGCCCGCTCGATCTGTTCGTACCCGCTTGCGTAACAGGCGCGCACGTATCCCTCGCCATACGCCCCGAAGGCGCTCCCCGGTACCACCGCGACGCGCTCTTCGGCCAGGAGCCGCTCGCTAAAGGTCACGCTATCCATGCCGGTGACGGTGATGTCCGGGAAAGCGTAGAACGCACCGCGCGGCTCGAAGGTGGATAGCCCAACTGCGCGCAAGCCATCGACGATGAGGCGCCGGCGCCGGTCGTATTCGGCGACCATTTCGGCAACGAAGCTCTCGCCTTCGTCGAGCGCGGCTACGGCCGCGTACTGCGAGGCGGTGGGAGCGGACATCATCACGTACTGGTGCACCTTCATCACTGCTTCTGCGAGCGGCCCGGGGGCGGCAACCCAGCCGAGCCTCCATCCCGTCATAGCGTAGGCCTTGCTAAAGCCGCCAAGGAGGACCGTCCGGTCCCTCATTCGGGGCAGAGAGGCGAAACATGTGTGTTCGCCCACATACGTCATCCGGTCGTACAGCTCGTCGCTGATGACCGCCAGGTCGTGCCGTTCTGCCACCTCGGCGATGGCAAGCAGGTCCTCGCGGCCCATCGTTGCGCCTGTCGGGTTCGAAGGATACCCGAGGAGCAGCGCCTTGGTCCGCGGGGTGACCGCAGCCTCAACATCGGCCGCCAGCAGCCGGAAGTCGTTCGAGCCATAGGTCGGCACTGGTGCGAAGGTCCCGCCGGCCATGACCGTCGCGGGCATGTAGGCTACGTAGCACGGGTCGGCGCAGAGCACTTCGTCTCCACTGTCCAGCAATGACCGGAGGGCCACGTCGAACGCCTCGCTTGAACCGCTGGTGATGACGATCTCCGTCTTCGGGTCGTAGCGGACGCCGTACAGACGGAAGATATGGTCGCTCAGCTTTTCACGCAGTTCGAGCAGGCCGTAGTTCGAGGTGTAGTGCGTGTGGCCGTGCTCGATGCTCTCGATCGCGGCCCGGCGGATAGGCTCCGGGGTCACGTAGTCGGGTTCGCCAACGCCGAGCGAGATGACGTCGTCGATCGTGCTCAGGAGGTCGAAAAACTTGCGGATCCCGCTGGGAGGGACTGCCTGCATCCGCCGGGAGATGAAACGGCTCGGGTCTGCTGAGGTCTCCGTCAGCATTGGCTTCTCCTGTCTCCCCCAGGCAGCCCGCATCTGCTCTCACAGAAAGGCCGCCATGGAGGCGGCCCTTCGTTGTCTATGAAAGTATGGTGCTTCTGACCGCCACCCGTTACCGGCGCGCGCGCGCAGCGGCAGCAGCGGCCGTGGCGAGCAGTGCGGTCAGGGTGACAGTAGCAACCATCTGTACGTAACTCTGTCGGCTCGCCTCCATAGCGTCAATAGAGGAAACGCCAGTCTTTCTTCCCCCTGGGGTCCTCCCTGCGCCGGCGCGAGGCTCGTACCGCTCCCGCGGCTCGCGTAGCATTGCGGTCCAGTACTCGCCAGGAGCACCACCATGCCCGACCTGACCGACCTCACCATCGCCGAAGCCGCACGTGCGGTGGAACGCCGCGATGCCTCGCCGGTCGAGCTCGCCGATGCCTACCTGGCCCGCGTCGAGCGCCTGAACCCGGCGCTCAACGCCTTCGTGACGGTTACCGCCGGCCGCGCTCGCGAAGACGCCACCCGGGCGGCGGCCGAGATCGCCCATGGTGGCTATCGCGGCCCCCTGCACGGCATCCCTATCGGCCTGAAGGACCTCTACGACACCGCTGGCATCGAAACTGCCGGGGGTTCGAAGGTGCTCCGCGGCCGCGTCCCGGCCGAGGACTCCACCTGCGCCCGTCGCTTGCGCGAGGCCGGAACTGTATTAATAGGGAAGACGAACACGCACGAGTTCGCCTGGGGCACTACCACCAACAACCCCCACACCGGCGCCACCCACAACCCCTGGGCGCTCGAACGCATCCCCGGCGGCTCGAGCGGCGGTTCGGGCGCGGCCATCGTTGCCCGGCTCGCGGCCGGCACCCTCGGCACCGACACCGGCGGCAGCATCCGCATCCCGGCGGCGCTCAACGGTTGTGTCGGCTTCAAGCCCACCTTCGGCCGCGTCAGTAAGGCGGGCATCCTGCCCATGTCGTGGCAGTTCGACCACCCCGGCCCCATCTGCCGCACCGTCGAAGACGCCGCCATCGTCCTCCAGGCCATCGCCGGCTACGACTCCGCCGACTTCGCCACCGCGCCGGTGGCCGTTCCGGATTACCGCGCAGCCCTCGACGGCGGCGTCCGGGGACTCCGCATCGGCGTCCCGCGCGATCAGTTTTTCGGCTTGCTCGACCCCGAGGTGCGCGTCGCCGTCGAAGAGGCGCTGGATGTCTTCCGCGCCCTCGGCGCCGAGGTGACGGATATCGAAGCCGGCTACGACAGGATGACCGTGCTCCAGGCCTGGACCGTGGTCAACGCCGAAGGCCAGGCTTACCACGCAGAGTGGTTGGCAAAGCAGCCCGGCGACTACAGCCCCGAGCTGCGCGAAGTGCTCTCGACACCGCTGCCCGACGCAGTGGGGTTGGCCAACGCCTACCGCGCCAGCTACGACATCAAGGAGGCGGTCCGGGGCCTGCTGGAACGCGTCGACCTGCTGGTCGCGCCGACCACCATGCGCCCTGCGTCAAAGATCGGCGAAGAGCAGCTCGAGGTCGATGGCGTCCAGCTCACCACCGGGGCGGCCTTCGCCTCGCTGACCATGCCGTTCAACATCGCCGGGGTGCCGGCGCTCTCGCTGCCGTGTGGGTTCAGCAGCGAGGGCCTCCCCATCGGCATGCAGATCGCGGGGCGCCCGTTCGACGAGCCGACTGTCCTCCGCGCCGCCCACGCCTACGAAACGGCCACGAACTGGCACCGGAGAACCCCGAACCTCTAAGTCCTAAGTTTTCACGCCAAAGTCCTTCAAGAGTGCCTGGCGGGCGGCCACCTGCCCGATGCGCCCGGCATCGACCAGCCACAGCGGCGTCGCCCCCGGCAACGACTCGGCCCAGGCCTGCGCCGGCCCGGAAACGTGCCCGGTGGTCACCAGCACCGCCGCCGTCGCGCTCTCGGCCACCGCTGCGCCGAAGAGTTCGCGTACCTGTGGCGCGGTGACGGTTGCGTGCTCGGCATAGCGCTTGCACTGGACCGCGAGAGTCTCGCCGCGCTTCCGGGCGAGGAGGTCGATGCCGCCGTCGCCAGTGCCGCCGCGGCGCTCGACACGCCAACCCTCACGCTGGAGCCAGCCCGCAACCTCGGCCTCGAAATCGCTCGGGTGGAGCTTGCGGAGCCCCTCGACCGAGCGCCGGGCAGCTCGCCCCCGCGACCACCGGCCGGCGGCGGTTCCAGCCAGCATCACCGCGACCGCCAATCCAACCACCCCCGCCCAGCGGTAGCCGTTGGGGTCGAAGTACGCGACCGGCCCGGAAACGGCCGCCAGCCCCAGGACTAAACGTGTCATAACGAAGAGCAGTGTAAAGGCCCGGGGCGTTAGGTGGTGTCGCGAAGGCTTCCCAACTCCGGAATGGTTGCCGGAGTGGCCTGCCCGCCGTGGGGCCAGGCTGGTACAGTCGCTACCGACGATCGTCGCAGGAGGCGGATTCGCCCGTGAGCCAGCGAATCGAGGACTATGGGTTCATCGCCGACATGCGCACGGTGGCGTTGGTCGGACGTGACGGCTCGATGGACTGGCTCTGTTTACCCCGGATCGACTCGCCGGCGTGCTTCGCGGCCCTCCTGGGGACGGAGGAGCATGGCAGGTGGCGGCTCGCCCCTCGCGGGGCCGCGGCCCGCGTTAGCCGCCGGTACCGCCGGAATTCCCTGGTTCTCGAAACATCCTTCGAACTGCCGGAAGGCGCCATCACCCTGGTGGACTTCCTGACGCCAGCACAGGTGGGCGAGGGCCTCAACGTCGTCCGCATTGTGCGGGGTGACCGGGGCCGGGTGGATGTGGAGATGGAACTCATCCTGCGATTCGAATACGGCGCGTTCGTCCCCTGGGTCCGCCGCCACCCGTTCGGGCTCACGGCGATTGCCGGACCGGACGCCATCGCGATCCGGACTCCAGTCGAACTCACCGGACGCGACTACCGGACGTACGCGTCGTTTTGCGTGGGCGAAGGCGAAACGGTGCCGTTCGTCATGACGTGGCACCAGTCGCACCTGCCGCCGCCGCCGCCGTCAGATGCGCTGGATCTCATGGTGAGGACGGAAGAGTGGTGGCTGCAGTGGAGCCGGCGCTACCGCTACCAGGGGCCCTACCAGGACCTGGCACACCGCTCGCTGACGGTGCTGAAGGGGCTCACGAACAGCACCACCGGAGGCATCGCGGCGGCGGCAACCACCTCGCTGCCCGAAGAACTGGGCGGGATGCGGAATTGGGACTACCGGTATTGCTGGCTCCGCGACGCCACGTTCACCCTCTATGCACTGTTGGCTTCAGGCTACGTGGAGGAAGCCGCCGAGTGGCAGCGCTGGCTGTTGCGGGCCGCCGCCGGTAAGCCGGCCGACCTCCAGATCATGTACGGGGTCGCCGGCGAGCGCCTGCTCATCGAGTCCGAGATCCCCTGGCTGCCTGGCTATGCCGGCAGCACGCCGGTCCGGATAGGCAACGCGGCCCACAGCCAGTTCCAGCTCGACGTGCTCGGCGAGGTCATGGATGCGTTCCATGTCGCGGGCGTCCATGGCATCGAAGTCGGTGATGACGCGCGCCGCTTCCAGCGCGAGCTCATCGACTTCCTGGAACAGGTATGGGACGAGCCAGACGACGGCATCTGGGAGGTCCGCAGTGGGCGTCAGCACTTCACGCACTCGAAGGTGATGGCGTGGCTCGCCCTCGACCGGGCCGTGAAGTCCGCCGCGCATCTCGGCTCCGATGCGCCCGTCGAGCGTTGGAAAACGCTCCGCAACCGCATCCACGCGGAGGTCTGCGCAAAGGGGTTCGACCAGGAGAAGCGCTCATTCGTGCAGTACTACGGCGGAAAGGACCTCGACGCGGCGCTCCTGATGATCCCGCTCGTGGGGTTCCTGCCCCCGAACGATCCGCGCGTCCTGGGCACCATCGAGGCCGTCCAGCGCGAACTCTCGACCCACGGCATCGTGCGGCGGTACTCACGCCCGGGGGTGACGGACGGCGTGGCGGGCGCCGACGCGCCGTTCCTCGCCTGTTCGTTCTGGCTGGCCGACTGCCTCGCGATGACCGGCAGGGCCTCCGAAGCCAGGGCGCTGCTCGACCGCCTGGCCGGCCTCGCCAATGACCTCGGGCTGTTCTCAGAGGAGTACGACCCTGTGGCCGGCCGAATGCTGGGCAACTACCCCCAGGCCTTCTCCCACATCGCACTGGTCAACACCGTCCACAATCTTCACAAGCAATCGGCCAGCCCGGCCTCCCATCGGGCCCGCCAATAGCCCGGAGGCGCGGGCACAGCTAAAAGCAAACTCGCGGCGAACCTCGCCAGCCTTCTCCGGGGACGAAGGGTTTGCGGAAACGATATTGACCCCATGCGCGGTCGCGGCGTACCCTCGGCACGTGTGGAGCGCAGCGGCGAGCGGAACTTCCTCCCCCGCGCGGACGTTTACTCCACAGGAGGCGGCTTGTGGCAATCCAGGGACAGGGCCAGGTGGACTACGACTGGCTGACGGCTTCGCGAGTGCGCGTGCTGCGCGAACTGGCGGACGACCGGACCGAACGCGAGGCGGCCGAACGGCTGGGCGTGAGCTATACCTCGGTCCGCAGCGCAGTGCAGGTGCTCAAGGGGTACACCGGGTGCGAGAGCGTCCACGACCTCCGGCGCTGGTGGCGCCAGAACCGCGAGTCGTGGGCCGAGTGGCTCCTGGAGCAGGGGGGTGTGAGCACGAACGGTACGTAAGGTATCTGATTCCCGTACGCGAGGTAGGGTGACGGGTCACGCTTGCTTGGGCGAACATGGCTCAATCACGTAACAAGAGGGCATCAACATGGATCGACTGACTGTCCGCAGGACGGGGTGGCTCAGGAGCGTCTGGCTTCCGCGGTTCATGGCTATCCTTGTCGTAGCGACTGCGCTAGGCCCTGGGACGCGTATTGCCAATGCGTGGCCGGCTGGGTCTACTGCATCTAACACCATGGGCGGCTTTAACTACGACACGTGGGAGTACGTAACCTTTCCCTATGTAGTTCAAAGCGACATAGCCTACACGAAGATTTGGCAGGGCGGTTACGGATACACGCGAATCGACTCTCTGGTGCATCAAACTAAGACGAATAGCAACTGGTGGGCGTTCGCAAGTTATCTTTCCGGATCAATTTCGACGACATTCTACTCAGATTCGTACTATCTAGCCACGTTTTCCAACAACCTAAATGGCTGGTGTATCGGTTCGAATTGGTACTTTTGGACATGTGATTCAGGTACCCTGGATATTTCAGTCTACGGTTACGGCACGGGCCTGTTCCAAGGAAGTGTTGTAATCGGCGGCGGCGGGTGGGGCACTGTCGCAGGAGCCTCTGCCTCCGGATCGTATAACTGGTCTTACTAAAACTTCTAGGAGTGAGGTTGCAGCGAATATGAATCGCATGAGAACGTCTGCATTGATTGTAACCGTGGCCGTCGTCAGTGTCCTGCTCTTCAGATGGCAGATGTGGGGAGAGTCGGCCGCAACCGCGTCACCAGCCCAGCGCTTTGCGGACGCCGTTGCAGAACTCAGCGCGGATGATGGCGCCGTCGTTGCGGTCGTGGATGGTGTGGCCGTTCCCGAGGCGAAGGTTCGTGCCTTCCTGGTCTTCTACTCTGCTCGGACCGGTGTGGCCGGGAGCGAGTTGCCATGGGCGTCAATCGCCGAATATGTCGACATGCTCATCGAGAATGAGCTTATGTTCCAAGAGGCGGACCGGCGAGGCCTGGTACCGTCGGACGAAGACGTACTTTCGCAGGCTCGCATGCAAAAGGAGGGCCTCCTGGAATTCATGCGTCAGGACACTGGCGATGCGCGGGAGCTGCGAGCGCTCTTCGACCAGGTCCGGGGCACGCCCTATCACGTCGATGTCTACGATTCAAGCCCCGTGATGCTTGATGGGATGCGGCGCACGATGGCAATCGGCCTGTTACGCAATGAGCTCATGCAGGCGTTTCCAGATGAAGTTCGGAATGATCCGGCGAAGCGCGAAGCATCATTCAGGGCATACGCAGCCGAACTCCGCGCCGCCGCCGACGTGAATGTGCTACTAAAGTAGCCTGTTCCAACCACATCGCCCCCATGCGTAAACCGCGGGCGCAAAGTTCTAACCGCCCCCTACCCCGCCAGCAGGTTCCTGAACCCCGCCGCCTGCTCGTAGGCACTCGCCACTTGCAGGATCCGCCCCTCGTCGAAGAAGTTCCCGATGATCTGCAGGCCCACCGGCAGGCCCTCGCTGAACCCGCAGGGCACGCTCACCGCCGGCAGCCCCGCCACCGAGGCCGGTAGCGTGTAGATGTCGTTCAGGTACATCGCGTAGGGGTCGTCCACCTTCGCGCCAATCGGGAAGGCCACCGTGGGCGAGGTCGGTGTCACGATCACGTCGTACCTGGCGAACGCCTCCGCAAACTCGTTGTTGATGACCGTGCGCACCTTCTGCGCCTTCAGGTAGTAGGCGTCGTAGTAGCCCGCGCTGAGCGCATACGTGCCGAGCATGATGCGTCGCTTCACTTCGTTACCGAACCCTTGCGCGCGCGTCTGCTCCATGTTGTCCCACATCGTCGGGCCGCTGCGGTCGCTGAACCCGTACTTCACCCCGTCGTAGCGCGCCAGGTTCGCCGAAGCCTCGCTCGGGGCGATGATGTAGTACACCGCCAGCGCGTGGTCCGTGCTCGGCAGCGAAAGCGAGCGGTCGACCGTCGCCCCCAGCGATTCGAGCGTCGCCAGCGCCTCCTCGATCCGCGCCGTCACGCCCGGCTCCATGCCCGCGATAAAGTACTCCTTCGGCACGCCGATCTTCATCCCTTTGATGTCGCGCCCGAGGTAGTGACGCATGTCCGGCATTGGCTCTGGGTTGCTCGTTGAATCGCGCGGGTCGTGCCCGCCGATGCACTGCAGCATGGTCGCCACGTCCTCCACGTCGCGCCCGATCGGCCCCACCTGGTCGAGTGAGCTCCCGAAGGCGACGATGCCGAAGCGGCTCACCCGCCCGTAGGTCGGGTCGAGCCCGACGTTCCCGCAGAGCGCCGCCGGCTGCCGGATCGACCCGCCCGTGTCGCTCCCGAGCGCCACCAGCGCCTCGCCCGCCGCCACCGCCGCCGCCGACCCGCCGGAGCTCCCGCCGGGCACCAGCCCCGGCTGCCACGGGTTGTGGGTCGGGCCATAGGCCGAATGCTCGGTCGATGAGCCCATCGCGAACTCGTCCATGTTCGCCTTGCCGACCATCACCGCGCCCGCCCGGCGCAGGTTCTCATACACGTGGCTGCTGTACGGCGGGATGAAGTTCTCCAGGATCTTCGAACCGGCCGTCGTGCGAACGCCCTTCGTCACGATCAGGTCTTTCACGGCCACCGGGATGCCGGTGAGCGGCGTGGCCGTGCCCGATGCGAACTTCGCGTCGGCCTCCCGCGCCTGCTCCAGCGCCAGCTCCGCCGTGAGCGTGATGTAGGCGTGCACCTTCGGTTCGACGGCCGCGATCCGGTCGAGCACCGACTGTGTGAGCTCGACACTGGTGAATTGCTCATCGCGGAGTCCCTCGTGCGCTTCGTGGGCGGTCAGCCGCCAGAGCTCGCTCATTCGAGCACCGCCCGCACGCGGATGTAGCCATCCTCGGCCTGGGGCGCGTTGGCCAGGGCTTCGGCCTGTGAGAGCGAGGGTGCAACCAAATCGTCACGCATAACGTTAGAGAGAGGGAGCGGGTGCGCGGTCGGCTCGACGCCCTCGGTGTCCACCGCGGCCAATGCCGCGAAGTGATCGAGGATGCCGGAAAGCTGCGCGGTGAACCTTTCGACGTCGGCATCCCTTAGGGCGATGCGGGCCAGCCGGGCGATGTGGAGGACTTCTGCAGACGTGAGCGCCATAGCCAAGAGGGTACAGGAACGATCCCTTAACCGCGCCGGTTCACCGGGCCGGTGGGCTTTGTTACCCTCCGTGACGATGCACCCCGCAGCGGCGCGCGCCGCAGGCATCGCCCGGAGTCCCCTCCAATGAGCGCGCTTCTCGTGCGCAGGCGGCTTCGCGCCCGCAGGGCCTCCCGCTCGAACCGCGCCCGGCCGATCATCATCGTCCTCCTGGGGCTCGTCGGCCTCGGCGCGGTCTGTGCCGCCGCCGGCCTTGGCGCGCTGTTCGTCATCTACAACTCCTACGCGAAGGACTACGTCCCAATCGAGGAGAAGCTGCTCCAGATCAGCAACGTCGCGACCGAGATCTATGACCGCGGCGGCCCCGATAGCGGCGTCCTCCTTGGCACCCTTTCGAACCCCAACGCGCAACTGCTCGATCCGGTCCCCCTCAGCGAAATCTCTCCGTGGCTCATCGAGGCAACCGTCTCGACCGAAGACAACAGCTATTGGGACCACCCGGGCGTGAACCTGAAGGGCCTGTTGCGCGCCGCCTACGAGAACTACGTGCTCGATGAGTTCGGCTCTGGCACCGGCGGTTCCTCGATCACGCAGCAACTCATCAAGAACGTCTACATCTGCCCCAGCATCAGCGCGGGCGACGACGAAGCGCCCTGCGTAACCGCTGAGCGCACCCTTGACCGCAAGCTGCGCGAGATCACCTACGCGATCGAGTTGGAGAAGGACTATTCGAAGGAAGATATCCTCACCTGGTACCTGAACCAGATCTCCTACGCCGACCGCTACGTCGGCGCCGAGGCGGCCGCCCAGGGCTACTTCCGCAAGAACGCGAAAGACCTCACCCTCGCCGAGGCGGCGCTCCTGGCCGGCATCCCCCAGGCGCCGACGAGGTATCACCCTCGCCTCAACTGCCTCAAGGCGGACGATGGCCAGTGCATCCTCGACCAACTCGGACGAGGGACGGTCGGCGGCGACGCCAAGGCACGCCAGGAAGACGTACTCGACCTGATGGTCCGCCACCAGCGCGCCACACTCGAGGAAGTAGAAGCGGCCAAGGCCGAGGAGTTGCGGGTTTACCTCGCTTCCAACCCCCAGCGCGCCGAAGCGTTCATCGACAACCAGGTCGAACCGCGCCTCATCCGCATGTGCGAAGCGGGGCTGCTGCCGAAGGTCGAAGGCGCGCCCGACTGCAAGTCGAGCGTCCACGCCGCAGGCTACCGGGTCACCTCTACCCTGGACTGGGAAGCGACCGACCTCGCACAGCAGATGGCCCGGGGCTTCATCGCGACGGGACTCGAAAACGGCTGCGAATGCAACAACGCGGCAATCGTCACGATCGAACCCTCGACCGGCGAGGTCGTCGTCTACGCCCCGAACCGCGACCCCTCTTACAGGTCAGACCGCCGCGTCGCCGGCGAAATCGACCAGCTCGTCGAGATCAACCAGCCGGGTTCGTCATTCAAGCCGGCGGTCTACCTCAACTGGTTCGATACCCAGAACAAAGCGCCGATGAGCATCTTTTGGGACACCAGCCCGCTCACCGTCGAAGGCACCGCCATCACCAACCCGCGGGGTGGCGACCCCAAGACGGAAGGGCTCATCTCCGCGCGTGCCGCCCTTGGTGGGTCCCAGAACGTCGGCGCCTTCCGCGCCGCCCAGGAAGGCGGCGTCGACAACGTCATCGAGATGGCCAAGAAGCTCGGCATCACCACCCTCGCCCAGCACTTCGACCCGACCTTCCGCGCCCATTCCGACGTGACCTACGGGGCTTCGATCGCCACCGGCGGCGCCAACATCCGCGCCATCGACATGGCCTACATGGACGCGACCATCGCCAACATGGGCAAGATGATCGGGACGCCCCATCTTGCCCGCTACGTCGAACTCGACCAGCTCAAGAGCACCGCCATCGACACCGGCGCCGCGGGCGAACTCGCGCTCGAACAGCGGCTCGACTTCGCCCGCGGCCACATCCGCATCCCGGGCACCCGCGAACTCGACCCCATCGTCGTCCTTGAAGTCCGCGACAAGGATGGCGGCATCCTTTACACGCAGCCCAAGCCCACGGAGATCCAGGTCGTCGATGCCGGCTCGGTCTGGCTGCTCCACTCGATCATGTCCGACTGCACGGCCCGTTTCATCATCTGGGGCTGTGGAGGATCCAACAATGACCTCGGGCTCGACTTCTACTCGGACGGGGTGCGCATCCCCTCCGGCATAAAGACCGGCACCCAGCAGGGCCCCCTCAGCGCGAGTGACACGCTCGAGACGTGGATGACCGGCTACTCCCGCCACGCGGCGACGGCCGTCTGGGTCGGGAACGCCACCAACGAGCTCGTCAATGACCGCCAGTTCGCCGCGGCAAACACCACGGTCCGCCTTTGGAAGAACTGGATGGGCACCTACCACTCGCTCCTTGTGAAAAAAGGCGTCGGGGACGTCGGCAAGGGCTTCGAAGACCTTCGGCCGGCGAACGTCGCTCAGCGAGGTTTCCAATCGCCCGCTACCGACCGCATCCTGGCGCAACCTTTCCAATACTGCGACCAGTCGGTCACTTCGTGGGTGCGGACTGACGTCACCTACGAATCGCAGTGCGAGGAGAAGGAGATCGACACGCGGAACGGGTTCCTCGCGTCCGACGACACACCGTCTCAATTCCGGGAGATGAAGAAGTTTGTGAAGCTGCCGGCGTTCAAGGCCGACCTCGCGGAAGAGCTGGCAAAGTCGTTCGGAATCCCGATCGCGCCAACCGAAAAGAGCACCGGCCAGGTCGCCCTCGCCATCTCGAACCTGACCAACGGACGCACCATCACCTCGACGACCCAGGTGGTGGGCAGCGTCCAGCCCCCGAAGCTGAAGAACTGGAAGCTCGAAATCGGCGAGTCAGCGAAGCCCGAAGAGTGGAAGACCATCGGCTCGGGCACCGCGCCGGTCAACAACGGCGTCCTCGGCGTCATCGACGTGCGGGACCTGAAGGACGGCGTCTATACCGTCCGGCTGACGACCGACGACGGGAAGGGTCTCTCGACCTCCGTCCTTATCAACGTCCGCCGGGGTGCCCAGACGCCCGGGCCGGGCACTCCGACTGTTCCCGGGACACCCACTGAACCCGGGGGGCCCACACCCACCCCATTCACTGGCGCGCCGTCCGAGGGCACGCCTTCACCCTGATAGGCGCGGCCTGGGGTAGACTCCGCACACCTTCCCGCGGGAGACACCATGGCCGAATACGCCCACCCCGAACTGCTCGCCGAGCCGGACTGGCTGGCCGCCCACTTCGATGATCCCAACATCCGCGTGATCGACTGTGCGGTGCTCGAGGCCTACCGCCGCGCGCACATCCCGGGCGCCGTCCACCTGCCCGTGCACTACTACATCAAGGAGGACGGCCCGCCCGGCGCCGACCACGGCACCTTCGTCATGCCTCCGAAGCAGTTCGAGGAGCTCATGGGCAGGCTCGGGGTGACCAACGACACCCTCGTCGTCCCCTACGACGACAACAACCACCTGGTGGCGGCACGCATGTGGTGGGTGCTGAAGTACTACGGCCACACCAACGTGAAGGTGTTGAACGGCGGATGGCACCGCTGGCTTACCGAAGGCCGTCCCGCGACCTTCCACGCCACTCGCCCGCCGAAAGCGTCATTCACAGCGCATCCCAACCCTGCGCTCGTCGCCGCTGCCGACTACCTCAAGGCGAAGCATGCGGACCCGGCCTGCCAGGTGTTCGACGCTCGCACGGACGCCGAGTGGGACGGGACTAACGACCGGGGCAACAGGCGGATCGGCCGGGTGCCCGGGGCCCGCCACCTCGAATGGCTCCGTTTCGTCGAGACCGCCGACACCCGGCGCTTCCTTCCCGCGGACCAGCTCGAAAAGCTCCTCGCAGAGGCCGGGTTCACGCGTGGCAAGGAAACCATCACGTACTGCCAGGGCGGGATCCGCGCGGCGCACGCCGCCTTCACAATGGAGATGCTCGGCTGGGAGAACATCCGCGTCTACGACGGTTCCATGCGCGACTGGGCCAACCGCGACGACACGCCCCTCACTCTCGACTGACCGGGCGCCCACAGGACAAACGAAACGGGCCACGCAATCTGCGTGGCCCGTTGGTTTGTAGGTTCGCGAAGGGGTTAGACGACCGGAGCGGCCGGCTCTTTCGATTCGTCCTTCACGCGCTCGTAACGGAGGAGGGCCTCCAGGGTGAAGCCGAGATCCGCCCTCTCGCAGAGCGAACTGCAGTAGGTCATTTTCATGGAGCTTGGCGACTTCCGCCAGTCGTAGCGGAGGCTGCACCGTGCGCAGACTTTGATGTGATTGAGGTTCATCCCGGCCGGGCCGGGTCCGATTGGCGTGTCCACGGTGTTCCTCCCATTTGCCCGGCTTCCCCGCCCCCGCGAGGGGGGTCGAGTGCCGGTTCCTCATCCAGCGTAGACCCCGGCGGTCAGTTGCGCAAAGCGACTTACCTTACGTTCTCGTTACGCTGGTAGCCCGGGTCAGGCAGCGATCGCGAGTTCGCGGGGCGCGCGCTCAACACGGAGCAGCGCATCGATCGTGAAGCCGAGGTCCGCCTGTTCGCAGAGCGAACCGCAGTAGGTCATCTTCAGTGAGGTGCTGGGCGAGCGGCGCCAGTCGTAGCGGAGCCCACAGTGGCGGCACTCCTTAATGTTGGTGGGGTCGCTGATGGAAGTCAGTGCTGCGGTCATCTCGGTCCTCCTCCGGGTTCCTACCCTCGAACTCCAGCCTATTCGCCGGACATGGCCGTCACGCCCCACCGGGGATGGAGGCGGCCTCCGTCGTTTGGCCGAAGCGTGTGATCGGCGTTACACAGTGCGCTCAGGCGGCAAGCAGTTCTCGCCACGCCGTGCGTATCACGCGCATCTCGCCGAGGAGACCGTCGATGGTGAAGCCCAGTCCCGCCCGTTCGCACAGGCTCCCGCAGTAGGTCATCTTGAGTGATCCGCTGGGGGAACGGCGCCAGTCGTACGGGAGTCCGCAGTGCTGGCATGTCCGCATGTGACTGGTCATATTCGTTCTCCTCGCCGCCGGGATGAGTCCCGAAGGCTCTTCCCTTCAATCATCGGCAGCGGTGCAACTGTTGTTCACTATGGGGAAACCCTTGCCTCCTCCTCGTTCTGCCCGGTAGTCCTCCCCGCTGCTGGTTGCTGCTGGCCGCTGCGTCGCAAATGCGGGAGCGGGAGCCGCTATCCTCGTCGGCTTTCGTCCACGCCAGGGCCCGGGTTGTCCTTGTCACCGGCATCGGCGTCATCGGTCGACTCGGAGGCCTTCTGTTTGGCTTCCCGTTCGGCCAGGCGTTCAGCGCGCTTTTCCTCGGCGGCCTTCTGCTTGGCTTCCTTTTC
>PQAO01000021.1 GCA_003104995.1 Dehalococcoidia bacterium
TCCCCAAGATCTGGTCATATCTCTGCCTTGTGTTCACCAGCGCGAACGGCCTTCCCCTTCACCAGTCGAGCTTCGCGAAGGCGCTCGCACGCCACCTCGTCTCGGCCGGGTTACCCCGGATTCGTTTTCACGATCTGCGGCATGGCTATGGCTCGCTCCTCGGTGACCAGAACGAGCCTCTGTCGGAAATACGCGATGCGCTGCGACACGGGAGCATCCAAACGACGATGCGCTATGTGCACCCCACTCGCGCCAAGGAAGAGCGAGCCAGCCGAGTCTACCGGGCGTTGTTCGGGGCCCGGATCAACCCGGCTTCGGCAGACGGAGCGGGCGAGATGGAAGCAACAATAACTGGAAATGGTCGTCAAATGGTCGTCACGGAACCTGCCCAGGGCCCGATGATCTTCTGAAAAACCTGCCGGCTAGATTCAGAAACCTGGTAGCAGGGGGGAGACTTGAACTCCCGACCTCACGATTATGAGTCGTGCGCTCTGACCGGCTGAGCTACCCTGCCACGGTCCTTCAACTTTAGCATGCACCCCGTTTGGGGAAACGCCGCGGACTACTTCGCCCCCTCGTCCCCGGGCCGGGGATCCACACGGTGCATCCGCCAGCGCACGCCGCCTTCGTCGAAGTCAACTACCGCGGCCATGCCCGCGCGGCGGTTCGCATCGCTCAGCGGCATCGGCGCACCCGAGTAGATCGCTGTGACGCCGCCGCGGCTTACGTCTGCGTGCGGCTCCCAGTGCCCAAAGGCCATGTAATCCCAGTGGCCCGCCGCGGAGGCGATCTCCGCCTCGCGGATGGGCAGCGACCGGTGGGATTCGGCGCCCTCCGGGATGAAGTGCCCGTGACCCAGCGCGATGTGCCAGCGTCCGTCGATGCGTTCCGGGATCCCTTCGAGGGGCTTGAAGTGCCAGTCGCTATCGAGGTAGCCGCGCCCCCAGAAGACGGCGTCCAAGCCCTCCGGCTCGATGAGTTCGCCCTTGTGTTCGCGGACGATGGTCAGGCGCTCCGCGATCGCCTCCATGTCATGCCGCCAGTAGAGGCTGCCCGGGTCCACCGGGTCGTGGTTTCCAGGCAGCAGGAGCGTCTGGCCCTCGAACCGCCGTATCTCGGTTGCGGCGAAGACGACCGTTTCCTCCGAGACGCGGTCGTTGTCGAAAAAGTCACCGGCGATGACCAGAGCATCGGCGCCAACAACGTTGGCCAGGTCGATGACGCGCCGGAAGGTGTCTTCCATCAACCTCCGGCGTTCCGCCCACTTCCCATCGCCGCTGCCGCTGTAGGCGCCGAGGTGCACGTCAGAGGTGTGGACGATGCGCAGCGGGCGCGCTTCAGCCACCGAGCGCCTCGCGCATGGCGTTCAGCTGGCGCGCATGGTCCTTCGCGTGGATACGGAGGAAGATCAGCCACTCCCGCCAGTTCAACTCACCGAAGAACGGATGCGGCCAGGTGACCTGCAGGTTCGACTGGGGGTCCGCTTCGCTGACGTGCGCCCAGAGCGACTCCAGCGAAGCCTCCTGGGCGGCAATGAGCGTCTCCCGGTCAGCCGGCAGTTCGGGCTCGGGCTCGCCGGACCGGTCGCCGCTCAGCGCGACGTGCAGCACGTCCTGCGCCACCTGCAGGTTCGACTGCACCGCGTGCTTCAGGCAGTCCATCGGTGACCAGTCGTCGCCCGGCGGATTCGAGGCGATGACCGCCGCGGGGACAGACCGGGCGGACTCAATCAACTCGCCCATACCCTCCTTCACGCGCTCGAACAGCTCCGCGATGGTCTTCTCCGCGGCCTGCTGCTGCAGGTACCCACGAATGCGCTCGAACTCCTCTGCCTGTGGGTTGGTCATGCCGTGGCCTCCGCGCAATTGAGGTTGACCCGCTCGAACACCTGGAGCCGGATGAGACGCGACGCGTGCCATGACGCCTCACGCAACACCAGCGGGGGAATGGGTGGCCACGGATGCCACGAGTGGTCCGCGATGATAACGCGCCCACCGGGGCGGACGAGGCGCGCGATCTCACGCACCGCCGGCGCCCGGAGTTCGCCCGGGAGATGCCCGACATAATGAGCAGCCACAGCCACGTCAAATGCCGCCTCCTGCGACGGGACCGCGAGGGCGTCGGCGTGGAGGAGCCGGGCTTTCCCTCGCGGGAGCCGCGCCTTCGCTCGCTCCAGCATGTATGGACTCAGGTCCAAACCGACAATCTCGGGCGCAACCTCGGCGTTCGCGAGCGCAGTCAGGAGCCTTCCCGGGCCGCATCCCAATTCCACCACTGAAGAGGGCCGCGCAGCGCGTACGCGCCTGACCAACTTGCCTACGAGGGCGTCCTCCTGACCGGCGTTGTACAGGCTTCGAATGACCCGCTCGTAACCGGCTGCACCCCGTCGCGAAAGGTACCCCTCTGGCAAGAAGTGCCAACGATGCAGGTACCAGCGGGGATACGCCATTTCCGGGTCGCTCTGTGGCGACTGCCTTGCGCGGCGTATCAACTCGATGGCCCGGCGGGTGGGAATGCGCTTCAGCATCGTCCCGGATAGTATCGGGCCCCGCATCGATGCGCACACCCACGCATCCCTCGCGTACAATCCTGCCACATCACTCCATGGAGCAACCGATATGATCACCGTGGTCGCCAAGCTGCAGGCAGTCGCCGGCAAGGAAGACCAGCTGCGCGCCGTCCTCACCGAGATGGTCGGCAACGTCAAGAAGCACGAGGCCGGTAAGGTCCCTACCTACTCCCTCCACACCTCCGACGCCGACCCGACGCTGTTCATGTTTTACGAACAGTACGCGGACGCCGAGGCGTTCGCGGCTCACAGCCAGACCGACCACATGAAGGCCATGGGCGCGTCACTCGCAGGACTGCTCGCCGGCCGCCCGGTCATCGAGCGCTACACCGGCATCGCGAGCGTCAGCTAATTGGGTGACGGGGGCCTGCGAAGGTCCCGGTTGCCCATACCGGGCCCCCGCCACACCTTGACCGGTACATGGACTTCGTACGCGCGGCAATCCTCGGTATCGTCCAGGGCCTCGCCGAGTTCCTCCCTATCTCATCTTCCGGCCACCTGATCCTCGTCCCGTCGCTGTTCCGCTGGAAAGACCAGGGCCTCGCGTTTGATGTCGGGCTCCACTGCGGCACGCTCCTCGTGTTGCTGATCTACTTCTGGCGCGACTGGGTACGGATGTTCGGGACCGGTCTCAGGGACTTCAGCCGTTACCAGTTCAGATTCTCGCGGCATGGCCAGGACAGTCGCCTCCTCTGGCTGATCGCGTTCGGTTCCATCCCGGCCGCCGCCGTCGGACTGCTCTTCAACGACTGGATCGAGGAAAACGTCCGCCAACCGTGGGTGGTGGCAATCACCCTTGCCGCGTTCGGCGTGGTCATGCTGGTGGCCGACCGGCGCACGCGTAACCTGCGCACGATGGGCTCGATCGGCCTGATCGACGTGACCTTCATTGGTCTTGCACAGGCGGCTGCGCTCATCCCGGGCGTCTCCCGTTCGGGGGCCACGCTCTGCGCTGGACTGTTCCGGGACATTCGCCGGGATGATGCGGCGCGGTTCGCCTTCCTGCTGGGCACACCCGCATTCGTGGGCGCGGCGGCGCTGACCGCGAAGGACCTCACCGGGCTCTCGGGCCGCGAGGGTCTCGAACTTGGGATCGGCTTCGTATGCTCTGCGGCCGTTGGTTTCGCGGTGATCCATTTCCTCTTGCGGTACCTGCGGACCCGCACGTTGTTGCCATTTGTGCTCTACCGGTTCGCCGTCGCGGCCCTGACCCTGGTCATTGGTGCGTTCCGCGTGGCCTGAGCAGGCCATCTCCGGGTGCCCGTATGATGGCAACCGCAATGAATCCCCCGGGAGGTACCCTGTGGTCCTCGAAAAACTTCGTCTCGATGGTCCGCCGCGAAAGGTAGTCATCGTCACTGGTGGCAGCCGCGGACTCGGCAAGGCCATGGCAATCTCGCTCGCCGAAGCCGGCGCCGACATCTGCATCGCCAGCCGCACGGTCAGCCAGCTCGAGTCCGCCGCCGCCGAAATCCAGGCAGCCTCTGGACGCGAACCACTCATCGTCCCCACCAATGTCCAGTCTCGGGCCGACTGCGACGCCCTCATCGAAAAGACCGTTTCCCACTTTGGCCGGCTCGATGTGATGCTCAACAACGCGGGCATCGGCGATGCGCGCGGCGCGGGCGCCCGGATCCACGACCTCGAAGACGCCGACTGGCACGACACGATCGAGGTGAACCTGCACAGCACCTTCTACTGTTCGCGTGCGGCCGTGCGGACGTTCCTGAAGCAGGACCAGGGAGGAGTGATCCTAAATGTTGCCAGCGGGACCGCCCTGCGTTCGTCGCCCCAGTCGATCGGCTACGCGGCGGCCAAGGCCGGGGTTATTTCGCTCACGAAGAGCCTGGCGGCCCAGGTCGTTGGCGAGTACATCCGCGTCAACTGCATCGTGCCCGGCTATGTCTCTCAGCGCCCGCCGCGCGATGAACAGGAAGCAGGGATGCGTCAACAGCGTGGGCGCTTCATCACCACCCGCCGTCTTGGCGAGGCGTGGGAGCTCGGCCCGCTGGCGGTCTTCCTCTGCTCCGACGCGTCGAGCTACGTCACCGGTGAAGCATTCGTCATCGATGGCGGCGGCCTGGCCGGAGGGATAGCGCCCACTGGCTGGGTCGTCAGCGAGCCCGCGGAGGTGTCCCGTGGCTGAGTGGGATCGTAAGCCCGGCTACGACCTGTCAGGGAAGCGCGCGCTGGTCGTTGGAACTGGCAATCCGGCGGGACGGGCAATCGCCCTCGGACTCGCGGAAGCCGGCGCGGATGTCGCTGTCGCTTCGGCCACGCTGGATGGCGACGAAGTCATGGAGGCAAAGCGCGTCGCGAAGGCCGTCACCGAGCTGGGCCGCAAGTCGCTTGCCCAGGGCTGGGACGTGACCCTGCCCACCAACGTGCAGGTCGGCCTGAAGCAGGTCATCAAGGAGTTTGGCTCGCCGACAATCCTCGTCTACAACGCGGATGCGCCGCTGGCGAAGCCCATCGTGAAAGTGACCGACGCCGAGTTCGCCCGGGTCCAGGCCGTGAACCAGAGCGGGGCGTTCTACGCGGCCCGGTCGTTCATCCGCGAGTTCCCCGAGGGGCAGACCGGAAGGCTCATCTTCGTCAGCAACATCTTCGCCGAGCGCGGTGTGGAGGGGCTGGCAGCCTACACGACCGCGAAAGCCGGGATGCAGGGCCTTTCGGCAGCCCTCAGCCAGGAGCTCGGGCCTCGGAACATGACCTCCAACTGCATCTCCAGTGGCTGGATGGACTGGACCCCGGGCCGCGGGCCGGACGAGATCGGCGCGAACCTGCTGCTGCGCTTTATCCCGATGCGCCGCTTCGGGAAGGCTGAAGAACTGGCAGCCCTTGCGGTCCTGCTTGCCTCGGATGCCGCCGGTTACCTGAACGGCCATGTGTTCCACATCGATGGCGGCGTGAGCCAGCACCTCTAGCGCGGATGGCGTCGCAGAAACCACTTGCCGTCCGGATGCTCGAACAACGGAGGGTCCCGCACGAGGTCTTCGAGTTCGACGACACCATCCGCTCGGCACAGGAGGTCGCCCGTGTCACCGGGGTACCTGCAGACCAGGTGCTCAAGACGCTCGTGGTAGAGCAGGACCCACCCCGGGGGAAGCCGTACCTGCTGATGATGCCGGCGTCCCTTGAGGTCGACCTGAAAGTGCTCGCCGCATCCCTCGGGCTCAAGAAGGTCCGCATGGCCAGCCACCGTGATGCCGAACGCCACACCGGCCTGAAGGTCGGCGGAATCAGCGCTCTCGCGCTCGTGGGCAAGGCATTTCCAGTCCTCATCGAGGAGTCCGCAACGCTTTTCGATCAGGTGCTCGTGAGTGCCGGGCAGCGCGGATGGGACGTCCGGATCGCCGTCGCGGCGCTCATCGAACTGACCGCCGCGAGGACTACTCGCGCAGTCTGACCGGCCTGTCCTGCGACGGTGGTAGTATCTCTTCGCGATGCCAACGACGAATGCCAGCGGCTGGGAGATCCACTACCAGACATCCGGGTCGCCCTCGAACCCGCCCATTGTCATGATTCTCGGGCTGTCACACCGGTTGGCGCACTGGGGCCGGCTTCCAGCGATGCTGGCGGAGCGCCTCTTCGTGGTGACCTTCGATTGCCGGGGCATGGGCCAGAGCGAACGCCGCGACGAGCCTTACGCCATTCACGACGAAGCCCGCGACGTGATCGCCGTGATGGACGCTGCGGGCGCCAGGCGTGCGGCCCTTTACGGGCGGTCCAGGGGTGGGATGCTCGCCCAGGAAGTCGCGCTTTCGCACCCGGACCGGGTCTCGGCCTTGATCCTCAGCGGCACGAGCCACCGTGGACCCGGAAGTGTTGGCTCAACCGACGCCGTGAACGCGGCTATGCGCATCACCCCCGAAATGACCCGGGAGCAGATCTTCGAAACGCAGAACGTCGCCATGGCATCGCCCGGCTGGAAAGAGCGGGACCCCGAAGCCTTTGCCTACCTGATGGGCATCGACCTCGATGCACCGCCTCGCCGGTTCGCCGTTGTCCGGCAACGGGGCGCTCTTGAAGGCTGGACATCCCTCGACCGCCTGCACCAGATTGCCTGCCCCACGCTCGTCCTGTGCGGTGAAGACGACGGCATGGTTCCACCGGAGAACAGCCGCCAGCTTGCCGCAGGCATCCCGGGGGCCCGGCTCCAGCTGATCCCACAGTGCGGCCACCTGCCGATGCTTGAAAAGCCCGCAGAGGTCGCGCGCGCCGTCGTCGAGTTCCTGCTTCCCTAACCCAGGAACTGCGTGTACCGGCGCTTCATCCAGTCGCCCTTGTGGCGATACTCGGCCGGGGTTGAGAGCGTGCCCTTGCGGCCAGTCTCGCGTCCATAGGCGAGGTTCAGCGCCGCGTGGTGGTTCTCCCCATGACCATGCCGCTTGCCGCGTTCGCGGGCGGCCCGGTTCGTCCACGTCCGGCAGTACTCGATGGCGTCCTGCAACTCGCCCGCGATGTCGACGACTTCGACTTGCGGGGCCTGGAATGTCGCGGCCGGGCCCCGGGGGGTTGGCGCAGCCACGCCGAACATCGTCAACTGCTGGCCTTCGATGAAGCGGCCGGTCTCGTCGAGGTAGGCGTCACCAGCTTCCTCAACATCCAGGATCTCGGCGGCGGTGCGCTCTTCTTCGTCGGGGCCCAGGATTTCCTCGTCGTCGAACAATTCGCCCGGCACGTCATCGCCGGCTACGTCCTCGGGCCGCAGCGCGACCGGCGGCGCCTCGCGCTCCAGGTGCTCGATGATGGAAGCGAGCCGCGGGTCACGCCCGATGAACACGTTCAGGATGTTCTGCGACGAGGGCAGAGCGTGGTTGTACCGCAGGCCCCGGCCGAGCTGCTGGATAACCGGTTCGCGGCTGAATACCGCATCGAGCTTGAGCAGCACGCTCACCGTCGGCGCGTCGAAACCTTCGCTCGCCTTCTTCACCTGGATGAGCAGGTCGTACTTCCCGGCGTGGAAGTCCTTCAACCGCCGGTCGTTCTCCGCGTCGCTGAGGTCTTCGCCGCTGTGGACAACCGCGCAACGAAGCGATGGATGCCACCGTCCGAAGACGCGGTTGAGGTGGTTGGCGTGCTCCGTTGTCGCAGCAAACACCAGGCCCTGGTGCTTCCCGGGCGCCAGCTCGTTCTTGCGCTGCAGGGTAAGGGCGAACTCGCGGACCAGCGGCTGAACGTAATCTTCGTTCCATCGGAGCTGTTGGCGCACGCACCGCTGGTCGAAGTCCGGGAGTTCGGCCATCTCCGAGGCGGTGAACTCGTAGACCTCGCCGTCCGCATTCCGGAGTTCAACGGCGTAGTCCTTCATCTGCATGTTCAGCCGCTTGAGGATTCCGCCTTCCTTCCATGCCTGCCGCATGGTCACGTGGATCAGCGGGTCGATGACCTGGCCCTCGAGTTCGTCGTCGTACGCGTAACGGGCGCCGGCAAGCGGGTCCCGGTCCAGCCGGACCGGCGTCGCCGAGAGAAGCAGCGTGCTGCGCACCGGGAGCTGGGCGAGCGACTGGGCCCACTGGCCGCGTTCGCCGAGGTGGTGAGCTTCGTCACACACCAGGTGGACGCGCCGGCCGCGGCACAGCCTGGCGTACCGCTGCGGGGCGGCCGCCACCTGCTGGTAGCTGGCAACGATGAAGTTCGCGGCCGTAGCCCCGATCCGGTCGAGTGAGGCATTTTCGGCGAGAATCTTCCTGATCGGGCGCGTGCTCCCGATGACGGTCAGCGCCTTTTCGATGCCGTTGTAGACCTGGGTGCGCAGGACATCCGTGGGGGTCAGGTAGAGGCACGTATCGGCCCCGGCGATCCCCGCCGCCACCTCAAACGACCCGACGCCGATGACGGTCTTGCCATAACCAACGGGTACGACGACCAGTTCGGAGTCCGATCCGGCGCGCAGGGCTTCGGAAAAGCGCTTCAGGGCCTCGGCCTGGCCGGGGCGAAGCCGGGGGCGGGCAGCGTTGTTGACGCTCACAGTTTGATCACAGTTGTCCGCGGGGAGGTGCCTTCAGCCTAGGTGCGCGTGGGCCCCGGTGTCACCACCGGAGCCGCGACAAGTCGTTATGCGAGGTACCGGCTCAGTCGCTCGATGCCAGCGGGATGAACGCCCGGTACTGGAACACCGGGTTCACTCCCCCTGTGCCGCTCGGGCTGGCGGCGGCCGAAGGCTCTTTCTGCAGGTACGGTGCGGCCATCCATCCTGCCCCGCCCGGCGTCTGCACCTGGACCCAGGTTATCCCGGCCGCCGTCACGGGTGAGCCGATCACGGTGGCGGCGGTGCCGTGCGGGACACACGTGATCACGTTTCCAACCGGATCGGCACGAAGGTTCAAGCACTCGCCCGGCGTGTTCACGCGGGCCCGGTCGCCTGCCTGGAAGCTCGCGGCCGCTGGTGCTGGCTGTGGCGTCCGGGCGGTGACTGATGGCGTCGCTCCGGCCGTGATGCGGTAGATGTGGAAGTTCAGGCCGCGGGCCGAGGATAGTGCCGCCGGATCGTAGCCGGGCCTGAGCCGGACAATGCCGTCCCACAGCTGGTTCGAGTCGATCACGCCGAAGGTCCCGTCGCCGTTCGCCTCGAGGATGATCGCCGTGTGGAGGCCCGCGTAGTCCGCGTCGGGGCTCGTCCACGTGTCGCTGGCGATCTGGATGATGTCGCCCGGTCCAGCCTCGTCGAGGCTGACCTCGATCGCGCCGGCTTCGAAGTAGCCGTCGCGATAGTCGAAGCCCACCGACTGCCCGGTTGCTTCCGAGACGACCTTCTTCATCCACTGCCAGCATTCGCCCTGCCAGGACCCGAGGTCCCGGAGGGCACGCTCCGCGATGGCGTTGGAAGGGGTGGAGGCGGTGGCTCCCTGGACGAGGCCTACCGCGGCGATGATGGCGACAAAGGCGACCAGGATGGCTGCCAGGGTCGGCCGGTGCGGGGACAACGGCATCTAAACACCTGCTTCAGTTTTCCTGAGGGCTTGGAGCACCCTAACTGACGTTTTCGGCTCGCACAACCCGGGTTTACCCATGGGATGTCTATGAGCTGGTTCACACTCCGGACTTCTTTATGGTCGACAACACACTCGGACGCCGAAAGTGCAGGGCTTCCGGCGTTGCCCGTACAGGCGATCCGCGCCGTATGATCCGCCGCCATGGCCGTGCCCTCCTCCCTCGCCGCACTGCGGGTTATTGAATGCGCGGGCTGGAACGGCGTGCTCGCGGGACGTCTCCTTGCGGATGCAGGGGCCGACGTGGTGCGCGTGGTCCCGCCCTCTGGCGACCCACTGGCCGCCGAGCCGCCCTTCTTCGGCGCGACAGGCCCGTCCATCCAGGCGGCCTGGTACAACGCGGGCAAGCGTGTGCTCACCCTGGACCTCGAATCCGCGGCCGGTAGGGCTGAGTTCCTGCGGCTCGTGGCCGGGGCCGGCATTCTGATCGAGGACTGGGAGCCTGATCGCGCGGTCGTCGCGCATGCGGATCTGGAGGAAGCCAACCCCACGCTCACCCGGGTCTCGGTCACACCGATGGGGCTCGACGGACCGCTGGCCGGCTGGCGCGTCAACGACCTGGTCGCCAATGCGATGTCGGGGTCGGCATCGGTCACCGGCAACGCTTCCACACCGCCGATCTCCGGCTATGGCAACCAGAGTCACCACACCGTCGGGCTGTATGCGGCAGTTTGCGCGCTGGCAGCCCACCGTGCCGCCGAAGCGAGCGGCAGATTCCAACACGTTGATCTTTCGGCTCACGAAGCCCTGGTGAGCTGCACCGAACAGGTGTTGATGCAATGGTTCTTTCCCGAGGGCGTCTGGAAGACCAACCTCGCCCGCCGCCAGGGCAGTCTGCACTGGAGCGGCGCCTACGAGGTCTACACCGCGGCTGATGGGCACGGTGTGATGGTTACCGCCTCGCTGAAGCTCGCCGAGGTCCTTGTCCCCTGGCTCATCGAAGACGGGGCAGCCCAGGATCTCGGCGACCGGGAGAAGTTCCCTTCGGTCGTCTCGATGGTCCGCAATCTGCCGTACGTGATGAAGGTGCTCCGCGAATGGGTTGAAAGCCGTGACGGCGAGGCGCTCTTCTTCGAAGGCCAGCGCCGTCACCAGCCCTTCGGAGTGGTCTGGAACATCGAGGAGGCTCTCACCAGGAGCCCGCAGATCGCCGCGCGCGGTTACCTGCAGGAAAGGGAGATCCCGGGCTTCGGCGCCGTGCCCTTTCCCGGGCGCTTCCTGAAGACCTCTGCCGATGGCCCTCACCCTTCACCCGCCACCCGGACTGCCGGGGTGGACTGGTCCACGCGTGAACGTCCTGTCGCCACCCGGCCGGTGCAGCCATCGCGTCCGCTTGAGGGCATCCGGATCATGGACTTCACGCATGTCCTGGCAGGGCCTTTCGGCACGCGCGTGCTCGGCGACCTCGGGGCGGACGTCATCAAGGTGGGCACGGCGTCGCGCGGCGGCGGCGCCAACTCCCCGGGCCATCCCTACTACGTGTGCTGGAATCGCAACAAGCGCAGCGTGACCATCGACATGGCCACCGAAAAGGGCCGCGCCGTGGCGCTCCGGCTGGCGGCGAAGTCAGATGTCATCATCGAGAACTTCAGTGCCGGCGTGCTCAAGCGCTGGGGGCTCGACCGCGAATCGCTGGCCGCCGTTAACCCGGGCGTTAGCGTCCTCTCCATGGGTGGCATGGGCCAGGACGGACCATGGAGGGACTTCGTCACGTATGCGCCCACGATTCACGCGCTCACGGGCCTCACCTACCTCACGAATCCGCCCGGCGAACACACATTGGGCTACGGCTTCTCGCTCACAGACCACCTCAGTGGCCTTGCCGGGGCCTTCGCCGCGCTCCAGGCGCTCGAGCACCGCGACAGGACGGGCTCGGGCCTCGCCATCGACCTCTCCCAGTACGAACTTGGCCTGGGGATCATGGCGCCGGCACTGCTCGATTACCTCGCCAACGGCGCGAATCCGGAGCCGTCCGGCAACCGCCATCCACTTGGCGCTTGGGCGCCGCACGGGATCTATCGGTGCGCCGGCGACGACCGCTGGGTGGCAATTGCCGTCCGCAACGACCAGGAATGGATGGCGCTCGCCCGGGCGATGGGAAGCCCAGCGCTTGCTGCTGACCCGCGATTCGCCACCCATGCGGCGCGCATCGCCCACGAGGACGAGCTGGACGCCATGATCGAACGCTGGACTTCCTCGCTGGACCGCTACGAAGTCGCGGGCACCTGCCAGTCGCTGGGGATTGCCGCGGGTCCGGTCCAGGATGCAGCCGACCTGACCGGACGGGACCGGCAACTTGCCGCCCGGGAGTTCTTCGGCACCACCGTCGCTGAAAACCTGGGAGAGTACGGGATCGACCGCTTCCCTGCCCGGTTCAACGGCGAACGGCCGGCCGTGTACGAAGGCGTCCGCCAGACGGGAGCAGACACCTTCGATGTGGTCACCCAACTCCTTGGGCTGCCGGACGACGAGGTTGCGGAGCTTGTCGCGAGCGGCGCGTTGAGCTGACCGGCGGGTGCGAGACGCCTCCCACATGGTGGGGCTTGGACACGGCGGCTCAAGTGGTATTCAATCCGCGGCATGATGAACGACCCCGGCCTGTTCGAGACCATCTACACCACCCGGGCGCTGCGCCGCTTCAAGCCGGACCCCGTGCCCGATGACGTGCTTTTTCAGCTGTTCGACGCTGCCATCCGTGCCTCGTCGGGTCAGAACGCACAGGACTGGCGCTGGATCATCATTCGCGAACCCGCGGTCAAGCGGCAGCTCCGCGAGTGGGCCCTCGAAGGGTGGGCCCGCTACTCGGCCCGCTACGGCTCGGCGGAGGAGATCGCGGCGTTGCCCCGAAACCAGCGGCTCTCGCTCAACAGCGTCCGGGACCTCGCCCACAGCCTCGACACCGTCCCGGTGATTGTCGCGGTCCTGGGCATGAAAGGCCGCCATTCGACGCCCGGCGGGAGCACCTTCCCGGCGGTCCAGAACTTCCAGCTTGCCGCGCGCGCCCTCGGACTCGGCAGCTCCATCTTCAACCTCCCCATGCGCGACCAGCTGTACGAAATGCTCGGCATCCCCGAGAACAACCAGCTCTATTGCCTGCTGCCGCTCGGCTACCCCACCGACAGGCACGGTCCGCTGAGCCGCAAGCCGGTCAAGGCGGTCGTCTTCGACGGCAAATACGGCGCCAACTGGGCCTTTGCCGAAGACCAACCCGAACGGGGCTGGGAGGGCCGCTGGGTGAAGGACGGCTAACAACAGGGTGTTGAACAAGAAGGCAGTCTGGCCCTGCGGCGGCATGACCTAAGAGGGATTCCCCGGAAGGACGCGACACGCGCTGTCGCGAACTAGCACGATAGTCGCGAATCGAAAGCGGAGGTTGACGTCATGGCCAGCTGGGACCAATTCGAAACCGACTGCCCTGACCTTGCTCACCTGGCCCGGGAACGCTTCGGCGCCAGCGAACTGGTGATGCTCGGGACGCTGCGCAAGAACGGCTGGCCTCGCATCACACCCATCGAGTACGCGTTCTGGGAGGGCGAGTTCGTCCTCGGCGGGATGTGGCAGTCCCGCAAGATGGTTGACCTGTTGCGCGACCCTCGTTGTGCCATTCACAGCACGACCACGAACAAGAACGGCCAGGAGGGAGACGTGAAACTCTACGGCCGGGCGATTCCTCTCGCTCCGGAGCGTGAGCCCGCCTACTGGCAACACATCTTCGAGACCATGAACTTCCGGCCGGCGGGCCCGGCGCACGTCTTCACGATCGACATCGAATCCGCCGGCTACGTCCGTTTCACCCCCGAGGGCGAACAGCACACGCTGACCTGGCCCGGCGGTAAGTGGCGCCGTACCCACGCGCCTTGAGCGCCCGGCCGGCCCTGTGACGCGACGGGGACACGCGCGCGAGGTTCCAGAGGCGGCTCGCGCCCATAGCCGCTACGATCCGCCCATGGCCACCACCACCTCCTTCAACCCCCCGACTCGCATCCTCATGGGCCCCGGTCCCAGCGGCGCCCATCCCCGCGTCCTTAAGGCCATGACCGCGCCCATCCTCGGCCACCTGGACCCCGAGTTCCTCCGCATCATGGACGACTGCAACGACATGCTTCGCGATGTGATGGGCACCACCAACCGCATAACCCTGGCCACGCCCGGAACCGGCACCAGCGGCATGGAAGCGGCAGTGATGAACCTGGTCGAGCCCGGCGACAGGGTCGTCGTCGGCATCTGTGGCTATTTCGGCGAACGCATCGCGGTCATGGCCGAACGGGCCGGCGGCCAGGTCACCCGGGTGCAGACCGCCTGGGGCTCGCCGACGGACCTCGCGGGTGTGGAGGCCGCGGTCCGGGCTGCCGGCAACGTGAAGCTCCTGGGCATCGTCCATGCCGAGACGTCCACGGGGGCTCAGACTCCCGTGGAGCCGTTCGCCAAGCTTGCGAAGGAGTCCGGCGCACTCCTCCTTGTCGATTGCGTCACCTCCCTTGGCGGCGTCCCCGTGACGGTGGATGCCTGGGGCGCCGACGCCGTCTACTCCGGTACCCAGAAGTGCCTGAGCGCGCCCCCTGGCATGGCCCCGCTCACCATGTCGCCGCGCGCCTGGGATGCCGTCAAAGCCCGGGAGGTCCCCTGCAACAGCTGGTACCTCGACCTCAGCCTCCTCGAGGCTTACTGGGACGAGCGCCGCGCCTATCACCACACCGCCCCAATCTCCATGGTGTACGCGCTTCACGAAGCTCTCGCCCTCGTGCTCGATGAGGGTCTAGAGCGCCGCTGGGCCCGTCACGAGCAGAACGGCCGCGCCCTCCAGGCGGGCCTCGAAGCCATGGGCCTCGTCCTCCACGCCGACCCCGGCTATCGCCTTCCCGTGCTCACCACAGTGCGCATCCCGGATGGAGTGAACGACGCCGAGGTGCGCGGCGCGCTCCTGGACCGGAACAGCATCGAAATTGGCGGCGGGCTCGGCGACCTCCGCGCCAGGGTGTGGCGGATCGGGCTCATGGGCGAAAGCTCCACGCCGGGGAACGTCCTGCTCGTGCTCAATTCCCTCGGCAAGATCCTGCGCGAGCAAGGCTTCAAGGCCGATATCCGCGCCGCTGTCGATACCGCTGCTGCGGGACTCGACGCTTAACCTTGTTCCCTGCAGTTGAACCTTCTCGTCTTTGTCGATAGAGTTTGTCAACAATCACTGAGGGGGCGTCAATGCAGGCTGGCGCAACAGCTGTCACGGCTTCGCCGCGTCTTCCCGCCAATACCTTCACCATCGCGGGGGCGCTGCTGTTCATCGTCGTGGCGGCGGTCTTCACAGGCCAGAAGGACTTCGAGCTCGGAGCGTTCTGGCTGATCGGCATCGCCTTCGGCGTCATCGTCCAGCGCAGCCGCCTCTGCTTCGCCGGCGCCTTCCGCGACCTCATCATGTCCGGCGATGGCCGCCTCATGCGCGCCATCATCCTCGGGCTCGCGGTCACCACGCTTGGTTTCGGCATGCTCATGGCCCGCTTCGTGCCAGACCCGTCGTTCAACGTGCTCCCGCCCGGCGCCCACATCCAGCCCGTGGGGTTCGCCACCATCGTTGGCGGCGTGATGTTCGGGATCGGAATGGTCCTCGCTGGCGGCTGCGTCTCCGGCACCCTCTGGCGCATGGGCGAAGGCTACGTCAACTCCTGGGTCGCCATGGTCGGCATCCTCTTCGGGCTCTGGGGCGCATCCAAGTCCTGGAACTGGTGGTACGACAACGACATCAGCAAGCGCGAGGCAACCTGGCTCCCGACGGACCTTGGCCTCACGGCATCCGTCCTTCTGACGCTCGGGCTGTTGGCAGTCGCCTATGTGGCGATCCTCTGGTGGGAATTCCGCTCACCCCGGTTGCCCGAACCGAAGGCGAAACCCGCTCCACCGGCCCTCACCGTCCGTGAGTACCTGCGCAACTCCTGGAACGTGGTGTTTGGCGGACGCGGCTGGACCTATACCGCGGGCGCGCTCGCACTCGGCGTGCTCAGCATCGTCGCCTATAACCTCCAGAGTCCCCTGGGTGTCACAGGCGGCCTCGCGCTCTGGGCCGACAATGCCGCCAGGGTCGCCAACGCCGGCGGCCTGCCGCTCAAAGGCGCTGATCTGCTGGCAGGGTGCTCTTCGGCCGCTGCCGGCGCGGAATGGCTCACCATCCGCACCACCACCATGACCGGTGTGGTCCTGGGGGCGTTCACCGCATCGGTCCTCTCTGGCGAGTTCAAGGTGCGGTTCTCCCGCAACACCGCCCGCTACCCCCAGCTTCTGATCGGCGGTGCCGCGATGGGGTACGCCTCCGTCCTTGCGGTCGGCTGCACCATCGGTGCGTTCTTTTCGTCCATCCCGTCGTTAGCCGTCGCAGGTTGGATTTACGCCGCCGGGCTCGCTGCCGGCGCGTTCATCGGAGTTCAGGTCATTCGCCGCCTCCCCTGAGGCGGCTATCAGACAACGGAGGAGGAGTTCCACCACATGCAAATCGATGTCCGCGGAGAGATGTGTCCCTACCCGGCCATGAAGGCGAAGGAAGCGCTCAAGAAGCTCTCCGCAGGAGACCGGCTGGAGCTCATCACTGACCACGCCCCGGCGCTTTCCACCGTCCCCTGGGAGGGCGCCAAGCTCGGGTTCCTTTCCGAGATTGCTGGCAAGGCGCCCGGCGAGTGGGTCATCACCCTCGAAAAGGCGAACGCCCCAATCGACCAGAAACAAATCCTGACCGCCATCGCAGCCCGTGCTGCCGAACTCGCGCCCGACGAAGCGTAAAGCCCCCAAGGAGCCAACAATGAAGAGACTCAGTCTGCTCGCACTGCTCGTAGTCGCCGCCTTCACCACCATCCTGGTGGCGTGCGGCGGCGATGACGACGACGACGCCCCGGCAGCCACCGCGACGACCGCGACCACTGCGACCGCCGGGGACAGCACCCCCCAGGTCCAGGCCACGCCCACTATCGACCCGAACGCCTACACCCGTCCTCAACTCCTCGTCGAGTCCGCCCAGCTCGAAAAAGCCCTCGGCGACCCGAACCTGGTCATCGTCGACCTGCGGAAGAAGGAGTCCTACGACGCCGGCCACATCCCCGGCGCCGTCTGGTACGACCCCGCCTTCCTCAAGGACCCCGACGACAAGTTCTACGTCATCCGCGAGGAGCTCTTCGCCGAAAAAGCCGGCGCGATCGGCGTCGACAACACCAGGACCGTCGTCGCCTACGACGATGGCAACGGCCTGCTCGCCACCCGCTTCTGGTGGGTGCTCTGGTACTACGGACACGAGGGTTCGGTCCTCAACGGCGGGTTCGCAAAATGGCAGAAAGATGGCCTCGCGCTTTCGACGGAAGCGCCGGCTGTCACGAAGGCTGTCTTCAAGGCATCCGTCAACGACGAGGTCATCTGCGCCCTCGACTACGTTGCCGAGAAATCCGACAACCCGGACCCCAACGTCGTCATCCTCGATGTGCGTTCGCCCGCCGAATACACGGGCGCTGATGTTCGGGCGGCCAAGGGCGGCCACGTCCCGAACGCGGTGAACCTGGACTGGACGCGCTCGCTCACCGAGGCCCAACCGCAGGTCTGGAAGCCTGCCGCCGAACTCCGCAAGCAGTTCGAAGAGGCCGGCATCAAACCCGGCGCCCAGGTCATCACCTACTGCCAGACGGGCGTTCGCGCCGCCCACTCGCTCTTCACGCTCTACCTGCTCGGTTACGACGGCCTGAAGAACTTCGACGGCTCGTGGCAGGAGTGGGGCAACAACAAGGACACCAAGATCGCCCGCTAAGGTCTGGCGCTCCACCCGGGGAATCAGCAGCGAGGGGAGGGCATTTGCCCTCCCCTTCGTCGTGCTTAGCGGCCCTTCCAGTTGGGCTGGCGGTGTTCAAGGAACGCCTGCACGCCCTCCGTGAAGTCCTCGCTCGCGAACATCCGCGTAAGCGCCTCCGTGCTGTCCTTCACGTGGTCCACCGCGTCGCGCGCCAGGCTCCGGTAGAGCAATCGCTTCACCTCACCCGTCGCCAGTGGCGATCCTCGCGAGACCGAGTGCGCGAACTGCATCGAACGCTCCACCAGCTCCGCGTCCGGGACGATCTCGTGCACATAGCCGATCTCCAGTGCCCGGGTAGCACTGATGATTTCCCCCGAGTAAAGCAGGTAGGCGGCATTCTGCAGCCCGACAATCCGGGAGAGCAGCCACGTCCCGGCTGCCGTATCGGGCACCAGCCCGCGGTGTACGAACACCCACCCGAACCGCGCCGATTCCGCTGCGATGCGGAAGTCGCACTGCAGCGTGAACTCCACGCCCAGGCCGACGGCCGCGCCGTTCACCGCTGCAACCGTCGGCTTGGCGATTGACGCGAACGTCCATGGCGCGGGGCGCGCGCTCGCGTATGAGTTGGCGTAACTTTCGCCCCGGCCGGTCGAAGGAGGCTGGCTCGAGAGCTGCTGCAGGTCGGTCCCGGCGCTGAACGCGCGGCCCACCCCCGTGAGCACAACCGCCCGCACCCGCTCGTCGGTCCCCGCCTGCCGGATGGCATCCTCAATTTCGGCGAGCATCTCATACGTAATCGCGTTCATCTTTTCGGGCCGATTGAACCGCATCACCCCAATCTGCCCATCAACCGCGTACTCAAAATCCGCCATGCGAACCCTCCCGATTCCCGTGGCGCCACAATACCCGTGCCGCCAACGCCGCGCACGCGGCACGGTGCGTCCTGCCGTCCGCGGCGGTAGGCTACGCTCCATGCCCATCCGCACCGAACGCCGCGACCGCACCTTGCTCATCACGCTCGACCGCCCCGCCGCCATGAACAGCATCGACCCGGAGATGTATCAGCAGCTCGGCGAAACGTGGGACGAATTCGAGCACGATGAGGCTCTGCTGGTCGCGGTCGTCACGGGCGCGGGCGAGAAGGCCTTTTGCTCCGGCCGCGACCTCGTGAAAAGCGCCCAGGATGTCTCCAACGATTGGAGCCAGCAACGCGGCGGCGGCCGTCTCACCCCTGAAGGCATCTGGAAGCCGGTCATCGCCGCCATAAACGGCCACTGCCTCGCGGCCGGGTTGGCCCTCGCCCTCGGGTGCGACCTGCGCGTTGCCAGCCCCAACGCTACCTTCGGTACCATGGCGGCGAAGCGCGGCATCGTCGCTGGCGGTGGACAGACCCAGCGCCTGGCCCGTTACATCCCCTTTGGCATCGCCATGGAGATGATCCTCTTCGCCGAGCGCATGAGTGCCGAAGACGCGCTCCGCCACGGCCTCGTGAACCGCGTCGTTCCCCAGGACCAACTCCTGCCGTTCGCACTCGGATGGGCCGAAAGGCTCTGCGAGAACGGGCCCCTGGCTGTCCAGGCCATGAAACGGGCGGCCTATGAAGGCGGCTGGGACATGAACTTCCGCGAGGGCATGCGTCTCGAGGCCCGCCTCTACGCGGAGATCATGAAGACGGAAGACGCCGCCGAAGGCGGCCGCGCATTCGCCGAAAAGCGCCCCGCGCGCTTCAAGGGCCGTTGACATGAACGGCCCCCTCGAAGGCATTCGCGTCCTCGATTTTACCTGGGCTCTTGCGGGCCCGTTCGCCACGATGCAGCTGGCAGACCTCGGCGCCGAGGTGGTCAAGGTCGAATACCCCGAGACCCACGAGAAGGAGCGCGGCTTCGGCCCTTACGTCGATGGCATCTCCACCTTCTTCTTCAGCCCCAACCGCGGCAAGAAGGGCATCGCCATCGACCTGAAGGCTCCCGAGGGCAAGGAACTCGTGAAACGCCTGGCGCGGAGCGCCGACGTGGTCACCGAGAACTTCCGCCCGGGGACGATGGACCGGCTCGGGCTCGGTTACCGCGCCCTCCGCGAGGAAAACCCCAGGCTTATCTACGCCGCTTTGAGTGGGTTCGGCCAGACCGGCCCGTACAGCTCCATGGCCGCCGTCGATGCTGTCGCCCAGGCCATGGGCGGCACCATGTCGCTCAACGGCCAGAAGGGCGGCCCTCCGATGCGCGTCGGGGTCAGCATCGGCGATATGGTTGCAGGGCTTTACCTCGCCCTCGGGATCGTCGCCGCCCTCCGCGCCCGCGACGTGACCGGTGAGGGGCAGATGCTCGATGTGGCGCTCATGGAAGCCCAGATGGCCCTCTGCGAGAACGCCATCGTCCGTCACTCCGCCTTCGATGAGCACCCAACCCGCCAGGGCAGCCGCCACGCGCTCCTCGCCCCCTTCGGCCCCTTCCCCACCAGCGACGGTTGGATTGTCATCGCCAATGTGAAGGAGTGGGAACTCTTCTGCGCGCTCCTCGGCCGCGATGACATGGCGCTCGACGAGCGCTTCGCCACCAATCGCGCCCGTCTCGAGAATGTCGACCTCCTCGAGGCGAACCTCTGCGAAGCTCTCGCCGAGAAGACCACCGAAGTATGGTTCGACCTCCTGGAACCCGCGAACGTCTGCGCCATCGGGAAAGTCAACGCCATCGCGGACCTGTTCGACGACCCCCACGTCGCCGCTCGCAATATGCTGGTCGATATCCCCATGCCCTACGGCAAGCCCGGCTCCCTCAAGCTTCCGAACTCGCCGCTCCACCTCTCTGGAACCCCCACCGTGGTCGGCCGCCCCATGCCTGAACACGGTGGCAACACCGGCGAGGTCCTCGGCGGTTGGGCAGGCATATCGGAGCCGGAAATCGCGGACCTCCGCGCGCGTGGCGTCATTAAGTAACGAACAGCGCTCCGCGAGCCAGCCACACTCGCTCCAGGCGCACTGCGCTATCATGGAGTTGCCAGAATCCGAGCCCACCGGCCCCCTGGGGAGTCGCGGATCACCGGCCACAAAGGAAAGGGCTTCAGCCACCGCCCATTGCGCGGAACGGAGGAGCCCCGTGACCAGCCCCTGGAACCCCGCCCAATACGAACGCTTCAGCAACGAGCGCACCCGGCCCTTCCTCGACCTGCTCGCGATGGTGGCGCCCGTCCCCGGCGGCCGCGTCGTGGACCTTGGTTGCGGCACCGGCGAACTCACGCGCATGTTGCACGAACACCCCGGCGCCGCTGAGACAGTCGGCGTCGACAGTTCCGAAACGATGCTTGCGAAGAGCACTCAGTTCGCCGGTGCCGGCCTTCGCTTCGAACAGGGCACCCTCGAGACATACCGGGCCGGAGCGCCGTTCGATGTCGTGTTCTCGAACGCCGCCTACCAGTGGGTACCCGGCCATGTAGCCCTCATCCCGGGGCTCACAGCGCTCGTCGCCCCTGGCGGCCAGTTCGCTTTCCAGGTCCCCGCCAACGACGACCACGCGTCTCATGTCGTCGCGCGTGAAGTCGCAGCCGAGGAGCCGTATCGCTCTGCCCTGGGAGGCTATGAGCGCACCTGGCCGGTGATGCCGCCCGAGTGGTACGCCGAGACCCTTGACGCTCTCGGGTTCGCCGCCGTGAACATCCGCATGCAGGTCTACGGCCACCACCTGGAATCGACCGCCGCGGTGGTGGAGTGGGTGAAGGGCACCTACCTCACCGACTACGCCCGCCGGATGCCCGCTGAGCTCTACGAGCGGTACCTGGTCCGCTACCGCGAAGCGCTCCTGTCCCGGCTTGGTGAGCGCAGTCCATTCTTCTACACGTACAAACGCATCCTGGTACACGCCCGCCGGGCGTAGACTGGCACCGTGGACGTGACCATCGAGCCCATCCGCTACGAGGATAAGCCGGTCCTCCGGCGCCTGGTCCAGCTCTATCTCTACGACTTCTCCGAGTTCGAACCCCTCGAACTGAACGAGCACGGCGAGTTTGACTACCGCTACCTCGACCACTACTGGGCCCCGGACGAGGGCGAAGAGCGCCACGCGTTCTTCATCCGGGTGGACAGCAAACGGGCCGGCTTCGCTCTCGTCCGCGTCGTCAATGGCGTCAATGTCTTCGCGGAGTTCTTCGTGATGAGGTCCTTCCGGGGCGCCGGTGTGGGCGCCGCCGCGGCCAGGGCTGTGCTCACCCGGCTACCCGGCGACTGGCTGGTCCACCAGGTGCCTGCAAACCTCCCCGCCCAGGCATTCTGGCGCCGCGTTATCGCCAGCTTTACTGGCGGCAACTACCGCGAGCAAGTCGACGAGTCCGGGGTAACCCAGCGCTTCACCGTGCCCTGAACCCGGCGGTCTTGACAGGCCATTATACTGGTCATACGCGAAGCAGCAGGAGGTGTGGTTGTGTACGGATTCGTCAACAGCGTGCTCGCTGAAAAGGGCCGCCAGGTCTATACCATCCCCCGGACGGCCACGGTTTCGGAGGCCGTGCGCGAGATGAACGAGAAGGGAGTCGGCTCCCTGCTCGTCATGGGCGACCGCCGCCCCGCCGGCATCTTCACCGAACGCGATGTCCTCCGCCGGGTGGTCGATGCCGACCACGACCCGGCCCTCACCCGCGTCGGTGAAGTCATGACTCGCGACATCGCGATCATCGACCCCGCCTGGCACGTGGAAGACGCCATGCGGCTCATGACCGACCGGCGGCTGCGCCATCTCCCGGTGATGGACGGCGACGATCTCGTGGGCATGATCTCGATTGGCGACCTCCTCCGCTGGGTCACCATCAACCAGGAAGATCACATCCGCGCGATGACCGAGTACATCAACGGCCGCGCCTGAATCGTCTCGCGCTCCAGGATGCCGCCGCCCCGGTTGCCAGGACACAGGCAACAGCCGGCGCCCACATGGTCGCGCGTCCGTCGCCGTCCGGCCCCGGCGCGGTTGAGGTGCGGCCCTGGATGACTCCGTCTGGCCCGCGCTCCTCGCCCGGCGGCGGCTCCGCACCGGCGGGCCGCAGTGAGGGACTGTCGCGCTGAACGACGACCAGGAAGTTCCCTACCGCCCCCGGAAGACCGGCTCCCGCCGCTCCACGAAGCTCATTGCGCCTTCCTTGTGATCTTCTGTCGTAAAGAGATACGCCAGCGAAGATCCGACGTACTCGCCCATCTCCTGCATCGAGGCATGGACCGACTTGCGCAGGCCTTCCTTCATGTAGCGCATCGCGATCGGCGGGTTGGCAGCGATCTTCCTCGCAATCTCCATCGCCGCCGTCCTGAGCTCGTCGGGCGGGACGACCCGCGACACCAGTCCGATCCGCTCTGCCTCCCGCGCATCGATGACGTCACCGGTGAAGAGCAACTCGGCCGCCTTCGATGGCCCGACCACGCGCGGCAACCGCCACAGCCCGCCGATGTCGGCGACCAGCCCGCGCTTGATGAACAGTTCACCGAACTTTGCGTTCTCCGATGCAATGCGGATGTCGCAGAAGAGCGTCAGGTCCATCCCCCAGCCGACCGCCGGACCGTTGACCGCCGCGATGACCGGCTTGTCGCATTCGAGTACCGCGGCCGCAGCCGGCGTGGGCCGGGGCCGCGCCTCGCGCAGCCGCGTTACGGTCTCGTCCCGCTGTTCGCCGAGCATGATCTGCTTCACGTCATCCCCCGAACAAAACGCCCGCCCGGCGCCGGTCAGCACGACGCAACGCACTTCCGGGTCGCGATGGGCATCCCGGAACGCCTGTTCGAGCTCCGCGTACATTTCACGGTTGAGCGCGTTCATCACCTCTGGCCGGTTCAGCGTGATGGTCGCGACGTGGTTATCCAACTCGGAAGTTATGAATTGCATGACTACTCCCCCGACCCGTGGTCCCGGCCCCACTTCGTGTTGTCGCGGGCTCCCGCCAGCAGCCCCGCGACGCTGATGTCCTCATCAAGTTCCGGCCAGTGAATGCCCTCACCCGGCCCGATGAGTTCCCAGCGTGAGCGCGCCTCCGGCGTGCCCTGAAGCAACCTTGGGAAGTGCTTCAGGGGCACCCCAACGATCCTGCCGTCCTCAAGCTCCACCCACAGGCGGTCCTCGTCACACCACACGTTGTTCGCCAGCGGGTCAGCTACGGAAATGCTCATCCCATGCCCTCCGGAAGTCCTCCGCGTGGTCCATGATAATCCTCATTACCTGCTGCAGTTCGCGGGCCGACAGTCCGGAGGTCCGGTCAGCTACCGGCTCCGGATCAAGCCAGACCTTGGCAGTGCCCGCGCCCCGGGCCACATGAACGTGGCGCGGCTCCCTCGGACTCCCCTCGTCGGAGTAAAAGAAGAACCGGCAGCCACGTTCTGTGCGGACCGTTGGCATGCTCGGCTACTTGAACTCGTAGCCGCCCTTAACGCCCGCGGGCTCGGGGTCCATGATCACGTTCACGCAGGCTGGCTTGCCGCTGTTGAACGCCCGCTCGATGGCCGCCTTTATCTGCTCCGGGTGCTCCACGAACTCACCGTGCCCGCCCAGGCCCTCCACGACTTTGTCGTAGCGCGCGTTGTCCCCCAGCATCGTCGCGGGCGTCCGGCCGGGGCCGTACTGGGCCTTCTGCCCGACATAAATCTGGTGCCAGCAACGGTCATTACCGATCACCGAGACGATCGGCATCTTGAACCGCACGAACGTGTCGAAGTCGAACCCGTTCAGCCCGAAGGTGCCGTCGCCGTTCACCATCAGCACCTTCTTGTCCGGCGCGGCCACGCTCGCGGCCATGCAGAACCCGGTCCCAACACCCAGCGTCCCGAACGGCCCCGGGTCCATCCACTGCCCCGGGTTGTTCACCGGCAGCACGCCCGCTGCCAGCGCGACGATGTCGCCCCCGTCCCCAACCACGATGGTGTCGTCGTCAACGAACTCCGCGATCTCCTTGCAAAGCCGGAGTGGGTGGATGGGCACGCTGTCCGAGTTCATGAATACCTCGCGCTGGGCGTCAGCCTGGCCTTCGAGCCCGCGCAGGTGTTGCATCCATTCGGAGTGGCTGCCCTTGCCGATTTCGCCCGTGAGCTGCAGCAGCGCCTGGCGGATGTTCGCCTCGATGCCGATGTCGAAGTCCCTGTTGCGCCCGATATCCCGCGGGTCCGTGTCGATCTGGATGATCTTGGCTTCCGGGTTCCAGGCAGGCGGACGGCCGTACTTCAGCCGGAAGTCGATCGGCGTCCCCAGGATGACGATCACGTCGGCCTGCGCGAACGCCGGCTTCCGTGAGAGCGAGAAGAAGTTCGGGTTGTCCTGCCGCAGCGTGCCGCGCCCCATCGCGTTCGTGTACACAGGCACGTCCGCCGCCTTCGCAAACTCGGCCAGCTCCTTGTGCGCCCGGTGCCAGAACACGCCTGAGCCGGCCATGATCATCGGCTTCGCTGCCTTGCTGATCATTTCTGCCGCCTGCTTGATCAGGTTCGGGTCACCCATGATCTCGCCGGTGGGACGGTAGCTCGTCGGCCACTCGACCGAATCCTCGTCCACACGCCCGAAGAGCACGTCCGAGGGCACCTGGAGGAATGTCGGCCCGAAGCGCCCCGTCATCGCCTCGCGGAACGCCATCGCCATGTAGTACGGCAACCGCCGCGTCTCGTACACCGTTTGCGACCACTTTGTGATCGGCTGCATCACCCCGCCCAGCTCGATGTCCTGCAGCGAGCCCATGTCGTACTGGCGCAGCGGCGAACGGCCGCCGATCACCACCATCGGGCTGGACGCCTGGTAGGCGTTCGCGACCGCCGTCACTACGTCGGTCACGCCCGGCCCGGCCGTCACCACGGCCACGCCTGGCTTGAAAGTGATGCGAGAGTACCCGTCGGCTGCATGGCCGGCAGACTGTTCGTGGCGCGTGTCGACGATGCCGATGTCGTTATTCAGGCAGCCCTCATAGATGTTCTGCACGTGGCCGCCGGAGAGCGTGAAGATATGGCCAATGCCTTCCTGCTTGATCATGCGCGCGATGATTTCGCCGCCGTCGATCATGTTTCCCATGGATGGGGTCCCTCGCGATTCACTGGAAATGTGGCCCGAGTATAGCGGCGGCGCGCCCGGGCGTCCGGGTCCTCTCTGTGGTAGGCTCTGGTCGGAAGGTTGGTCATACTATGGGTCATACGAAGCTTGCTATCTCGCTTCCGGACGAAATCTTCGGGCGCCTCCGGCAGTATGCCGAGGAACACGAGTTGCCAAGGAGCACAGTCGTGGCGCAAGCCCTCGCTGCGTATTTCGGCAAGCGCGACGCTGACGAATTCACCCGTCGGATGGATGAAGCGTGGTCGCAGCTTTCGGAGGCCGAAATCGAGGATGAGCTCGGCCCGCTGCGCGTTGCCGGCCAGCAGATGCACCGCCGCCTTGCTGCTATGGAGCCTTTGCCGTGGGAGACGAACTAAAGCAGGGCGAGCTCTGGTGGATAGACGACTCGGAGCCGCGAGGCTCAGAGCCGGGGTACCGGCGTCCGTGGCTGGTTGTCCAGAACGACCGGGCTAACGCCACGGCCATTCGTACCGTGTTGATGTGCCCACTCACAACGAATCTGCGCCTCGCCCGTGCCCCCGGCAACGTTCGCCTCGGCGACGGTGAGGCTGGTCTCCCGCGCGAAAGCGTGGTGGTCGTCTCGGGTCTAAGCGCCCGCGACCGCCAGCAGCTGGACCAGCGGATTGGGCAACTCAGCCGAGCCCGCCTTGCCCAGGTACTGTCGGGTATTGTCCTGCTGCTCGACCCGTCTGAGGTGCTCTGAACGGTCACAGCTTCGCCCGGAGCCACTCCTCTGCCGCGCGGACAACATCAGGGCCGATCTCGAAGTGTCCCCCCGGGAGCCACCGGATGTCCTTCTCCCCCTCGATCGCGTTGTAGAGCGCTTCGGTCCGCTCCCGTGGAATGAGTTCGTCCTGGAGCTTGCCCACGATTCGGACCGCGACGGACGACAACTTCGGGACATCCGCCTCCGGCCCCTCGATCCGGCCCACCAGGCCGCCCTCGCCCACAAGGCAGAACGCCGCAGCCTTGAACCGCCCGTCGCGCGCCACTGCCGGGATCCCGAGCATGCTCCCCATGGAGTATCCGGCGAACCCGATCCGTGTCATATCCACCGGCAGAGCTTCGGCAAGAAGGTCGATCATGCGCGAGACCTCCGCCGCGAATTGTGCCCTGATCGCCGGGTGCCGCTCCGGCTCCCGGAACAGCGACATCGGGTCGTGCGATGCCCGCTCGCCGTGCAGCGGCGCATCGAGGCCCACGCAGATCCAGCCACGCTTCGCCCACCCCCGGCCCACCTCAGCGACGAAGTAGTCCTCCTTGCTGCCCATCCCCGGGTGCTGGATGAGGACGAGCGGCATCGGGTCGGTCGCCCCCGTAGGCAGGTAGGCCAGCCCCGGCACCGTCTCCCCGGCGATGTCGAAGCTGAAAACCAGCTCCCGCAGGTCCCCCAGGAGCGTCTCTCGAACGTGTAATGCACTGGTCATGTCCGGCTCAATCTACAGCCGGAAAGGCCCCCCTGTCGTGTATCTCGACTCTGCCCCATCAGTTTGTCCGCGTGGGTGCTGAGTGATTTCGGCACGGTGACGCAGCGCTCCACGCCGGTGCGCGACTGTCACTTCGACAGGGGTTCCGCTGGTTCGCTGATAAGGGGTTGCACTTTTTCCACCCGCACCCGGATCTCGTCGCCTTCGGCCATCCCGGCTGGCGCGGTTTGCATGGGAAACTCCAGCCTTCCGGCCGTTGTGTCGATGACGAGCCGTGTCAGCCCGCCCAGGAACACCCGGGCCACCACCAACCCGCGGACCACATTCGGCCCATCGGCTTCGACGACGGCCGAACCCTCGGTGCGAAGCAGCAGCCGCACTGCCCCGGGAGGACCGGCGACAGGGCCGAAGACACCCGCTGAAGTTGCGATCATTCCTTCCCTGTCCCGCACCCCATCGACGATATTGTCCATACCCAGGAACCGCGCCACGAACTCAGTGCCCGGTTGGCCATGGACATCACCGGGAGCCCCCACGCGCACCACCCGGCCATCCCGCATAATCGCCAGTTCATTGGCCACCGTGAACGCTTCGAACTGATCGTGCGTGACATAAATCGCCGGGATCGCCAGGTGGCGCAGGATCTCCCTGATCTCTACCACCAGGTGCTCACGCAAACCCCGGTCGAGTGATCCCAGTGGCTCATCGAGCATGAGCAGCCGCGGTTCCGGCGCCAGGGCGCGGGCCAGCGCGACTCGCTGGCGCTCGCCCCCCGAAAGGCCCTCCAGCGTCCGCTTGCCGAACCCGCCCAGCCCAACGGTCTCCAGCAGCTCGCCCACCCGCCGGTCGCGCCGCTCCGCTGCCCAACCCAGCCGCCGCAGCCCGAAGTCCACATTCCGCTCAACGTCCATGTGTGGGAAGAGCGCGTGTTCCTGGAACATCAATCCAAAGCCGCGCCGGTGGGGCGGAATCCCCCCAACATCCTCGCCGTCGAAGAGGATTTGCCCCGCGCTGAGCCGTTCGAGCCCGGCGATCACCCGGAGCAGCGTCGTCTTCCCGCAGCCGCTCGGTCCGAGCAGCGCGATCGTCGTCCCCGTGCCTGCGCGCAGGTCTGCTCCACGGAGGATGTGCGCCGGCCCGGCGCGGAACTCGACGTTGCGCGCATCCAGTCCGTCAGTCACTGGGCAGCTCGCTTCCCGGCACTCGCAATGTCCTAGAACCCTCCGTACTCACGGTAACGGAGCCGGTCGATAATGAAGAACCCGGCGGCGGTCACCGCCATCAGGATGGTGGCCATCGCCAGCGCCTGCCCGTAGTTCACCGCGCCCGGCTGCCCAAGGTAGCGGAAAATCGCCAGCGGGATCGTCGGGTACTCCGGCCGCGCGATCAGCAACGTTGCTCCAAACTCCCCCATCGAGATCGCGAAGGCGAAAACCCCCCCTGCCAGCATTGACCGCCACGTGAGCGGCAGGTCGATTGCGACGAACGCCCGCAGCGGGCTCGCGCCGAGCATCGCCGCCGCTTCGCGCAGCCGGGGGTCCAGCGATCGCAGCTGCGCCGCAACGGTCCGCGCTACAAACGGCATCGCCACGAGGGTGTGCGCGATCACCACCATCGCCGGGCTGCCGCGCAGGTCCAATGGCGGCCGGTTGAACGTGATGAGGAACCCCAGCCCGAGAGTCACGCCGGAAACCCCGAGTGGCAGTTGCACGACCGCCTCCGCCAGCGACGACCGCAGCCGCACCGCCCCATGCGCTGCCAGCGTCCCCAGTGGCAGCGCCACCAGCATCGTCAAGAGCGCGAAGCTCACCGAGTTCCGCACCGCCGTGATTGGAGCCACGAACAGCACCTGCTGGCGCACGTTGTCGTCCAGCCGCCGGTAGGACTCCAGCGTGTAGCCGGCGTCGCCGTGCACCGAACGTTCCGCCAGCGCCACGAGCGGAACGATGGTGACTACCGCGATCGTGCTGACGATCGCCGCGACCGTGAGCCGCCGCCCCGTGGTCCATGCCAGGGAGCGGCGTCGCATGGCGCCGGGCTGCGCCGTCTGCCTCTGCAACGCCGCGTTCACCCACATCGCGCCAAACGTGGCGATCAGCTGCACGATGGCGAGTGTTGCCGCCACCGGCAGGCGGAACAGGAAGAGCGTCTCCCGGTAGATCTCGGTCTCCAGCGTCCCGTACTGCGGTCCGCCGAGGATGAGTACCACACCAAAACTCGTGAAACAGAACAGGAACACGAGCGAGGCCGCCGCCAGGATCGGTGTGCGAAGTAGCGGCAGGGTGACGCGCAGGAACGCCGTCCCCTTCCCCGCGCCGAGCATCGCCGCTGCGTCTTCCAGCCGTGTGTCTAATCGCGCCCACGACACGGAGATGATTCGCGCCGCGAGTGCCACGTTATAAAAGACGTGAGCAATCAGGATCGCCCAGAGCGTATTGAGTAGCCGCACCGGGGGCTCGTCCAGGTTGAACACCGCCTGGAGTGCCCCATTCACAACGCCCTGTGGACCCAGCAACGCCGTAAATGCCACAGCCACAACGATCGTCGGGAGCACGAAAGGGACCGTGATGAGCGCTTCGAGCGCGGCCTTCCCCCGGAATTCGTAGCAGGCAAGCACATATGCCACCGGCAGGGCCAGTACGAGCGTCAGTCCGGCCGAGACCGTCGCCTGCCAGGCCGTGAACCACGCCCGCTCCAGGAAGTACGTGTCTTCGGTCAGCGGCCCGAAGCCACCTTCTTGCGTGAACGACTCCCGCAGGATCCCCTGCAGTGGGTATGCCAGGAACACAGCGAGAAAGAGCAGCGCCGGCGCGAGAAGCGCCAGGGCTGCCCGCCGCTCCCGGAACGCGCTGCTCAGCGGAGCACCGCCTTCGTCCAATCGTCGATCCACTTCTGCCGGTTCGCTGCCATGTCTGCCGCGCTCACCTCAGCCAGGGGCACGGTCACTTCCGAAAACCTGCTGAACGCCTCCGGGACCTTCGCCTCCGGGTTAACCGGGTACACCGCCATCTGCCCCGGGATGTCTTCTTGCACCGGCACGCTCAGGAGGAAGTCGATGAACTTCCGGGCGAGGTCCTGCTTCTTCGTGCCCTTCAGTATCCCCGCGTACTCGATCTGCCGGAACACGCCCTTCGGCGGCAGGATATTCGCGGTAGGCGAGTCTTCCCGCGGCGGATCCGCGAAGATCTGCTCGAAAGCCGGGCTCGTGGCGTAGCTCAACACGATCGGCTGCTCGCCGCCCTGCAACGAGAAGTTCGTGTAGTACGCCGTCTCCCAGCCATCAACCACCACCAGGCCGTTCGCACGCATCGCTCGCCACCAGTCCAGGTAGCCGGCTTCGCCGAAGTACGCCACCGTGGCCGCCAGGAACGCCAGCCCCGGCGACGACGATGCGGGGTTTTCGACCACCGTCATCCCGCGATACTTCGCCGTCGCGAGGTCTTCCAGCGTCTTCGGCGGCTCGACCCCTTTGGCTTTCAGTGCCGCGATGTCGTAGTTGAAGTTCACGTACCCGTAGTCAATGGGCGTCACGAACCCCGCTCCTTCCGCACGGAACTCCGCCGGGATCTTGCCCACAAGCGGCGACTCGTACGCCTCGAAGACACCCGCGTCGAGGGCGCGTGAAAGGAAGGTATTGTCCACCCCGAACGCGACATCCCCCTCCGGCCGGTCTTTGGTCAGCACGAGGCTGGTGGTCATGGAGCCGGCGTCGCCTTTCGGAAGCAGCTTCACGGTGGCGTTGTGTTCCTCTTCGAACTCCCGGATCAGGTCCTCGGTCAATTGGAAGGAGTCGTGGGTGACGACGGTGATGGTGGTCTGGCCTTCGTCTCCGCCGCACGCGGTGGCAAGCATGCCGATGACAACTATGAGCCCGATGAGGAGGGCGATGCGCGTATGCATCGAACTTGTTCCTTCCGCCGCCGGGTTGGCAGGGGCGCCTCCCCGGGCAACGAAAAGGAGCCCGGAAAGACCGGACTCCGTGCATCAAATGCCCGGTGTCCGAATCGCTTTCCTCCGCACGTATGAACGTGGTCAGGTTCAAGGGGTCTGTTCTCAGCCCGGCGAGGGCACCCCCAGCGATCCCGAACAGCTATGAAATGATCGTGCTCTACGCTACACCCCCTCCCGGCCCCCTCGCAATGGGATGATTCACCATCACGTCACGCGACATACACGCGTATTCACCCCTCCTCGACCCTCCCCAGCTTTGGCATCGCCGATAATTCCCCCGAACGCTCACGCGTACCTGCCCTGGTCCGGAGAGCATGAAGAGAGTCCTCCTACGGTGGCTTGGTGGTCGCATAAGCTGGCCCGCCGGCGAAAGTCGCCGGGTGGCAGTCATGCGCCGCGCGGCCCTCGCCCTGGCCGTCATCCTCTTCTTTGGCGAAGTTGTTGTCGCCGTCCGCTATTCCGGCAACGTCGGCACCCTCATGATCGTTTCCACGGCGGGGCTCGGCGCCGTCCTCTACCGTGGGCTGCAGTCGATCTCCGCCGTCAACGCCGATGATGGCGACAACCTGCGGGCCCCGCTGGTAGATTCCGAAACTCGCCTCCCCACCCGGCCGCACCTCATCGATACGCTCGCCCGCGATATCGCCCGCTCCCAACGATACTCACACTCGCTCACGCTTGCCGTCGTCCGCATCAGCCAATACGACGAACTCAAGGGTTCCTGGGGGGCAGGCACGGCGACCCAGGCCGTCCACCACGTCGCTGACACCCTCCGCCGCGTGACCCGCGCCAGCGACTTCCTCGCCCGTCTCGATGAGGGACGGTTCGCCGTTGTCCTCCTCCAATGCAGCGGCCGCCAGTCCGCGCTCTTCGCCGACCGCCTCACCCTGGCGGTCAGCAACCGCCCCCTGAAGTCCACCGCGAACGTCAAGGTCCCCCACTATGTGGGAGTCGAGGTGAGCGCGCTCGAATACGATGCGACCCGCTATCGCGGGCCCCTCGAGTTCCTGAGTCTCGCCGGCGGTGACGTGGTCACCGAACGGCCCCGCGCTGTGCCCGGTCGCCGCGCCGCCATGGCGGCCGACCCGCGCAGCCTCCGTGAACAACTCGTCCACGACTACTACCCCAACGGTGAGGTCAAGGACTTCGCCGACGCCTACCGCGAAGCCCGGAGCCGTAACCGCCACACCGGCTGACCCTGCGCCTTACGGGTTGGGGCGCCCCAGGATCCGGTTCTTTGCCGTCCGCAACGAATACGACACCGCGTGAATGCAGAATCGTCCGCCGATCGCCCCGGCTGTCAGGAGATCCAGTGCCAGGTTTCCGCGCATGTGGCGCCGGTAGTACCGCCACATCCCCAGGTGGTGAGCTGCCATCGCCCGGTAAACCGCGTGCTTCGAGCTTCCCCCCACCCGGTGGCGCACCGTCGTCATGGGGTAGTACACCACCGAGAGCCCCGCATCCCGTACTCGCCGGCAATAGTCCACGTCTTCGATACTGAAGAAATACCCTTCGTCGAGCGGCCCTACAGCCTCGATGGCCCGCCGGTGGATCAGCATGAACGCCCCGGAGACCCAGTCCACGTCACGTACCTCGTCGTGCGCCCAGTCCGTCATCAAATAGCGGCTCGACCACCGGTTGCCAGGGAAGAGCTTCGTCGTCAGCGAGTGGCGGTTGAAGAACGCGTTGAGGTGCGACGGGAATGCCCGCGCGCTGGGCTGGAGCGACCCGTCCTCATTGACGATCCGCCCGCCGAGCACGCCGATCTCCGCATGCACGTCCAGGTACCTTGCCGCTTCGACGGCGTTCCCGTCGAGCAGCACGCTGTCGGGGTTCAGCAGGCACACCACCGTCGGTTCCGGCAGCGCCGCCAGCCCTGCGTTGACCGCTGTGGCAAATCCGGCGTTGCGCTGGTTCTCCACGACGCGGACCGCCGGGAACGCCCCCCGGATGGCCTCGGCCGTACCGTCGCGCGAGTCGTTGTCGATGACGACGGTGCTCGCCAGCGCACCAGGCGCATGTCTCGCGATCGATTCGAGGCACGTCAGCGCGAGCTCGCGGCAGTGGAAGGTGACGATCACGATGCCGAGGCTCACCTGGCAAGCTCCCGATACACTGCGACCGTCTCCTCGGCCACCCGCTTCCACGAATACGTAGCTGCCAGCCGCAGCGACATTGCCGAAATGTCCGCACGCCTGGCCGCGTTACCCATCAGATCGCTCGCCGCGGCAGCAATCGCGCCCGGGTCGCGCAACGGCACGAAGATTGCTGCCCCGGAAAGCACGTCGTCCATCGCCGGCGCCTGTGCCGCGATGACCGGTGTCCCGCAGGCCATCGCCTCGAGCGGCGGCAACCCGAACCCCTCGAACAGCGATGGGAACACGAGCGCCTCGGCTCCCGTGAAGAGCGCCGCCAGGTCTTCGTCGGGCACGTATCCCAGGAACTTCACCGCGCCGGCTACGCCAAGGCGTGCAGCCTCAGAGGTGAGCGCTTTCGAGAGCCTGCCCGGGTTCCCCGCAAGTGCCAGCAGGGCGGACGGGTGGCGCTCCCGCACGGAAGGCAGTGCGCGGATGGCGTCGACAGCGCGCTTGCCCGGCTCCGCCGTGCCCAGGCATAGCAGGTACGGCTGCTCCAGGCCGAGCCGCGCCCGCAACCCCGCGACAGCCTCAGTAGGCGCTGGCCCGAGCTCCGGACGCGGCGCCTCAGGAATCACGCGGATTCGCCGCGGCGCCAGCCCCAGGTACCGCACGGCGTCGGTCGCCACCGCCCGCGATGGCACAATGACCCGCTCGGCCCACCGTGCCGTTTGCGCGATGCCCCGGTAGTACTTGCGATGCGCGGAGCCGTATCGCTTCGGCATCCGGTAGAACGTCAGGTCGTGGATGGTCGCCACCCGTGGAACATCCAGCCTTCGCGGTGTGTAGAAGTGCGTCCCGTGGTACACATCGGCGCCGGCTCGTTCGGCCGCCTCGCCCAGGCGGCGGAGCTCCCAGGCGAAGCGTAGTGCGGGTCCGCCGGCGGGGACCCGCACCTGCTCGATGCCCGCGATTGGCCGCGGCGCCGCAACTGTTACCTCCACCCCGGCGTGCGCCGCCAGCGCCATGGCAAGCTCCACGGCGTACACGCCTGCCCCCGCCGGCCGCTCCGGCAGCGAAGATGCGTTCAGGAATACTCGGATGGGCCGCGCATGCATCCGGGCGATCCTAGAGAAGCTGCGACCTATAATCCCGCCTCATGAAGGGCATCGTGCTCGCAGGCGGGGTCGGCAGCCGCCTCCGCCCGTTTACCTACTCCGGCGCGAAGCAACTCGTGCCGGTCGCGAACACGCCCGTCCTCCACTTCGCCGTGCGTCAGCTTGTCGATGCCGGTATCACTGAGATCGCCCTCGTTGTCGGTGAGACCGAAGCCCAGATCCGCTCGGCCATGGGTGACGGCAGCCAGTTCGGCGCCCGGTTTACCTACGTCCGCCAGCCTGCCCCCCTCGGCATCGCCCACGCCGCCGGAATGTGCGGTGAGTTCGTCGGCGACGACGGTTTCGTCCTCTACCTGGGCGACAACGTGCTCATCGGTGGCATCACGGGGTTCGTGGATGCATTTCGCCAGTCCCGGGCCGCCGCCTCTGTCGTGCTGAAGGAAGTTCCCGACCCTCGTGCCTTCGGTGTCGCCCTCATCGACGGCGAACGGCTGGTGCGCGTCGTCGAAAAGCCCGCCGACCCTCCATCGAACCTCGCCGTTATCGGCGTCTACGCCTTCGGGCCGCCGGTGTTCGACGTCATCGCCCACCAAACCCCGAGTGCTCGCGGCGAGCTCGAAATCGCCGACGCCATCAATGGCCTCCTCGACCGCGGCCTCCGCGTCGATACGTCTGTGACCACCGAACACTGGATCGACACGGGCAAGATGGAGGACATCCTGGCGGCGAACCGCACGGTCCTCGCTACCTTCGCCTCCAGCCTCGATCCTGCTGCCACCATTTCCGCCAGCACCGTCGAGGGGATGGTCCAGGTGGGCCCCGGTGCCTCGCTCGATTCATGTTCCGTGCGTGGCCCCGTCGTCATCGGCACGGGCGCCCGGCTCTACCGGTGCGCCATCGGCCCATACGTCGCCGTCGGCGATGGCTGCCAGATCGCGGACAGCGCGCTCACCAACACCATCGTCATGGAGCAATCTGTCGTCCGCTCCTCGCCGGGTATCCGTGATTCGATGATCGGCCGGTTCGCCGTGGTCACCGGTGCCCCCGCGGGGGCTCGCCTCACCCTGGGCGATCACTCCCGTTTCGAGGCCGGCACATGAAGGCACTCGTCACCGGAGGTTGCGGGTTCATCGGAAGCCACCTCGTTCGTGGCCTCCTCGCCGACGGCTGGCAGGTCACGAACCTCGACAAGCTCACCTACGCCTCGAACCCCGCCAATCTCGGCCCCGACGCCAGCCATCCCGCACTCACCATGGTCCAGGGCGACATCTGCGACGCGACACTCGTTCGCGAACTGTCCGAGGGGGTCGACGTCGTCTTCAACTTCGCCGCCGAAACCCACGTCGACCGCTCGCTCCTCGACCCTGGCGTCTTCGTCCGCACCGATGTCGAAGGCGTTGTCTCCCTGCTCGAGGCCGTCCGGGATCGCCCTGGAGTCGCCCTGGTCCACATGTCGACCGACGAGGTGTTCGGCTCCCTCCAGGCCCCCACCGAGGCCACCGAGGACTTCCCCTTCGCACCTAGCTCACCCTACTCCGCCAGCAAGGCAGCAGCCGAACTCATGGTCCGCGCTTACTCCGAAACCTATGCGATGCCGGTCACGGTCATCCGCTGCTGCAACGTTTACGGCCCGAACCAGCACCTGGAGAAGTTCATCCCGCTGTTCACGACACGTGCGCTCGCCGGCGAGGCCATGCCGCTCTACGGTGACGGCCTCCAGGAGCGCGAGTGGCTCTTCGTCGAGGACCTCGTTGCGGCCGTTCGCGTGGTCATCCGGCAGCTGCCCGCGGCGCCCGGCGTCCAGGCGGTTCACGTCGGCTCCGGCGAACGCGTCGCCAACATCCACGTCGCCCGGCAAATCTGCAACCTCACCGAACGCCCCCTGGACCTCGTCCGCCCCGTGACGGACCGCCCCGGCCACGACCGCCGATACGCACTTGATTCATCGCGGCTACGCACGATGGGCTGGTCTCCCCGGATTCGGTTCGAGGACGGGCTCGCAGCCACGGTCCGCTGGTACGCCGAGAACGCGGAGACCTGGTCCGTGGCGGCGGGCGAGGACTTCGGTGGCTACTTCGCCCGCCAGTACGGCGATCGCCTGGCCTGACTCTACGGAGCGTGCTCCCAGTCGAGCATCATCACGTCGATCTCGTCGCCGGGGTTCGCGGCGGGCAGGTCCTCGGGGATCACCGTCAGCCCGTTCGCCGCGCTCATGCTGGTCAGGATCCCGGAGCCCTGAGGGCCAGTCAGGTCGGCGTACCAGCGCCCATCTTCGCCTTTTGTCACGATGCAGCGGGCGAAAAATCGCCGCCCGTCGGTGTTCGCCACACGGTCGCGCGTGATCGCTCGAACCATCGGCCGCTCCCAATCGTGCCGCCCGAGCATCGTGAAGATCGCTGGCCGCCCGAACAGCTCGAACGACACCATTGAGCTCACCGGGTTCCCCGGCAGCCCAAGGTGGCCCACCCGCCGCCCGTCGGGGGCGGTGAACGCGCCGAACGCCAGCGGCTTGCCGGGCTTCATCCGCACGGTCCAGAAGTCGATGGCGCCCTCACGGGCGAGCACGTCCTTCACCACGTCGAAATCCCCGCGAGACACCCCCGCGCTGGTGACGAGCATGTCGGCATCCAGCCCTTGGTGGATCTTGCGCGTCAGGTCCTCCACGGTGTCCTTGGCAATCCCCAGCAGCCGCGGGATGCCCCCGCATTTCCGCACCATCGCCGCCACGCTGTGAGCGTTCGAGTCGTAGATCCGGCCCGGGAGCAACGGTTGTCCCGGCTCCGTGATCTCGTCGCCCGTCGACAGGATGGCGACCACAGGACGGCGGTAGACCGGGACCTCGCTCAGCCCCAGGCTCGCCAGTACACCAACCTCCGAAGGCCTCAGCACACGGCCCGCCGGGATCACGGGTGTGCCCTCCCGCACGTCCTCGGCCCGGAAGCGGATGTTCGCATGGACGGCTGCCGACTTCAGGATGCGTACGGTGGCCCCTTTCTTGGGCGCCTGGTTGGGGCCGCGCAGGGGCTCGTCGGTCTCCTCGAATGGCACCACCGCGTCGGACCCCGGTGGCATCGGGGCCCCGGTCATGATGCGCACAGCCTCGCCCGGTCCGATCGCTGTGTCATGTACGTACCCGGCCGCGAGGTCGGCCACCACCCGCAGCTCCACCGGCGCCGACTCCGAGGCGCCGGTCGTATCGGCTGCGCGGACCGCGTACCCGTCCATTGCCGTGTTATCCAGTGGCGGCACATCGAACGGGGCGACGATGTCCTCCGCCAGTACCTGGCCGAGCCCATCGAGCAACGGCCTTCGTTCCACCGGCAGGCGGTCGAAGAACGCCAGGATGCGTTGGCGGGCCTCATCAACGCTGAGCATTCCGGAGGTGGTGGCCATCTGTTCGCCCTCATTCCAGCGTCGCCGGGCCGATCGGGGCTCCGGCGAGCGCCCTTGGTTTTCGTGGTCCGATCAGCGTACAGGGCCAAACGGCCGCAGGGCACCCGGCCGGTGCCCTGCGTTCAAGATCGTGGGGGCGTTCGGTCAGGCCAGGCGGACAGCGAGGCAGGTCGTGGTGCGCTGCACGCCCGAGACCTTCTGCACGGCCTCGGTGATGGCGTTGCCCAGTCGGTCCAGGTCATCCGCTTCGAGCTGCACAATCACGTCGTACGGCCCGGTCACTGTGTCCACGACCACCACGCGCGCGCCGGGGTACGTGAATTCCTGGATGGCCGCACTCACAGCCTTCGCCTTGCCAACATCGGTTTCGATCAGGACGTAGCCGCGGACGGCCATGGGGCTTCCCCTCCAAGGTAAAGTACGGCGTCATCATAACGCATCGCGCAACGGAATCCGCCCCCGTGGCTCAGCTTGTCACCGCGGGCAACTCGAACGCCACCAGTACTTCGGATTGCGACGACAGTGGCGTCACTTCCACCGGCACATTGAGTTCGAATACCCCGATAAAGCACAACGCCTCAGCGCCCGACCGGCAATAATACGCCGAGACCGTCGCCGTCAGCGCCGCGCGCCCGTCGCTCAACACCACCGGCACCGGGAATGTCACCTCAGTCTCGTCTGAGGACCACGTAACCGTACGTTCACCCAGCTCAACCACCGAGCCGTTCGATGTCGCCAGGTCCAGCCTCGAAGGCGCCGAACCGTTGAGGTGGAACTCCGCTGGAGCGGAAATGGTCACCCGCAGATTGGTCGCTCCCGGCGCCACGCGCTGCGACGGAAGGTCGACCTTCGTCACCCGCCCGGGCGTCCCCACCGCAATCGCCGAAAGGTTCGTGAGTGTCAACGTCGAGACCGACCCGTCGGCAGGGTTGTAGACGCGTACCAGGTGGTTGTTTGTATCGGCGATGTACAACAGTCCGCCCGCCCCTGAGAGCCCGCCCGGCTCGTCGAACTTCACCGTCCCGGCAACCCCGTCGGACCAGCCGCGCTCCGAACCCGCTGCCGTACCGACCTCCTTCGAGATCGGCTCATAGACACGGATGCGGTGGTTGTAGGTGTCCGCAACGTACAGGGCGTCGTCGAGCAGCGCCACGCCCTGGGGATGCTGCAGTTGCGCTTGCTTCCCGCGGCCATCCCGGTCGCCGTAGTCGAACAGCCCCGTGCCGACGAGCGTCTCCACGTCCCCATCCCCTCCGGCGGGCACCCGCCGCAGCGCGCTCGACTCCGGGTCGACCCAGTAAAGCGTCTCACCGTCGATCGCGAGTCCGGAGGGCTGGGCGAGCGTTGCCATTGTCAGTCGGGGGCCGTCGTCGATGCCCTCCCGGCTCGTCCCCGCGAACACCGAAATGCGCCCGGTCAACAGGTCAAGCGACCAGATCTGGTGGATCCCGGCCATCGAAACAAACAGCCGCCCGTCCGCGACGGCGACGTCCCACGGCGAGGCCAATGCGGTTTCCCGCGCCGGCGCCTCGCCTGCCGGCAACCGTTGCAGTTGCAGCCCGGTCCCGGCGATCGTGGTCGTCTCGCCCGAGGCGAGGTCGATCGCGCGCACGGCATGGTTGCGCGTGTCGGCCACGTACAGCGTCCGCCCGTCAACCGAAAGCGCGAGGCCCTGTGGCTGCCGGAACGTGGCCTCACCCGGAGCGCCATCGGCGAAACCTTCCTTGCCGCTCCCGAACGCCCGCACCAGTGAGCCGTCGAGCGTCGCCTCCAGCACGCGGTTGTGCCCGGAGTCGGCGATGTACAGCCGGTTGCTGGCTTCGTCCGCCAGCACATTCCCCGGGTACGACAGTACGGCCGTTGCTGGCGCGGCGGTCAGTGAGATCGGCAGCGGACTCGGCGCCAGCAGCCCCTTTTCGCCGAACTCGGCCACCAGCGATTCGAGGATCGGCTGGAAGAGCGGGTACACCCCCTCTCCCGCGTGGCCGCCCACCAGGTTCCCGGCAGGGTCGATCAGCACCAGCGTGGGCCAGGCGCTCGCCCCAAACGTCCGCCAGACCACGAAGTCGGGATCATTGATCACCGGGTGCTCGATGCCGAACCGCCGGACGGCTTCGAGGATGCTTTCGTCATCGTGCTCGGTCGCGTACTTGCCCGAATGCACGCCGATCACCAGAAGGTTATCGCCGAACTCGGCCTCCAGCCGCTTCAGGTCCGGGATGATGTGCTGGCAGTTGATGCACCCCAGCGTCCAGAAGTCGAGCAAGACCATCCGGCCCTTCAGCTCCTCAAGCGTGAGCGGCCGCTTCACGTTGAACCAGGCCACGTCGCCGGGAATCGGTGGCGATGGCTCCGTGCCCGCCCAGGAACGCTTCGATTGGGGTTGGTCCGACACGTCAGTCCCTCCGGCCGGTGCTGAGCGAGAGCCGTCGCCGCTGCAAGCGAAAGCGATGAATGCGATGGCCGTGACGAGGCATGCACCCATGATACGGAGCGCGGGCGCTGAGGTGGGCCGCCGGAATCCGAACATCTCCAGCATCGTAGCTCTCACGCAGGAACGCTCGCGTAAGGCGCGCTGGCGAACGGACGCTTAGCACCCCAGACCGTATACTTCGAGGTCCCATGCCTGATGTAGATCCGCGAATCGAGGGCCTGCGCACGGAGGCGCTGGCAGCGCTCGCCTCGGCTTCCGATGAAGCCGGGCTTGAACAGTGGCGCATCACCTTTTTTGGCCGCCAGGATGGCCGCGTTTCGGCCCTTCTGCGCTCGATCCGGGACGTGCCCGCCGACCAGCGTGCCGCCTTCGGCGCCGCCGCCAACGCGGTCAAGGCCGAACTCGAAGGCGCCCTCGAGGCCCGCCAGGAAGGCCACAAGTCCGCTGCCCTCAAGACCCTCACCACCGAGGCTGCCCTCGACGTCACCCTCCCAGGCCGCCCCCAGCCGCTCGGACGCCTCCACCCGGTCACCCAGACCATGCGAGACTGCCTCGCCGCCTTCAAAGAGATGGGCTTCCGCGTGGCCGAAGGCCCGGAAGTCGAGTGGGCCCGCTACAACTTCGATGCGGCGCGCATCCCCGAAGACCACCCCGCCCGCGACATGTGGGACACCATCTGGGTCAACACGCTCATTGATGGCGAGCGCAACATGCTGCTCCGCACACACACCACCCCGAACCAGGTGCGCGTCATGGAGCGTACGCCCGAGCCTCCCGTCCGCGTCGTCGTTCCCGGCAAGTGCTACCGCCAGGAAGCAACCGATGCCACGCACGAGTGGATGCTCACCCAGATCGAAGGTCTCGCCGTCGACGAGGGCGTTCGCATGACCGACCTCAAGGGCGTCCTCTACGGTTGGGCCCGCAAGATGTTTGGCGCCGACCGCAAAATCATCTTCCACCACAGCTACTTCCCCTTTGTCGAGCCGGGAGTCGAAATGGCTATCGACTGCTTCATCTGCCGCGGCAACGGCAGTGCTTGCCACACGTGTCACGGCACCGGCTGGATCGAGATCCTCGGCGCAGGCATGGTTCACCCCGAGATCATCGAGAACGCCGGCTACGACTCCGCGAAGGTCACAGGCTTCGCCTTCGGCCTCGGCGTCGAGCGCGTCGCCCTCCTCCGCTGGGGCATCGAAGACATCCGCAACTTCTACGCGAACGACCTGCGCTTCTTGAGCCAGTTCTAGGAGCTGTTGGCCGTTAGCTATTGGCCGTTGGTAAGGAGCACCCCTATGCGACCGTTTCGGGAACTTAGAGTCTGGGACGAATCCCATCAGCTCACACTTGATGTGTACCGCGTAACGGGTTCTTTCCCCAACGACGAGCGCTTCGCACTGACGAATCAGCTGCGCCGTGCTGCATACTCGGTGCCGTTTAACATCGTCGAGGGCACATCGAGGGGAGACGCGGAATGCCGTCAGTTTCTCAGAATTGCCCTCGGTTCTGCGGCCGAACTGGAGTACGGCCTTCTCCTTGCGCGCGACCTTGGCTACCTCCCCGACGCAGAACACGAATCCCTGAGTGCAAGGATCACGAGTGTCAAACGCATGCTGAACGCATTCATCGCCCGGTTGAATGCGACCATTGAGTCGCGCACCAACAAGCCTCCAGTGCCCGGTCGCCAACGGCCAATGGCCAACGGCCAACGGCCCGGCATGCAGGAGCCGGAGGCACCATGAAACTCTCCCTCAACTGGCTTCGTGAGTTCGTCGATGTCGATCTTCCCGTGCCCGAGCTCGCCCGGCGCCTCATCGACGCCACCGCCGAGGTCGAAAGCTGGGAGACCATCGGCGCCAATTGGGAGCCGGACAAGATCCGCGTCGCCCGGGTGCTGTCGGTTGAGCCCCATCCGAACGCCGACCGCCTCCGCCTCGTCACCGTCGATGCGGGCAGCGGCACGCAGCAGGTGGTCTGCGGCGCCCCAAATGTCGCCCCGGGCCAGAAAGTCGCCTTCGCAACCGAGGGCGCCCGCCTGCGCGATGGCCACACCGGCGAATCCACCGTCCTCAAGCTCCGGCCCATCCGCGGCGTCGAATCGGCGGGCATGGTCTTGAGCGAAAAAGAGCTTGGCCTGAGCGACGAGCACGAAGGCATCCTTGTCCTCCCCGATGACGCCGTTGTCGGCCGCCCTCTCGTGGAGGTCCTCGGCGACGTTGTCTTTGATATCTCGACCTGGGCGAACCGCGCGGACCTCCTCGGCGTCCTTGGCTTCGGCCGCGAGACCGCCGCCCTCACCCGCAAGGTGCTCCGCGAGCCGGACCGCACCTACACCGAGTCTGGACGCAACGTCGCCGAACTGGTGTCCGTCACCATCGAAGCACCAGACCTCTGCCGGCGCTTCACCGCGTCGGTTATCGAAGGCGTCACCATCGGGCCCTCCCCCGCCTGGATGCAGGAGCGCCTCCAGAAGGTCGGCATGCGCCCCATCAACAACGTGGTCGACATCACCAACTACGTGATGCTCGAGACCGGCCAGCCGCTTCACGCCTTCGACTATGACCTCGTACGCGGCAAGCAGATCGTGGCCCGGCGGGCCGTGCCCGGCGAAAAGCTCGTCACCCTCGATGGCATCGAGCGCGAGTTCGACGGCGAGATGCTCCTGATTTCCGATGGCGGCGGCCCCGTCGGTATCGCCGGCATCATGGGTGGCGGCAACAGCGAAGTCAGCGAATCCACGAAGAACGTGCTCCTCGAAGTCGCCAACTTCCGCGCGGGCTCCATCCGCCGCACTTCCACCCACCTCAAACTTCGCACCGAGGCCTCGCTCAGGTTCGAAAAGGGCATCGGCCCGGAGATGGCCGAGTACGCCCAGCGGCGCGCGCTCCACCTCTTCGAGCAATTGACCGGCGGCGCGGTGGCGAAGGGCCTGGTCGACGTCTACCCGGGAAAGCAGCCCCGTCCGGCCATCATCGTCGAAGACGAACGGATCGCCCGCGTCCTCGGCATCCAGGTCCCGGTCGAAGATGTCCGCCGCATCCTCACGGACCTGGGTTTCGTCTGCCACTTCGTCCCGCCCGGACGCTACAGCGTTCAGCCCCCGGACTGGCGCCCCGATGTTGAGATCGCCGACGACGTGATCGAAGACATCGGCCGCATCTACGGCTACGATAAGCTTCCCGCGACCATGCTCCGCGGCAAGCTCCCCGAACCTGAACCAACCCCGCTCATGGACCTGCGCGAACGCGCGCGCGACCTGGCCGTTGCGGCGGGCTTCCAGGAAGTCATTACCTACACCCTCACCGAGATGGCGAAGCTCGAGCGCGTCGTTCCGCCGTCTGACACCGTGAGGATGGCGCCCCTCGCCGTGGTGAATCCGGTCGCCTCACAGCACACGTATCTCCGCACCAGTGTTAGGCCGTCAGTGCTCGAAACGTTCGCCGCAAACAGGCGGCATGCCGAGGCGGAACTCCGGCTTTTCGAGATCGGTGTTGAGTATTTGCCCACCGAAGCCGACCTCCCCCACGAGCGGCCCGTCCTGTGTGCCGTCCTTGGCGGCCCTCGCGAGACCCGCTGGGGCCGCCCCGGTTCCGATCGCCTCGACTTCTTCGATGCGAAAGGCGCCGTGGAGGCGATCTTCGACCACCTGGGCATTCGACCGACCTTTGCCCCCCGCACGGAATTCGGCCTGCTCGAAGGCCACACCGCTGAGGTCCGCGCCGGCAAGGAGGTCCTCGGCATTGTTGGTCAGGTCCACCCGCAGACCGCGGCGGCCTTCGATATCGCCGAGCCGGTCTTCCTCGTGGAGCTCTGGCTCGAAGACATGGTCCGCCACCTCCCGGAGCGGCCCGAATACTCCGCACCCTCGAAGTTCCCCGAAGTGCGCCAGGATCTCGCGCTGGTGCTCGATGGCGCTACTCCCGCCGGCCGCGTCCTCGAAATCGTCCGCTCCCACCGCAGTAGCGGAGTCCGCATCCGCGCCGACGTGTTCGATGAGTATCGCGGCCCCGGCGTTCCCGAAGGAAAGAAGTCCCTCGCTCTCCGGCTGCGCTTCCAGGCCGAGGACCGCACGCTCACCGATAACGATGTCGCGAAGATCCAGCAGGGTCTGGTGGTGCGCCTGGGCAAAGAGATCGGTGCGGTCCTGCGCGGCGGGTAGTACGCCGCTGGTTTACACCCGCTCTTCGGCGCCCGGGTGGCGTCCGCGCAGGCTCAGTATCCGGGCGGAGTTCCACATCGACGATCCGTAGCCGAGAACGAGGATGAGGAGGAGCGCGAAGACCACCACCCCGGCCCCCACCGCCGCTGATCCGGCGCTCTTGTACCACGTGTGCGCCAAAACGGCGCCAGCACAGAACACCGCCGTGAGGACATAGGTCACCAGGGTCACCTGCAGGCGCGAGAGCTTGAGCATCCGCTCGATCCGGTCGTGAAAGTGGTCGTGGTCAGCGAGGAACGGGTGCTTGTTGTCGAGGACTCGCCGCACGAACGCCACGCCTGTGTCGAGGACAGGCAGCCCGAGCGCCACGAGAGGGATGTACAGCGGCACGCGCCCTGTCGAGTCCAGCGCTCCGTTGACACTCAGCCCCGCGATGGTGAATCCCAGCAGGTAGGCGCCAGAATCGCCAAGGAAGCGGCTCGCACGCGTCAGGTTGAACGGCAGGAAGCCCAGCGACGCTCCCGCCAGTGCGGCGAACAACATCGCGATCAGGTCGTGGCCCAGGTCCCAGGCGATATATGACATGGTCCCGGCGACCAGCACACCCACCCCTGCCGCTACACCGTCGTAACCGTCGATCAGGTTGATCGCGTTGGTGACCAGCACAATCCAGAGCACCGTCACAACCGGGTCGAGCAGCCCCAGCTCGACGTTACCGCCTCCCGGCAGGGTCATCTCCCCTATCCGGAACCCGCTGATGTAGAGCACCACCGCTGCGCCGAAGTGCGCGCTCATCTTGATCCGCCAGTCGATGTCCCGGAAGTCGTCTCGCGCCCCAACCGCGCACACCACCGCGCCCGTGCCAGCCAGCGCCAGGAACGCCTTGAAGTCGCCACTCACGAAATCGCGCGCTTTATCGGAAAAGAGCGCCATCACGAATGGCGCCGCCACGAACGCGGCGAGGATGCTCAGCCCGCCTATCTTGGGGATGAGTTCGCCGCGCCGCCCGGCCTTTGTCGGCAGCCGCAAGAGCGCCGTCAGGGGGAATGCAACCAGGAATGCAACCGCGGCGGTCCCAAGTTCGAGCCCCAAGGAGCCCATCCTGCGGCAATTGCGCCGTGGCAGGCATCCTACTCGCTTTTCGGCTGAGGGTCAGCCTGATGCAGCCAGCTTGCCGCGGACGTTCAACTCACCGTCGTGCATCTCGATGATCCGGTCGGCCAGCTCTGCCATGGCCATGTCGTGCGTGACCATCAGGCCGAGTTTCCCCCGGCTCTTCACTTCCTGGATGAGTGACTCGACCACCTGGCGCCCCCGGGCAGAGTCCAGGCTCGCCGTCGGTTCGTCCACGAGCACCAGTTCCGGGTCATTCATCAATGCCCGGCCGATCGCCACCCGTTGGCGTTCGCCGCCGCTGAGTTCAGTCGCGACGGCGTTGGCCCGGTTCGTCAGCCCGAGCTCCTCCAGGAGCTGGTCGGCTCGCTGGCGGGCTGCGCGGCCGTTGGCGCCGGTGATCCGGCTGATCATCTGCAAGTTCTCCCGGGCAGTCAGGAACGGCAGAAGGTTGTTCGCCTGGAACACGTAGCCGACCGATTCCCGCCGGTAGGCGGCCTGCTGCCCGGCGTTGAGCCCGGCGATGTCTCGGCCGTTCACTTCGATCGTCCCGCTTGTCGGCGTCAGCAGCCCGCCGACCATTGCCAGCAGGGTCGTCTTCCCGGATCCGCTGGGACCGACCACCGCCACGAACTCCCCGGGCTCGGTCGAGAAGCTCGCGTTCCGGACCGCCCGGACGGCCTGTTCGCCGTGGCCGTAGGTCTTCGAAAGGTCGCGGACCTTCAGCGTGACGCTCATCGAATGCTCCTCATTGCTGCTGGCCGAGCGCGATAATCGGGTCGACCTTCGCCACCTGCCGTCCTGAGAACATGGCGCCCACCATCGCCATCAGCACCAGCAGCACTGAAGTCGTGATGAACGTCCCGTTGGTGAACGCGATCGGCACGGGGTTCGGTGCCTGCTGGATCGCGCGATTGGTCAGCCACGTCAGCGGGATGGCCACCGCTACACCGGCGACGCTGATACACAGCACTTGCACCATCACCTGCCGGAACACGAAGAACGAGCTCGCTCCCACCGCCTTCATCATCCCGATCTGCCCGATCTTCTGTAGGGTCAGGACGTAGAAGAACACCCCTATCACCAGCCCCCCGATCAGGTAGCCGAAGGCACGCAGCGCCTGCACCGTCGATTGCTGGCCCGAGACGCCCTCGATGTTCGCGAACGCCGTGCTCTTCGAGACAGCCTGCCAGCCCGGGCCACTGGCCCCGGCCAGGCCCTTGCCCTCCAGCAGCACGATGGAGGCGACCGGCGTCGATGCATCCACATTCCCATACTTCAGCTCCTGCCAGGTGCTCCTCAACAGGTACACCGAAGGCTGGAAGAAGAACGCGCCCTCATCGGTTTCGCCCACGATCCGGAAGTCCCGCTCCACCAGCCGCACAGAGATAGTCACCGTGTCGCCCACGTCCAGCCCCGAATACCGCAGGAAGCTCTTGTCCACCAAGAGCCCGTCGGCGTCTTCCTCCGTCAGCATGCGCCCGTCCACTACTTTGGGCTCGGCAATCGTCCCCGGGTCAAACGCCAGGAACGCGGCCGATTCAACGCCGCCGTTGTCCTTCAGGTAGTTCGCGGCCATGTACCCGAGCGGAGCGCTTGCTTTCGCGTCCGTTTCAACCGTGATTCGGTCGACCTGTTCCTGGCTCAGTTCGGAGCGGATCACACTCAGCCCGGCCTTGTCCGAATAGGCGATCGCGTCCGCATCGAAGTTGCGCAGGGCGCTCCCTGCCTGGTCGTTCAGACCAACCCCGAGGCCGTTGATCATCAACACCAGGTAGCTGATCAGCGTGACGATGAGTGCGATTAATGCGAACTGGAACTTCCGGCGCCGGATTTCGAGCAGCCCAATCACCCTGCGTCTCCTTCTCGTTTACTTGCGCCCAGGCCCTCGATCATGATCTTCAGGTACATGGCAACTGACTCCTCCGGCCGTAGTGGGAACCGCTCCGGCGTCATCTGGTGGAGCATCCCGTGGGCGAAGATGGCGGAGAGCAACGCCTGCGCTGCCACCACGTGGTCGACATCTGTCCGGATGAGTCCCCGCTCCTGCGCCGCGACCAGGTACCGCTCAACCTCGTTCGAGACATAACGACTCGTCCCGGACAGGCGGTCGTCCAGCACCGGGCGGTGGCCCCACTCCCCCAGGCTCGTGCGCACCGCCTGGTGGGCCGCCATGAATCCAAACAGGGTCGCCGTCAAGAACCGCCGAAGTTCCCCCGCGACGTCCACGGGCTCGGCCGGGAGCGGTGAGCGCTCCAGCATGGTGATCGAGGCTTCCACCTGCCGGTCCACAGCCGCCGCCACCAGTTCTTCCTTGCTGGCGAAATGACGGAACAGCGTCACTTCGTTTACGCCCGCGCGCGCTGCGATCTTTCGCGTTGTCGCCCCGCGAAAGCCTTCCTCGGCAAACACCGCGTGAGCCGCCTCGATCAGCCGATCGTGCACGCTTTCCACGCCCCCGAGCGTACCGAAGCAAGTGCTTGCTTGCAATGACGCCGCCCACACCCCCGGCTACCATGAAGTCGCGTGCTCGAAGAATCGTCGCTCCAACTCCGTACCCCACACGATGTTCCCCGCGCCAGCCTGGTGCTTGCCGCCGGCGAGGCCGGCAACCCCCACACCGAAGTTTGGATGGGCGGCGCCCGGAGTTACATCGGCGATCATGTGTCCGAATCCCTGGTCAGCGCCTCCTGGCTTGTCGATTGCGCCGGCGACATGCCGGCCGCTCACCGCACGGCTGCCGGTCTCTGGGTTGCCTGCGTCTTCGCCGACCACGATGGACCGCTACCGCCGTCCCTCCGCCTCGACCAGGTGGTCGCCGACGCCGCCCACGCTGCCCGCGGTGAGCATCCGGAACCTCCGCGCCGTATCTACGTCATGTGCACCCACGGGATGAATCGCAGCGGGCTGGTCACCGGGCTCATCCTTCGCTCGCTCGGGATCGGAGCACCGGAAGCGGTCGACCGCATCCGCCTCGCCCGGCCCGGCGCGCTCTCCAACCTCCACTTCCGCGACATGCTCCTCTATTCCTGAGGCCCGTCACCGCGCAGCAGGTCTGGCCGCCGCTCCCGGGTCCGCGTCAGCCGCTGTTCCATCTTCCACTTCTCGATCTTCGCGTGGTGCCCGCTGAGCAGCACCTCGGGCACCTCCCAGCCGCGATACTCCGCCGGGCGCGTGTACTGCGGGTGCTCCAGCAGCCCCCCCGCGAACGACTCCTCCTCCGGCGAGACCTCGTCGCCCAGCGCCCCGGGGATGTGCCGCGCCACCGCGTCGATCAGGACCATCGCCGGCAGCTCCCCGCCGGTCAGGATGTAGTCGCCAATCGAGATCTCGCGGTCCACGCAGTGCTCCACGAACCGCTCATCCACACCCTCGTACCGCCCGCACACCAGCACCAGCCGCTCGTTTCGCGCAAGCTCGCGCACCAGCCGGTCGCTCAGCACCTCGCCCTGGGGCGAGAGGTAGACCACCAGTCCCGGCGGCCCATCCTGCTCCTGCACGAACTGGAGCGCCCGGTCGAGCACGTCCACCCGCATCACCATCCCCTGCCCGCCGCCAAACGGGTAGTCGTCGACGGACTTGTGCCGGTCGGTCGCGTGTTCGCGGATGTCGTGGATCTGGAGGTCCAGCAGCCCATCCTCGCGCGCCCGCTTGATGATCGAGACATCCAGTGGCCCACGGAAGGCATCGGGAAACAGGGTCAGGACGTCGATTCTCACGGCACAGCCACCATTGCCGATCCACGATTCAGCGGCAAGGGCGGAGCGCAGGGCCGCTCAATCTCCAGGCGCCACCACGAAGCCAGTCACGCCCTCGACGAACGCTGCGGGCGCCGTCGCGCCGCAACCGAGTTCCACGAGCACCACCTTCCCCGGCGACCGCACCCACGCCGCCCGCCCGTCCCCATTGCCGTCAACGAACACGACCCGGTACGTCTCGCCGAAGATGTCATCGATGCCGCGATACACGGCGTAGAGCTTCCAGTCGTTCCCCGCGCTCCCTGCCCCAAAGAACGCCTCCGCCACCTCGCCGAACTGTTCGGCCGCCCGGTACTCGGCGTGGCAGCCCGTCACCTGGAACACCCGGGCGGTGGCGCCCGTTGTGCCTTCCGGGCAGGGCAGTTCGCCCACGTCCGTGGTCCCGGCCGGCTTGCATTGGCGCTCCACCGCTTCGAGTGAGTCGCGGAATGCGTCGCGGTCGCCGTCCAGTACCAACCGGATCGTGGCATCGACCGCCGCGTCGCCGGTCCAGTCGTCGCGCTCGTCTCCGCCGCACGCCACGGCAGCAATCGCCATCGCCAGAAGCACGCTGTTCGTCACCCAGAATGAGCAGTGCATAAGCCCTCCTTCGGCGAGCGCGCTGGCTAACCACCTGCAGTGACATGCCACAGGCCCGCGCTGACGCCAGCAGTGTACTTGGACTCTCCGCTCTCGGCGTCCTCAATTCTTGGGAATCTCGGGATCTGGCGTCCTATAACTGTAACGCCAGGGACACACAACTCCCTCCGAGCAGACTGTACGTTGGCACCAGGCTCCTGAGGCCGGTATGCCTTCGTGAAGGGAAACACCCGCATCGGCCAGCGGGAGTCCATCGTCTCACAACCAACTGGACGCCCACACCGGCGGAGAAGAATGTGACGAAGGCCGCAGTCGCCCACAGAACCCCTCGCTCGGCCTGCCACAACACCATAGCGACCGAGGTAAGCGAAAGAACCAACTCAGTCGACACGATCACCCTGGATAGCGCGAGGACGCGATCCGGATGTACAAGTCGCCAGGAGTACAAGGCAAACAAGAAGTCTCTTCGTTGTCTAAGTTTCGTGGTAGAACCGAATAAAAGTACGCCTGAATCTATAAGCAAGACGATTTCTGGTATCATGGTCTGTTGCCTCAATGTGATTATCTAGCAATTTGGAACGATACGCACTTAGAGCCCATCCCCAAATTGAGGGATGCACAGGCGAGGACGACATTGATACTCGATTTTAGGGGCGCACAGCTTCGACCGAAAGAGCAATCGTTGATGTGCGGATACGTTTTGCAGCGCTGCACCAATACTGCGGTCCGCAGGAGGTTTTCATGTTTGCAGCTATCGGATGTGGCGTAAGCGGAGCGATCACAAGCACATGCCCTGGACACCAAGTGTGGATCCTCGGTTCAAATTCCGTTGCGATCGACATTGGCGCGTCCGCAGGCTCTGCGGTTCAGTTCAATGTACAGTCTGGATACACCGTGCGAGGTGTCGTCTCAGGTATCCAGTCGTCGTGTGGGGGGCTTGCCGGCTCGACGGTCATCATCGACATCGAACTATATGGCACGGATCTCAACCCCTACGATTGGGTTCCCGTGGGGCAGGTGTCGTACACGCACATCTCCCCGAGCGTTTCGTTGGGGAACGTCCTCTCCGCTGGAGCCACAGTCGGTACGGTCGGCAACTACAGCGGTAATGCGAATGGCAGCGGCCATGGGCACCCTAGCAATTGGGTCTGCTACGGCTCTGCGCATCCGTGCTGGACCGGAGCTCATGTCCACCAAGAGTGGAAGTCGTATTACTACTCTGTGAGTTGTTCGAACAGTTGCCCTTGGCCTGGCCAGATCTAGGTCCTTCAGGCCTCCAATAGCCCCGGGGGCGGGAACTTAGGTCCCGCCCCCAACGTTCCCTAAAATGCGGCTTGTGGTCGCTCGGCGTAGTCGCGAATATGCCTCATGCGCCCCTGGAGCGGAGATCTGATGACTATCGATCCAAGGCACACCCTGGAAAATGAGCACTGCCGAGAGTTGACGACGGCGGAGCGGGAGGTCGTCGTGCTTCTCACCGAGGGCCTGACCGTCGTCGAGGTGGCGTGCCGGCGCGTTGTGGAGGAATCGACCGTGCGGTCTCACATCAAGCATGTGCATCAGAAGCTGGGCACCCACCGGCTGGCCCAAATCGTCCGCTTCGGGTTCCGTCACCGCGAGTGCTGTCTGGGTGGGGAACGCCCCGGTTGGGAGTTCTAGCCCGCGCTATCGTGCTCCAGCGGACCCTCCAACAACTCCGCCACGTGACCCAGCAGCGGCAAGAGCACGTCCATCCCCTGCCCTGCCGCCTTCGGGCTCCCTGGCAGGTTCACGATCAGCGTCCGCCCACGCGTGACCGCCACGCCCCGGGTCAGCGCTGCATAGGGCGTGTGCCTCAACCCGTTCTCGATGAGCGCAATCGGGATCCCGGGCACATCCCGCTCCGCGATGTCGCGGGTAGCCTCCGGTGTCTGGTCCCGCGGTGTCAGCCCTGTTCCTCCTGTGGTCAGGATGACGTCGCAAATCTCCGCGTCGGCCCAGACCCGCAGGTGCTCGGCGATGAGCGCCCGGTCGTCCGCGACGATATCGTGGCGGACCACCTCGTGCCCGGCTTCGATCAGCATCCGCGCGATCGTTTGGCCCGAGACATCCTCCCGTTCGCCGGCCGCGCCCTTGTCCGATGCCGTGAGGATTGCGATTCGTGCCATGGGGGCGATCCTACCTCAGGTCGCCCCATTCCTCCCCACTGTTCCCCCGCAGCCCTCGTAAGGGCTTTCCCGGACTCTCGATAACTTGTCAAGAAAAACCGTTGACACGCTCTCCACCCTGCCCATAGTATGGCGCGTGGGGTGAAATGGGGTGAAATGGGGCAAGCGCCCTTGCTCTCCCAATTTCGGGGCCAGCCGGCCCACACCCCGGAAGGGTTCGGGGGATGCGATTCGTAGGCACCTTCGATTACGTGCTCGACGACCGGAACCGGGTCCCAATCCCGCCGGTCTATCGTGGCGCGTTCGACGAAGGCGGCTATATCGCCACCGGCACCGAGCCCTGCCTGGTTCTCCACACCCTCGACTCGTTCGCCCGCGCGTCCGAGATCATCGAGGCCATCCCAGAAGAGACGAAGGAAGGCGAGGATGCCCGGCGCGACTTCTATGGCAAGGTCTGGCCCTTGCAGAAGGATGCCCAGGGCCGCGTCACCATCCGCGAGGACCTTGCGAAGTTCGCCGGGCTCACCAAGGACGTCAAAGTTGTTGGCGTCGGCCGGCGCATGGAGGTCTGGGACAGCGCCACCTTCGACTCGCGTGAAGAGGCTCGCCAGGCCGCCCGAGTCACCGCAGTCCAGAGAGCTCAGGAGGGGTAACGTGGTTGTTATGACAGCTCCAGCGCCCGTCCACATCCCGGTGCTCCTCCGTGAGGCGCTCGAACTGCTCGACGTCCGTGACGGCGGCAGCTACATCGATTGCACCACCGGCCTCGGTGGGCACAGCGAAGCGATCGCCCGCGCCATGGGCGAAACCGGCCGGCTCCTGTGTCTCGACCAGGACCGCGAAGCGCTGGAGTTCGCGCGCACGAGACTGGCGCCGTTTGGGAGGCGGGTCAGATTCGTCCACGCGAACTTCCGTGAACTCGCGGATGTCGCGGCACAGGAAGGTTTCCAGGAAGTCGATGGCATTCTCATGGACCTCGGCGTCTCGTCATTCCAGATGGGCACGGCTGAACGCGGCTTCGCGTTCGCGCTCGAAGGTCCCCTGGATATGCGCATGGACCCGGGTTCCGGCGGCCTCACCGCCGCCGGCATCGTCAACACCTGGGACGAAACGTCGCTCGCAGACCTCATCTATGAATACGGAGAGGAACGGCAGTCGCGCCGGATCGCCAGGGCGATCGTGCGCAACCGGCCGCTGCGGACGACCTGGGATCTAGCCAGATCTGTCGAGCAGGCTGTGGGGGGTGCCAGGAGACACACCCAAATTCACCCCGCCACCAAAGTCTTCCAGGCGCTCCGGATCCGCGTGAATGGCGAACTCGACAGCCTTCGCGCGGCCCTCCCGCTCGCCCACAGCCTGCTCGGCTCTGGAAACTCGCACGGCGGCCGCCTGGCCGTCATCAGTTTCCATTCTCTCGAAGACCGCATCGTGAAGCAGTATTTCCGCCGCGAATCGACTGGCTGCATTTGCCCGCCAGAACTGCCGATCTGCCGCTGTGGCCATGTGGCAACCCTCCGCGAACTCACCCGGCGCGGCATCCGGCCAGGCGAGGCCGAGGTTGCCGCGAACCCACGTTCGCGAAGTGCTGTCCTTCGGGCGGCGGAACGGGTCCACTGACATGGCAGCCATCAATCATCCCCTCGGTAGGGCCGGACGCGGGCTTCCACTGCGGAACCCGGCCGGCGGCCTAAATTGGACGCTGATCGGTGCCGTCGCCCTCGTGGCGCTGACGGCCATGCTCCCCGTCATTCAGAACAGTGCGGCGACCAGCCAGGGGTTCGATATCCAGGCAATCCGTCAGCGCGAAACTGCTGTTAACGGCGAAATCTCACTGCTCGAAAGCGATGTCGCGCGCCTCACGTCGCTCAACCGCATCGAGCGGCGCGCCCAGGATATCGGGATGGTCCACGCGGCCAACCCCATCTTTGTTTCAGTGAACGAGCCCGGCCCCGCGCCGGCGAAGCTTCCCGCGGAGTATCTCCCCCGGCGCACCCCCGAACAGGATGCGCCAGCTCCCTGGTGGAAGCCGCTCGTAGGCTGGCTGCCCTGACCGGGTAGCCCAAGTGTGCCCGCCCTTCGGGGCAGGCGTGGAGGCGCGTTTCGGATGTCGCACCCAAAGGCGCGGCCTACTCGCCGTGTGTGGCTGCCGGCCTTCTTCTTCGGGGCCTTTGCCCTCGTTATCTGTGCGCGTCTCGTCCAGCTCCAGGTTATCGAACACGATACATACGCGGCCCGCGCGAAGGCCGAACTTTCTGGAAGCCAGACCATCTACGCCCGCCGCGGTGCCATCCTCGACCGAAACGGCGCCGTCCTCGCCACCAGCGTCGAGACCTGGGACATCTATGTAAGTTCCCGCTCCTGGCGCGACCCTAGCACCGCCGCCACGGCATCCGCCGAACTGGCCAGGCTGCTCAAGGCCGACCCGGCCGCGCTTCGGGCAGAGGTCGCCACTTCGGAACTCGTCGATGTACCCATCCGAAAGAAAGTCGACTACGAGACCGGCCTGGAGATCGTCAACAAAGGGCTCCCGGGCATCATCGCCTTGCCTAATACCGGCCGCGTGAACCCCGAAGGCGATGTCGCCGCTTCAGTGCTCGGTTTCATTGGCACCGACAACACCGGCCTCGCAGGCATCGAGGCGGCCTACAACGAGGTGCTCCAGGGGCAGCCTGGAAAGGCGATCTACGAACGTGACACGAGCGGCGAGCCCATCCCGTACGGGCACTATGTCGCTACCGAGCCCCGGCCCGGCGAAGACATCGTCCTCACCATCGACCGCTACCTCCAGCAGATGGCCGAAGAACGCCTGGCCGCTGCCATCAAGGACCACCGCGCCGTGGGCGGCTCGATCATCATGATGGACCCAGCCACCGGCGAGATTCTCGCCCTCGCCACCTCTCCCGGCCTGGTCTTCAGTACCCTCGATCTCAACGACCCGCAGGTCCTGGAGTTGCTTCGCAACCGCGCCGTGACCGACCTGTACGAGCCGGGCTCGGTCATGAAGATCGTCACCGCTGCGGCCGCCATCGACGCCGGCGCGGTCACCCCCGACACCACCTACTACGACAGTGGAATCGCGCTCATCTACGACGTACCCATCAAGAACTGGGACGACAACGTCTACGGCGAGCAGACCATGACAGGCGTGCTTCAGAACAGCATCAACACCGGCGCCATCTTCATGATGCAGGCCCTGGAAGCGAAGGACCCCGGCGGCTTCCAGCGTTACCTCGATGCATTCGGATTCGGCAAGCCCACGGGGATCGACCTGCAGGGCGAGGCGACGGGCATCATCCGCCGGACCACCGATCCCGACTATTCGCCAGTCGACCTGGCCACCCAGGCCTTCGGGCAGTCCATCAGCGTCACTCCGGTCCAGATGCTGACTGCCGTCGCGGCCGCCATCAACGGGGGCAACGTCATGCGGCCGCACCTGGTGAAGGCCTACATCGGCCAGGATGGCTCCCGCCGCGAGGTGGGCCCCGAAGTCGTTGGGCGGGCTGTCTCGGCCGAGACCAGCGCCACCGTCCGTGGGATGCTCAACAAGGTGGTCGATTCGGACTTGAACATCCACCCCGGCAACCCGAAGTTCTACACCGCCGGCGGCAAGTCCGGTACCGCCAACGTCCCCGTCCCCAACGGTTACGACGACACCCAGATTGCCTCGTTCGTCGGCTTCGCTCCTCTGGATCAGCCCGAAATCCTGGTCCTGGTCAAGATCGACGAGAACCAGGACGGCCTCACGGGCACGGCCGCGGCCGGCCCCATCTTTGCCTCCCTGGCCGACGATGCCCTGCGCTACATGAACATCCGGCCCGATAAGGGCGCCTACGTGAGCCAGCGATGAGCCAACACCTCACCACTGCCATTGTCGCCGGGGAGATGGCCCGCCGCGGTTACCGCGTGCTCGCCGGGCCGGCCGTCGAGGTCACCGGCGGCGCGGCCGACTCCCGCCTCGTCCAGCCCGGCGACCTCTTCTGCGCCTTCCCGGGCGAGGAGACCGATGGAAACCTCTACGTCGCCAGCGCCCTCCGGGCCGGGGCCGTGGCCGCCATCTGCTCACGTCTGCCGGAAGGCGAATGGCCTGGCAAGACCATCGTCGTCGCCCCGGACACCACCCGGGCGGTCGGCGAACTTGCCCACGCCTGGCGCAAGACCTGTGACCCTCAGGTCGTCGGCATCACCGGGACGGTGGGCAAGACGACCGCGAAGGAGATGACCGCGGCGACTCTCGCCGACCGCTTCCGCACGCACCGCAGCGCGGGCAACCTGAACTCTCGCGAAGGCCTGCCGCTCGCGCTCCTGAGCCTCCGCCGCGACCACGAGGTCTCGGTCCTGGAGATGGCCATGGATAGCCCCGGTGAGATCGGCGACCTCTGCGAGATCGCCGAACCGCGGATCGGTGCGGTGCTGAATGTTGGGCTTACCCATATCTCGAAGTTGGGCAGTATCGAGGCTATCCAGCGCGAGAAGCTGGATCTCGCCCGCAATCTCCCCTCGGATGGTTGCGCCATCCTGAACGCCGATGACCCCCGCGTCGTCTCCGTCGTGCCCGAGCTGAAGTGCCAGGTGATGACGTTCGGCGAGGACGAGTCCGCAACGCTCCGGCGGGGCCCGGTCACCGAGAACGGGCTCTTCGGTACCTCGTTCGATGTCACCTTCGCCGACTCGACCGAGCGCGTCACTGCGCCCCTGCCCGGCGCCCACACCGTCCCGGCGGTTCTGACCGCGATGGCCGCGGCCATCTCCCTGGGGCGGACTCTCCGTGGCGCCGCCTCCGCCGTCTACCACGCGAACGTCGAAGGCCGGGCCCACGTCCTCAAGGCCGCCTCCGGCGCCACGATCATCGACGACCGCTACAACTCGAGCCCCGCATCGCTCGCCGGCGCGCTGATGATGCTCCGCGGCCTTTCCGGTCGCCGGATCGCCTTCCTCGGGCGCATGGCCGAGCTCGGCGAGCACGAAATCGGGGAACACCGCAGGGCTGGCGAAATCGCCGCCGCTTCTTGCGACATCCTCTTCTGCGCGGGCGAGACCTGCCGCACCCTCGCCGAAGCCGCCCGCGCTGCCGGCCACACCGACGTGCGCTGGTTCCACACGCGGGACGAGGCCGCCGCCGAAGCCGCGGCCATCCTCCGGGACGGCGATGTCGTGCTGGTGAAGGCGTCCCGCGGCGAGGCTTTCGAGGCTGCCATCCCTCTGCTGGAGGGCCGGCCGTGATTCACGCGCTCTTCTCTGGCGTCGCTACGTTCTTCCTCGCCCTGGCTCTCGGCGAACCGATCGTCCGCTACCTCCGCCGCAAGAACATCGGCAAGGAAGTCAGCGAACACCTCCCCGAACACCAGAAGAAGGCCGGCACGCCCACGTTCGGCGGGTTCATGATCTGGCTGCCCACCTTCATCGTCACTGCCGTCGCGGTCGATTGGTGGAACCACCAGTCGATCTTGCTCCCGCTCGGCATGATCGGCATCACCATGGCCGCGGGCTTTGTCGACGACCTTGGCACGCTCCAGTATCGCTCACAGAAGGGTCTCTCCTGGCGCTTCAAGATCGCCTTCACCTCGCTTTTCGCGCTGGGCGCGGCCATCGTCCTCTACCGATTCATCGAGGTTGAGTCGATCAACATCCCGTACGTCGGGAGCTACGCGCTCGGGCTGTTCTACATCCCCCTGGCGACGATCGTCATCGTCGCCACCACCAGCGCGGTCGCGGTCAGCGACGGTCTCGACGGCCTCGTTGGCGGCACCACCCTCATTGCCTTCATCGCCTACGGGATCATCGGGTTCATCCAGGGCCAGGAATTCGTCGCGACCTTCGCCTTCATCATCGCCGGCGCGAACCTCGGGTTCGTCTGGTACAACGCCCACCCGGCCCGCGTGTTCATGGGCGATACGGGCGCCCTTGCCCTCGGCTCGTCGCTGGCAGTCGTCGCGCTCATGACCGGCCAGTGGCTGCTGCTCCCGCTCATCGGCATCGTCTTTGTCGCCGAGGCTGGCAGCAACATCCTCCAGATCGGCTACTACAAGATCAGCGGCGGCAAGCGCATCTTCCGGCGAGCGCCATTCCACCACCACCTCGAACTCATCGGCTGGGCCGAGACCCAGATCGTCACCCGCTTCTGGCTCATTTCCATTGTCGCCGCGATGGCCGGTGTCGCACTTGCTTTGGAGGTGCCGGAGAAATGACAGCCACCAACGGCGCCCTCCTCTCCACCCCATTCGATGTCCGTGGCAAGCGAGTGCTCGTCTATTCGCTCGGGATCGAGGGCCGCGACCTCGCGCGCTGGATGCTCGGCCAGGGCGCACGGGTGACCGTCAGCGATACCCGCTCAGATGCAGCGCTCGCCGCGGCCGGTGCCGGCGCCCCCGAGGGCCTTGACCGCCTGGTGACCGGGCAGGACTTGCTTGACCCGGCAGGGTTCGACCTGGTCGCCGTCTCCCAGTCCGTGTTGCGCTACGACCGTGCGCTCGGCCGAGCGCGCGAACTCGGCATCCCGGTCACTTCGCAGATGCGCCTTTTCCTGCAGCTTTGTGCGGGCAAGGTCATCGGCATTACCGGCTCAAGCGGGAAATCCACGACCACCGCTCTCGTCGGCGCGATCGCTGCCGAGACTGGCCTGCCGTTCATTGTCGGTGGAAATATCGGCGAGGCGCTTCTCGGCCGTCTCGACGAGATAACACCCGAGACTAACGTCATCCTCGAAATCAGCCACACCCAGCTCCAGTACACCGACCGGTCGCCCGCAATCGCGGCGGTCACCAACATCACGCCGAACCACCTCGATCAGTTCAGCTGGGACGAGTATGTCGGCCTCAAGCGCAACATCATCGCCCACCAGCTTCGCGAAGACGTCGCCGTCCTCAACGCCGACGACCAGACCAGCCGCGCGCTCATGGCCTCGGTCCGCGGCCGGCTCGTCCGTACCTCAATCAACTCCGAGGTCGAAGGCGACGGCGCATGGCTCGATCATGACGAGGTTGTGCTGCGCCACGGCGCCCGGGTTGTCCCCGCTGTGAACAAAGCCGACATCCGCCTGCGCGGCGCCCACAACCTCTCGAACGTCGTGATGGCCTGTGCGATCGCAGCCGAGGCCGGGTTCGCGCCCGAGGCCATGGCCCGTGGTGTGCGGGCGTTCCACGGCGTTCCGCATCGCCTCGAGATAGTCGGACGGGTGAATGGGGCGACCTGGGTGAACGATTCCATAGCGACAAGCCCTGAACGCACCATCGCCGGGCTGCGCGCATTCCACGAGCCGGTGGTGCTGCTCCTCGGCGGCCGCGAAAAGAACCTCCCGCTCGACCAGCTCCAGGATCTCGCCCGCGAGCGCTGCCGGGCCGTCATCTGTTTCGGCGAGGCGGGCCCACTCTTCCACGATGCGATGGCAGGCGCGGTTGCCGGCGCCCGCCTGGTGGCCACCATGGAGGACGCCGTGGCCGTGGCCGCCGGTGCGGTCCAGCCCGGTGACGTGGTCCTCCTCTCGCCTGCCGGCACCAGCTTCGACGCCTACCCCAACTTCGAAGCCCGTGGAGAGACGTTCCGCCGCCTGGTGGCGGCACTCCCCCAGTTCACGCGGGAGGTGTCGCCATAGCCGCCGCACAGGGAACCGGAAAGTGGACGCCGGGACGGCCCGACTACGCCCTCCTCGCGCTCACAACCATCTTCACCATCACTGGCATGGTCGCCGTCTACAGCTCGAGCTTCGTCATCGCGCTCGCGAAATTCGGCGACCCCTACTACTTCGTTATCCGCCAGGCGATTTGGGGCGCCATGGGCGTCATCCTCCTGGTTGCTCTTGCCCGGACCGACTACCGCCGCCTCCGTCCCCTGGCCGTGCCGATCATGGTGCTCACCATCGGTGCGCTGCTGGCTGTGCTCGTCGTTGGCGTCGAAGGCGGTGGAGCCCGGCGCTGGCTCGGCGTTGGCGAACTGACCGTCCAGCCTGCTGAGTTCGCCAAGCTCGCCGTCATCATCTACCTGGCCGCGTGGCTCGCTTCCAAGGGCGAATCCGTCCGCTCGCTCGAACACGGGCTCATGCCGTTCGTCATCATCATCGGTGCGGTCAGCGTCCTCATCATGCTCCAGCCCAACCTCGGGACTACCGTCATCATCCTCGCGATCACGGTCACCATGTTCTGGGTTGCAGGCGCCTCCTTCCTGCAAATGCTCGCCCTTGGGGTCACCGGTCTTGGCAGCCTCGCTGTCCTGGCCACCATGGCTGGCTACCGGGCGGATCGCCTCTCGGCCTTCTTCAGCGCCGAGACCGACCCGCTCGGCAACGGCTTCCAGACCCTCCAGTCGCTCATCGCCATCGGCAACGGCGGCATCCACGGGCTGGGTCTCGGGGCCAGCCGCGCCAAGTTCTTCTACATCCCTGAAAGCCACACCGACGGCGTGTTCGCCATCATCGGCGAGGAGATGGGCCTGCTCGCGACCATCCCCCTCCTTCTCCTCTACATGATCCTCATGTTCCGGGGCTTCCAGGTCGCCCGCCGCGCTCGCGACGATTTCGGTCAGCTCATCGCCACGGGTATCACCACCTGGATCACCGCCCAGGCGCTCCTCAATATCGGTGGCATCACCCGCGTCATCCCTTTGACCGGGGTGCCGCTGCCCTTCTTGAGCTACGGCAGCAACGCCCTCGCCGCCGTGCTCCTCGCGATGGGCGTCCTCATCAGCATCTCCCGCTACGGAAACGACCGCGGTGGCTACATGGACTCGCACCCTGTCGAAAAGCGGCGCGTGGTGAAGAAGCGGGAGCCACGATCATGAGGCTCGCGTTGACCGGCGGCGGCACCGGGGGCCACATCTTCCCCGCCCTGGCCGTGCTCGAAGCTGTGCGCGCCGAACCCAGCACGCCCATCGAGGTGTGCTTCTTCGGACCCGAAAACCGCGGTGAGCGTTCACTCGTCGAGTCCGCCGGCGTCCCCTTCGAAGGTGTACCGTCCGCGGGCCTGCGGGGGCGTGGGCCTCTTGGACTTGTCAAGAGCGCGTGGGCCCTCCTGTCCGGCGTCGTCACCGCGGTCCGCAAGCTTCGCCGCTTCAAGCCCGACGTGGTCTTCAGCACGGGGGGCTATGGCAGCTTCCCCGGCAGCCTGGCCGCCCGCCTCCTCCGCCGTCCGCTCGTCGTCTACCTGCCAGACGTCCACCCGGGCTGGGCCGTCAAGGCCGAACGCCTGCTCGCCACGCGGATGACCACGACCACCGATGCCGCCCTCGAGTTCCTCCCGGCGAAGAAGACCGTGGTCACCGGCTACCCGGTCCGCGAGACGTTCTTCACGCTCACGCGTGACGACGCGCGCGCTCAACTGGGCATCGCGCCCGATGAGCGAGTCGTTGTCATTGCGGGCGCTTCCCAGGGCGCGCGCGTCATCAATAGCGCGGTGTTTCATGGGCTCCTCACGCTTTGCCGGACGGCCACCGTCGTGCACATCACCGGTGAAGCCGGCCTCGGGGCCGCCATCGATGTACGGGAAGCACTCCCCCCGGACCTTCGCGACCGCTACCAGCCGTCTCCGTTCCGCTCCGACCTGCCCGCGCTCATGCTCGCGGCAGATGTCGGGGTCTTCCGGGCAGGTGCATCCGTCCTGGGCGAAATCCCTGCCGCCGCTCTCCCGTCCATCCTCATCCCCGGCACGTTCGCCGGGGGCCACCAGCGCAACAACGCCCGCTGGCTCGCGAACAACGGCGCCGCGGTCATTCTCGAGGAGGAGGGGCTCGAAGCTTTCGGGGCCCGGGTCAGGGAACTGCTGGATGACGATGTCCGCCGCGAAGCCATGCGCGTGGCCGCCCGCGCACTCGCCCGCCCCGATGCCGCAGCGGCCATCGCGAAGGTCGTGATGGAGGTGGCGCGCAAATGACCGAACTTCGCGGCCCGGTGCACCTGGTGGGGATTGGCGGCATGCACATGTCGGCCATCGCCCTGCTTCTGCGCGCCCGAGGCATCGAAGTCAGCGGGAGCGACCTCCGCCCGTCGGCAATGACCGAGAAGGTCGAGGCCGCCGGCGCTCGCGTCGTCACCGGCCATGCGGCCGAAAACGTCCCCGCTGGCACCGCCCTCGTCGTCACCACCGCTGCCGCCTCGGACGACAACCCCGAACTCGCTGAGGCGCGCAGTCGAGGGATCCCCATCCTCCTCCGCGCGGAAATGGTGGCTCGCCTCATGGAGGGCAAGCGGGTCGTCGCCGTCGCCGGCGCCCACGGCAAGACCACCACTTCCAGCCTGATCGCCCACATCCTGGTCCAGGCAGGGCGCCAGCCGATGTACCTGCTCGGTGGCGAGAGCCTTGACCTCGGGGGTCATGCCGCCTGGGGCGAGGGTGACATCTGCGTCGTGGAAGCCGACGAATACAAGCGGGCCTTCATCGAGTACACGCCAGAGATCGCGGTCATCACCAACGTCGAGCCCGACCATCTCGACTACTACGGCACGCCCGAGGCCTACCGCGACGCATTCATCCAATTCGGCCGCAAGGTGAAGCCCGGCGGCATCATCCTCGCCTGTGCCGATGACCCCGGCGCCCGCTACATCAGTGACGTGCTCGGCGACGACCCTCTCCGCCACGAGACTTACGGCACCGAGGGCGTCCGCTATTGGATGGCCAGGGACATCGCCCTGTCTGACCGCGGTGTCGACTTCACGGTGATGCGTGGCGGCGTGCCTCTCGGTTCCATCCATGCCCCGGTGCCCGGCATCCACTTCGTCCGTAACGCCCTCGCGGCCGTGGCCGTGGCACTCCACTTCGACGTGCCCTTCGAGACCATTCGCGACGCGGTCGCCTCCTTCCGCGGGGCGCGGCGGCGCTTCGAGACCGTCGGGGAAGCCGGCGGCGTGCTTGTGATGGACGACTATGCCCACCACCCGACCGAAGTCCGCGCGACCATCGCCGCCGCCCGCGAAGCGTTCCCGGAGCGCCGGCTCATCGGCGTGTACCAGCCCCACACCTACTCCCGCATCGCCTACCTCTGGGATGACTGGCTCACCTGCTGGCAGGGCCTCGACGAACTCATCGTGCTCGAAACCTACGCCGCCCGCGAGGCGCCCCTCCCCGGCCGCTCGGCCGCCGACCTCGCCACTGCCATCACCAGCCCCCGCGCGACCTACGCCAGGGACTTCGATGACGCCGCACGACAAGCTGCCCAACTCGCGAACCCCGGAGATGTGGTCTTCACCATCGGCGCGGGCGATGTGGTCGAAGTTGGCCCAAAGCTGTTGGAGGCGCTGCGATGACCGCCCTCGACCAGCTTGCCAGCAGCCTCGCCTCCCACGGTGAACTCCGCCGCGGGGAGAATCTCGCCCGCCACACCACGTTCGGTATCGGTGGCCCCGCCGACCTCTTCCTCACTGTCCGGTCCGCCGGCTCACTCGCCATCGCGACCAATGCGGCCCACGATGCCGATGTTCCGCTCTTCATCCTTGGCAGTGGCAGCAACATCCTGGTCGCCGATGCGGGCATTCGCGGCCTCGTCATCGACAACCGCGCCCGCGCCGAGCAGCCCGACTCCACGGGACTGACGGTTCGCGTCGAGAGCGGGGCAAGCTTCGCCGCCTTCGCTCGCAAGATGTGCCGCCTCGGCCTCGACGGGCTCTCGTGGGCCGTCGGCATCCCCGGCACCCTCGGCGGCGCGGTCGTCTATAACGCGGGAGCCTACGGAGGCTGCCTCGCCGATGTCCTGCGGCGCGTCCGCCTGCAGCTGCCGGGCGGCGGCGATGAGTGGGTCGATGCCGCCGACCTCGGCCTCGTCTACCGCGGCAGCGTCTTCACCCGCGGCCAGTTCACCGGCAAGGCGGTCCTCGAAGCCGAGGTCGAGCTGGCGCCCGGCAATGCCCGCGAATTGCTCGCGCGCGCAGCCTCCCATGATGAGAAGCGCCTGGCTGCCCAGCCGCGCGGCCGGAACGCCGGTTCCACCTTCAAAAACCCGCCCGAGTCGCCCGCATGGAAGCTCATCGAAGCGGTTGGCATGCGCGGGATGCGACGTGGCGACGCGGCCATCTCCGAAAAGCACTGCAACTTCTTCGTGAACGAAGGCAACGCCACCGCGGCCGATGTCGCCTGGCTCATCGCCGAGGCCCGGCGCCGCGTCAAGGAACAGTTCGGCGTCACGCTCGAACGCGAAGTCGAATTCGTGGGGGCGTGGTGATGGCGAGACAGCGCGTCGCAGTACTGCTTGGCGGCCGCTCCGGCGAACACGAGGTTAGTGTTGTGAGCGCCCGCAGCGTCATGGCCGCCCTCGATCCCGAGCGCTGGGAAGTGGTGCCGATCGGTATCGCGAAGTCGGGCGCCTGGCTCTCACCCGGCGAAACGCGCGCCGAGCTCGAAGCTGGCGCCCGCGCATTCGAAGGCTCGGGCACACCCGTCCTCCGGGCCAACGAAGCGCTCGAGGCCCTCGATTCCTGCGCTGTCGCCTTCCCGCTCATCCACGGCACAAACGGCGAGGACGGCACGCTCCAGGGCTTCCTGGAAATCGCCGGGAAGCCCTATGCGGGCGCCGGTGTGGCTGCGAGCGCCATCGGAATGGACAAGGCGCTCATGAAAGCTTTGTTCCGGGAAGCAGGAATTCCTGTCGCACGCTATTCCGTAATCCGATCATGGGAGTATACACTTGCCCAGAATGATTCGATGGGCCTTATAGACACCGCGATTGGATATCCATGTTTTGTCAAGCCGGCCAACGGAGGCTCCTCCGTCGGCATCACGAAGGCCCGCTCGCGCGAAGATCTTCCCGGCGCCTTCGCGGCCGCCTTCGCCTACGACGACAAGGCTGTCGTAGAACAGGCAGTGATTGGCCGCGAGGTCGAGTGCTCCGTGCTTGGCAACGAACACCCCGAGGCCAGCGTGGCCGGCGAGATAGTCCCGGACCGGGAGTTCTACGATTACGACTCGAAGTATGCGAGCGGCTCCGCCACCGAGCTCCGCATCCCGGCCCCGATTACCGAGTCCGCCGCGAAGGACATCCGCGACCTCGCCCTCCGCATGTACCGCGTGATGGGCTGCGAGGGCTATGCCCGCGTCGATTTCTTCCTCACCTCCGGGGACCGCGTCGTCGCCAACGAGGTGAACACCATCCCGGGGTTCACCAGCATCAGCATGTATCCGAAGCTCTGGGAAGCGTCCGGGCTGAGCTACACGCCGCTGCTCACCCGCATTCTCGAGCTCGCCTTCGAACGCCATGAGCGGAGGGCGCGCCGATGATCATCAAGCGCAACCGCCCGCCAAAGGACAATCGTGCCCGCGCCATCGTGAAACGGAACCGCCGGTCCGTCGGTGCTTCTGCCCCACGGCTGATCGTGCGCCGTTCGGGCGGTGTCGTCGGGGGCGCGCCGCCCCGAGGGCCACGCGGACCGCGTTTCTCGTGGCCCTCCTTCTCCTGGCGCCCTTCGAAAGCGCTGCTCGTGGTTTCGTCGCTCCTGGGCACCCTGGCGCTGCTCGGCTACGGGGCCTTCTGGGTGTGGAACTCGCCGTTCTTCAAGATCAGCCAGGTCGAAGTCCTCGGCACCCAGCGTATCGCCGCCAGCACGGTCATCGAAACGACCGGCATCCTTGGCGAAAGCATGTTCGATGCGGACCTCGCGGCAGCCCAGAAGGAGCTGTACAAGGAACCCCTCGTCTATGGGGTGCGCATCGAGCGGGATTGGCCCCACACCATCCGCATCACCATCGAGGAGCGCCGCCCCTGGGGAACCTGGGAGCAGTCCGGCGTCGAATACACCATCGATCGCGAAGGAGTTGTCCTCGGTGTTGGCCCCGCCCCGGATGGCTCGCCAGTCATTCGCAGCTCCGAGGCCGGCAATCGCGTCCAGGGCGACCGGGTCGACTACCAGGCCGTCGATGCCGCCGCCGAACTCTACGAAAAGCTCCCCCGCCAGCTCGGTACGACAGTTGCCGAAGTCGCCTTCATCCAGGGCAAGGGGGTCCAGGTGACCACCACCAACGGGCTCACAGCCCTCTTCGGCGACTCGAGCGCCATCTCATACAAGCTCTCAGTCTGGGCGGCCCTCGCGGCCGAAGCCCAGGCCCGCCGCATCAATTACACGACCATCGACCTGCGCTACGGCAACCGGCCAGTGCTGCAGTAGAAATTCACAGGAGAACCACCATGCGACGACGCAGTACCGTAGCAGCCATCGATGTCGGGTCCACCAAGGTCGCCGTCATCGTTGGCGACGTCACCGAGCACGGCGATACGCGCATCCTCGGGGTTGGCGTCGCGCCCGCGGCTGGACTCTCCCGAGGCGTGATCGACAACATCCAGAGCGCCCGGGACGCCATCAGCATTGCGGTTGAAAAGGCCGAACAGGCCTGCGGGATGCGCATCCTCAGTGCCGTGGTCGGCATCTCGGGCGGCCATATCTCCTCCCAGAACAACCGAGGCATCATCGCCATCCCCGACCGCACGCGGCCCATCTCGGCCGACGATCGCTCTCGCGTGCTCGAAAGCGCGGGCCAGGTTGCTATCCCCACGAATCGCCAGGTCATCCACGTCGTCCCGCGGGGCTACTGGGTCGAGGGCACCGACCAGGTCAGCGACCCGGTCGGCATGTTCGGGGGCCGGCTTGATGCCGAGGTCCATATCGTCTCCGGCGCGGTCTCTGCCATTCAGAACCTGACGAAGTGCGTCGAGGGCGCGGGCGTCCAGGTCGACGACATCGTCCTGGAATGCATCGCCTCGGCCACGAGCGTCCTCGCCGAGCAGGAGAAGCAGCAGGGTGTCGCTCTCGTTGATCTTGGCGGGAGCACGACCTCCATTGCGGTTTACGACGAGGGTTCAGTCGCGCACACCGCCTGCCTGCCGATCGCCGGCTCGCACCTCACGCACGACCTGGCCCGCGTCCTCCGCTGCCCGTGGGAGAGCGCCGAACAGGTGAAGTGCACCGTGGGCGCCGCATTCGCCGACCCGGCGATGGTGAGCGAGACCGTTGAGATCCAGGCGTTCGGCACGCAGTCGACGAAGCACGTGCCGCTCGGCCACATCTGCGAAATCCTCCAGGCCCGCACCGAGGAGATCCTCGAGATGGTCGCCCTCGAGTTGAAGCGCGTGGGCTACCTCGACCGTCTCGCGGCCGGCCTCGTCCTCACCGGCGGCACGGCCCAGCTGCGTGGCCTCCCCGAGGTCGCCGAGTTGCGCCTCGGCATCCCGGCCCGCCTGGGCCGCCCCCATGGGTACTCCGGGCTTACCGACCTGATCGGGACGCCCGCGTTTGCCACGTCCATAGGTCTAGTGGAGTACGCGCTCGGCGGGCGCGAACGGGTGGTTGAGTCCACCGGCGCCGCCTTCGAGGTACCTGTCGGCGGCATCTTCCGCCGGCTTGCCTCGCTCGGGAGGGCGCTCATGCCACAGTAGCCGCCACCGAGGAGGGAACGAATGAGCCAAACCGACGGACCCCGCAGTCTCGTCTCATTCAGCACAGGGAAGGACACCGCAATGAGCATCCGCTACGACACCGAGCTACTCCCCGACATCAAGGTTGTCGGCGTGGGAGGCGGCGGCTGCAATGCCGTCAACCGCATGGTCCGCGCCAAGATCCCCGGCGTCACCTTCGTTGCCTGCAACACCGATGCCCAGGCACTCATGTCCTCCGAAGCCGCAACCCGGCTCCGGATCGGCGAAAAGCTGACCAAGGGCCTCGGCGTCGGCGGCGACCCCACCCGCGGCGAACGCGCCGCCGATGAGAGCCGCGACGAGCTCTACGACATCCTTCGCGGCACCGAGATGGTGTTTGTGACCGCCGGCATGGGCGGTGGTACCGGCACCGGCGCCGCACCCGTTGTTGCCGAGATCGCCAAGGATTGCGGAGCGCTCACCATCGGCGTCGTCACCAGGCCCTTCCAGTGGGAAGGCGCCCGCCGCATGAAGCAGGCCGAAGAAGGGCTCGCCCGCCTGCGCGACAAGGTCGATACGCTCATCGCCATCCCCAACTCCCGGCTGATCGAGATCTGCCCGCCTGACACCACCATCGAGCAGGCCTTCGAGACCGCCGATGACGTCCTCCGCCAGGCCATCCAGTCCATCTCGAACATCATCAGCCAGAACGGCTCCATCAACCTCGACTTCAACGACGTCCGCACCACCATGAGTGAGGCCGGCCCGGCGCTTCTCGCGGTCGGTCGTGGTATCGGCGAGAACCGCGCCGTCGAAGCTGCCCGGGCAGCGACCGCCAGCCCCATCCTCGACCAGTCGATCGATGGCGCCCACAACGTCCTCTTCAACGTAACCCACAGTGGCAACCTGCAGCTGCGTGAACTCGATATGGCCGCCCGCGTCATCGCGGAGGTCGTCGATCCGAGCGCGAACATCATCTTCGGCACCGTGGTCGATCCGCGCGTGGGCGAAGAGGTCCAGCTCACCGTTATCGCCACGGGCTTCGCTCCGAAGGCAGCAACTATCAACGATCCGCTGGAGTCCACGCGGATCCGCGACTACAACCTGCCTGGCGTGAGCAACATGGAAGACGCTGAACTGCCCGCATTCCTCCGGCGCAACATCCGCTCGCTCAATAGCGCGCGTCCCGTCGGAGAGGGGAGTATCGCGAAGCTGGCTGAAAGGAGGTAGCTACCTAACCGAGCGCGCTGAGTCCGGAAGGACACTCGCCCGAAGTTATCGGGTAAGCATGGGGCTTGATGCAATGGGAGATGGCATCAAGCCCCGTTCATGTGCGCCGGCTACCCCGCCGGTAGCTACCCCGCTTTCAGCCGGACGGGTACAGTACCATACTTCTTTACAGAAAGACCACCATTCGTCCGAAATGCGAATAATCGCAACACGTCGTCACGCCCCTCCTTCCGCTACGCTTCCTCCCGTGACCTTCGAACCTGGCGCCGGGATCTGCTCAGTCTGCCGTCACTCCCGCATCGTGAGCTCGGCCCGCGGCTCCCGCTTCTTCCTCTGCGAACTGGCCAAATCAGGTCCGCCCTACCGGAAGTATCCGCCACTCCCGATGTACACCTGTCCCGGGTTCGAGCCAGCACCCGCTTCGCCGGGGACGTAACCCACCGCCCGGTGCGTCAACCGCGTGTATGATGCCGCGCTACAACTATTCCTCCCATGGAGTCTGTCTATGCCAGGGGCCCTCGAGGGTGTTCATATCCTCGATTGCACGCAGATCATCGCCGGCCCACTCGCCGGCTCGCTCCTCTCCGAGATGGGTGCCGATGTCGTCAAGGTCGAACCCCTCGAAGGTGAACCATGGCGGCTCCAGGCGGAAATTATCCCCAAAGAGAGCAAGGGCTTCCTCACCCAGAACCGTGGTAAACGCGGCCTCACGCTCAACTTCAAGGATGCGCGCTCCGGCCCCGTCCGCGATGCGCTCATCAAGTGGGCCGATGTCCTCCTGACCAACTACCGGCCGGGCGTGCCGGAGTCACTTGGCATCGACTACGAATCGGCCCGCAAGATCAATCCCGCCATCATCTACGCCGAAAACACCGCCTTTGGGAAGCTCGGGCCTGACCGCGACCGCCGCGGCTACGACATCGTGGCGCAGGCGATGAGCGGCCTGACAGCTTCGAACCCCAACGTCCAGAACGGGCTCCCGATGCAAATCGCGTTCGCCCCCGCCGATGTCGTGACCGGTGTTGCACTCGCCTGGGCGATCACGGCCGCGCTCTTTCACCGCGAAAAGACGGGCGAGGGCCAGTCCATCAATTCCAGCCTCCTGCTCTCCGCCCTCACGCTCCAGGCAGGCTCGCGAGAGATCGTCGCAATGGACGAGGAGGGCCGCCACGCGCGGCTCGCACACCTCGCCGAGGCCCGCGCCCGGGGCGCGACGCTCGAAGAGATCTACGCCGAGCGCAAGAAGTTCATGCCAGAGGCCGCCGGCAACATCTACTACCGCCCGTACAAGACCAGGGACTCGTACCTGGTCGTCGGCTGCCTTGGCCCCGGTCCTCGCGCGCGTTTCCGCCAGGCACTCGATATCCACGACCCTCGCTACGAACCTGGCTTCGATACGTCGCGGCTGCGCGAGGTGGGCGCTGAACTCGTGGCTACCTGCGAGGCGAAGTTCCAGGAACGTACCAACGATGAGTGGGTCGCGTATCTCGATGTCCGCGATATCGCGTGTGGCCCGATCCGCTTCGTGGATGAGCTCTGGGACGACCCACAGGTGCAAGCGAACAACTTCCTCGTCGAATACGACCACACCCTTCTCGGCCCGCTTCGCGGCCCCGCCCCCATCGTCCAGATGAGCTCCACACCGACGCGTGTCCAGCGCGCAGCCCCGGCCCTCGGCGAACACAGCGACGAAGTGCTCTGCGAACTTGGATTCTCCGCGGCCGAGGTGGAAGCGTTTCGCTCGAAGGGCCTGGTCGGTTAGCCGTTTCGCGAAGGCCCCCGTCCCTTTTCCTGTGGCGTCTTACCGCCGCCACAGGTGCACATCGGTGAACCTGCTCGAGCCCGTGAACAGCACTCCAGCACTGACGTTCTTCAGCCACTGCGGGTGGATGTACACGAATTGCGGATAGGCGATCACGACGCCGGGAGCGAGCTCCTGCCACACTTCCTGGATCTGCTGATAGCTTTCCAGCCGTACGTCGTGATCGTTCGTGGTTCGGCCCTGGGCGATGAGCTCATCAACCACTGCGTCCTCGAAATTGGCGAGATTCAGCCCGGCCGAGCCCATCTGTGAGCTGTGCCAGCCGAAGTACGGGTCCGGGTCGGGGCCTTGCTCCCATGTCGCCACCGCGGCCTCATATCGCCGCTCCTGCAGGAAGTCCCGGCGCAGTACCGAGAACGTAGTGCTCGCGACCGTCGCGCGCACGCCGAGCTGCTCGAGCTGCCGCGCGATCTCGCCCGCGATCGCCACGCGGACCGCGTCGTTGTCCACGCGAATCGTGAATCGAAACTCGCTCCCCTGCCGGCTGAGGATTCCGGATGCCGCGTTGGCGGTCCACCCCGCCTCCTCCAACAGCCGCCGCGCTTCGGCAATGTCCGGTCGCGTGTCCTCGTAGGTTTCGTCGTAGGCCCAGGTCCCCGGCGCGATGGGTGAGGATGAACCCGTTGCCCCCCCCGGGTACACTCGCTGCACCAGTTCCTCCCGGTCGATCGCCAGCGAAAACGCCCGTCGCACCCGTGCATCCTGGAACATCACGCTGCTCGTGTTCAGGTACAGGAGGACGAGCGACGAGCGTTGTAGCCGCTCCACCTCCACCCCTTTCACCTGCTCGAGGGTGCTGACCTGGTCCACGGTGAGCTGGTCGCGGACGAGGAGTCCCTCGATCTCCCCCGCCGTCAGAGCCCGCTGGGCCGTCGCATAATCCGTGTAGAACCGTAACGTGATGCGCTCGATCCCCGGGCGCCCCAGGTGATACCGTTCGTTGGCTACGAGCTTCGCCTCGCGCGAGTCCACCGACTCCAGCCGGTACGGCCCACTGCCGACGGGAGCCGAATTGAAGGCCGCGTTTTCGAGTTCCGCAGTGCTGAGCGACCCCAGGAGATGTTCGGGCAAGATCCCGGCCGTGGCGCTCCGGGCCAGGAACGGTGCCGAGGCCTGGCGCAGGTGCACAATCACGGTCCGGTCGTCCGGAGTCTCCACCTCCGCCCCCAGCCACCCCTCGGTCAGCGCCGGGTCGCCGCGATAGTCCGGATCGGTGATATTCCGGATCGTGAACGCCACATCGCGCGATGTTACGGGCTGCCCATCCTGCCAGCGCGCGTTGTCCTTCAGCGTGAAGGTGTACGTGCGGTCGTCTTCGGAGATCTCTGGCAGTTCTGCCAGGTCCGGGATCACGCTGCCGTCCGGCGCCAGCCGCACCATCCCGGCGAACACGAGCGCAGACAGATCTGCGTCAACGTCGTTCAGGGATGCATACAGCGGGTTGATGCGCTGGTACGTGCCGGCCACGCCCTCGGTGTAGCTCGCCCCGCTGAGGAGCACGGCTCCATCGTTGCCGGAGACGCGAAGCGCCAGCGCTCCCGCCGCTGCCACCACCGCGGCAACGAAGGTTGCCGCCAGGATGACCGTTCGGCGCGAGTGCGCTCGGGTGTGGGGCATGAACAATTACTTTTGTGACTGTACGCTCAGGAACGAGACGAAGATGAACACGATGATGAGCAGGATTGTTGCCTGGAACAGCGTCTTCTCCAGGCCCCGCTTCGTGCGATACACCGACCCGCCGGACATTCCGCCGAGCGCCGCTCCAAACCCGCTCCCCTTCGCTTGCAAGAGCACGACGACGATGAGGGTAACTGAAACAATGATCTGAAGGACGTTCATGAACATGCGTGCGCTACCGTGTCAACAACAGCGGCTGCTCCTCGGGGGCCGGCCGCCGCGGTTCGTATGTGGAAGTGTCCCGGCCATCGTACAGCCGCAGGATCGTAGCGGCGAGCTTCTGCGGATCGTGCCGGTAACGATTCTCCTCCGCCACCACGTCCGCCTGCACCAGCCTGATGCCCGGATGCTCGCTCAGGTCATCACTCGAAACCGTTACCGGGTCCGAATGCCAGGCCTCCGGGAGCTGCGGTGCGACGTTGTTGTTCGCCACTACTGCGTGGACAACGCCTTTCCCCGTGTGCCGCTCGATGGCTTCGATGTGTTCCGCCACGCCGAAGCCGTCTGTCTCCCCGTGCTGTGTTGCCACGTTACAAACGAATACCTTCATCGCCGACGTTTGGAACAGCGCCTTCTTCAGGCCCTCCACCAGCAGGTTCGGCAACACGCTCGTGTAGAGGCTGCCCGGCCCGATAACGATCAAATCCGCGTCGAGCACCGCTCGCACCGCATCGGGGTGTGCCTCCACGTTGCCCGGGTTCAGGTAGAGGTCCTTGATTCGCGCGCCCCGCTCTGAGATGTTGTGCTCGCCATACACCACCTCGTCTTCGTGCGTCCGCGCGCTCAGCGTCACGTCCTCGAGGGTCGATGGGAGGATGGTGCCGCGCACGTTCAACACCCGGCTCGCCTCGTGGATGGCCGCCTCGAAGTTCCCGGTTACTTCCGACATCGCCACGATGAACAGGTTGCCAAACGAGTGCCCTTCGAGCCCTGTCCCTTCCGTAAACCGGTACTGAAACAGCTTCGACATGAGCGGTTCGCTCTCCGCGAGCGCCGCGATGCACTGGCGCATATCGCCGGGCGCCACCACGCCGAACTCCTGCCGCAGCCGCCCTGTACTGCCGCCGTCATCCGCTACCGTCACGATTGCGGTCAGGTTGCTGGTGTAGGCCTTCAGGCCGCGCAGGAGCGTCGAAAGCCCCGTCCCGCCGCCAATCGCCACGATCTTCGGACCGCGGCTCAGGAACCGCTTGTTGTAAATCGCATCCGCCATGCTCTGGTCGCGCGCTTCGGGCCGAATGAACGCGTACAGCAGCGATTCGTTCAGCTTGTACACCGCGATCCCGACCGTACTCAGCGATAGCGAGATGAACAGCAGGCCGCGCGTCCAGCGGGGCATGAACTGCAGCGTCAGGTAGTAGAACGTGCCCGGCAGCGGCGCCTGGAGGTAGGCCTCCTTCAGGATGTACGCGATACCGAGGCCCATCAGGGCGATGCCGAAAAGCAACAGCGCCAGCCAGCGTTTGATGTGCATCCCCGGGTACAGCCACTTCAGGACCGAATGCTCGCGAATCGTCCGGTGCGTCATCGGGTCCGAGTATACCACTGCCCTGGGATATCGCTATGGAACCTAATCATTTTCTTGTAGCTCCCGTTCCAGCAGCCCCTGCACCACCTGGGCGTTGGCTCGCCCGCGCGTCTCGCGCATCACCTGTCCAACGAGGAACTTGATCGAGGCGTCCTTGCCTGCCCGGTAGTCGTCCACGGCTTTCTGATTCGCGGCGATGGCCCTCCGCACGGCCTCCACGAGGTCGTCCTCACCGCTGATCTGGGCGAGCCCCTCGGCCTCGACAATGGCCGCCGCGTCCATGCCGTTCGTCACCATCTTCTCGAACACGTCCTTACCTACGTTCGGCGTGACCTTTCCGTCTTCTACAAGACGCGCCAGCCCGGCCAGCTGTTCCGGGCCGAGGGGAAAATCGACGATTTCCTTTTGCCCGGCGTTCAGCCAGCGGGCGACCTCGCCCAGCACCCAGTTGGCCGCCAACTTTGCGCTTCGCTGCGGTTCGAGGCCCAGCGCAGCCGACACGCCTTCGAAGTACGCCGCCCGCTCGCGGTCCTCGGTCAGCGCGGTCGCCTCATGCTCGGAGAGCCTAAGTGCGAGGAACCGCTCCTTCTTCGCCGCCGGCAATTCAGGCAGCTTCGCCCGCACCGCCTCCGCGAAGGCTCGACTCAATTTGAGCGGCGGCAGGTCGGGCTCCGGGAAATACCGGTAGTCGTTCGCCTCTTCCTTGGTCCGTTGGCTCACCGTCTCGCCGCGCTCGTCCACCCAGCCGCGTGTTTCCTGGACGATGCGTTCGCCAGCGTCGAGCATCCGCGCCTGGCGGATCTCCTCGAAGGCGATGGCGTCGTGCACCGCCCGGAAGCTGTTCATGTTCTTGATCTCGACTTTTGTGCCGAGCCTTTCGGCGCCCACCGGCCGCAGCGAAATGTTGGCATCGCAGCGGAAGTTGCCCTCTTCCATGTTCGCGTCGCTCACGCCGATGTAGCGCAGGATCTGGCGCAGGCGCACCAGGTACTCCCGTGCCTCGGCCGGCGTGCGCATGTCCGGCCTGCTCACGATCTCCATGAGCGGTGTACCCGACCGGTTTACGTCTATCAGGCTGTAGCCCTCGCCCGTCACCGCGTCGGTCCGGTGCAGCAACCGGGCGGTGTCCTCTTCCATATGCACCCGCTCTATCCCGATGCGACGCCGCTCGTCATCCACCTCGATCTCCAGCCACCCATCGTGGCAGACCGGCAGATCGTACTGCGAGATCTGGTAGCCCTTCATCAGGTCCGGGTACGGATAGTTCTTCCGGTCGAACTTGCTGAACTCCGAAATCTCGCAGTTCAGCGCGAGTCCGGTCATGGTGATGTATTCGATAGCCCGCTCATTGATGACGGGCAGGACGCCCGGCATGCCAAGGCATACAGGGCAGACATGCGTGTTCGGCTCAGCGCCCGAGTAGTCGGCGCTGCAGCTGCAGAACATCTTGCTTCTTGTGATGAGCTGGCAGTGAACCTCGAGGCCGATCACGGTCTCGTACTTCGTCGCAATGGCGGTCAATCAGACTCCTCCACCGGGGCCGGGGACGCTCCTTCGAGTATAGGCACGCTTCACCGAACGCGTAACCCGGCCGCCTACACCACCCGGATCGCCGCTGCGCCACGGCAGACCCGGCCAATCCGCCAGACCGGCGCGCCATCCCGGGCGAACGCCGCCTCGAGTGCTGCCGCCTTGCGAGGGCCAACGGCCATGAGTAGCCCGCCGGAGGTCTGGGGGTCGAACAACAGGGCCGCCACGTCCGCGTCCACATCCGGCCCGAAGTCAACGTACAGTCCCGCCCATTCGCGGTTCCGAACCTCGCCGCCGGTGTGCATCCCAAGCGCCGAAGACTCGCGGGCGCCCTCCAGCAGCGGCACTGCTGCCGCCTCGACCTCCACCGCCACATCCGAACGCGATGCCATCTCCCACAGGTGCCCCAGCAACCCAAAGCCGGTCACGTCCGTCGCAGCCCGCACACCAGCCGCCCGGGCCAGGTGCATGGCATGGCGGTTCAACCGCAGCATCGAGGCTGTCGCCCCGGCGAGCCACTCCGGCCGCGTGTTCCCCTGCCGCACCCCTGAGACGATTGTTCCCGTTCCGATGGGCTTGGTGAGATAGAGCACGTCCCCGGGCCGCAGTCCCGCTTTGGAGAACAGCCGCTTCGGGTGCACCAGCCCGAGCACACTCAGGCCGTACTTCGGTTCGTTGTCCCAGATGGTGTGGCCGCCCGCGATCACCCCGCCCGCCTCCCGCACCTTTTCGGCCCCGCCGCGCAGGATTTCAGTCTGTGCCGAGGCCGGAAGGCTTTCCGGAAACGCCGCGATGTTGAGCGCGAATACCACTTCGCCACCCATCGCGTACACGTCCGACATCGCGTTCGCAGCGGCGATCGCGCCATACGTGTACGGGTCGTCGACCACGGGCGCGAAAAAGTCGAGCGTAGCCACCACCGCCGTCGTCGCGTTGATGCGATACACGGCAGCGTCATCGGCCACACCCAGCCCGGCCAGCAGGTCCGGGTGCGCTTCAACATCGAACAGGCCAGCGAGCGGCGACAGCACCTGCGCCAGGGCCTCAGGCCCCACCTTGGATGCTCAGCCGCCGCAGGTCGTCAGTTCGGTCATCCGAAAGATCTCATCTCGGGTCACGCGACGATCCTATCAGGCCCGCTCATCGCCCATCGCCCGGCGCCGCGCTACAGTCGTGCTCGATGTCCCGATTCGATGCCATCGTCGTTGGCGCCGGCCCCGCCGGCAGCACCGCCGCTCGCGAACTCGCGGCCAGCGGCGCTCGTGTCCTTATCCTGGACCGTGCCGAGTTCCCACGGTACAAGGCCTGCGGAGGCGGCATTCCGCTCCGCACCGAGCGCCTCCTCCCCTTCCCGATCGATTCCGTCGTCGAAGATTCCGTCAGCCTTCTCGATGTCGCTTTCCGGGGCCGGCAACGGTTCGTCCGCGATTCCGGCGCACCCTTCGCCCACATGGTCATGCGCGAACGCTTCGATGCGCTCCTTCTCGAACAGGCGCAACGCGCCGGCGCCGAGTTTCGCCCCGGCACCGCGGTTCGTGGGATCGAGACGAATGGGCACGTCCGCGTTCTCGGAGAAGGCTTCGAAGCCGAAACGGCCCACCTGGTCTGCGCCGACGGCGCGCACTCGCCGGTGGGCAGGATGGCCGGCCTCGGCGCCGGTATCGCCGAATGCGCCGCCTGGGAGGTCGAGGTCCGGGCCCCGGCCGCGCAACTCGGCTCCTACCGCTCTACCGCGCTCATCGACCTCGGTTACAACCCCTGGGGCTACGCGTGGGTCTTCCCGAAGCGTTCCGTCCTCTCCATCGGCATCGTCCTCCCGCCCGGTCAGGCTGGGACGATGAAGGACCGCGTGGCCGCCTATCTCGATCGCCTGGGCCTCGCTGGCGCCCCGGTAGAGATCGCCCGCGGCCACAAGATCCGCTTCCGCCGCGGCGGTGAGCCCATCGCCAGCCTTTCCGCCGTGCTCGCCGGAGATAGCGCCGGGCTTGCCGACGAGTTCACCGAGGAGGGCATCTATTACGCGATCGAGTCCGGCCGGGTTGCTGCCCGGAATGTGCTGCGCTCTCTGTCTGGCGTCACACCGCTCACCGCCTACCAGCGTGATATCGACTGCGAGGTGATGCCCGAGCTTCGCGCTGCCCGCCTCATCGGGTTCATGTTCTATGGGATGCTCCGCCGGGCCCCCCGCCCCTGGATGTTCGCGAGTTCCAGGTTCCCTTACCTCTGGGATGCCTTCTTTGCCGTCCAGAAAGGCGAGTCCACCTACGCGCGGGAGGCTGCCCGTGTCCCCATCCTCCCCGGGCTCGCTGCCCGCATGCTCGGTGACCAATGAGCCTCATACCGGCGGCCATCATGGAAGCGCTCGAGCCGCTCTATGGCCGGCCCCGCCCCACGCTGAGCCACGACCCGCTCTCCGAGCTCATCCTCACCGTCCTCTCCCAGAACACCGCCGACACCAACAGCGGCCGCGCCTTCGCCCTGCTCATGCGGCGCTATCCGTCGTGGGACGCTATCGCCGCCGCTCCCCTCGAGGATCTAATCGCGACCATCCAGCCCGGCGGCCTCGCCCCCCAAAAGGCCCCTCGAATCCAGGCGATCCTTCGCATGGTCTCCGAACGCGCTCCCGATTGGGACCTTTCTTTCCTCGGGACCATGCCTCTCGAAGAAGCCCGTGCCTGGCTCCGCGCCCTCCCCGGGGTGGGCCCAAAGACCGCCGCCTGCGTCCTCCTGTTCTCTCTCGGGCGTCCCGCGCTTCCCGTCGATACCCACGTCGAACGCGTCAGCAAGCGGCTCGGCCTCATCCCCGAAACGACAACCGCCGACCAGGCCCACGACCTCCTCGAAAGGCTGGTCGATCCGGACGACTACTACCCGTTCCACATGCTCCTCATCAAGCACGGCCGCCGCACCTGCTCCGCCCGCAACCCGGCCTGCGGCCGCTGCCCCATCCTCCCCTGCCCCTCCCGCCTTCCGGGGCTGTAGGATTCGGCCCAAACGCACAGCCGAAAGGACACCACCTGATGGACCTCGATCCCCTCGCCGCGGGCTTCGACCCGGCGCGTCTCGAACGCATCACGGCCCACCTCAACTCCAACTACATTGAACCCGGCAAAATCGCCGGCTGCCAGGTCCTGGTCTCCCGCCTTGGCCAGCCCGCCTACTTCCGCTCCCTCGGCCTCATGGACCGCGATCGCGCCAAGCCCATGGCCGACGACACCATCTTCCGCATCTACTCCATGTCCAAGCCGATCACCTCGGTCGCCCTGATGACCCTTTACGAGCAGGGCCACTTCCAGCTCAACGACCCCGTGCACCGCTTCATCCCCGAATGGCGCGACCAGAAGGTCTGGGTCTCCGGCGATGTCGATGCGATGGAACTCACCATGCCCGAGTCCCCAATGACCATGCGCCACGTCCTCAGCCACACGGCGGGCCTCACCTACGGCGCCACGAACCACCCGGTCGACAAGGCCTACCGGCGCCACGGCGTGAACCGTGACCGCTCGGAGACGCTCCGCACATTCATCGAGAAGCTTGCGCTCGTCCCCCTCCGTTACCAGCCCGGTCAGAGCTGGATGTACTCCTTCGCGACCGACGTCTGCGGCTACCTGGTCGAGGCGATCTCCGGCAAGCCGTTCGACCAGTACCTCCAGGAGACGATCTTCGACCCGCTGGGGATGGGCGACACATCGTTCTGGGTGCGCCCGGAGAAGTTGCCACGCTTCGCCGCGAACTACCAGCGCCAGCCCGACAAGTCCCTCAAGCTCATCGATGACCCGGAGCGGAGCACGTACCTCTCGAATCCGAGTTTCTTCTCCGGTGGCGGCGGTCTGACCAGCACTACCGCGGACTACCTCCGCTTCTGCGAGATGCTCCGGCGCGGCGGCGAACTGGACGGCGCCCGTATCCTGGGCCCCCGGACCATCGACCTCATGGCCCGCAACCACCTTGCCGGGGGCAAGGACCTGACGCAGATGGCCATTGGCGCGTTCTCCGAGACGGCCTACGAAGGTGTCGGTTTTGGTCTTGGCTTCGCCATGACCCTCGACGAAGTCGATGCTGGCTCCCTCGGCGAGGGTGACTACTACTGGGGTGGCGCTGCCTCGACCATCTTCTGGGTCGATCCCCTGGAGGATCTCGTCGTCATCTTCATGACCCAGCTGATGCCGTCGGCAACGTTCAACTTCCGCGGGCAGCTCAAGAACATCATCTACTCGTCAATCGTCGAGTAGGTTTGCCCATGGGCGGCTCCTACCTCGCCTTGATCCGCTCCAGCAGACCTTCATATTGCATCGGTGTGATCGGCCGGACCACCCGTCCCATGCCCGTCCAGTGCGCCCACTTCCAGTCGCCTGTCGCCCGCGGCTGCTCAACCGGGAAGAGCAGGGGCTTCTCCTTGCTCGCGAGCATCAGGTGATAGTGCTCGCCGAGCGGAACGGTCTCATTCACCAGCCCGATCCAGTACGTCATGTCGCCCCCATCGGGCGTGAACGTGGTGCCGAGGTAGCGGTACTGTCCGTGCAGCGGCCGCGAGGCGCTGTTGATGTAGCGAGAACCCGTGCCGAACGCTCGCCTGATCGCGGCCCCGCCAATCGCATACAGCCGGTTGGTGCTCAGCGCCTCTTCCAGCGGGACTTCGCCTGTGCCCAGGATGTCCTCGAGGATGAAGTCGTGGTATTGCCGCGCTACCGGGTCGGGGTCGCCATCCAGCGCGTCCACGACATCGAACCAGGTTAGCGGAATCCAGGGGTCAGGGACGCCTTCGGAACGCAGCCCAAGCATCAGGAATGCCGGGCGCTCGCTCCACTCGCGAGCTACCGCCTCCATCCCGGGGAGCAGGCTCTCATCCGCGCCTGGCTCAACCTGCACTTCGATAAGCACGCGCTTCCCGCCCTCGTACGTTAGCAAGAGGTCCGCAACACCGGCTTCCGCCAGCCTTGGCTGGACCTCCACCAGGGCCAGCGGGTCGCTTCCCAGCCCCGCGGCGTGGGCGATGAGCGCGGTCAGCATCCGGTGGCCCCGCTTTAGGAAGTAGGCCAGCCCCGCGGTGCAGTAATTCTCGAACGGTGTCGCGGTGGAACCCGGCCTGTACGCCGAGAGCATCGTGAAGAGGTTGTCAGCCATTCATCCCAGTATGTCGCATCCACGCGATTCAGACGCCACCAGGGGCTGCGTGATGGCTCAATTGCTCAGGCCTGTAGACAATAACGATTCGCCTCTGCTAACGTTCCAACTGCCTAAGCAATTGAGCTATTCAGCCCCTACATCACCCCGAGGTGCCCGCCCCATGGCCGCCATCACCCCCTTCGACAACTACCTGGACCTTGTTGAGGCAGCCCGGGAACTCGCCATCCATCCCCAGAGCCTGCGGCGCCTCATCAAGCAGAAGAAGATCCCGGCGACTCTTTTCGCGGGCAAATACCTTATCGAGCGCGACAAGCTCGAGATGTTCAAGAGCAACTACGACCCCCGCCCCGGCCGGAAGCCCATACGCCGTCTTCTCTAGTCACGTCACGGATGAGCAGAAGGCCGGCATGTGCCGGCCTTTCTCGTTGATGCGCTAAAGGATTCGAACGCTACTGGAAGATCTCGCCCTGGCTCGTCAGCACGACGAGGATGATCAGGATGACCGCCTCGACGGTCAGCAAGAACCCTACGACGCCGAACCAGGCGACCTGGGTCCCGCCGCGTGTGGCGAAGACGGGGATCGTCAGGATCAGCGAACTCGCCAGGAAGATGATGAGCGAGATCACGCCGAGGCTGTTCGCGCTGATGAGGAACGGCAGGTAGTCGAGCATCGAAACTCCAGGATGCTTGGGCGAGGGCGCCACGGTTCAGTTTTCGTTTGCGCATTCTACCGGCAGCCCCCTAACGGGAAACCGGCCACCAGCTTTCCTCCGCCCTCCAGCCATTACCGCCGCTTCAGAACTCGGTAGCTCGTTGAAACCCTATCCTCGACACTGGCGCCCATACCATTTCGCAGGAGCACCCATTGGCATCCGCAGCCGAAGTCCAGGCATCAATCGCTCAGGCCTTCGATACCTACATCACTGAACTGGCACAGGCCGGCGCCGTCTGGGAGAAAAAGCCCGCGGGCGCCGCCGGCGGTGAAGCCGCCTGGTGCGCCCGCGAAGTCGCGGAGCATATCGCAAGTTCCGGGCCGTTCTTCGGGGCGGGCATCGCCGCTGCTATTGGTGTTGCCGGGCCTGTCCCCGCCCGCATCTCCCTCGAGAGTGTGGATACCGCCGTAGCCGAAACTCGCCGCACCCATGGACTCCTGATGGAGGTCGTCGCTCAAGTCCGGGACGACCAGGTGGACCAGGAAATCGACCACCCGCGGCTCGGGGAGAACACTGTCGGCGGCTTCCTCGGCATGGTGACCTACCACCTCAACGACCATGCCCAGCAACTGAAGACGCTTCGGGGCTGATTCCCCGCGGGAACAGAACATAAGAGGGCCGCACATTGTGCGGCCCTCTCAATTCTCGCCCGGGGCGCAACTACGCGATGACGACCAGCGTCTCGCCCTCGGCGACGCGCGTGCCTTCGGCCACAGCGATTTCTTTAACGACGCCATCGGCCGGCGCCTTGATCTCGTTCTCCATCTTCATGGCCTCGAGGAGCAACAACACGTCGCCGCGGGCCACGGACTGTCCCGCCGTCACCTTGATGCTCAGCACGCGGCCCGCGATCTGGGCCGTTACCGCGCCCTTGACCGCCGCCTGCTGAGCGCCCCCACCCGAGGATGCTGACGAGCGGGCTTCGCGAGGCGCCGCGCCGCCGCTAAGCCGTCCTTCGTACTCGAACGTGAACGGCCGGTGGTCGACTTCCACAGTCATGCCGCTCACCCGCTGCGCCGCACCCGGAAGCTGGACGCGATAGGCGACTCCGCCGGCGTTCACGGCCGCGTAGCCAGTCTCTTCCCGCACTTTCACGGGGTATTCATGCCCATCGACCAGCACCTTGTCGCCACGGACTTCGACTTCGTACTTCCGGCCGCCAATCGTCACTGTCGCCATGGTCTCTCCTAACGCATCTGCCGCATGCGGCCGAAGTTGCGCCACGGGGCCGCATCGCCGTGGCTGGCGAGGGCGACCGGGGCAACAGCGGGCGCTGCCGCTTTTTTCTCGCCGATCACCATCGCTCCGACGATCGCGGCGACCAGCTCCCGCTCAGGCCCGCCGCCTTCCTTGCGCCACTGGAGGAATTCCTTCGCCGGCTGCGGGAACATCACGTAGCTGAGCACGTCTTCGACGCTCTCGGCCAGGTCGCCGATGTCAGCCTTCGCTGTTTCCATCTCCGGTGCGAGGTCGTCCGCGGGCCGGTGGGTGATCGGCTGCTCGTCGCCAAGCACCTGCGACAGGATCTCCGGCGCAATCGGCTGGGCGGTGGCGCCGTACATGCCCTTCGCGAGATTCTTCGTCTCCTTCGTCACGCTGCCATAGCGCTTCCCGGTTAGCACGTTCAGCACGGCCTGCGTGCCGACAATCTGCGAGCTTGGCGTGACCAGCGGCGGATAGCCGAGGTCGGCCCGAACGCGCGCGTTCTCCGCGAGCACGTCGGCCAGCTTGTGCTCGGCGCCCTGTTCGCGCAGCTGCCCGACCAGGTTCGAAATCATCCCGCCGGGCACCTGGTGCGAGAGCACGCCCGCGTCGATCCCGAGCAGGCCGCTTTCGAATTTCCAGTACTTCTTCCGCACGCCCCGGAAGTACTCGGAAAGGTCGCCCAGCTTCTTCAGATCGAGGCCGGTGGCGTGTTCCGGGTCCTCCGCCAGGGCCGCCACCAGCGTCTCGGTCGCCGGCTGGCTTGTTCCCCCCGCAAGCGAGCTGATCGCGCAGTCGATGACGTCCGCGCCCGACTGCACGCCCATCAGGTAGGCCATCTCCGAGTACCCGGAGGTGTCGTGGCAGTGCATTTGCAGCAGCTTGTCCGGGTGGTCCTTCTTGATCCTGCTGACCAGCGCCTTCGCCATCATCGGGCTGAGCAGGCCGGCCATGTCCTTGATGCAGAGCGAGTCCGCCCCCATCTCCACCATGCGGTCCGCCATGCGCGCGTATGCATCGACCGTGTGCACCGGGCTAATCGTGTAACAAATGGTCCCCTGCACGTGCCCGCCAGCACGCTTTACCGCTTCGAAGGCGGTTTCCAGGTTCCGCGTGTCGTTCAGCGCATCGAAGATCCGAAAGATGTCCATCCCGTTCGCCACCGACCGCTCGCAGAACGCCCGCACCACATCATCCGCGTAGTGCCGGTATCCCACGGCGTTCTGGCCCCGCAGGAGCATCTGCGTCGGTGTGTTCTTCAGCCGCTTTTTGACCTCTCGCAGGCGTTCCCACGGGTCTTCCTTCAGGAATCGCATGCTGGTGTCGAAGGTGGCTCCCCCCCAGCACTCGATGCTGTGGTAGCCGATGGAATCCATGAGCTCGAGGGCGGGGATCATGTCCTCGGTGCGCATGCGCGTCGCGAGCAGCGACTGGTGGCCATCGCGGATGGCCGTTTCCATGATGCCGATCCTGGTCATGTCGTCGTCCGTGGAAAGGATTTGGGAAGGTCCGCCGTGAAGCGGAGCGATAGTCCAACCCTACCACCGCACCCACTTCCGTGCGACGAGCCGCGCCGGAAAAGCCCTCGCCCGCCTCTTGCCCGGTGGTGGAGAACCCGTATCACGCAGGTCATTCGGCGGACTGGCGTGGGCCGTTCCCCGGACCTGCAACCGCTCCCTCCTCCGCTTGGCCTTGGGCCTCATCGCCAGTGAAGATGGATCCCGTGGCAGGACAACTCACCGGCACGCGCGTCGTCTTCATGGGCTCACCCGAATTCGCGGTTCCTTCGCTTCGCGCGCTCGTCGGGGCTGGCGCCACCGTGGTCGCCGCCCTGAGCCAGCCGGATCGGCCCTCCGGCCGGGGTGGCCGCGTGCAGGCGCCTCCGGTCAAACTCACCGCCATCGAGCTCGGTATCCAGGTCCTGCAGCCGGAGACGCTCCGCGATCAGACCATCCAGGCGCACCTGCGCTCCCTCCAGGCTGCCGTCTTCGTGGTCGCCGCCTACGGCAAGATCCTGCCCCAGGTGGTGCTCGATGTCCCCCGCCGTGGCTGCCTGAACGTCCACGCCTCGTTGCTCCCCCGGTGGCGCGGGGCTTCGCCGATTACCGCGGCCATCCTCGCGGGTGATACGGTGACCGGTGTGAGCATCATGGAACTGGTTCGCAAGATGGATGCCGGGCCGGTCATCTCCCGCGTCGAGACGCCCGTCCTCCGCGAAGACACTACCGGCACGCTCGAACCACGGCTCGCCGCCCTCGGCGCCGCCGAACTCGTCCGGATCCTTTCCGGCTGGCTCTCCGGCGAGCTCGTGGCCTCGCCACAGGATGAAGACGCCGCGACCTACTGCCACCTGATCTCCAAGAACGACGGACACCTGGCCGCGTCCATGACCGCCGAAGAGGCAGAACGCGCGGTTCGCGCCTATAACCCCTGGCCTGGCGCCTTCGTGTCCTACCGCTCCGAACGGCTCGCTATCTGGAGGGCGCGGGTGGTGCCTTCCGATTCCGCGAGGCCCGGTGCCACGGCCGTGACCGGGAGGCGCCCTGCCATCGCGTTCGGCGGTGGCTGGCTCGTGCTCGAAGAAGTCCAGCGTCCCGGCGGCAAGCGCCTCACTGGCGAGCAGTTCCTCGCTGGCGAACACGGAACGCTCGAACCGACTGTGGGCCTCGCATGAGCGCCCAGGCGAAGGTCCCGCTCTTCCGCCTGCTCCCCGAGGAGCTCGAACCGGTGATGGCCGAATTCGGCCAGCCGCGCTACCGCGCTGACCAGGTCCTCCGCGCCGCCTGGCACGACTCGCCAGCCTCGTTCGAGGACATACGGCAGCTCCCCGCCGGTCTTCGTGCACGGCTCGCCGATCGATTCAGCCTCGATGCTGCCATCGAAGTTCGCCGCGCGGTCAGCGATGACGGGGGGACCACGAAGCTCCTCCTGCGCATGAACGACGGCACGCTGATTGAGACCGTGCTCATGCAGTACCCCGAGCCCGGCGATCGCCATCCGCGCTCCACCGTGTGCGTTTCGACCCAGGCGGGCTGCGCGATGGGTTGCGTGTTCTGCGCCACCGGCCAGATGGGCTTTGAGCGAAACCTCAAGGCCGAGGAGATCGTCACCCAGGTCCTCCACATCGCCCGCCTCCTGCGGGAGCGCGGCGAGCACGTCACCAACGTCGTCTTCATGGGGATGGGCGAGCCGCTCGCCAACTACGCCGAGACGATCCGGGCCGTCCGTCTCCTCACCCACCCGAAGGCGTTCGGTCTCGGTCAGCGCCACATCACCATCTCGACGGTCGGGCTCATCCACGCCATCGATCGGCTCGCCGGCGAAGGCCTGCAGATCGGCCTGGCGATCTCGCTCCACGCGCCCAACGACACGCTCCGCCAGCGGCTGGTACCCACCGCGGGTCCGACCTCGGTGGGCGACCTGGTCTCGGCTGCGAAACGGTACTTCAAGAAGACGGGCCGCCGGGTCACTTTCGAATACGCGCTCATCGCTGGTCAGAACGATTCGGAAGAGACCGCCCGCGAACTCGCCCGCCTCCTCCAAGGTTCGGGCACCCACGTGAACCTCATCCCGGTGAACCCCACCGCCGGTGGCTACGGCCGGCCCCCGCGCCGCACGGTCCTTGCTTTCGAACGCGTCCTGCGCGGGGCGGGCATCAACTGCACAGTCCGTGTGGAAAAGGGCTCGGAGATCTCCGCCGCCTGTGGTCAGCTCCGGACCGACGAGTCCAATCGCTTCGTCAACGACTCCGGGATTAGCCTGTCACCCGTCGCACCGCGGCACGGATCCCGGCAAGAAACACTTTCCCCAACACCATCCCAAACCCGATAGCCACCGCTGACCGCATGTCGAGCAGCGTATGCACGTCTCCCCGCACCACCGGCGATATCAGGATGCCCGTCTTCACCTCGTCCATGGCCACGCTACGCCCGATCACGGCGCCGGCCGAGGACTGGCGGATCGTGCCGCGGTCGAAACTCGCCACGCCCACGGCGCTCTTGCTGATGTCCACCTCGTCCGCCTGTACCCGGCGAATCGCGCTACGGTCGAGGCTGAGTCGTGTGGTCACCTCGCCGTACTCTTCGCTCGAGTCCTGCGCGCCAGTGCCATTGTCGTTCGCCATGCGCTGCACCCCGGCGTCAACGTAGACCGCGCTTCGGGAAGACGCAATGCTTGAAGCGATGCGCACCGAGGACTTCACCTTCGACCTTCCGGAACACTTGATCGCCCAGGTCCCGGCTGAACCACGCGATAGCGCCCGCCTCATGGTCCTCCGCCTTACGACTCGCGAAATCGAGCATCGCGCCGTCCGCGACCTCCCGGGTCTGCTCACTCCGGGGGACCTTCTTGTCGTCAACGACACACGTGTGATGGCCGCCCGGCTCTTCGGCAGGCGTGCCGACACCGGCGGTGCCGTCGAAGCGCTCCTCGTCCGCCCCTTCACCGATGTCCGCTGGGAGGTCCTCTTTCGGCCCGCGAAGCGCGCCCTTCCCGGCCGCCGCTTCGTCTTCGACACTGACGCCGGCGAACTGAGCGCGACCGTGGCCACACGTGAAGGGGATACGGTCGCCCTCGACTTCGACCGCCCGTTCGACCAGGCGACGGTGGGCTCCGTGCCTCTTCCGCCATACATCCAGGGCTACCACGGTGACCCCGAGCGCTACCAGACCGTGTACTCCCGAGAGGCCCGCAGCGCCGCCGCTCCCACGGCGGGTCTCCACTTCACCAGCGACTTGCTCGACCGCCTGGCGGAACGGGGCATCGACCGCGCCGCCCTGACCCTCGAGGTCGGTCCGGGCACGTTCAAGCCCGTCACCGTCGATGACCCCCGGGAACACCAGCTCCACGCCGAGCACATCTCCATCCCGCCCGGCACGGCCGAGGCCATCGCGCGGGCGATCTCCGGGGACCGGCGGGTGGTTGCGGTCGGCACAACCGTCGTCCGCACGCTCGAGCATGTCGCGCTGGAGCGCGGCCAGGCCGAGCCCTACGAGGGATGGACGTCGCTCCGCATCCTGCCGGGCGACGAGTTCCGGGTCGTCGATGTCCTGATGACGAATTTCCACTTGCCGCGCTCGACCTTGCTCATGCTCGTCTGCGCGTTCGGCGGGACGGAGTTCGTGCTCGGTGCCTACAACGAGGCCGTGCGTGAGGGTTACCGCTTCTACAGCTTCGGCGACGCGATGCTCCTGCTGCCCTGACCGCCTGCGGCAATGGCGTCTATGCGCGTGGATGGTCCGGCGGCAGTGCGCCCTCTGGCCGCACCTCCGAGTCCAGGATGTGCGTCTCCCAGTCGTAACGGTCCCGGAGTTCGTCGCGCACCGAACCCTCCCACAGCGGCACCCCGAGGAAGTATGCCGCTCGCCCCAACAGGTGCGCAGCGATCGGCGCAGTGAGCAGCACGAACGCAATTGCCGCCACCGCCCGCGTCGTCACGCTGAACGTCGCGAAGTTCACCGCTGTCCCCAGGATGACAAGGCCGGCTCCCAGGGTCGCGGCCTTGGTTGTCGCCTGCATCCGCGTGAACAGATCAGGCATCCGGACGACGCCGATCGCCGCGATGAGCATCAGCCCTGCCCCCACCAGGACCAGGGTTCCGGTTACGGCGGCCTGCATCAGTTACCTCCTCCCCGGCCCGTGCCCTTTTCGATGAAGTACGCGAACGAGATGGTCGCGATGAACGTCACCAGCGTCAGGACGATGCCCACATCCAGGTAGGCCGTCTGCCCGGTCGCCATCGAATACACCGCGAGCATCCCCAACCCCAGCATCGTGATGAGGTCGAGCGCCACCACCCGGTCCGGCAGGCTTGGCCCGCGCACCAGGCGCAGCATCGCGAGCACCAGCCCCACGCTCATCATCAGCATTGCGGTCACCTCGATGAAACCGTTGACCGGGAATGAGCCGTTCATTCCAACAGCCTCCGGATGCGCCGCTCGAAGCCCGACTTGACCGCCATGCGGCTCGCGCCGGCGTCCGCCGCATACATGTCGTGGATGTAGAGCACCTTCAGGTCCCGCGAAATGTCCAGCGACAACGTGCCCGGGGTTAGCGTCAGCAAGGTGGAGAACGCCGTTATCGCACCCTCAGTTTCCAGGTCCAACGGCACCGCAATCACCCCTGGCGCAAACCTCTGCCGCGGTGAAAGCACATCTCGCGCCATCCGCAGGTTCGCCAGGACGAGCTCCCACAAGAAGAAGCCGATGAATCCGAACAGGACGACCGCCTTGCGCAGGTAGTCGCTGCCCGGCGCACGCACGAACAGCGTTATGAGCGTCCCGAGCACGAGGCCGGCTGCCAGCTGGCCACCCGTGAACTCCCCGTTCACCGCGGTCCACGCCAGGGCCAGGAGCAGGATCCAGAGCAGACCAATCATTGCGGTTCCCCCAGTACGGCGGCGATATAGCGCTCCGGTTCCATCAGTTGGTCAGCGGCCTCCGTCGCCGCCGAGAGGAACGGCTCGGCAGCGAAGCCCAGCACCAGCGTCAGTGCCGCCAGCCCCCCGATGGGTGCGTAGTGCCAGAACCCCGGGCTGGCCGGCGCCGCCGGCGCCTCTCCGGAGGCGGGCTTCAGAAACGCTTCCACGAAAATCTTGGTCATCGAGAGCAGCGTGAGCAGCCCGACGCCGAGTACGAACGCCAGTGCCACGAATTCCCCCTCCTCCGCGGCCGCTCGTACCAGTGCGAACTTCGCGAAGAACCCTGACAGCGGCGGGATACCGCTCAGGCTGAACGCGGGGATGAAGAACAGCGCTGCGAGCGCCGGCCTGCTCCGCGCCAGTCCCCCGAGGTGCACCAGCTCGTATGACCCGCCCAGCCGCCTGATGACTCCGGCGATGAAGAACAGGTTCGTCTTCACGATGATGTGGTGCCCGATGTAGAAGATCGATCCTGCCAGCGCCAGCGGCGTGAACAGCGCCAGCCCCAGCGTCATGTACCCGATCTGGCTGATGATATGGAACGACAGGATCCGCTTCACGTCGTTGTGCGAGACTGCTCCCAGCACTCCCGTCACCATCGTCGCCACCGAAAGCCAGAGGATGATGGTGTGCGTGTATCCCACGTCAGTCGTGAAAATCAGCGTGAAGACCCGGATCAGCGCGTACACGCCCACCTTGGTCAGCAAGCCCGCGAACAGCGCCGCCACCGGTGCGGGCGCCGTGTGATATGAAGCAGGCAGCCAGAAGAACAGCGGGAACATCGCCGCCTTGATCCCGAACGCAGTAAGAAACAGCATCGCGACAGCCGTCATGTATCCGTCTGCCTCGGCCTCCGCCACCCGCTGCGAAAGGTCGGCCATGTTCAACGTCCCGGTCGCCGCGTAGAGCAACCCCACGCCGCTCAGAAACAGCACGGACGAAACGAGGTTCAGCGCGACGTACTTGAGAGCCCCCTCCATCTGTGGGCGCCCGCCCCCAAGGGCCATGATGACGAACGAGGCCACCAGCAGCACCTCGAACCAAACGTAGAGGTTGAACAGGTCGCCCGTGAGGAACGCCCCGCACACGCCAAGCACCAGGATGTTCATCAGCGGGTAATACCCGTACCGCTCCCGGTCGGCGTCAATCGTTCCGACCGAGTACATCGTGGCCGCCAGGCCCACGATCGCCGCCAGCATGACCATGATCGAAGCAAACAGGTCTGCCACCAGCGTGATCCCGAAGGGTGCAGGCCAGTTTCCTGCCTGCAGCACCAGGATCTCGCCGTCCCAGGTTTCCGCCAGCAGCCAGCCGGCAGCCCCCACCAGTGCCACCATGCCGGTGAGAGCGATCGCTTCCTGGATCTTCGGATACCGCAGGAACGCCAACGCCGCCACCGACGACGCGAGCATGACCACCAGCGGGAGCGCCACAAGTCCGCTCATTCGGCCGCCTCCACCTTCGGTAGGCTGATGCTCGGGTCCTCTGTTGTCCGTAGCGAGTCAACGTCCTCACTGCCCGACTCGCGGTAGACGCGGTACGCCAGTGCCATCGCGAATGCCTGCAGCCCGAAGCCGATCACGATGGCCGTCAGGATGAGCGCCTGCGGCACCGGGTCGGCGAAGGGCGCCTGCGGCACGTTCTCGCCTGCTTCGACAAGCGGCGGCCGCCCCCGCACCAGCCCCGCCGCCGTGAAGATCAGCAGGTTCGCGCCATTTGTGAGCAGGGCGAGCCCCACGATGACTTTCACCAGGCTTCGGCGCAGCAGCAGGTACAGCCCCGCAGCGTAGAGGATCCCGACCGTGAGGGCGAGCAACAGCTCCACTACTCGTCCTCCATCAACGGCAGGATGATGTTCAGCACCACGCCCACCACCACGAGGTACACCCCGGCGTCGAACAGCAGCGGGGTGCCCACCTTCAGGTTCTCCGCGCCGGGGGTGTCGAGCGTCACCCAGTGCCCGGTCAGGATCGGGTCCCCGGCCATGACCCCGATGAGCGCTGCCAGCAGTGCGATCCCCAATCCCGTCGCGATCAAGAAGAGCGGAGAGACCCGCAGCGCCCGCCGGGCGCCGTCTGGCCCAAGGGCAAGCGCGTGCAGTACGAATGCGCTCGCCGCCATCAGCCCCCCGGCGAACCCTCCACCGGGCTCGTTGTGCCCCCGCCACAACAGGAACACCGACGCCACCAGCAGCAGCGATGCAAGGAACCGCATCATGTTCCGCAGGATGAGGGAGTTCAGGGTGAGTCCTCCCGGCGCAGCTTCAGCATCGCGACGACGCCCAGCGCCGCAACGGCCAGGACGATGATCTCTCCCAGCGTGTCCAGCGACCGGAAATCCACCAGGATGACGTTTACCACGTTCCGGCCAAAGGCCACCGGCTTGCTCGTCTCGGCGAAGTACGCCGTCAGCGTGTGGTCGGACGTTTGCGTGATCGACGCCAGCACCAGCACCGTCATGAGCGCACCTGCCGCAAGCGAGAGGGCCGCATCTCGCACCCGGGTCGGAACCGGCGAGACGTTTGCCAACCGCGGCAGCCGGTAGAACACCAGCACGAACAGCAGCACCGTCAAGGTCTCAACCAGGAACTGCGTCAGGGCCAGGTCCGGCGCCCCGAAGAACGCGTACACCAGTGCCACGCCGAACCCCACCGCCCCCAGTGCTACGACCGCTGTCAGCCGGTCGCTTGCCCGGATCGCCAGCCCGGCCCCGGCGATGATCACGCCTGCGATGATGACCTCGTAGAACGCGATATCTCCGTAACTGTTGTCCAATTCCACACCGCCGCGGACGGCGATGGCCGCGACGGTGAGTGCCACCGCCGTCGCGAGGGTGATCGCCAGGTACAGGCGCAAGTAGCCGTGCTGCAGAAGTCGAGTCTGTTGCCGCGCGACCCGGTTCAGATTCAGTAGCGACGTGTAGTACAGCTCCCCCGGCCGCAGCGGCCCGGCCGCATCGGCAATGCGCGCGGTTACCGGCCGTAGCCGTGGGGCGTTCCACAGCACGGCAGCCGCAATCGCGAGCGAGAGCAGGCTTAGCAACAACGCCGTGTTCACCCCGTGCCAGAGCGCCAGCTTCACCTTCACCTGCTCGCCGGCGACTGCCGCCGCCGCTGGCGCCACCAGGCCTCCCGAGATGAGTGCCGGAGCCAATGCGAACACAACCGATAGCACTGAGAGCAACACTGGCCCGGCCAGCATCTCCCAGGGCGATTCGTGCGGATGGTGCGGCGCCCGGACCGCCCCGATGAGCAACCGCCCCAGCATCCCCGCTGCGACCGCGAACAACGTCCCGCCGGTAACGACAGCACCGATCACCGCGGCTTCGCCGGCCTGGCCGAAGTGCAGCACCGCCTCGATCAGCGCCTCCTTCCCGATGAATGCCAGGACCGGCCCAAACCCGGCCAAGGAGACCGCGCCGACCGCTAACGCCGCCGCCGTGATCGGCATCGCGCGCGCCAGTCCACCGAGCTTGCCGAGCTCGCGTGTGCCCGTCCCGTGGTCGATGCTTCCCGCTGCGAGGAAGAGCGTCCCCTTGTAGAGCGCGTGCGCCAGCAGGAACACCATCGCTCCTTTCACCGCCAGGTCTGTGCCGATGCCCAGCAGGAGCACCAGCAGCCCCAGTGCCGCCACCGTCGAATAGGCCAGGATGAGCTTGAGGTCCGTCTGGTGCACTGCGATGAAGGCCCCGAGCACCATCGTCACGCTGCCGAAGGCCGTCAGGGCGACAGTCCACTCTGTCGTATCACCGAGCGCGGGGTGCAGCCGGGCCAGCAGGTACACGCCTGCCTTCACCATCGTCGCCGAATGCAGATAAGCACTCACCGGCGTCGGGGCGGCCATCGCCCCCGGCAACCAGAAGTGGAACGGGAACTGGGCCGACTTGGTGAACGCCCCGGCCAGCACCAGCACAAGGATTGGCAAATAGCGGGATGATTCCGCCAGCCCACCGCCCCCGGCGGTGATCTCTGCGATGTCGTAGGTTCCTGCCTCGATCCCGATCAGCGCGAATCCGCCAAGCAACGCCAGCCCGCCCCCGCCCGTGACCAGCAGTGCCTGGGTCGCCGCCTTCCGCGCTTCTGGTTTCTCTGTTTCGAAGGAGATCAGCAGGAACGACGTGATGCTGGTCAGCTCCCAGAACACGAACAGCGTGATCAGGTCGGCCGCGAGTACCAGCCCCAGCATCGATCCCATAAAGCCGAACAGGTACGCCATGAACCGGCCGAGCCCTGGCTTGCCCTGTAGATACGCGCCCGAATACAGCACCACCAGGGCGCCCATGCCGCTCACCAGCAGCGCCATCAACAGCGCCAACCCGTCCACTCGCAGGGCGAACGCGACATCGAGTGTTGGGATCCAGTTCCAGCTGGCAGTTACGACTTCGTCATCGCCGATCCGCGGGACCAGCGTGAGGAAGTACACGAATGAAGCCGCCGGGACGCCCGCCGCCAGCCACCCACCCGGGCGAAATCGCCAGATCGGTAGAAACGGGGCGGCAAGCGCCATCGCGAAGCCGCACAGTGCGAAGACCGCGAGCGTCATAGAAGGTCACCCATCTTAGCCGGGCAGCCACCCCGCAGGTGTTGGCTGCGTCGCCATGAAGGCACGATGGCCGTGGCCCTGGGCGGGTGCACTGGTCCGGGCCGCCCCCTCGCGTTCAGGCAAGCAGCTTGCGCAGGTTCGCCATCTCGATCGCCGCCTGCGCCGCTTCCTCGCCCTTGTGGCCGTCCTTGCCGCCGCAGCGCGAGAGCGCTTGCTCCACGTTGTCCACGGTCAGGACCCCGAAAATCACTGGCACGCCGGTCTCCCGGGAGACTGCGCCGATCCCCTCGGCGGCGCCTCCCGCAACGTATTCGAAGTGGGCCGTTTCGCCGCGGATCACCGCCCCGAGGCAGATGACCGCGTCGAAATTACCCGAACTCGCCGCCCAGCGAGCCGCCGTGGGCACTTCGAATGCGCCGGGCACCCAGGCCACCGTCACGTGTTCCTTTTGCACTCCCCGCTCGCCAAGGCAGGATTCCGTCCCCTCGAGCAGCTTTCGCGTCACAAACTCGTTCCAGCGGGCGACCACCACACAGACGCGCAGCCCCGCCCCATCGAGCGACCCTTCGAGCTCCGGCATCACGAACCCTCCGCGCTCATGGCCTCGAGCCCGTCGAGCAGGTGGCCCATCCGCTGCCGTTTCGTGTCCAGGTAGCGGATGTTGAACTGGTTCGGCGTGGTCACGATCGGCACGCGCTCCACCACTTCGAGACCGTATGCCTCGAGTCCAGCGCGTTTCGCGGGGTTGTTGGTGATGAGTCGCATCTTCCGCACCCCGATGTCCCGCAGGATCTGCATGCCGATGCCGTAGTCCCGCCGGTCTGCCGGGAAGCCCAGGGCCAGGTTCGCATCAACCGTGTCCAGGCCCTGGTCCTGCAGTTCGTACGTCCGCAGCTTGTTGTGCAGCCCGATGCCGCGTCCTTCCTGGCGCATGTACAGGAAGACTCCGCCCTCCTCCGCGATCATCTTCAGCGCCCGGTCCTTCTGCTCACCGCAGTCGCACCGCATCGAACCGAACACGTCTCCCGTCACGCACTGGTCGTGTACGCGCACCAGGGTCGGCTGCTCCGCCTCGATCGGCCCCTTCACGATCGCCACGTGCTCATCCGGATGGTTCTCCGCCTTGTAACCCAGGATCAACATGTCGCCGAACGGCGTCGGCAACCGGGTCTCTGCTACACGCGCGATGAGATTCTCGTTCCGCAGCCGGTACTTGATCATCTCGTTGACCGTCACGATGCGAAGGCCGTGCCGCCGCGCGAATCGCTTCAGGTCCGGCATCCGCGCCATTTCGCCGTCCATCTTCATGATTTCGCAAAGCACCGCGCCGGGATACAGGCCCGCCATCTTCGCCAGGTCCACGCTCGCCTCAGTCTGGCCGGCCCGCACAAGCACACCGCCCTTCCGCGCTCGTAGTGGGAACATGTGCCCTGGCCGCGCCAGGTCGTCCGGCTTCGTTTCCGGGTCGATCAGCACCTGCACCGTCCGCGCGCGGTCAGCCGCGCTGATGCCGGTCGTGACCCCGGTTCGCGCTTCCACCGAGACGGTGAACGGTGTCCCGAACCCCGAGCTGTTCGCTGCCTGGTCCACCATCAACGGCAGTCCGAGGTCCGCGCAACGGTCCTCCGTGATAGAGCAGCACACCAGCCCGCGCCCATACTTCGCCATGAAGTTGATCGCGTCCGGCGTCACGAACTGGGCTGCCATGCACAGGTCGCCTTCGTTCTCCCGGTCCTCGTCATCGGTGATGATGACGAACTTGCCCCTCCGGTACTCCTCGATGGCCTCTGGCACGGTGGCCATCACCGGGTCGCGTTCGGTCATTTCCCTGCCTCCTCTTCGCGGGCGGCGAGGATGGTCTCGACGTAGCGCGCGATGATGTCCGATTCCAGGTTGATCCGGTCGCCCGGCTTGCGGTTCACCAGGTTCGTGTGCTCCTGCGTGTATTGCACCAGCGACACCGAGAAGCTCTCTTCGTCCTTCGCCACGATCGTCAGGCTGATCCCGTCGATGCAGACCGGACCCTTGACGACCATGTACTTCAACAGGTCCGCTGGCGCGAGGAACCGGGCGATAATCGCCTCACCTTCCGGCGTCATCGAATGGAGCGTGCCCGTCGCCTCTACGACTCCCCGGACAATGTGCCCGCTGAGGCGGTCCATCGGGCGGCAGCTCCGCTCCAGGTTCACCAGGTCGCCCGGCTTCAGGTCGCCCAGGTTCGACCGCCGGTAGGTCTCGGGCATCAGGTTCGCGAAGAAAGTCTCGCGATCCATCTCTGCCACCGTCAGGTCTACCCCGTTGATCGCAATCGAATCGCCCAGCTTGCTGTCGGTCAGGATGAACGGGGCCCGGATGCGCAGCGTGCCTTCGCCGGCTTCAACAACCGTACCGACCTCTTCGATAATCCCCGTGAACATCAGCAAACCCCCGCGGAGGAGGTGCGAACTATGGGGTGTACGGGAGAGGTCATCGGCGCTGCCCTTGTTTGGTCTGACGGACGCAGGGCAGACGGAGAGAGGGCGCGCAGAGTATGCGCGCCAGCGGCTGGCCCCGCGCAAGGCACGGACAGCCGCCAGTGTTCTCTCCCATCCGGACTTTAACCGTCGGCCCCGGAATCTCACCGGATCAGTCCTCCCCGAAGGAAGGAGTCGCGGGCTTTCACCGCCGGTGGGGAATTTCACCCCGCCCCGAGAACATCACCTGTATCGTTAGCGTTGCACTAAGGAGTTGTCAATACCTGCGGATTGCCCGCGTGAACGGGCTCGCATTCCCCGCGCGGCGTAGACTCCGCTCATGAGCCTGGAAGTGCGCCCCGCCCGCCCTGAAGAGATGCCGGAGGTCGTCCGCATCGTTTCCCGCGAACTCGGGATGTCGCTCGATTCCTTCGGCGGTATGAACCCCGACTGGACGCTGTGCGGCATCGTTGATGGCGAGGTGGCGACCACATATGCCGCCTGGCCCCTCCAGATCCGCTATAACGGCCGCGCCATCCCCATGGCCGGCGTCACCTGGGTCGCGACACACCCGGCCCACCGCCGAAAAGGGCACCTGCGCGCCATCGTCCGGCGTCACTTCGAACAGCTCCACGAGGAGGGCCGGGTAGCCATGGCTGCCCTTCATCCGGCCGCCGCTGCGATCTACCGCCGCTACGGGTATGGCACCATCACCGAGCGCCGAACCTACCGCTTCGACCCCCGCGACCTCGTCTTCGCCCACCCCCGGGACGTTCCCGGCCGCATTCGCGAAGCCGATCCCGATGAAGAGCTCGGCCTCCTCGTCGATATCTACCGGCGCTACCGCGAGGGCCGCAACGCGCTCATCCATCGTGGCCGCGCCATGTGGCTCGCTGGCCCGCTCGCAGCGCCACCTCCGGGTTTGCGCAACGTCGTCCTCGTGTACGAAGAAGCAGGCCAGGCGCTCGGCTATGTGGTCTTCCATCACGGCCCCGGACTCGTCCGCCACGGCGCCGGGCCCAACAACCTCATGCGCATCCAGGACTTCTTCGCCCTTGCCCCGAACGCCACGCGCGCCCTCTGGCGCGCCATGGCCAGCTACGATGCCGTCGGTGAAATCACCTGGAATAATGCCGGACCCGATGACCCCCTGCCTCACATGCTGGTTGAACCCCGGATGCTCAATCCCGCCGTCCGCGACGGCATCATGGCCCGCCTCGTGTCCGTCGACCGTGCCCTCGAACTCCGGCCCTACCCAACCGACACCGAAGTGACGTTCCGTCTCGCCGACGACTTCTGCCCTTGGAACACCGGTGAGTGGAGCCTCTCCACCGGTGGCGAGGGCGGTTCGATGCGCCGGGCCGACGGCGAACGCATCGACGCGACCCTCGCCCCAGACACCCTCGCCCAGATCGCCTGGGGCTTTCTTCGCCCTTCAGTCGCATGGCGGGCGGGTCTCCTCGAAGTGGACGATGAGTCCGTGCTGGACCGCTGGGATGACGCCTTCCGGACCGCCTACCCGCCCCACGAAATGGAACACACCTGGTGAGCCCCGCTACAGTACCGGCGAAGCAGGTCCCCTGGGCGCCAGCTCCAGGAGCTTGACCAGGACGTCGTAGGTCGCATAGGCATCGGCCAGCGCGCCATGCTCACCCATCCGGCCAATACCCAGCCGGTCCGCTACATGCCCCAGGTTGAATCGGTCCACCTGCCCGCCGTTCCGCAGCAACTGGCGCGCGATTGGCTGCACGTCGAGCGCCACGGTTGCGAACGGCCACGGCTGCTGCAGCCGCCGGAACGTCTCGGCCAGGAACGTCATGTCCTGCCCGATCCCCCAGCCGGCGACCACGGAATCGCGGCCCAGCAGCGCGAAGCGCTCGAATGCTTCCTCCAACTCCAGGGCCGATTTCCAGTTCTTCGCGCTATAGCCCACCACCTTGAGCGCACCAGGCACGGCGTTCCCGATGTGCCGTGGCTTCACCCGGGCGCCCCATGCCTCCTCTTCCGGGATCCCTCGGGAAAGCACGGCTCGCACGCCGCCTACATCAAGGATCTCGTGCATCTGGGCATTCGGGCCGCTCATCTCCAGGTCCACCACGAACAGCGACGTCCACTCCTGCAGGTCTTCGGCCGCGGCTGGCTCCGGCGTCAGGCGGCCATCCGGCTCCAGCCGGCGCAGCCCGGCCGCGAGGGTACCCAGGAGATGATTCATCAGAACCTCAGATGCGCCGCAGCTCGCGTGAGCCGACGGCCAGGATCAGCGTGAGCAGGGCCGCGACGACCATCCAGCCGCCCACTACATGGGGTGCTCCCCACCGGTCGATCATAGCGCCCATCAGCAGCCCGGCGAAAGGCGTCAGCCCCCAGGTCATCGTCTGTAGCGATACCACCCGCGACCGGTATTCCGGGGCCGCCTTCATCTGCATCAGCGATGAGTTGAACGCCGCGTACACGCTATGAAAGATGCCCGCCACCGCCAGCACGGCCACCGCCACCCAGAGATGGCGCGTCAACGTGAACATCCCCACCGAGACGGCATAGAAGAAGCACGCCCACATCATCCATGGCCCGATTCGCGGGCGATTCGAGGCAACCGCGACGATCGCTCCGCCGAGCAGGGAGCCCAGCCCGACCGCCGCCGCGAGGTACCCGTAGCCCTGCGACCCCGAATCCAGCACGGTGGTCGCAAACACCGGGAGGAAGTTGACGTACGGATAGACGAGCACGCTCGGGAGGATCGCCATCCCCACGATCAGCGCCATCCGGCGATCGCTTGCCACATACCGCAGGCCCGAGGCCACGCTCGCGAACACGCCCTCCCGGTTCTCGACCAGCTCGGGCTCCGAACGGTGCAACCGCGAGGTCAGCACCACGGCCAGCACCAGGCAAGCCGCCTGTACCTCAAACGTGCCCTCCGTCCCGATGAGCCCGATCAGCGCCCCGCCGATGGCCGGTCCGACGACTCGCATCGCGTTCCCGCCGAGCGAGTTCAGTGCCACCGCGTTGGTCATTTCGTCCGGGCCAACCGTATCGAACACCAGCAAGCTGCGGATCGGGCCGGCCAGCGCCTCAACGATGCCCGCCGCCGCCGCCGTCACGTACACCATCCAGATCTCGATTGTGCCCGTCGCGACCAGTACCGCCAGCGTCGCGGCAATGAGCGCACTTCCCGACGTGTAGATCATGAGCTGCCGCCGCCGCTCGAACCGGCCGGCTACGTAACCCCCGAATGGCGACAGGAACACCAGGAATGCTCCCCGCAAGAGCGCCACGAGTGCCAGGTCCGTCGCCGAACCGCCCAGGTCGCTGGAAACCAGCCACCCCTGGCCGATCATCTGGACCCACGAACCGATCTGGAGGGCCATCGTCGAGGCGAGCAGGAACCGGAAGTCCCGGTGCCGGAGCGATGCGAGCGGCCGGCCAGGCGCGATCAACCCGCCGGCGCGAGCTCTCGGAGGTTCAGCCGGCCGGGCGCGAGAAGGCAACGACAATCCCTTGGACGCAGGAGCAATTCCGTCTGCTGACGTTACACGCGGCCGACCGAACGGACTACGCACCGCGACGCCTGCACGGCGAATTGTCCGGCGACACTCTACGATGGAACCAGCCATCCTTCAGCCACAGGAGGGAGTCCTCGATGAGCGACCCGGGCGCCCAAGCGCTTGCCTTCTTCAACGACCGCTACCGCATCGACCCCACGGTGATGTCGTCGCTGCTTTCCATCGCGCTCAGCCGCGGCGGCGACTTCGCCGAGCTCTTTTTCGAACACCGCACGAATAGCGCCATCCAGTGGGAAGACCAGCGCGTCAAGTCCGCATCGCGCAACGTTGCCCAGGGCGTCGGCATCCGCGTGGTCAAAGGCGATGCGATCGGCTACGCCTACACCGAGTCGCTCGATGTGGCCGCCATGCGGCGAGCCGCCGAGACGGCCTCCCGCATCGGCACCAGCGACGAGCGGCCCGTACCGATCGATGCCACCCCGTACGTCGCCAGTGAGGGCTCCTTCTACCGTTTCGATGAGCCTCTCACCGACGAGCCCCCAGCGGCCAAGGTCGCCCTCCTCGACCGGGCCGACCGGGCTGCGCGCGCCTACGACTCCAGCATCGCCCGGCTCGATGCCAGCATCGGCGACGAAGTCAAGTATGTGATGGTCGCGCGCAGCGACGGCAAGGTTGTCGGCGATGTCCAGCCCCTCATTCGCTTCAACGTCAGTGCGCTCTCCCAGAAAGGCGAGAGCCGCCAGGTAGCCCGCACCGGCGGCGGTGGTCGCCTCGGCATCGAATACTTCGACGCCGTCACCACGCCCGAAACGCTCGCCATCGAGGCCGCCCGCCAGGCCGTCCTCCAGCAGGATGCGCGCGAGGCGCCAGCCGGGACGCTGCCCGTGGTCCTCGCCGCCGGCGATAGCGGTGTCCTCCTCCACGAAGCGGTTGGCCACGGCCTCGAAGCGGACTTCAATCGCAAGGGCACCAGCAACTACACCGGCCGCGTGGGCCAGCCGGTTGCCAGCCCCCTCGTCACCGTCGTCGATGACGGCACCATCGCCGACTCCCGCGGCTCCATCAACGTCGATGACGAGGGCAATCCGACCACACGGAACGTTCTCATCGAAGACGGCACCCTCCGCGGTTACCTCCACGACGAAGTCAGCGCCCGCCACTTCGGCGTGACACCCTCCGGCTCCGGCCGTCGCCAGACCTTCAAGGACTACATCATGCCCCGCATGACCAACACCTTCATGCTCCCCGGACAGGACACCCCCGAAGACATCATTCGCGCCGTCGACCGCGGCATCTACGCGGTCTCGTACTCCGGCGGACAGGTGAACATCTCGAACGGCGACTTCGTTTTCTCCGTCACCGAGGCCTACATGATCGAGGACGGCAAGCTCACCTCGTCGCTCCGCAACGTCATGCTCATCGGCAACGGCCCCGACGTGCTGTCGAAGGTCACCCGCGTTGCCAACGACTACCAGCTCTCCGACGGCCGCTGGACCTGTGGCAAGGACGGCCAGTCGGTCCCGGTCGGCGTTGGCATGCCCACCGTGCTCGTTTCCGGTATCACCGTCGGCGGGACGAAGGTCTAGCCATGCGTAATGAAGGACCAACCCCGCTCGACATTGCCCGCCGTGCCGTCCAGCTTGCTCAAGCCGCCGGCGCCGAACAGTGCGACGCCATCGTCTCCATGTATACCGAGTCCAACGTCACCGTCCGCCTCGGCGAGCTCGAAAAGCTCATCGAAGCCGGATCCATGTCGCTCGGCCTCCGTGTCATCAACGGGGGCCGCACCGCCGTTTGCTCTACGTCCGACCTCTCGCCCGCAGCTCTTGAACGCTTCGCCGCCGAGACCGTCGAACTCGCCGCCATCTCCGAGCCCGACGAGTTCGCGGGCCTTCCCGAACCGGCACTGCTTGCGATCGACGTCAGCGCTGCCGGACTCGCCCTCTACGATGAACGCCTGGAGTCGCTCACGACCGAGCAGAAGATCCAGATGGCGAAAGCCTGCGAAGGTGCTGCCTTCGCCGCCGACCCGCGCATCAACAACACGGATGGCGCCAGCCTCTCCACGCGTATTGGCGAAGTCGCACTGGCCAACTCCCTCGGATTCGCGGGAGCATACCCCGCCACCACCGTCTCCCTCGTTGTCGAAGCCATCGCCGACGACGCGGAAGGCAAGAAGCGCAACGGCTACTGGTACTCCGCCGAGCGCAGTCTCCACCGTCTTGCCGACCCCGAAGAGATCGGGCGCATCGCCGCCCGGCGGACCATCGACCAGCTCGGTGCCCGTAAGGTCGCAACCTGCCAGGTCCCGGTCGTGTTCGAACCGATGATGGCAGTCTCCCTGGTGGGTGATCTGGTGGGCTGCGCCACCGGCAGCGCCCTCTATCGTGGCGCGACCTTCCTCGCGGGCCGCACCGGCCAGGCGATCGGGTCTTCTCTCGTAACCATCACCGACGACCCCTCCATCCCGGGGCGCTTCGGCTCGCGCCCCTTTGATGGCGAGGGGGTCGCGACGCGGCGAAACGCCGTCATGGAAGCGGGAGTGTTCCGGGGCTTTCTCTTTGACTGCTACACTGCCCGCCGCACGGGCAACGACACAACCGGCAGCGCTCAACGGGGCATCGAGTCGCTGCCCGCGCCCGGGCCCTCGAACCTGATCTTCGGAGCTGGCCTCACCCCGCCTGAAGAAGTGATCGCCGGTGTTTCGAACGGCCTCTACCTTACGACCCTCATGGGCAGTGGTTTCAACCCGACCACCGGCGACTACTCGCGTGGTGCCGGCGGCTTCTGGATCGAGAACGGGCGCATCGCCTACCCGGTCACTGAGATCAATATCTCTGGCCGGATGGACGCAATGCTTGCGGATATCGATTCCGTGGGGACCGACCTCGCCTGGTTCGGTTCGAGTGCCGCCCCGACCGTACGCGTGCGGGAGATGACTGTCTCCGGTACCTGATTGGTCAGGCGCCCCGTTCCTCCAGGGAATCCAGGTGCTGTCGCAACTGGACCACCCGGCGCACTGCCTCGCGGATCACGTAACCCGGCTCGTTGCCGGCCCGTTCGGCCTGCAGCGCGATGATCACCGCCTCAAGCGTCTCCGCGACTTCCACGAGGATGCCGCGAAGCTCCTCGATGTTTCGTTGCTCGTTCGGTTGCATCATGGCTGAGTGTCCCCCTCCGGCCTGTGACCAACACAGCAGGCCCAAGGTTACAGGATCGTGGCAATCGCCACGCTCATACTTCAGAGCGAAGGTACGCCGTCGATAATGCGTCGGCGTATTCGTTCCACAGCGACCCATCGTGCGCCCGGATCCACTCGATCCGTGCCAGCGGCCGCTCCTGTACCAGCGCCCATGCCCGCTGCACCAGGTCCAGGTTTTTCACCTCGCCCTCTTTGCGCTTCCACCCCCGCGATTCCCACCCCTTCGCCCAGCGCGTGAGCGTGTTCACCACGAGCTGGCTATCCGAATACACGGTCACCGGCAGGTCACTTGGCGCCATCTCCAGCCCGTTGATCATCGCGGTCAATTCCATCCGGTTGTTCGTGGTGTTGGGGGCATCTCCGTGGCGCTCCTCGATCACCACGCCGTCTCGCACGTGGACCGCCCCCCAGCCGCCCGGGCCGGGGTTCCCCTGGCACGAACCGTCCGTGAAGATGCCCGTGTCCGGCCCCGCCGTGAACCGCATCAGCACCTCACCGGTCGTCAGGCTCTGTGTCCGTGTAACCGAGTTTCCCCGGGCGCGCGAGTTCTTCGCCGCCGGTCTGGTCTCGCCTTCACGGGGCTTGTCCCGGCACTCCATGCATTGCTTCGGTGTCCAGTTCGGGTATTTCGCCCTCACAGCCTCGGGGAGCGTGAACTCCCGGCCACAGGCGCCACACGTATACGAAGCCATCCGGCCCAGTCTAGGCGACCATGCTCATCTGCGCCGAACGGCCGTGGGCGGGTGAGCGCTCGCTGCCGCATACTGGCCGGGGAGGACGTTATGAAGATTCGGCGGAACCGGGAACTCAGTCCCGACCTCATCGATAAGCGTGCCGAGACGCGCGCCTCGGCCGGACGTGGACTTTCCATTCCCGGAGGAGCAAAAGGCGGCATCGGCGGAATCCTCGTGATGCTCGTCCTCGCCCTCCTCGGCGGCAGCCAGCTCATCGGCGGCGGTGGCTCCGGTGGTTCCGGCATCGACATCACCGACATTCTTGGCCAGATGGCCGGCGTCCAGCAGCCGGGCACAGGCTCCTCCGTCCCGGACGCGCCCGACCCCCAGGCCGACGAAGTTGCCTTCGTCTCGTTCGTCCTCGATGACATCCAGGACTTCTGGGCCGAGGAGTTCAAGGCATCCGGCGCAACCTACGAGCGCGCGAAGCTCGTGCTCTTCGAACGCTCAGTCACAACTGGCGGTTGCGGTTCGGCGCCATCTGCCGCCGGGCCCTTCTATTGCCCGCCCGACCAGACCGCCTACATCGACCTCACCTTCTTTGCCGAACTGGCGGCTCAACTCCAGTTCTCCGGCGACTTCGCCCAGGCCTATGTCATTGCCCACGAACTCGGCCACCACGTTCAGAACCTGACCGGCGTTAATGCGGCCGTACGCGAGGCTTCAGAAAAGACCCCGTCGAAGGCGAACGAATACTCGGTCCGCCAGGAGCTCCAGGCCGACTGTTTCGCCGGCGCCTGGGCCTACTCGGTGTACCAGGCCGGCCTCCTCGAAAGCGGCGACATCGAAGAAGCGCTCAACGCCGCCTCCGCCGTTGGCGACGACCGCATCCAGAAGCAGTCTGGGACCGCGATCAACCAGGAAACCTGGACCCACGGCTCGTCGGAGCAACGCGTCAGTTGGTTCAAGCGCGGCTTCGAATCCGGCGACCCGGGACAATGCGACACGTTCTCGGGCGACTACTAAGCTAATCCAGCTTCGATGCGGGCAGCCTGCCGGGCCATCTCTGCAAATGTCTCGCTGCTCAGCAATTCCAGCGCGGGAACGAACAGGTCGTCTTCCTCGTCGCCGAAATGCCCCTGCAAGATCCAGTCGAGGCGCTTCAGGGCGTCCAGGAATTCCTCGAGCGTCTCGCTCGTCGTTCCGCCGTCAGCTGCCCGGGTCACCGCCGATGTCATCTGCGAACGCGCCGCATCAACCTCACCGTGCCCTTCGGCCATGGTGCTGAGTGCCCTGGCAAGAATGGCCTGCCGGTTCCGCACTTCGTCGTGCTGTTCCACCATCTCGTCGACCACCTGGTCCAGCGCCGCCGCCAGGCCCCGCATCGCCGGGAACAGTACGTCCTCTTCCTTGGTAATGTGGATGACCAGGTTCTCGGCCATATAGGCATCCAGATCGCGCACGACGCGCAGCGCGGCTCCGGCCAGTTCTATGTCTCCGGGTGCCTCCAGGGCGGCCACGACACTCTCCTGTGCCCCGGTCACCAGACCATGGATCTCAGTGTGCTCGCGCATCAGCGTGGCGAGCGGTTCCACCGTCGTTTCTAAGTTCCCAAACGTTGCCATGCACCAAGTCTGCCTGCCCCGTGGAGGATCGCGCCACACGCAGGTCTATCCTGCCGCCCAATGGCCCTGCGAAATCCGCCGACCGGCCGTGTGCGGGCGCCCGCTTGCAAGGGCAAGCTAGGATCGTCGAGAGGTGTAGGCCCATGCGTTGGCTATTCTTCGCACGCCTCGCCGGGGTCGCAGGGTCCTTCGCGAACATTGCCCGCTCTCGTTTCGCGGACGAACGCCGTGAGGGCACCGGAAGCGCCGGGGCGCCAACTTGAGCGCAGGAGGAACATGCATGAGTGAAGAACGCGGCCGCCGAATCGTTCAGTCGCTGCTCTACGCAGCCGAGCAGCTTGAGGGCGCATCTTCGGGCCCGGATGTCCGGGCCGCCGTCCGTGACTGCGCCCTCGCACTCGAGCATCACCTCGACACGCTTGCAAAGGATCTCAACGCCGACCCGTCGAGCATTCATGCCATCGAGCCCGCCCTCATCCCGCGCGCGCGAAACGTCGAGGCCGGCCTGAAGCAGTTGTTGCTAACCTGCTGGGAGTTCCTCGCCCGCAACGACACCGAGCTGGGTGACTTCGCACGCGCCCGCGACTTCGCGCGCCAGATGCGCGACGCCGGCCACGAGGACATCGACCTCGTCTTCGCCAGCCTGTTGCTCCCCCAGGGCCTGGACTAAGGGCCGCCGGGCGGGCGCACCCTCTCGGCTTGCCGGCTCTACTCCCGCTGCAGGATGTGCACCAGGCACACCCCGCCGATGCCCACCATGTGCACCAGGCCGGTGCGCGCCCCCTCGACCTGCCGCTGGCCGGCCGCTCCGCGCAATTGCAGCACCGTCTCGTGCACCTGGGCGAGGCCCGTCGGCCCCAGCGGATGCCCGCGCGAAAGCAGGCCGCCATCGGTGCTGAACGGTATCCGCCCTCCGATGCTCAGTTCCCCCCGCTCCACCGCTGCCTCGCCCGACCCACGCTCGCAAAAGCCCATGCTCTCGCAGTACTCGATCTCCTCGACCGTGAACGCGTCGTGCACCTGCACCAGGTCGATATCCCTGGGGCCGAGCCCTGCCTGTTCGTAGGCCGCCTGCACGGTCGCGACGGTCGTGTCGGCGTCCTGGGCGTTCATCACGCCCGCCAGCGTCGGCGTCCGGAACGCAGAGGCAATCACGCGAATTGCGGGTGCGATCCCGAGTTCCCGCGCCTTCCGCTCGCTCACGACGATGGCGGCGGCGCCGCCGTCTCCCACGGGACAGCAGTGAGGTACCGTCAGCGGATCGGCCACCACCCGCGCGTTGCGGACGTCCTCCAGGGTCATCGGCTCGCGCATCTGCGCGTACGGGTTCAGCATCGCGTGCTTGCGGTTCTTCACCGCCACCTGCGCGAACTGGTCCAGGTTCGAACCAAACTCGTACATGCGGCGCCGTGTCCGCATCGCGAACAGCCCCGCCGGGGGCAGCGGTCCCTGCATCGCCCCGATCTGGCGCTCCCGGTACTCCGCCGTTCCCGGTTCCGGGGCGCCTACGCCTCCATCGAGCCGCAGCGTCCGCCCGAACTTCCCAACGCCCACCGCCAGCGCGATGTCCACTGAACCCGAGTCCACGTCCCGGCAGGCCAGCCGGAACGCGCTCGAACCGCTTGCCGAGGCGTTGTCGATGTTTGTGATCGGGATGCCCGTCAGTCCGAGTTGCGCCCCGATGCGCGTCCCGGGCGTCAGCCCCGCTCCCGCCGCGCCGCAGTGCATCACTTCGATTGCTCTCCAGGGCAGTCCCGCATCGGCCAGCGCCGCGAGCACCGCCCCCGTGCCCAGGTCCGCCACCGTCTTGTCCGGGTGCCGCCCGAACGGCACCATCCCCACACCCACGACGATCGCCATCAGGCTGCCTCCTCCACCGGTTCGAACGCATATGAGAGCAGCGGCGTGCCGTCGTCCGCGTAATCCACCGGGACGGCAACCGTCCGCACGCGCTGGCCGATCCGCACCGCCGCGGGTTCCGCGGTCACGTGCCCCTGCGCCATCAGGCCGTTCGCGAACTGCACCTGTGCGACTACCCGCACCGTCCTCCCCGGCGAGGTGGTCCAGCTGTAGATCGTCCCCTCGTTTGGGACCTCCTCCACGACCAGGTCAGTCCCCGAGCACGCTGCGCACCGCTCGCGCGCGGGAAAGGCGACCGCCCCGCAGGCACACCGCGAGCACAGTAGATGCGCCAGCCCATCGGACCCGGCCGGCGTGAAGATACCTTCGACCATCGGCTTCGCAGCCGGCTCAACACTCATCGATCGCAATTCCACTTCATCCCCCGAACTCTACGCGGGGCCATGGAAGCGCTCCAGCGGACGCACGGGCTACGCCTGATCACAGTGCGAAACCAGCGCCCACCACTACTGCACGATCGTCCACAGCACCGGACCTGGGCCGGCAATCGCCACCCAGTACGCCGCCCCCGCCCTCAACGCCGCCAGGTTGTTCGCTCCCGGCACGCCCGCTCCCGATGGGAAGAACGCCTGCCAGGTCTGAGTCGTCGCATCCCACCCGTAAATTACGGTCACCTGCGAGGTAATGCCGGCCGCACCCCCCGCCCCGTTGAGTGCGGCCGCAGGGCTGATGCCATCCTCTCCGGGCCATGTCACCAGGCTCCAGCGGAACTCCAGGTCCACGTCGAACGTCGTCGTCCGCGCGAGGTCCGCAATGAAGCCAGTGCTGGCGCCGTTCTCGCCGGGCACCGTGACGAGCACCCGGAGCGGCCCCGGGATGCTCTGGGAGATCTTCACCCACGCCTGGCACTCATCCGCCAGCCCGCCGGCCAGTGGCGGGAAGGACCGCACGGGATTCGCCGAAGCGGCGTTCAATGCGGACGAGAAAGTGGGGATCGCACTCTTGCTCCGGCCCGGGGCAGTGTCGCGGTTGCTGGTCTCGATGATGAGCCCTTCGCCTGCCTCTATCACGAAATCCACCGGCATGTTGATCACCGGGTGGAGGCTCACCGCACCGTCCGGCGGGTTGCAGAACCCATCCCGGTCGAGCGCATGGAAGACGGCGTAGACGAATTGCCCGGCATCCAGCTGTTCGACGTGAAGCGTCACGGGCCCGGTGCCGGACGCTCGCGCGGGCGATACCGCCGAAGCGGGGATCAGGGCAAGCACCGCGGCGACGGCGACAGCGCCAAAGGCCGTCAACCAGGATGACGAACGGAATCGGTCCATGGGCGTGAGTATACGGGGCCGCTCATCGTGACCCGGTCATCACCACAACTCGCAATCACCGCCAATATATAATTTCGGATAGCCCCTCAACCCGGCCGTCGGCTTTTCCCGGTGGCGTGCGGACACGCTACCATGGGGCCGCGTCCGCGATCGCGGCGCCCGGGAGGGTCCATGGCACGCGGCGAATGGGCGCAACGCTGGCGGGCACTGGCCTCCATCGACTTGATGGCCGGCTCTGCCGGTGAGGACCGCATGGTCGAACGCTGGCGGGAGCTCGCCAGGAAGCTCGATGCCGGGATCGAGCAGCGCCCCGACCCGATCCTCGACTTCGTCCTCGATCGCCTGGCGCCCGGCATGACCGTCCTCGACATCGGAGCGGGAGTGGGCCGGTGGACCGTTCCCCTGGCAGCCCGGGTCCGCACCGTCACGGCCGTCGAGCCTGTCGAGGGGATGCGCTGTGTGTTGCGGGAGCGCCTCGCCGCTCACGACGTGGCCAATGTCTCGATCCTCGAAGCGCCGTGGCTGGAGGCCGATATCGCCATGCACGACGTGGCGGTGGCAGCCTACTCCATGTACACGTCAACCGACCTGGCGGCCTTCGCGCGCAAAATGGAGGCGACCGCACGGCGGTTGTGCTGCCTGGCCATGCGCCTGCCCGCCCACGACGGCATCATCGGCGAACTCTCCGAGCGTATCTACGGCGAGTGGCACGACAGCCCGAACTTCATTGTCGGCTACAACGCACTCCTCGAGGCCGGGTTCGCCCCGAACGTCTACATCGAGCCGGCCCCCGTGCGCTACTGGACCGACCCGACAATCGCCGACGCCGTTGCCCGCGCCCGCCGCCACCTCCGCCTGGAGGACAACCGGCACGACAACCTCATCACCGAGACACTGGAACGCCGCCTCCACCCGGTAGCCGAAGGCTACCGCTGGCCCGACTGGATGCGGGCGGCGGTCGTGTGGTGGGAGCCTGCGCGCGCTTGAAGTTCGCTCGAACGAATCGCCCCGCACCCTGCGACATCCGCAGCCGATACGGCGGCGCCCGGCCGACTCTTCGGGATGTTCACCGGCTGGCGCACCGAGGGAAGCCTTCAGAGGCTGGAGAAGGGTAAACGGTCACGGGGATTCGCGATCCGGCTCGTCATTACGGGGAGCGGCTGTTGGGTCCCTTTACCACCAAATCGGCGCTGTCGAGCCGCATGTTCTCCAGTTTCGGTGGCTGGGTCTGCGTGAGCTTCCTGGCACTCTGGCCGCCCCGGTCGGGTTGCGGGGTGTTGTTCCAGATGTTGCTGGCGAGCCCGACCAGTTCGTTCGCCTCTTCCACGCTTACTACGTGGTCGGCAAGGTCTAGCACCTCCTGGAAGAACGCCATGGCCGCGTAATCGTGGAAGTGCTTCCGCACGCGAGCGGACCATACGCGAGGGCTTGCGATCAATCGCGGCTCGTTGTGGGTGTTCGCCCATGCATCCATCCGTCGTGTCGCAGCCGCCAGACTCCTGTCGTTCGGTAACTCGGGCGAGGGACGTTCATCTTCGGAAGTGCGCCGCTGCAAGAGCCGCTCGGTATGTATCGGGTCCGCCTCCGCGGAGGTCACGCTCACCACGGCTCCCGGCCCCAGCTTCATCGGCAGGCTGACCCATCCCGGCCCATGCACCCAGTACTCATGCCGCGCGGGCAAGAGGTGCGCTGCGACAACGCCAGCTCTTGCGAGATCCTTCGCCCAGATGGAGCTGCGCACTTCGTATTCGCGGCCGCCAGCATCGAGAAAGATGCTTCGGCCGAAGACGCTTCGCACTGACGCAAATACGTAGACGGCGGCCCGGACCGCCATCACCGTCTCGGCACGAGCGGGGCCATCGTAGAGCGCGAATGCCGCGCGTTCCGCGGGAGACTCGCCCGACGGCAGACGACAGGTGAACATGAAGTAGCCCAGGAACCGGCGCTCGCCGGTTTTGGCCCCCTCCGTGCCGGGCATGTAGTCCACGGGCCTCGGGTCGTTGACTCCGAAGAACTCGTCCCATGCCTCGTTGCGCAGGCCAGCGAGTTCCGGCGTCAGTAAACACCACGCGCCCAGCTCTTCGATGGTGGCAGGGGAAATTGTCACGGGATGTCCCGATTGCGAAGTTAGAGGGGGATCTGGTGGGGCGGAGCCGGAAAGCGCCGAACCGTTTGAGGTCGACTTCGAAGTGACCGGACGGCTGGCAGCGTAGAGGCCCGGGCGCTTTCGCAACCGGGCCTCGGGTGATCGTCGCTAACGGCGCCCCTTGCGGGCCAGCCGCCCGGTGCGCTGGTAGCTCATGCGGAGCAACTCAGCCCGGCCGTGCTTTTCCATCCACGCGGCGTTGGCCTTCTCGGCTCGCCGGATGCGTGCTTCGGGGGTCATGCGCTGGGCCGCGGTCAGGCCGCCCAGGCGCCCACGTTCACTTGCCGTCAGCTTTCGTGGCTCAGTCATGAGATTGCCTCACGGGTGCCCCTGGGGGGCTGGCGGCCGGGGGCTCTTTGAGGATACCCATCGCGGCGCGGGCTTCGGTGAACTTCGCCGCCCCCGGCGGTCGACCGGTGGTCTCCGGCGGGGTGGCTGCGGCCGGAAAGTGCACAACTGTGCAACTTCCCTGTTCGTAGGTCGCCATCACGCGGCCCCCGCCTTCCGCCGATTCAGCGCCTCGCTTCGCCTGGCGTAATCGGCGGCCTTCCTGGCCTCGGCGGCGGCGCGCTCGGCATCGATGGTCGCGACGGCCCGCTCAATGTGTGCGAACTCGGAAGGCGAGAACACGCGGAAGTTGTCGCCGAACTCGCTGAACACACGCGTCAGACCGAGGCTGTTGTAGAAGCGGCCGGCGACCTGTGCGGCCGTGATTGCGGCATCTGCGTGTACCGGACCATAGCCGTTGCGATCGACGGTCCGGATGGCCGTGACGATGAACATGTCGTCATTCATGCCAGGCATGCTGTTGACCCTCTTTGGGGGCGATAAGCGTGAGCCCGGGCGGGGATTCTGTGCTCTTCGTGGCGGATAGCCCCTACGATGTCCGCAGGTCCGCCGCGAGATGACCCTCGCCGGTGGGCTCAGGGGCCGTTCGGTGCTCGTTACACTGGGCGGCCTCGCCCTTCCCGAACATGGTGCCATGGTGTTACGATGATGTCAATCGACATTGAGGAGACATTCACCCATGGCCACCACTGACCATCGTTTTCAGTTTCGGATTCCCGAGGCGACCTGGCAACGGCTCGTGGCGATCGCTGAGCGCGAACGCCGAACGCTCAATGCCCAGCTCCTCATCTACCTCGAGGCGGGCCTCACCCAGGACGATGCGGCCCCGGCGATGCGACTTGGCGCCACATCGAGGCCTCTCGGTGCCAGCACTCGGCCGCTCGGAGCAGAGGCAAAACCGATCGCCGCGCGGACGCGTCCCCTCGGCGCAAGGCGCGTTCCGTTGAACCAGCCGCGGAGCAGAGGCGGCGCGTAGTTCTGGAGACGCCTTCAGCGACTACTCAGCCGGACCACGGGGCACCACTCGCTCTCGCCTCGCCCGGTGACCTGGCGGACCCGGTACTCGTAAGCGACGCCCTTCTCCGCGTCCCGTCCCGTGTGCGAGGTCTCGGCGCGGTTTTCGATGCGGGCGATGGTCCGCCACTCTCCCCCGGCCGGTCGCCGCTCAAGTTCGTAGGCCAGGAAGTCCGGCTCCGGCGATGGGTCCCATGTGGTGAGAATGCTGTTCATCCTTGACTCCCGATGGTCTGTAGGTTACGTAATCGCCCGAGTCGAGCCCCATGGCTGCCGCGATGGCTTGAAGGGCCTCGCCGGTGGTCCGCTCGGCAACCGTGATGCTGATGGGGCTGGCTCCACGCACGAGCCCCATCAGGTCCTGTCCCACGAGGTTGCAGCGCCTCCGGCCGACGGGTCCGCTCACCGGGTTCCACTCCTGCACGTACCCCGACCAGAGAGCGAACGTGGTGCCAAACGCCCCCGGAAGAATGCGAATGGGCACGTCTGGCTGGAGGCGGCCATAGAACGGCGAGGCCATGTACTCGGGAGTGAAGGCGCCGGCGGTGTTGTCGAGGCCCGCCGAGATCACGCTGGTCTGATAGCGCCCCTGCGGGTCGAACTGCCGGGCTACGCGGAAGCCACCGCCGATCGAGTTCAGGTAGGGCGTGAGGTCAGTCTCATAGATTTCGTCGAGGTCGAAGTCCGCCTCGAGGGTGAACGTGATGGGTTCCATCACCACTCCCTCCCGGCCTCTGAGCGAACGGCGCGCCAGATCTGCTCGGCACCGCCATTTCGGAGCCAGTTCTCGACGCTCTGCGCATCGATGGCCTGGATGATGATCGGCGTGCCATAGCCGCGGTTCTCGCGGGCCGGCACGACACGCTCGCCCTTGTGGAGCTGGGCGAGGTACCCGTCGTACGGGACGTATGGGAGCCCCATCTCGTGACTCCCGTCCGGGTTCTCCAGCCCAACGAGCTTTGCGTACACGTCGTAGGGCAACTGACCCGCCTTGTAGAGGTCGAATGATTGCTGAGTTGGAGAGACATACGGGCGAAACACCGGGCTTCCTTTGGCATCAACTTCATACCCGGTGTAGTCGGATGCGGCCGTCGGATTCGGCCCCGTGGTGTATTTGTCATACAGGAAGTCGCTCACAAACTTCCCGCTGAGGACCGCCGAGACAATGTCGCTGGCGCCCATCAAGCGGCCGTTCTGGTCGAAGACCGACCCCTCTCCCCCGAACACGTCCACGCCCGTCACCCGGGCGACCAGCTCCGCAATCGTCTCCCCGGGAAACACCTGGGCGCTGGAAGCCCCCGGCACGGAGGAATCCCCACCAGGCGCCCCAGATCCACCCGACCCCGAACCGCCGCCCGGGGTGAGTGCTGCCAGTCGCTTGGCCAGGTTGTCCGCGTCGAAGACTCCGCGCTCGAGCACGTTGAGCAGCTCGGTGATCGCCGTCCGCGCGGACTCCGGGATCTTGTCCAGCATTCCGAGCCAGCCGGTCAACCCCGAGTCCACGATGACCTGGATGTTCTCGACGAGCGTCTTGCCGTCGGTCCCGAACGCCTTGGCCAGGTCGCGGATGGCGTCGGCTGCGATGACCGTACCCGTGCGGATATCGATCGCCCCGCCCTGCATGATGGTGTTGATGTTGGCCAGCGTCGCTGCCAGGGTGCTCTGTGCGTCGGCGCCGCCGCTCTCGATGGCCCGCGTAAGCGCTTCGGTCAGGCTCGTGCCAAGGTAGGCGGCCTGGGCCTCCGGAGCCTTGTCGGCGAGCTTGTCCACCATGCTGTCGACCTGGTCCGCGAGCTTGTCGATGTTCGTTCGGCCGCCCTCTTCGATGGCCTTTCCGAGAGCGTCCATCATCGACTTGCCGCCCGAACCGATCTGGTCGATCAGTCGCCGGTCGGCAGCGCGCGAAGCCAGGGCCGTACCGAACGACTCCACCGTGAGCTTGCCCGCTTCCTTGGCCTTCTCCGTGAGCGCGGTAAGGGCAGACTCGACTTCACCGCTCGCGCCGGTCTCCAGCCCCGCAGCGATGGCCGCCGCCAGGTTCTCGCCAAGTTCCTTCGCATTGGGGACCCCGAGCTCGCGCGCTTCGTCCACCAGGCGGGTAATGATGTCGGGAATCCGCGCCGCGGAACCCGGCGACTCCATGGAGGCGGCGAAGGCGTCCATGAGCGAGCCGCCGGTCTCGCCGAAGGCCTCGGCAAGCGAGCCCGACCGGGCTTCCGCGGCCCACGCCGCCGCGAACTCCTCCGCCGCACTCTTCGCCGCGGCCGCGGCACCGCCGCCGCCGGCCCCTCGGGCCAAGGCGTCGATTCGCTCCTGTGCCTGCTCGTTGAGAATCGCAATCTCAATGGGCCCCTTGCCGAGGTGCGGCCCCTGCAGCTGCAGGGTCGCCCCTGACATTGCCCACATGGCCGCGGCCGCCTTGCCCGCTGCGTCGGCGATTCGTCCGGCCCAGCCGTCGGTGACGTTGGCAGCGGTTTCCATCGCGAGCTGTTGCTCGCGCACGGCCCCCGTGACACGGGTCACGTCGTCGAAGACCTCCCGCAGGGGACCTGGAAGGCTGTTGTACGTCTCTCGGAGTTGAGTCGCGCTGGCCCCACCCTCCACCATCTCCCATGCGAGGAGGCGGATTTCCTCCTTGAGTTCGTTTGAGGCCTCGATCGTGTCGAACGCGGATTCGTTGACGCCGGTCAGTTGGTTGCCGAGGCGGGCAATGTTGTCGATGGCCTGGGGGACGTCGATGCTGAAGCCCGCGATGCCCATTCGCGCTTCGTGGAACCCGCCGCCGGTCTCGACGACGATCTGGTTCAGGCGGTCCTGAGCGAAAGCGACACGGTCGACCTCGGGGCCAGCAACCCGGAGTTGCTCAGTGAATCTCGCAAGGGCCGAGGCAGCCGCATCCGCCTGGGCCGGGTTGCCGAAGAGCGTCTCCATGAGTCCGTGACCCGTAGTCAATGACAGGAGGCCGTCCGCAGCCACCGTGATTGCCCCGATCCCCAGCGCAAACTTCGTGGCTGTCGGTATGCCACCGTCCATCGAACTGACGAGCGTCTTGGTCAGTGAGATTGCTCCCGGCAGCGCGACCGCGAGCGCCACCGTGCTGGCCGTCAGTGCCGTGGTGCTGGGTGGGACCGCGGCCATGGCTTCCGCAAAGAACGTGACTCCCTCGGCGCCCTTCGCGATGGCCGGGACGAAGCCTTCCCCGACCGAGCGGCCGGCATCGACGATCGAGTTTTTCGCAATGTCGATCTTGGCCGCCGTCGTCTCATACCGCTTGGACGCCTCCTCGGTCAGGGCTGTGTTTTCGCGCCAGGCTTCGTTGCCGAGTTTGAGAGACTCACGGAACAGGTCGCCGGCGCCGCTCGCGCGAAGGAGCGCATCACGCACCCGGATCTCGCCGAGTTCGAGCCCCTCAAGCACGCGGAAGACGTTTTCGCCTTCGCCCTTGACCCGGCTGAGCCCCTCGATGAATGCGATCGTGGCGCCGGCCGCGTCGGCCCCCCATGCGGCCTTGTACTCGGCCGCGGACATTCCGGAGACCCGGGCGAACTCCTCCAACTGCGCCCCGCCGTCCGCCACGGCCTTGTCGATCTCGACGAACACTCTCGAGATCGCCGTACCGCCGGACTCGGCTTCGATGCCGACCGAACTGAGCGCGTTGGCGAAGCCAAGGACCTGCGCCTCGGTAAGCCCCACCTGGTGGCCGGCGCCCGCGATGCGGAGGCCCATGTCCAGTATCTCCGCCTCAGTGGAGGCGCCGGCATTGCCGAGCGCCACGACCGTCGAGGCGAGGTTGTCGAAGTTCTCCTGCGACATCTGCGTGATGTTCGCCAGGCGCGCCAGGCCAGTGGCCCCTTGCTCTCCGGCGAGGTTGGTCGTCTCGCCAAGATCGGCCACGACACGGGTGAACTCGACGATGTTGGCCTTCTTGATTCCCAACTGGCCGGCCGACTCCGCGATCTTCGCGAGGTTCGTTGCCGAAGTTGGGATCTCCTTCGACATGTCCCGCAAGGCGGACCCGATGGCGCCGATTTCCTGAGGCGTGCCGGTCACCGTCTTGCGGACACCCGCCATGGCGCTCTCCCAGCTGATCGCAGAGCCCACGGACGCGTCCCAAACGCCGCGGCTCGCCCGGAGGGCACCCTCGACGGCCAGCATCCCCGCGGCGAATCCGGCCCCCGTCTTCGCCGCGGAACCGAGAGACGTGTCCAGCCTGCGGATGTCGGAGTCGGCACCCTTGGTGTCCGCGGTGATCTTCACGAGCAATGACGCGATGGTGGTGCTCATCTGGTGTCCTCTTCCTCATCGGGCCTCGAAGCTAGACCCTCTCGACGGTGGCACTCTGCGCGCCTTCCTCGGCTTGCTGCGCAATCCCGGAGCGCACGAGCCAGAGCCAGCGGGGAACCGCTTGGTCCGGTTCGTCCACTTCCCAGGGCGGGACCCCGAGATATCGCGCGAGGCGCAGCTTGCTGTACCACTTTGGGCGCTCCCCTAGTTCTCCACCGGAGAGGAGCCAGCGTCGGAGGTCTCGGACGACGTCGTCCCATCCTTCGCGGCTCCCATCGTAGGGAGACCGAAGTCGGCCCCCATTGCGTTGTCGATGGCGTTCAGGTCACGGAGGTCCAGTTGAGCGATCAGCTCCACCGACGGCGGCACCTGCTTCCCATCCTCGTCAACAACGTCCCACTCCGCGATCCAGACGGCGATCTTCCGGGCCCTGACGTGGACGCCCGTCTCGTCGTCCTCGGGGGCGATCGCCGCGGACTCGCGAACGACTTCGTCGTTGAACGGCTTCCGCCGCATGCGCAGCTGGGCGCCGTTGTGCAGCGTCACTTCGATCCATGGCGCCGGCGCGAGCAAGTCGGTGATCTTCACGGGTTCCTCCTGGGGAACAGGTAGACGTTGACGTGACGGGGGCCAGGTTGGCCATGGTCCCCCTGGCGAGTTCCCGCATCTCGGCTTCGGATGGGTTGTAGTCCGGGCATGCTGACCCGGCTTCGAGCGGTCGAATGAGACGGTCGCCGAAATCCCGTTGCGGACCCTGGGCGAGGAGCTCCGAGAATTGCACCTACAGCTCCCCTCGCCCGTCACTGATGCGGACGGGGCGGTCGCGCGGGTCAACAACCATCGGCCCGCGTTCGATGGCCTGAGCGGCCCCACGTGCGGCCTGGGCGTCGCGGCCCGCGGGATTCTTGCGGAAGTCCGGCTCCCACAGATAGACGCGGCTGCGCTGAACGTCGACCTTCCCGTCGCGCCAGACCAATTCGTATCGGAGCTCTTTGTGCTCATCGACCATGGCCGGGCCGCCGTGGCTCCTCAGGCGGGCAAGGGCTGGCCTCTCCGCCTCTCGGACGAAGTTCAAGCAATCGTCGGCCGTCGGCCCTAGGACCATCGGGTCAAGCTCGGCGAGGCGCTCCCACAGCTCTTCGGCGGTGACGAGAGTAATCGCCCCACTGTCCACCGGCTTTCGGGCTGCGATGCGGGCGGCTTCGGCGTCCAGCTCGGCCGCCTCGATCTGAAGGTACTCGCTCCGGGGGACGATCCGGGTGACGATTGCCGGCGCGCCGCCGCCGAGGCCGCCGACGACACGATCTCCGGGCTGACGCGCCGACGGCGCGTAGTCGCAGCCTTCGTGTTCCCGGAGCGCTTCCAGCATCTTGGCCGTCTTCGCGGCAATGGCCTTCGCCTCTTCGCGCTTTGCCCGGGCCTCTTCGCGCTTGACCTCGGCCTCGGTGGCGAAGACGGCTCGAATGGCTATGACCCGGCGCTCCCGGGCGGCCGTCTCAGCGGCCTTCAGCGCATCGACGCGGCGCTCCAGGTCGCGATAGCGTTCGGCCGGCGCGCCGAAGTCACGCCCCGTCCCGTCGTCGCTGAGGAACAGGTCGAGGACGTCGTCACCGACCGTCGCATCGAGCGCGACCATGTCCTTGAAGGCCGCGGAGAATTGCCAGGCGATCTGGACCTCCGCCTCCCTGAGGGCGGCTACCTGCTGCGCGGGCGGCGCGGCTGAGAATGGGTTTTTCAAAGGTTCCTCCATGTTGGTGGTGGCGCCGAAGAGCCACGTTTCGACGGTTGCGGCCGTCTCGATCGCCGCTATCTCGGCGAGGCTGTCTTCGGCGTGGGCCAGCGCCGCCCGCGATTCGGCAAGCGCGCGTTCGGCTTCGTCCTGCAGCCGGGCGGCGCGGTTCATCGCGTCGCGACCGTAATCGTCGCAGTGGCCCCGGCGTCGACCGCTTCCATGGCGAACCCATAGAAGGTGCCCCCGGTCACTTTCTTGCTCAGCTTCGGAGTGTCGGCGTCGACGTAGTAGATCGAGTCCCCGGGCACCACGGCTGAATTGCCGCCGTCGTTTACGCCCTTGACCGACAGGTCGTAGGCGCCGCCGAAGTCAACCTCGGTGACGCCGTCCGCGCGTTCGTCCTTTTCCGCGACGCCCACGCGGTCCCCCCAGCGCACCGGGTCACCGGCCGCCGGGGTCGTGGGGTCGGACACGGTCACCGAGAGGTGACGGGAGTCTTGAAACTTGCGGTTTGCAGCCATGTGAGAGTTTCTCCGTTCCTGGTGCTAGTTGCGGCCCGCGATGAACGCCTTGGCCGATGCCTCCGAAAGGCCGAGGGCGCTCGCCAGGTCGCCGAGGCCTTCGTCGCGCGCGGATTCCTGGGCGACAAGCTTGCCGTCCAGCTTTTGGATCCAGCTCTTGCCGCAGCCATTCGACTTCGGGCAGGTGAAACCCTCAACGCTGAGGCTCCCAACGCGGGCCTCGTCCATCGCGGTGCCGCAGTCCGGGCACTTCGTGGTCTCCGCCTCGCGAAGGGTCCGCCGTTGCGCCTCGGTGAGAAGGTGGTCGCTGGCCTCCTGGCGAGGTACCACGGTGACGGCCATCATCCGGGTTGCCGGGCCGCCATCACGGCCTTGGAGGAACGCGGCCTTGCCGGCGCCGGTGTAGCCGAGCGACTCGGCAACGGCCTCGAGGGCGGGTGTCCCCGGCGTGGCTGGCGTGCGCAACTGGCCGTCCCATCCTTTCAGGGTCCGGCTGGCGAAGAGCTGCGCGTCGGTCGCGTCGGCGGCTTCGAGGATGGCGAGCGGACGGCCGTCGTGGTTGCGGACTTCGTAGAGCATTGGGGTTGGTCCTTTCGGGTTGTCGGGGGGTGTCGGCTTGACGGGCTGGGAAGACTGGCTCAACGGGGCGGCACCTCCAACACGTCGGTGAAGAGCGCATCGGTGAGCGCCCGGCCGAGTGGGCCGAGCTCGGAGGAGGCCTTCGTGGCCATGGCGTCGCGGTACATCGCTCGCGCCATCTCGGACGCGGCCAGCGGCTTCGGTTTCTTCGAAGTCAAGGCCATGGCGGTCTCGACCATCGCGATGATGCGCTCGCCGGCGCGGACGGCCCGCGGATCGGCCGTGTGTTCCGGCGCCTCGGTGAGCGGCCCGTGCTGAGCCTCGAATTCGGCCGCCTTCGCTGCCACGAACAGCACCAGCGCGCGGCCGGCGGGGCTCAGGGTGTCAAAGAGTTCTTGGACCCGTTCAGGCTTCACGCTGCCCTCCTGTCTGACAACTCGGCGAAGCGGTCGGGCGCCAGGAAGCGGAACAGCTCGCGCTGAAATTCGCGCTGAGAGGCCTGCAGGCGGCCGATTTCCCGGGCCCAGCGGCGGCGATGCCGCCCGGGCGGACGCTCGCCGAGGGTGAGCTTGAGGCCGGCCACCTCGGCGCCTACGCGGTCGGCCGTGGCGCGAAGCCTGAGGATGCGGCGCCCGAGCCGGTCGGCCCGACGGGTTGCGTACGTAATGCCGTGGCAGGCGCGACACGCCGGGACCGCAGCGCCAGGCGGGAGGTAGAGCGCGTGCGCTCGGCGCTCGCAGCTGGGGCAGACGAGCCAAACGCAGACGCCGAAGCCGAACCGGCCGAGTTCCGCCCTGACCATCGTGTTTCCGCCCCACTCGAAGTCGCCCGGGCCAACGTCCGAACCGCGCAGGACCTGGCAGTCGGCGGCCGTGAGGCGGGTCCGCGGGCGGCCGCGGCGACTTTCCGAAATCCGTGGCGAATCGTTCACGCAGGTACCCTCGTTTCGGCCTTCGCGTCGCGGCGGAGCTTCCGGACTTCGCCCGCCATTTCGTTGAAATCGTCGTGGGCCTTCAGGGTGTCCGCGCGGACCCACGCCAGGCGCGCTTCTTGCTCGGCGATCGCGGTGTATGCCCGGGGGTCGGTGCGGCGGGCATCCCGGAGGTTGTTGAGGGCCGCGTTCATGGCCCGCCGGCTTTCGTCTCGCCGGGCACGGAGCGCGGCATAAGCCTCCTCTGCGGCTCGGAGCTGTTCATGAAGTCCCAACGGTTGCCTCCTCTTCTCGCCTGACGGTGGCCATCGCGTCCTCGAGGGTTTTCTCCTGTCCGGCTATCCGGCCGGCGGGGTCGATCAGGGCGAAGCAATCGCGACCGCGAGCGTCGATGCGCCATCCCGACCTCAGCGACTTCCAGCGACCGGCCCGGGTTTTCTCGAAGCTCATCGGTTAACCGACCAGATCCGGCTGGCGCCCGGGATTCGGAGGCAAGGCGGCCTGCATGCGCGCTGGACGGTTTCCGGCTGGCTTCGGGATGGCGAGCCACTTGTCGAAGCCCACGACTTCAACCTTCCATTTCGAGCTGAAGTCGTGCGACCGGTAGCGGTCGAGTTCGACATTCAGGTCCTTGTCGGGGTTGGCTTGGCGTCGCGCATCGAGCTGGGCCTCGGTGATCCAGATCGTGGGCTTCGTGCCTCGGGCTGTAGGTCCTGAGGGCTTCAAGGTCTGTTCGGGAGAAATCGAGTGCGGCACTCCAATCTTTGGTGTGGTCTGTGGGAGGTCTGTGGTCTTAAGAGAGGCCGTTGTCAGGGCTGATAAGGCGCCGTCGTCAGGGCTGGAAGACCCCTTATCAGGATTGACAACGGCGGCGTTGTCAGCATCGAGCGGGATGGTCCGTGCCAGGACGAAGTACTTGTTGACGTTCCCGTGAGCGAGTCCCATCGGTTCGGTTCGAATCAGACTCTTCCGCCGCAGCACGTCGATGGCCCGAGAGACAGCGGCGGCCGAGACCTGCGCCTTGCAGGCGATTTCCTCCCGGCTGTCGTAAAACCATCCGCGCTTTCCCGACAGGAAATCGAGCACCGCGTAAACGCGAAGATCGTTCGCTGTGAGTTCGCGGTCGCAAATCACGTGAAGCGGCATCTTCGCCCATGGGGCTTCGATCTGGTCGGGGTTCACGACGCCCTCCGAGTTCTGGCGAAGGCGCGGAGAATCTCGCGTTCCGACTCTTCGGCTACGCGCGCAATTTCAAGTGCCCTCTTGGGCGCATGTTCGGCGATGGCGCTATCGAGACGGGCGCGAAGCCTCGGCGGCTCGATAGCCTCCACCTCGATAGCCGGTCCGCTCCACGGGACCCGCTCGCCCGTCAATGCGTCGATGTAGTCATGCTTCTTCGGCGGCGTTCCGGTAAGGCCGAGGGTCGCGACATCCTCGGCCGTGCAGGCGAGTCGCGCGAAGGCGATATCGCGGCGGCCGGAGTGTTCCATCAGCTTCGCGTGAAGGTTGGTCTCAATCTCGTAGCCCGCGGGGTCGTGGTCGCCGACGTACAGAATGGTGAGTCTGCGCGGGTCCCCTTTGTAGTTCTGGGCGGCGGAGTAGGCGAACGAGTCCGAGGTCTGGCCTTTGATGGGATAGAGCGGAACGTCCCACTTCGACGTGACCGGGTAGAGCACGCCGGCAACGCTCTCGCTTTCGCACCAGACTTCGAGGAGCACCGGGGCGTTGCGCCACAGAGCGCGACGGTATGTCCGGGCCGTCTCTTCCAGCAGCTCTTCCACCGAGCCCCAGGTGCGGGGCTTTCGCATCCAACGGTTCGTGTCGACGATCCACGGCCACGGAATCCGCCCTGAGCGCCGCATTTCGAGGATGGCCCGCTGGACCTTCACGTACCCGGTGTCGCGCTTCTCAACGAGCCCGCGGGCCGAGGCGGTGTAATAAGTAAACCGGATGCCTGTTGGCTGGTTCGCGCGGACGATTTCATAGATGCGGTCGTGTCGAGCCGCCATCTCTTCCGGGGTCGCCCGCTTGCCGGGAACCTTCATAATGCTCCCCATTACGGACCGTGCTATGGGGCCTGCATCATAAGGGCGTTTCAAGTCTGCAGCGGCGGCCGCTTCGGCGCTCACTTCGCCACCGCCAGGGGGCGGGCGGGACCGCCGGGCACGCCCCGGATGGCGTCGACGGTCCCGCCCTGGGCGCCACCAGTTGCGCCGTCTGAATTTATGTCGCCACTGTTTAAAATGTGGGAACGGTAGCCCATAGGCGAGGATCGAACCGTCGAAATCCGCTGCCAGGTCGCGAGCACCACTTCGCCAATGACGGCAAAGGCATCATCGTCGAAGGGTTCACGGCTGACGGCGGCGAGATTCATCTAGACGCTCACGCCCTGGCGTTCGAGATAAAGCCGAAGTTCTTCCTCTGCCACCCGGACGGAGCCGCCGATGCGGATGGCGCGAAACTCCCCGGCCTTGACCAGCCTCTGCACCGACTTCCGGGACACGCCGAGGCGCTCCGCAACCTCGCCATACGAAAGTGCCCGGAAGTCGAGTGGCGCGCCGGTCGTTTCTGTCTCCATTGTCCTTGCCTGAGCCCCGATGGCCGCTGTAATGTCTGCATTACAGTCACGGCCTTACCGTGGACGCAAGGGGTTATGGTGGGACAAGCGTGGGACACGGACACAGAGACGGACCGGGCAGGAATGGACCCATTCCCGGTCCGTAGTTGGTTTCCGGCCCCCGCCCGTGTTCGCCTTGAAGGCGACCTAGTGGTCCACGACTACGATTACAACGAGCGGTACGAGCCCGAGGGCGAGCCTCCGCCAACCGCCGGACTTCTCGACGCGTTTCTGAAGCTCCGCTCACCAGTCGGTGTCCTGAGGTTCGTTCGCAGCTTTGGTCCGCTGGGGTTCTGTGAGCAGCATGGGGAATTAGGATGTCAGCGAGAGGACTGTACTGAGCCGCTCTTCGCAGAGCCAGTAGACGCATACTTGGCTCTTGCCAACCGGTACCGCCTGTTGCTCGCCTCGGGGCTTCGGTTGATGGGGGGCGCGCCGCTTGACGAAACCGAGCGCCTAGCTGTTGCCGGGGCTCTCTTGGTCGATGCGGCGCGCGAACACCGCTGGGACCTGGGCCTCTTCGACCGCTGGCAGGTCGGGACTGCTGTGGACAGTCTCATCGCGCAGGCCCGGATTCGGCCGACCTTCAGCTGGGGTGAAGGTCGGCGGCCCACGTTTGCACTCGATTCTCCGCTCGGCTCTGGCATCCCCAACGCTGCCGGGGCGCTCGCGCTTCAACTCGGGCGGGCCATTTTGGGAACGCAGGCATTCTCAGTTTGCTCGACGTGCCAGACTCCCTACGAACGAAAGAAGACGCCCGCTCCGGGCCGCCCGAATTACTGCCCTACATGTAAGCGCGACGGCACGGCCGACCGCGTGCGGAAACAAGAGTATCGAGCCCGAAGGGCCAAGGAGTCCTCATGAAAGCTGCCATCTACTGCCGCGTCAGCACCGCGAAACAGGCCGCCGAAGGCAAGTCGTCCATGGACGACCAGCTCGCCCGCTGTCAGGCCGTCTGTGAGGCGAAGGGGTGGGAGATTGTGGAGGTGTTCGACGAAGGCGACGCCTCGGCCGGGACCGCCCACCGAGGGGAGTTCCAACGCATGATCGCCGACGCGAAGGCCGGCCGCTTCGATGTGATCGTCGCCCGCGAGGTCTCCCGCCTCTCTCGTGTCGCCCAGGCGCGGCGGGCCATCGAAGAGTTGATGATTGAGTGGGGCGTCGCCGTCTGCAACGCGCGAAACGGGATGGTCTACTCGGAGAGCGAGGGCCTCGGCGCCGGCATCATCTGGCACGTCGAGGCGAAGATGGCCGAGGCCGAGTGGGCCGAGCGGTCCTTTCGAACAACGATGGGGATGCGCGGCAAGGCCGAGAAGGGTGTGGTGCCCGGCTCGAAGGCACCCTACGGCTACACATGGACGGGCGGCGCCGACAACCACCTCGCAGTCGACCCGGACACCGCCGACGTCGTCACGCGCATCTTCACGCGCATCGCGGCCGGGAAGACGTGCTCCGTGGTCGCGCGCGAGCTGACCGCCTCCGGAGTCCCGACGCCCGGGAAGGCCGAGGCCTGGCACCCGTCGACGGTCTACGACATCGCGGTAAGGAAAGCCTACGTCGGCCGCTTCGAGTACGGCCGCCAGAAGTGGGTCCGCCTCAACTCCGAGCGCGACCGGCAACGGTGGGCCCAGGAGTACACCCGGCAGCACGGCCGGCCGCCGGCAACCATCCCGGCGAAAATCCGGGTTCCCGGCGAACAGATCTACGAGTGCGCGTCGCCCGTCATCATCCCGCCCGCGCTATGGAAGGCCGTCGCCCGCCGCCTCTCGAAGGCTCGGAAGGGCGCCCGCGAAGCGCGCCGGGTTCCGATGTTGCTCGGCATCCTTCGGTGTGAAGAGTGTGGCCGCGATATGCGCGCGACCTGGGCGAAGGGCCGCGGCGGCAAGGAGTTCTACTTCTACCGCTGCTATCAGGCCGTCAAGGACCCGGCGCGCTTCCCGTGCCGCGTGGCGGACCGCGAGAAGGGCCTCAGGGCCTACGTCAACGCCCTGGAGATAGAAGGTCTCGTCTGGGGGCTTGTGGACCGCATGTTGAGCGACAGGGAGACGCTCGAGCGCGCCATCGGCCTGAGGCTCGCTGAGCAGTCCGAGATGGAGCCGGTGGCCGAGGGCCGTCTCGCCCGGCACGAAGCCCGCCTATCGAAAGCACAGCGCGCCTGGGATGCCACGCGACGCTCCTACTTTGCCGGCGACCTCGATGATGACACGTTCGCCCGGGACCGCGCCCACTACGAGCTCGAAATCGCCATGCTCCGGGAGGAAATCGAGCGGATGCACCGCGGGGCTGAGGAGCGCGCCCGCCAGCGCGACCGGGCCGAGACGATTCGGATGGTCGCCGCGAGCTGGCCGGCCATCCGCGAGGCCTTCACCGACGAAGAGAGGGCGAGGCTCGTGATGGCGCTCGTGACCGACGTGACCGTCTCCCGGGAGGACGAAATAACGGTTTCGGGAAAGTTAAGTAGTGAAGCTATTTCGACAGAACGGGGTGCTGGTGGGCGATACTGGATTCGAACCAGTGACCTCTGCGATGTCAACGCAGCGCTCTAACCATCTGAGCTAACCGCCCCAACGCGGAAGACTCAGTGTACCACGCCCCCGGATTCGTTCCACACCGGTCCCAAACTTCCGTGTGTTACACTCTGGCCCTGCGGACACCGTGCCGCCCACAACCAAAGACGATACCGGCTCCGACCGGGACGAGTAGCCAGCTGCTCCCCAGAGAGTCCGCGCCACAGGCTGAAAGCGCGGCGCCAGGCAGGCGAAAACCACCCGCGAGCCTGCTCCGAAGCCTCCTTCCCGCGGGAAGGACGATAAGGAAGCACGAACCGGCCCCGTTACCGGCCCACAACGAGTCTGGCGCGCCCGCGCGCCGGTGAAGTTGGGTGGAACCACGAGCGCGACTCTCGTCCCAGCACGGAGCGCGCTTTTTGCTGAGGTCTGGCGCATTCGGTCCTCGGCACCCGCCCGGAGGTGGTTCCTGTGTTGCTTTCGAATCGGTCCATCGCGGACCCGCGCGCCACGGCGAACACTACCTCGCGGCTTGCGGCCGCCTGTCGAATCTTCCATCCCTGAAGCCCACTCACCAACGGCCAACGGCCAACGGCCCCACCGAGGACTACCATGCCAGAACAACTCGAATCCCACGTCGATCTGGGCTCCCTCCCGAAGGAAGAGCGCCTCGCCCGGATGCGCCACTCCGCCGCCCACGTGCTTGCCGAAGCCATGGTCGAGCTCTTCCCCGATGCCGAGCTCGGTATCGGCCCGCCGATCGACACCGGCTTCTACTACGACTTCCGCCTCCCCCGCTCGCTCACGCCCGATGACCTGACCTGGCTCGAAGACCGCATGCGCAAGAGCGTGAAAGGCAAGCACCCCTACCGCATGGCCGCCATCACGAAAGCCGAAGCAGAACAGCAGTGGAAGGACCAGCCCTTCAAACTCGACCTGCTTTCCGAGATCGAGGAGGGCAACGTCACCCAGTGCACCCACGCTGCGTTTACCGACCTCTGCCGCGGCGGGCACGTAAACCACACCGGGGAGATCGGCGCGTTCAAGCTCACGAGCATCGCCGGGGCCTACTGGCGCGGCAGCGAGAGGAATCCTCAGCTCCAGCGCGTCTACGGGGCCCTCTTCGAAACGCCCGAAGAACTGGCCGAGTATGAGCACCAGCTCGAAGAAGCCCGCCGCCGCGACCACCGCCGCATCGGCAAGGAGATGAAGCTCTTCGAACTCTTCGACGAGGTGGGTCCCGGGCATGTCGTCTGGCTCCCGAACGGTGCCACCATCCGCCGCGAGCTCATGCGCTGGATGGAGGACCTGGAAATCGAACTCGGCTACCTCCATGTGGTCACGCCGAACGTCTCGAAGCGCCAGCTCTACGTGAAGTCCGGCCACTGGGACCACTTCCACGAGTCCATGTACCCCGTGATGGAGCGCGACGACGAAGAGTACGTCCTCCGGCCGATGAACTGCCCGTCCCACATCATGGTGTTCGCCGCCGAACTTCACTCCTACCGCGAACTGCCTATGCGGATCGCCGAATTCGGCAACATGCACCGCTGGGAAAAGAGCGGCCAGGTCACCGGCATGAGCCGCGTCCGCATCATGACCCTCAACGACGCCCACATCTTCTGCGCCGATGTCGAACAGGTAGAAGCCGAGGTCGAAGGCGTGCTCCACCTCATGGAGAAGGTCTATGGCACCCTCGGCCTGAAGAACTACCGCTACCGCCTCTCCCTCGGCGACCCCGAAAACAAGGAGAAGTACGTCGACAACCCGCCCATGTGGGAAAGAGGCGAAGCCTTGCTCCGCCGTGTGCTAAACAAGGTCGGCCTCGAATACTTCGAGGCCAAAGACGAGGCTGCGTTCTACGGACCGAAGATCGACGTCCAGTTCATGACCGCCCAGGGCAAGGAAGAGACGCTGGTCACCGTCCAGGTCGACTTCCACTTCCCCCACCAGTTCGGTCTCGAATACGTCGGCGAAGATGGCGAGCGCCATGAGCCGATCATCGTCCACCGGGGCGTGATCTCCACGATGGAACGCATGGTGGCGCTGCTCATCGAGGAGTACGAAGGCAACTTCCCGCTCTGGCTCGCGCCCCAGCAGGCGGTCGTGATCCCCATCGCCGACCGCCACATCGAGTACGCGAACGAGGTCGCAGCGCAGCTCAAAGCCCACCGCCTCCGGGCCGAGGTCGATGCCCGCGGCGAACGCATGAACGCCAAGATCCGCGACGCCCAGTTGCGCAAGGTGCCCTACATGCTCGTCGTCGGCGACCGCGAGGCCGAGGCGAAGTCGGCCTCGCTGCGGGTCCGCGGCGGCGGCGATGTCGGCGCCGTCCCGGTGGCCGACATCGCCGAGCGGCTCCGGAAGGAGCGCGACGACAAGTCGCTGACGCTCTGGGCATGAAGCCCCCAGGGGCGGGGGCTCGCTGAAGCCCCTACACTGTTTCCCTGATTGCCCGGGTCCCGGGCCCGGGCCAGCATGGGCCGATGAAAAAGCTTCTCTTTGGATTCTGTGCCGCCCTCTCGTTGTTCGCCCTCGTCGCCTGCGGCGGCGACGATGACGCCGGCAACGGCAACGGCAACGGCAACGGTGGCGGCGGCAGCGGACCCACCTCCAGCGCGGGCAGCGACGCAACTCCCACCGCCGAAGACCTTGAACGCCTCTCCACCATCGATATCCCGGGCTTCACCCGGTCCGACAGCCGGGTGATTGCCTCGGCCGCCAACGCGCTCTACACGTCCACCGAAGAGACCGCGGGCGGGGCGAACATCCTGGTCACAGTCCGGGTCGCCGGCTGTGACCCGTTCATCTGCGGCACCCTCGACCCGAAAGACTACGAAGACGCCGAAGCGCAGCGCAACCTGAAGTCCGTGCTTTCGACGGCGCTTATCGAGAGCCCCGGCCTCGTGTGGGACTTCGGCTCGACCGAACTCGCTCCCGGGAAGACGGGCCTCCACACCTACGCCGCCGGCTATCTCGAGACGACGGAAGCGTCCGGAACTTCGCGCGTATCCGCGAACGCCTACCGCGCCTGGTACCACGACGGCAACCTGCACATCTACATCGAGGCCTTCCAGCGCGGTGGCGATTCGCCCCAGTCGCTCGACGACGTAACGACGCTGATGTCCATGGCCGAAGCGGAGAAGGCCGCCAAAGATGTATTCGCCGCCTTCGCCCCTGAGTTCGGCAAGTAACGCGTCAGCGCGACTCGAAGAACTCCCAAACAGCGCGCGTCGCGTCGAGTTCCTGCGATGGCGTGCCCTGGAGCGACGTCGTTCGCGCCGGCATCTTCCCTCCGGGCCAGGGATGGTCGGCGCCCGCGATGACGACAAGCGAAGCTGTCGTTCCGCCTGCGCATCCGCTCCACGTCGTAGTGGTGAGTGCGCCCTCGACCACGGTCGAGGGCACACTCGTGCAGGCAAAGCCTGTGGTCCACCGCCGCATGGACTCCTCCATCGACACATAGCTCACGCCGCTGATTGAGCGTGTCCCCTCTCCGCCTTCGATCGGGTGATTCCTGTCCGAGTCCCCGTGGATGGTCAGCAAGTCGACGCCCGTCGCGGGTGTGCAGACCGGGATTTCGAGCGAGCCGGCCACGGGCGCTGCCGCTGCCACCATCTCGCTGCGCTGGCACGCGAACCGGAACGTCATCATCGCGCCATTCGAATGCCCCGTAATGAACACTCGTTCGCGGTTCACCGGCAGCGTTGCTGCCAGGTGTTCGATCAGCGCCGCCAGGAAGCCCACGTCATCGATGTCCGTCCGGGCCGCCCCTCCGCAGCACGCGCCCGCGTTCCACGTCCGGTCGACTCCGTCAGGGAAGGCGATGACGAATCCCTCGGCTTCGGCCAGGTCCTCGAACCGCGACGTCTCGGCCAACTGGTCGCCTGAACCCAATCCACCGTGCAGGGCAACCACCAGGGCCAGGTTCGAACCCTCCCCGGCTTGCGTTGGCACATACAACCGGTAGCTTCGCTCCAGGCCGTCGTGCCTGATGGTTCCCCTTGTCGTTCCGGTCTCGAACTGGAGCGGCCGGGGAGTCGATGTCGCCGCCGGGTTGCTGTCTGTTGATGGCGTCCCACCGCCAACCGGCGAAGGTGAGTCCGCCGCCACCGAGGGGCTCGCCGGCGCGGGCTCTGCTTCGCTCCCCCGGTCGCGGCAACCGGCCAGGAAGACGATGGGGGCCACGGCCAGCGCGACCCCCACCAGGAAATGCAGTCTTCGCATGCTGCCAGTATGCGCCTGATCGGCTACGAAACGGCAGCTACCGCCTCGCCTTCGACCACCGACTCGCCGTTCTGATTCACCGTCACGACCTTGATTGTCGCGAGGCCATCCTCGACCTTCGTGACTTCGAGTTGCGCCGTGAGCGTGTCGCCAGGCCAGACTTGCTTGGTGAAGCGGACGCCGTACTTCTTCAGCGCCGTCACGCCGAGCCAGTCTGTCAGCGCCCGCCCGGTCAGCCCCATCGAGAGCATCCCGTGCGCGAACACCGACGGGTAGCCCGCCATCTTCTGGGCCGCGCCTTCATCGTGGTGCAGCGGGTTGAAGTCACCGCTCGCACCTGCGTACTTCACGATGTGCGTGCGGTTCACAGTCTCGATCACGACCTGCTCGTGCTTGTCGCCAACCTTGAGTGCCATGTTGGTGTCCTCCCCTACTGATCCACGGCGCGTTCGGTCTGGACGCCGACGCTGGTGGCGGTGACGCAGAGGACGCCGTCCTGGTTGCGGTACTCGGTGACGCTCTCAGAGAACATCAGCTTCCCGCCGCGGCGGCCCTCCTTTTCCCAGCGGTTGCCGGGACGGTTCGTCACGGTCAGGGTGTCGCCGACGTGGATCGGGTGGTGGTACTCGTAGTGCTGCTCAGCGTGGAGCCCACGGCCGAGCCCGCCGCCCCCGCCTCCTCCCTCCGGGCGCTGCGGGGCCGGGTCCTTGCGCGGCCGGGTCAGGTCCAGCGGGTAGTTCGGCTGCCAGTGCGCGCTGCATTGCACGAACGTCGGCGGCACAACGATGCCACCCACCGCCTTTGTTGCGGGGTCGTTTGGGTCCGAGTACTCGGGCCGGATGTCGAGGACCGACCGCGCGAACAGCATCACCTGCGTGCGGTCGACCGGGAATTCATATCCCTCGTCTGCCATGAGGTTCTCCTTCGGAATCTGGGAATGCGCAGCCGATGGTACCGGAGGGTTCCTCACACCGCCACAGATGCTGGTCGGGCCCGAAACGGGTGTTTCGGTGTAGTGGTGTTCTGGTGCGTTGGTGTATGATCGACGCATGGCTCGACTCACCATCACTCTTTCTGACGAGCGCCACCAGCAGCTCAGACTCCAGGCAGCCCGCGAAGGGACGACCATCGGGAAGCTCATCGAATCGGCGCTCGAAGAGCGGGACGAGGCGGCACGCCGAACGGCTCTCGCGCTCGCCGACAAGGCCCGAACTACGGCCGCAAGGACCATGGCTGGCATGTCGGATGACGAGGTTGAGCGGTGGGTCGCGGCAGAAGTCCGCAGCTATCGCGCCAGCCGGGGCGTTCGATCGGCATCGTGACGCGTGACGTCATCCTGGACGCAAATGTGATCGTCAGCGCGCAACTGGTTCAGCATCCGCTCGCGCCACCGTTTCGGCTTTTCGTCGCAGCTCTGGGGGGCCCGATACAGAACCACGTTTCACCGCAGCTGCTCGACGAGTACCGTGGTGTCTTGCTTCGTCCGTCGGTCGCTCGACGCCACGGGCTCTCGCCCTCGGAGGTTCATCAGGTGGTCGAAGTGGTGCGGCGATTCGCCATAGAACTCAGCCCGCCGCGTTCATTGGTGGCGGCTCCCGATGCCAACGATCAACACGTCTGGGATATGCTCGCCGCCTACCATGAACTCATGCTGGTCACTGGCGACCCACCACTGCTCGCCAGTCGAGATTTCCCCGGCCGGATCCTGTCCCCGCGGGACTTCGTCGACCGCTTCCTCGCGACCTAATCTTCCTTCTTCGCCTCGCCCTCGATCGTCACGCCCGTCTTCGCAAGGCGCTCCTTGTTGCGCTCCAGGAACGCTGCCCACCACGCCGGGAACTTCGACTCCACGGTCCCGCCCGCCTCCCGCACCGCCAGGATGCGGTCGAGTTCGGCACTCACCGCATCTCGCAGCTCGTCCATGGTCCCGTTGTTCCTGTAGACCCAGTCGGCCCCGTGAGCGCGGATCTCCAGCGGGATCATGCTCGCAAGCCGCTGGTTCGCTTCCTCTTCCGACATACCGCGCGTCTCCAGCAGTCGCTGCCGCGCCACATCGTTGTCCACGCCGATGAGCCACGTCTGATCGCACCAGCGGGCGTAGCCGGGCTCCATCAGGTTCACCGCTTCCATCACGCAGATCTGATCCGGCCCGAGTTCAGCCCGCCAGCGATCGATTTCGGCCTTGATCGCCTCGGTGATCGAACCCATCGCCCGGGTGAGCTTGTTCATCTCCTCGGGCTTTCCGAAGACCTTCGCCCCGAGGATCTTCCGGTCAACATAACCGTCCGGGCCGACGACTTCGCGGCCGAACGCCTCCACCACCCGGTCGAAGCCCGGCGTCCCGGGGTCGTACAACCGGTGGACGAGCTTGTCGGCATCGCAGTGGTGCGCGCCTCGCTCCACAAGAAGTTGCCCCACGGTCGACTTGCCCGCGGCTATCGTGCCCGCCAACCCGATGACAAGGCAGGAATGAGGATTCAGGACTTCGGACTTAGTCATTTCTTCCCTCGCTGTTCGTCTCGCTGTTTCTCAACTGCCTTTCGAAGGCCGGCGACGATGCGCGTGACCTCCTCAGCGATCGATTGCAGACGCGCACCTTCGCCCGGGCTGATGTAGTGCACATCGATCGCGACATAGAGATGAGATCGGACCTCCGCGCATGACGCCTTGGCCACCGAAAGGAACTGGTGGAATTCGGCCCGATTTCCGCGTTCGAATCCCTCGGCGATATTTGCCATGATCGAAACACTGGCGCGCTGAATTTGTCCTGCGAGTCCGTAGTCACGGGCGAACTTCCCTTCCGCGGTCACAAGGTAGACCTCACGCGTCAGTTCCCGCGCCCCTGCCATGCGACCAATTCCTCAAATCGTTGGATGGCGGGCATCCCTTTCCTCCCGGACCGAGATGCCGGCCATCCTAAGTCCTAAGCCCTCTCGGCTCAGCCCTTCTTACGGCTGCTCGTTCGACATGATGATCGTGCCGCTCGCGGCGAACATCCCGCCGACGCCGTGGGCGACGCTGATCTTCGCTCCCGCCACCTGGGCCGGTGCCGTTCCACGCATCTGGCGCACGCTCTCCTGCAGCGCGTACATGCCGTACATGCCCGAGTGCGTGTAGCTGAGGCCACCGCCGTTGGTGTTCAAGGGCAGCTTGCCACCGGGCCGCGTGTTGCCATCCCAGATGAACTGGGCGGCCTCGCCACGCCCCACGAACCCGAGGTCTTCGAGTCCGTACAACGGCAGGTGCGCGAACGCGTCATAGATCATCAGGTGGTCCACGTCGTCGCGGCTGATGCCAGCCTCGGCGAACGCCGTCGGGCCTGCCACGCTGAACGCCCGCGACGAGGTGAAGTCCTCCATCTGGCTCACCAACGGCGTCTCAACCGATTCGCCTGTGCCGAGGATGTACACCGGCTTCGTCGGGAAGTCCTTCGCCCTGTCGGCCGAGGTCAGGATGAGCGCCCCGCCGCCATCCGTAACGAGACAACACATGAAGAGCCGGAACGGGTACGCGATCATCCGCGAGTTCAGCACGTCTTCGACGGTGATCGGGTCCTTCATCATGGCGTTCGGGTTCTTTGCCGCGTACTCCCGCTGGACCACCGCAACCATGGCGAGCTGTTCCTCGGTGATACCGTATTGCTTCATGTACCGCATCACCGGGACCGTGAACATGGTTGGCGCCCCCGTCGGCCCCGCCCATTGCTCGAATTGCGCGTTCAGTCCCTGGCGGCCGCCCGGGAATCCTCCCCGGCCAATCCCCGACTTGCCGCTTTCGCCATGGGTGATGAGGACCGTCGTGCAGAGGCCGCTCTCGATTGCCGCTGCCGCGTGGCGGACGTGGATCATGAACGAGCAGCCGCCAACCGAGGTACCGTCGACGTACTTCGGCGTGATCCCGAGGTAATACGCGACTTCGGTCGGGCTCGCGCCCGCGCAGGCGACCCCGTCGATGTCGGAGGGCTTGAGGCCGGTCTCCTTCATCGCGCGAATCGCCGACTCCGCATGGAGGCCGAGTTGCGAAAGTTCGGGGAACACGCCCAGCGGGCTCACCATCTCTGCCGCGCCAACAATGGCGACACTTCCTGGCTTCACCACTGAACTAACCCCCCTTCGCCGGCCGCCAGAGTGGCAGCGTGATCTCGTCGTTCACCTTGTGGAACACCACCTCGACGGGCATGTCGAGCTGGAGTGCCTCCGGCGTCTGCGGGCATTCGACGATGTTGGTCATCATCTTTACGCCCTCTGCGAGTTCGACAACGGCGATGGAGAACGGCGCCTCGAAGCCAGGAGGCGGGCGGTGGCTGATCACGTACGTTGCGAGCTTGCCCCGGCCGCTGGCCTGGAACCATTCGACTTCCGCGACCGGGTCGCGCGGGTCGAACGGCCGCGGGGGAAAGTAGGCCTGCCCCGTCGCCTTGTTGCGCTGAATCATCAGCTTTCCCTCTTTCAGTCCGTCCCAATACGGTTTGGTTTCGGGCGTGGCCTGAGGGACCATCCTGGAATAGTCGTGCAAAGCGTCCTGCCTTAGTGCTGGAGTCCGGCCCGTGGATGGTTACCGGCTCGATAATGCGTATCCATATCTACCGCGCGCGTGAAGGTTGGGCAAGTCTCGGCCCGCTTCAGTTCAGTTGATCGATCAGCCGCAAGAGGATGCCGCGGCGCTCCGCTTCTATCATGAGTCGCTCTGTTGCGAACTTCCCGCCTACCGCGGGTAGGGCGCGATACCCAAGCCCCGCAAGCAGCTTCGCTCTCGCTTCCGCGCGGTCAAGGTCCATGTCGTCCAGCGTGCGCGACACCTCAACGGCCAGGAGCGTCTCCGGATATCCGCTCTCTCGCTTATCCAGGCCCTGGATGATGATATCCAGCGCGCGCAGCTGCGAGGCATCGAACGGCGATAGTGCCCCGCTCACTTCGGCCTCGTCCACCCGCTCGAGGTCGTTCAGCGTTACGACCCTCGGTTTCCTGAGCCATTGTCCGAACAGCGATGGGGCCTTCCGTTCGAACCGGACTTCGTACAGAGCTCCGGTGTGGTCGGTGGACTGATCGCTGAGCATTTTGATGCTCGCCGTGAGCGCGTCAATCGTCTCGCCCATCTCCTGGAGCCGAGTCTCGGTCCGCCGCTGCGCTTCGACCAAGTCTTCAATCCGCGCCTCCGTCCGCCCCTGCGCTTCGGCCAGATCTTCGACCCGGGCGGTGAGCTCTTCGACCCGCTTCTCCGTCCGGCGCTGCGCTTCGGCCAACTCTTCGACTCGCGCCTCCGTCCGTCGCTGCGCTTCCGCGAGTTCCTCCACGATTCGCGGGAGCCGATCAAACTCATCGCCAAGGATCAGCGGGCGCAACTGGGCGCGCCACTCCGGCTTCTCCGCGAGCAGCTCAATCAAGTCACGCAAATCGTCGACCTGGAACGCCATATCGTGAGTATACGTCCTCGGTTGGCCGGCATCTCCGCCCCGGCATGTCAGCGCCTGTACAGCACCTCGCGCAGGTTCAGCGCGAAGTTCGAACCGTCCATGCGCATGTGCCGCGAGTTGAAGCCGTCCGCCTGGATGGCCAGCCGAAGGCCGGCCGGTTCCAGGTCTGCCGGGATCGAAATCCCCGCCACCCCGTTGGCGTCGGTGATCACCCTGGCAACCTTGCCGTCCCGGTGGTCCGAGACCAGGATTTCGGCATCAGCGACCGGCGGCTTCTCGCCCGACGCCTCAGCATCGTTGTCGAGGACCGTTAGCTGGGCCGTGCGTCCGTCCCGCTGCACCACCACTTCCACGTGCAGATCCCGAAGGTAAATCAGCGGTTCCGTCGTCACCGCTGCCATGCCGTCGCGCTGGGGGATGCGGGCCGGGTTCGCCCGCAGCGAGACGTCCTGCGTCGCCATCCCGTGGTCGGTGGTGACTACGAACAGCGTGGATTCGAGCAGCCCCCGCTGCTCGATCGTGCGCAGCACGTGGCCGATGCGCACGTCCGTCTCGTCCAATGCCTCGCGCGCGCCTTCGTGGTGGGGGCCGTAGTCGTGCGCGGACGAGTCGGGCTGGGCAAACTCGTGGTACGTGAGGATGGGCGCCGGGTGCGATTCATCCAGGAACAGCTGCCTCGCCTGCGCCAGCGCCCGGTTATCGATCTGCCCCTGGAGTTTGTGCCCGTCGCCTTCCAGTTCGTTGTACCAGCGCGGGCTAATCTCGTGCTCGGTCTCCTTCGTCAACATGATGAGTTCGCCCCGGTCGCCGACCAGCCGCCGCTCCAGCGAGGCATGATCGGCACCCCGCGTGCACGGCTCGTTGATGGAGGCGGTGAATGCGCCGGCCATTCCGTCCCATTTGCCAAACACCCGGTGGAACGCCTCGTAGAGCGTCTCGACCCCCGGCCCCACGAACCGCGCTGTGTCGAATTGCTGCCCCTGCGGCGACACGGTTTCGCGCGTCTCCCGCAGGTAGTAGCTCGGATTCACAACATCGTGGTGCCCACACCAGGCACCTGTTCCGATCGCGTTGTGACTCGGCCACGTGATGCTCGGGAAGTTGGTGATGCTCCCGTACTCGAGCATGGCCCCGTTCGCGATGAGCCGCCGCAGGTTCGGGATGGCGTCGGGATCCTCCTCGAGCCGGTGTCGTAGCTCCGCGTGTGACTGCCCGTCGAGCAGCATGATGTACACCCGCTCGGGTCTTCCGTTCGCCGGATCCAGCACCTCTTCCAGCACGCGCCCGTCCTGGCGTTCCATGTACACATCCGGGGCAACTCCCCGCGCGCTGCTGGCGCGGCCGGTCTGGTCCTTCCCGTCGATCAGCGGGAATCCCATCAGGCGTGCGACCGTCGGCGCAATGTCCACCTGCTTCGACTCTGCCTCCACCACCGCCCCACGCCTCACCCCGGGCCCGGCGAACACCAGCGGTGACCGCGACTGGATCACGTCGAGCGCGCCGTGCTGGCCCGGCTGCCGCCCATAGGCGTAACTCTTCGGGTTCACCACCAGGTCGGGCGCGTTTGGGCTGTCGAACAGTTGTGAAATCCGCTCGTAGGCGTAGGGGTATGTGAGCGCATCCGGTTCGACGAACGCCCGCTGAACATCGTCCGGGTTGCCCGCCGCAGCCAGCTCCTCCGCCAGCGTGTTGAGGGCGCGGTGGTCCTGCCGCTCGAGGGGGTTCTCGCCTGCGGCTTCGATCACCTGGTAGGTGTATCCACGGGGGCCGTATTGCCTTACCCAGCGCACCATCCCCCGCAGCGCCCATGCCTCGTAGCCCCAGCTGCCGTCCCGTGCCTGCCGCGCGGTCGCGACGAAGTCAGTCCACTCCCGGCCGTCCGCACTGGTCAGGAGCTTGTGGATGGCAAGGTTCCCTGACTCCTCCTGGTTGTGGTCGAGCCCCTGCCCGCCCGGCCGCTCCGGGCCAATGCAGTCGATCGAATGGGCACTTGTGCTTCGGGTCATAGGGCTCTCCGGTGCGGTGGTTGCCGAATCCTAGCATCCATCCTCCGCGTGAACCGGAGAGATGCGCCTCAGGCCCCCAGCTGCCACCCGGCGAACGGTCCCTCGGTCTCGACCTCCATTGCCCCCAGGAATTTCGCCGTCATCACGTAGTAGCCGACCAGCAAATTGACGCCCACAATCGTCGCGGGCGGGAAGTGGGCCGCGAGCGACGCATGCACGTCTGCCGGCGGGTGGTCGCTCGCCGCCAGCGCATCTACGTAGGCGAGGATCGCCCGCTCGGATGCCGAGTAGAGGTCGCCCGCGCGCCAGTGGTGCAGCCCCACGATGCGTGCGTCGGAGAGGCCCGCCTGGCGGCCGATACGTACGTGCTGGTGCCATTCGTAGGCGCTGTGCTGCAGGATCGCCGTCCGTAGAATCACCAGCTCGCGCGTCGGGACATCGAGCCCGCACGCACTCCAGAGACCGTTACCGAGCCGAAGGTATGCCCGCCAGACAACCGGATTGTTCGCCATCGTCCGGAAGATGTTCGGCAGCTCATCGTTGGTGGTGTTTCGGTCCCACACGTACTGCAGGTTTTCCGGGATGTCCGAGCGTTGGGCGAACGGGAGGCGGGCCATCTCATATCTCCGGTGTCGTTTGCCCGAGTGTAGCCGAGACCTGCCAACCTCCGCTGTTCGCCCCGCCTGCAGACCAGGGGCGCCGTTCGGTTTGATTTCCGTGAGAAACCCTCCCGCGCGGCCCGATCTCCCGCGTCCCGGCTGGTGCGGGCCACCGGGCCAGTTAGATTGAGCGCCCGCGCACTTGCGGCCAGGTCTAACCTGGCAGCCGCGCCATCCACAGGGAGGACCAGGCCATGGCTAACAATCCGAAATACTGGGGCACAGTTACACCGATGCCCGCCCCGATGATCGCGGCTCAGGCCCAGCAGCTCGAAGCGATGGGTCTCGAAGGAGTATTCGCGCCCCAGGTTTACGGCCCTCCGTTCATTCCCCTTGCGGTCGCGGCAGGGGCGACCAACCGCATGAAGCTCGCGACCGGGATCGCCCTGGCTTTCGCCCGCAGCCCGTTCGAGACGGCCGTCGCTGCCATGGACATGGACATGATCAGCAGCGGCCGCTTCGTGCTCGGCCTCGGGTCCAGCGTCCGCGCCTGGAGCGAAGGTTTCTTTGGCATGCCCTACGGCAAGCCTGTTGAGCACCTCCGCGAAGTCATCGAGATCGTCCGGCTCGTCGTCGAGAAGAGCCACACGGGCGAACTCACACGCTACGACGGGAAGTACCATCAGCTCGACTTCAGCGAGTTCCAGCCCCTGCGCCAGCCCATCCGAACCCACATCCCCATCTGGGTCGCCGGGCTTCGCCAGCCCATCCTGCGCATGGGCGCCGAAGTCGCCGATGGCATCATCGGCCACCCCATCTGGTCAGTCGATTGGGCCACGACGAAGGTGATGGACGACATCAACGCCGGTCTTGCGAAGGCCGGCCGCCAGCGCTCGGATGTGGAGTTCAATGTCTGGCTCTTCGTGGCTCCCAACGCCGACCGCAAACAGGCGATTGAGGACGCGAAGGCAACCGTCGCCTTCTATGCCGGTGTCGAACAGTACGAGGCATACTTCGCAGCCCATGGCTTCGGCAAGGAGGCCCGGCTGCTCCAGGAAGGCGTCAAGCGCGGCGATTACATCAGTGTTAAGCACCTGGTGACGGACGAGATGGCGCAGACCTTCGCCGTTTGCGGTACTCCCGACGAAGTCCGGAAGCGGGTTGAGAAGATCTGGGACGTCGCGGACTCGGCATCGCTGATGCCTCCCGCATACGCGCTCGCCCCCGAACAGATGATGGCCTACGCGATGTCCATCGCCCAGTTGTTCTACACGTAGGCTTCGCAGTTCAGCTCGGGCGTTCGCTGGCCGTTGCCAGCGCGAGTTGCCGGCTCCGCCAGCGCACAGCGACGATGGTCAGCGCGGCGCAGACACCGGTGAGACCCGTGTCCCCCATTCCGGCCGTGGCGCCGGTCGCTACCCGCAGCAGGAGTTCCACCGCGCACCAGGCCGCCGCCGGCCAGGCAACCAGTTCGAACAGGAAGTAGGCGCGTGTCCTCATGCCGCCGCCTCCTTCGCGCCGAACTCCCGCTCGATCATCGCCACGAAGGCAACTGCCAGGTCCGGGTCGAACTGGGTGCCGCGCCCGTTCACGATCTCATCGATCGCGCGTTCGAAGGTCAGGCCTTTGCGATATGGCCGGTCGGTGGTCATCGCGCTGTACGCATCGGCCAGCGTGAACAACCGCGTCGGGAGCGTAATTTCCGTGCACTTCAGGTGACCCGGGTACCCATTGCCGTCGAACCGCTCGTGGTGGTGCCGGACCAGGTTCACCACGGTGTCGTAGTCGGTGACGGCGGCCGTGATCGCCGCTCCCATCACCGGGTGCTCTTCCATGCTCCGTCGCTCGCTCGCCGTCAACATCCCGGGCTTCCTCAGGATTTCGTCGGGGACCACGATCTTCCCAAGGTCGTGGATGGGCCCGCCGATGGCGATCGCGTTGAGCTGGTCTTCGTCGAACTGCAGCTCGCGAGCGACCGTCAACGCAAGCTGTGTCGCATGGTCGCTGTGGAACCGCGTATAGCTGTCCCGGCGGTCGATCGCCTTCACCAGGTTCCGCAACGCCTTCAGGTTACCCACCTTCAGGAGCGATTCGGCCGAGGCCGGCCCGCCCGGCGCCGGGGCCACCGTCGGTGCGACCGCCTTGTCCAGGTACATGTGGTCTTCCGCTTCCGCAATCAGGTCGCGTGGCGATTCCACCCCTCGGAACGCTGCGACGCCGCAACTGATGCGCGTCGGGAGGCTGATCCGCGCTCCATTGACGACCTCGATCTCGGCGACTGCCCGCCGCACGCGTTCCATCGCCTGCCGTGCCTGGGGCGCCGTCGCGTCCGGGAATACCACCACGAACTCGTCGCCGCCGAACCTGGCGAACTGCGCCGGTGGCTCGATGAACCTCGCCAGCGCCGAGGTCACCCGCTTCAGCACCTGGTCGCCCTCTTCATGCCCCACGAAGTCGTTCAGAAGCTTGAAATTGTCGATGTCCACATAGGCCACCGAGAGTGGCCGGTTGTACCGCTGCGAAGCTGTCACTGCCTCGACGATGAACTCGTCGATGAACCGGCGGTTCGGGCTCCCGGTCAGCGCGTCCGTGTAGGCGAGTTTTCGGTAGACCGCGGCCTGCTCGGCCGCTATCTGCCTTTCCCGGCTGTCCACCGCCTTGTTCAGCAGGTGCCACAAAATCTCCGCGTCGAAGGGCTTGCCCAGGAAGTCGTCGGCCCCGGCCTTCATCGACCGCACCGCCACGTCAACGTCTACAAACCCGGTGATCGCCACAATTCCGCTCCCGGGCGAGAGCTCCCGCGCCTTCGCAATTACATCCAGGCCCGACATGTCGGGGAGGCTGATATCAGAGGCGATCGCATCAAATGAGGCGGAGGCAATCGCCTGGATCGCGCTCGCGCCCGACCGGGCGACCGTGATGTCGGGCGTGTGTTGACCCAGCACAAGCTGAATCAGCCGCCCCAGAGCAGGATCGTCTTCAATAACCAGGACACGTAAGGGGCCACGCCCACGGTGCAGTTGCACGGGTTCCATGTGCTGATTGTCGGCTGCAGCCGGGGGATATGAAGACGTCCACCGTGAATCAATCAGGGCCGAGTGGCGTTACTTCGCCGGCACTACCCAGATTCGCCCGGCAACCTGGGTCCCCATCACCACCGGCCGGCCCTCGATTTGGGCCGTGACGGTCCCCCGGTAGGGCGCCATAGATTCCACGAGTACCTGCTGGCCAGGCCGGATCCCCTCCTCATCGAAGAACCGCAAGAGCTGCTCGTCCTCCTCGAACACCCGGTCGATCACCGCCTGCTGGCCTTCCTTGATGTCCGCCAGTGTCGTCATCGAAAGCTTGCGGTTCGGGCCGTGGCCCGGAATGGGGTACCCGAACGGGCTGCGCTCGGGGCGGCCCAGTGTCTCGAACAGGTGCGGCTCGGTGATGTCCGAGATGCCGTGCTCCAGGAGGTGCGCCTCTTCGTACGCCCGCCACCACGGCACCTTGAGGACGTTCGTAATCAGGCACTCCGCCAGCCGGTGCCGCCGGACCATCTGCTCCGCCCGTCTCAGGCCCTCGGGCGTCAGGTGGATTGTCTTTCGCGCGTCGGTGCTCACCAGGCCATCGCGGATGAGCCGCTTCAACATCCCGGCCACCGAAGGAGGGGTAATCTCGAGGCGGTCCGCCAGGCGCACAGCGATTACGTCCAGCCCTTCGTCGTGGCTCAAGCGGTAGATCGCAGTCAGGTAGTCGTCGGTTGCGACGTTCGAGACTTGCTTCGGCATGGCCGCGCGATCATCCCACGTCCGGGAGCCCCCGGCCATCCGTCCTTCGCGGGCGGCACCCCAGCTCTGGCGCCCACTTCGTGCCTGTCGCTCCGCTACGCAATTCCGGGAACACCCGCCAGGAACTTCCGGGCAACGAAATCACCCGGCGGCCATCGCCCTGGAAGAGGCATCCCTCGCCTGGCGCCGCAACGCTGAAGAGGCTTGCGCGCGGCGGACCTCCGCCGGTGCCGCGGGTTACGCCGCCTGCCGGCGCGCCATGGGCTCGACCCGGCGGATCGGCACAATGCTCTCGGTATACCGGCGCGCGCGCCCTCCCAGGTACGCCGCGGCACACGGCGGGACCGAACTGCTTGCGTTGCAACAGGCCTCGCAGCGCCCCGCGCGGGCAGGCTCGTCGAACGGACATGCGTCTTCAATGGCTGACATCGGGTGACCTCCCGGTTTCTACCAGAGATATCGGCCGTCAATCGCCGGTGGATGAGGGGTGGCCAGAAGGGTCTTTACGAAAATTAACTTCTTTAAGTCGCGCCAAAACTTACCTGACGGTAATTCGTCCTTCCCAGCGGTGAGCGATTCGACGTAGACTATCGCCGCTATCGACGCAAGCAGAAGGAGTTGACCCCATGGCCGCAAACCTGGCAGCCGAAACTAGCCTCGATCTCTCGTGGCTAAATCTCTATGACGACGCAGCTTCCGCAGTCCCCGGTAAGAAGGGCCTGACGCTGAAGGAAATTAACCTTGGGCGCTATGCTGACGCCGCTCGCGGTGGTGGCGATATGACGTACCGCATACGCGGCGCGGTTGCCCGCCCCGGTGCTCAGCGGTTTGGCCCCAACTACATGTCGAAGTCCGACGTCTGGTCCGAGAATTGCATCATGCTCTATGAAGAGGCCACCCAGCGGCAGTGGTCCTCGGCCCGCGACATCCCCTGGGACACCCTCGAAGATCTCCCCGATGAGATGGAGCGGGCCATGTGCCAGCTCTGCACCATGCTCACCGAGGTCGAGTTCATCGCCGGTGACGTGCCCGGACAGTGGATGCCCTTTGTTAGCGCCCAGGACTTCGAGGCCGGCCTCTTCCTGATGTCCCAGATCATGGACGAAGCGCGCCACACAGATGTCTTCCGCAAGCGCGCCCTTGCCAATGGCGGCGGCCTCCTCGCCCAGGGCGCCGGCCTCGGCCTCCGCACCCTCATCGAGGCCCGCGACTTCACCGAAATGTCCGTCCTGATGCACGTCCAGGCCGAGGGTTTCGTCCAGTCCATGTTCCGCATGGGAGAGCTCATCGGCCAGACCGATGCCGATAAGCGCATCTTCCGCATGAGCGCCCAGGACGAGTCCCGCCACCTCGCCTTCGGCGTCATGCACCTCAAGTACGTGCTGGATACCGAACCGGAACGCCGCGAAGAGATCCACCACTACCTCGATAAGGCCGAAGGCGATGCCTCCGGCGGTGGCTCCGGCGATGTGACCTTCCCGCCAGTCTTCGAATCGCTTTGTATCCTCCTCGGTGGCGGAGTCGATAAGTTCGACGAGGGCCTCCAGAAGTTCCTCCTTCTCCGCAAACGGCAGATCAACGAGTACGTCCACCGGCTCACCGTCGCCGGCCTCGGCGACCGCCGCCAGCGCCTCGGGCCGCTGATGGCGCAGTTCCTCGACCCGGCCTAGCCCCGGGCCCCGAACGACCAGCACGCGCCCGGCAACGCGCCGGGCGCTTTCCCAACACGCCCGACCCCATCGGAGGTAGCACATGTCCACCGGAGAAGCTCTCACGAAGGCCGCCCAGGCCACCCAGGTCGAAATCCCCCAGGAAGCGCGCGATAAGGCCGCCCAGCTCGGCTGGGAAAGCGGCCTCATCGAAGCCGCCCTTTCCAAGGGCCACAGCCTCCAGGTCATCTGGCAGGCCCTCCGCGCCGAGGTCGATGGCAAGCGCGCCAAGGAGTTCCTCGAGGGTGGCCAGGCCGCCGTCCCGCGCGACCTCTCCTGGATGAAGGTCCCCACCGAATGGGGAATTCGCGCGCGCGCCAGCGATCCTGAGATGGGCCTCACCATCGGCGACCTCAACGTTGGCACGTACGGCGACATCCCCGATGTCTGGTTCAACCGCTCCGAGATCGCGCGCGGATCCTTCCCGGCTGCCGTTGTCGAAGACATGGGCTACACCATCTTCGACAAGGCCATCATCTGGGCTGACTGCTGCGTTCCTCTGTATGAAGACGCGATTCGCGACCGCTGGGTATCGGCTACCGATCTCGATTGGGCGAGCCTCCAGCCGATTTCGCCTGAAATGGAAAAGGCCGTCTGCCAGTTCCTCACCGAGCAGAGTGAGCGCGCCTACTACGTCGGTGCCCTCTGGTCCGGCTGGCTCCCCCAGATCAGCTATGGCTACCTCGAACTGAAGCTCTTCCTCTCCACCGTGATCTACGACCTTGCCCGCCACGCCGAAGCGTTCCGCAAGCGTGCCCTCGCCAACGGCGGTGGTCTCGGTCTCCAGGCCCCCACGGACTTCTCCCGCGCTGCCCAGGAAGCCCGCAGCTTCCCCGAGCTCGCCATGGTCCTCTTCGTCCAGGACAGCATGCTCAACACGCTCTTCAGCGAGGGCGCCCAGTTCGCCCAGACGCCGCTCGAGCGCGAGATGTACCGGCTCGTCGCCAGGGACCGCCAGCGCATGATGGATTACCACATCGAGCGCCTGAAGCACATGATGTTCAAGCTCCCCGACCGCCGCGAGGAGCAGAACCTTTATCTCAACAAGGCCGAATCTCGCATGGTCCGCGACTGGACCGATGCGGCGGTCAACGAGCCCCTCGCGATCATGCTCGGCGGTGGCCGCGAGCGCATCGCGGAAGGCCAGGCCAGGCTGAAGGCCCTCCGCAAGCTCCAGGTCCAGAACTACATCGCCGACCTGGAAAAGGCGACCTTCCAGCGCAAGAACCTCAACGGCCGGCTCAAGGAACTCCTCGAGTCCTGACCCTGGTGGTCCGGCGCCAAACAAAGAGGGGCTTCCAATGGGAGCCCCTCTTTGTCTGCGGCCACCGGGTGCACATCACGCAATGCGAAGCACCGTCCGGAGCCGCGCCACCAGTCCCCTCTGCGGAGTTGCGGCGATCCGGTCCCGCCCTTCCGCCCGGCGCAGTTCGCGCAGCGCCTGTGCCGCCCGGAAGCGGTGCTGAAGCCACTCCGGCTCGGGCTGCCCGCTCGCATACAGCCGCCCATCACGCGTCATCGACAGTCTATGCGTGACTTGCGTCAACATGCGATACATCTCGTTCACCTCCATGTGCGTGTTTCAGGCGCGCCGTTCGCGGAGCTGTTCGGCCCCGGACGCCTGGGTGGTTGGCTGCACCGGCATGGACTTCTTCTTGAGCCCCATCCGGTGGATCAGCATCGGATCCTTTGTCGCATCTTCTCCGTAGCGTTTATTTGTCAACAGAGCCGCCATTCGGGGAGATTGCGTCATCATTTGATTCAACACGTGAGTAACACCTTTTCTGGTTGTACCAGTCTATGAACTGGGCGCACGAATCATGCACAGCCCGGCCTGCATGTAGCATGGCTGTCCCAATGAGTCGGACTACTGCAATTACGATTGTCGCGAAGAGCCACTGCTCCAGCCTGTAATTCTAGGCCGGAGCCCTGGGCTATCTCAGCTGGATCCTGGAGACAACAAAAAAGCCGTACCGCCTGGCGGTACGGCATCGACGCCGTTCTGCCTCGACAGAACTCGCTAGTTCGGTGCGTTCTCGCCTGCGGGCGCCGCAAACATCTTGCCGTTAACCATGTCAATACCTCCGGCGTTGCCGCTGTTGTTACTGGAAACGAACGTACTGGCGTGAAGGTTAATTGTCAACGGAACGAAATCCCGGGTTGCACATGCAGTGTGAGGTACTTCACACAGGCTGCGCCAGGGCTCGGCCAGGAGCCCCGCGACCTGCCGCCCAACGGTCACAGGTGTGCGCTTCGCGCCCGCGCGCCGATCCTGTCCAGTGTGAAGCGTCCCGCGAGATACACTCTACCCATGCGGCTTCGCTGGTTATCCGCAACAACGATTGGATCGTTGATGGTTCTGGCGGTCGTGGCCGCCTGGCCGCCGTTGACCGTTTCGGGGAGCCAGTCGGCGCGCGCCACCGGTCTCGGCGCGGAACTCCGGTACGTCGGCCGCGATGCCCTGACCGGCATGCCGGCCCGCGTCGACGACCGGTTTATCGCCGAGGTGGAACGCTCCATCGAACGCTACGGAAAGGATCCGGGCCAGCCCGTTGCTCCGCCTCCCCCTGGTCCCGTCGACATCGCATCTATGACCATCGAGCGGCTCGGGCTCAGCGATGCCCCCATCCGCCGCTACGGACTCGATGCGTACGGCCGCCTCGATGTTCCCCAGGACACCTCCACTGTCGGCTGGAACCCCGCCTACAACTCACTCCCGGGCGAAGGCGGTGCCACCTTCTTCGCCGCGCACTTTGAATACGCTGGCCGTCCCGGTGTCTTCAATCGGCTTTCGGCACTTGTTCCGGGCGACGAAATGGAAATCGCCCTCAGCGATGGCACCCGCCACCGGTACCGCGTCACCTCGAATATCGAGTACGCCCTGGGGACCATCGACATGGGTGCGCTCCTGCACGGCCGTGAGGGTACCGAGAGCATCACGCTCATGACCTGCAGCGGTCCTGCCAACGAAGGCGAATACGCCTTCCGGACGGTCGTCCTCGCCGAACGTGTCCGCTGACACGCGGCGCTTAGAAACCGAACGCCTGGTCCATCCCGAAGGCAGCACGCTGGCTCCCGAACTTCGAGACATCGTGGCTTAGCACCAGCAGATCATGCTTCTTGCCCGCCCGGTCTTTCACCTGGTCGCGAAGGAGCGCCTCCGGTTTGAACCCGAGCCCTTCGAACACCGCGACGGCGCCCTTCTGGTCGAGCGTCATCTGCGCCACCATCTTCTCGATTCCAAGGCCAACCGCGTTGGCGAACGCCTCTTGCGTCAGGATGCGCCCCAGGCCGAGCCCACGCGCCCCTTCCGCCACCATCACGCGCAGCTCTGCAACATGCGCCGTCCAGCGCAGGCGGTTCCGGTGGATCGTTGCCCACCCCAGCACCGCGCCACCCTCGACGGCCAGGATCGTGAAGATCTCCCCGGTCGCAATTTCCTGGATCCACTCGTCGACCGCCGCCGCCTGGGTAATGTCCCGGCGCAGGAAGAGCAGGTCGTGTTCCGCCAGCTTCCGCGCGAACTCCAGCACCGCCTGCCGGTCTTCCGCGGTCATGAGCCGCAACGTTACGTCACGCCCTTCGACTCGGCGTGTATCGGGATAGGTGCGCGGACTTTCGACGGTCATACCCAACGCTCCGCCAGCACGTCTCATGCTGTGACTCTGACGATATATCGCCCGGCCCGCCGCTACAAGGCGGGCGCCTGCCTCATATGCGTGCTACCGGGCCCTGTCGCCGTCCGCTGTGTCCTTCGCCGCTGCGAACCCGGACGTGGCCTTCTGGAGCACCGCCTGGTAGTTCTGCAGCACGTCGATCCACCCCGATAGGAACATCTCGCCTGCCGTCGTCAGGCTATACATCCGCCTCGCTGGCCCCGATTCCGAGGTGTCCCAGAACGAAGACACGAACCCGGACTTCTCGAGTTGGCGCAGGGTCCGGTAGACCGTCCCGCTGTCCGACTCGGGCAGGCCAGCCTGCGCCAGCCGCTGGGTCAGCTCATATCCGTACGCGTTCCACCCCTTCAGGAAGGCGAGCAGGCTCGTCGCCAGCATTTCGCCGTGTAGGCGGGGTTTCACTTTGGATGGGTCGTCGTCTGTCTTCCGGGTGGCCATGGCATCTCCTGCGATAACTGCAGTATGCAGCTAGAAGCATCTTGTTGACAAGGCTCTGCATCTATATGTAACTTGCACATAGATACCGCAGCGCAACCGCAGAAGGAAACAATATCCCCATGGCAAACGACCAGGTCCAGAAGTATTACAACTCCCTCCTCGCCAGCTACGACGTCCTCGTCGATGCCGTCACCAGGGCAAACGAGCGCGGCTTCAACGTCACGAAGCAGTTCGCCTCTGATGTCGCGAAAGGCCAGCGCGAAGCCATCGAGCTTGGCAAAAAGCTCGCCGCCGAACCGGCCGACCTCAGTCACGTCTACGCAGCCGTCCTCGAGGCGACGACCGCCGCACAGGGCCGCGCCCTCGCCTTCACCCAGGCCGCCTACCAGGATGCGCTCACTGCCGGCGGCGACGCCCGCGAGCTCGTCCAGAAGCTCGTAGAAGTGAACAAGGAAACCGCCCAGGCCGCCGTCGAAGTGGCCCGGACATGGGCCACCGCCAACCCCGTGGTTGACGTGATGAAGAAGAGCTTCGAATCCATGCAGCCCGCTACGAAGGAATCGAAGAAGAAGGGCGAGAAGGCGGCAGTCTAAGCCCGGAGCCACGGGCAACGACGGAGCCCGGTCGATCGGCCGGGCTTTCTGTTGTCCGCTCACCGGCCGAAGGGAGCGTAAGCTCAACACATGCCATGGGATGACCACGCAGGCGAGCAGTACTGCTACCTCACAACCACCGGCCGCACCACCGGCCAGCCCCGCGAGATCGAGATCTGGTTCGGGATCGCGAATTCCACGCTCTACATGCTCAGCGGCAGCGGCGGCGACGCGGGCCACCCGAAGGCCCACTGGGTCCGCAACCTCATCAAGCACCCATCAGTGACCGTTCGCGTCGGTGGCGATACCTTTGCTGGCCGTGCTCGCATCGTCGAACCCGGGTCCGGTGAGGATGCTCTCGCCCGGGCCCTCCTCGTCGAGAAGTACCAGCCTGGCTACGCCAACGACCTCTCCAACTGGGGGCGCACTGCCCTGCCGGTCGCGGTGGAACTCTCGGTTCCTTAACCCGTGGGCACCTGCCGCAGGCGCCGCGCCAGGACCCGGTACACGCCCGGGTGAAACGCCATGCCCAGGTGCGTGCAATTGACCTCGTCGTTGAGCGAAGGGTCTTCCTCCACGCAGTTCTCCCACTCCACCACGCCGTCCTTCTTCGAGTAGATCGCGTAGTGCGCGACTTCGTATTCCCCGGACGAAGCCAGGCTCCGTCCAAAGCTGCAGTTGCATTGCCCGCTAAAGCACGAAGGCTTCAGATTCCGGGCGACGTGCTTGCCTGCCGGCCCGCGCAGCGCCTCCGTGGCGGCGATGAGCGCAGGGTGTGCCGTGCCCGCCTCCCGGAACGGCGACCCCATCGATATCACGCACGAGACGTACTCCGGGAAGCCGAGTGCGATGCTCCGGCTCAGCAGCCCGCCGAGGCTGTGCCCGACGAGCCTCACGCGCTGGCCCGTCTCGCCATGCACCTTTTGGATTGTCTCTAACAGCTTCGAGGCAATGAAGTCAGGGCAATCCGCGTTGCGGCCGATGTTCGAGAAGTGCGGCTGGTAACCGATTCGAGCCAGCCACCAGAACAGCTCCATCATCGAGACATCCGTCGCCAGGAACCCCGGCACCACCACCACCGGCTCGCCCTCGCCGCGGGGCGCGCCCACGCCCCAGTACACGGCAGAAGTCCGGAGCGACAGCCAGTCCAGGGGGAAGAGCGCCTCGCGCCACAGCGGTGTGAGCGTCGCCTGTGGCGCGCGACCCGCTGCGGGTCGGACCAGGGCGGCGTGGTTGAGTGAGAACTCCGCCGTTGTCATGCGCTCTCCTCGTAGGTACCCGCCCGAATCGTCCTGCCGGGCGGACGCTACAGACGCGACCGCGTTGCCGCAACCATTGTCCGCACGTATCGCAAGTATCGGCCAGTCTTATCCCGAACGGTAATCGGGGAGCCCCTGCCGATGACTGCTCACCCGCCCGCGAGTTCTCGCAGCACGAGCGCGTCGGTCGGGAAGGCCAGCGGTGGTGGTGCAGCCGGGTCGAAGTAGCCAAGTTCCGAAAGCTCGCCGTCCGCGGGGTGCAGGTGTCCCCCGGTCACATGCCCATCGAACCAGATGCCCACCGTCTGGCGCTCGGGGTCGTGGAAATTCGAATGCACCGCGGCCACGCCATCCAGTTCAACCTCCAGCCCGGTCTCTTCCAGGAACTCCCGGACGGCTTCCTCGCGAACGTCTTCGTCCCACTCCAACCGCCCGCACGGGATGCACCACAGTCCGGCATATCGTCCCTGCGCCCGCCTGCCCATCAGCACTCGCCCGGCTTCATCGCGGATGATCACCGCGACACCCACTCCGGGGTGCCGCACCCGGACGTACCCGCAGCCGGGACATGCCGGCGGCCGCTCACCTCCGCGGTAGTCGAAGAACAGCGCGCCGCCACAGTCCGGGCAGAACTGGCCGCGCGGCCGCTGCGAAGCCCGTCCACGCCATCCCGAACCCGGGCCGCTCATGGCTCTGGCAGCTGCCCTGCCGCCCGCAGTACCGCCAGCGCCACCAGGCCCTCCGCCACCTTCGCGATGGCGATCTTCACGCCCGCGTTGGCCGGCTCATCGCCCGCTCCCCAGTGATTCGAAGCGCGCGAGATCACCACGTCCGGCACGGCGGCGACCGCGCCGATGTGCCGCATCACGCGCACCACGTCAGTCACTGGTGGCTCCGCGTCCCCCCCGGCGATGCCAATGATGGCGAATGGTTTGCCACCCGCATGCGGAAGGTCGATGAAGTCGAGAGCGTTCTTGAGGCCTCCTGGCATCGCACCGTGGTACGAGGGCACGGCAATCACGAATCCGTCCGCGGCCGAGCAGGCGGCTCGCCACGCCCCCACGGCTGCCGGGTATTGGTCCTCTGGCCGCCCGTCGAGCAGTGGGAGCGAGCCGATTTCGAACGTCTCGCACTGGGCGCCGTTCGCTTCCAGGGCCTTGAGCGTGAATTGGAGCGCCCGGTCGGCCGAGCTGCGGGGGCGAATACTGCCGTTGATGCCGAGGATCCGCGTCATTCACCTAGCGTAGAGACCCGCGCGGGAAGATGCGATGCGCGTTCTCCCGGTAGACTCCCGCCATGGTCAGGATCGCCGTCGTCGGCTCGCTCATGATGGACCTCGTGGTCCGGGCGCCCCGCCTCCCTGCCGTGGGCGAGTCGCTCATCGCCCACAGTTTCCAGGCCTTCATCGGCGGGAAGGGCGGCAACCAGGCCACGGCCGCGGCCCGCCTTGGCGCCGATGTCGCGATGATCGGCCGTGTCGGCGACGACGACTTCGGGCACGCTATCCTCGCCAACCTTCGCAACGAAGGCATCGATACGTCCGGTGTTTTCGCGGACCCCGCCATCGGCACCGGCGTCGCCGTGCCCATTGTGCTCGACGACGGGAGCAACGCCATTTTCGCGGTTCCCCGCGCGAACCTTGCACTGGGTGTGGCCGGTATCGAATGCGCACGCGCCGCAATTGAGAACGCCGACATCCTCATGGTGCAGTTCGAGGTTGGCATGTCCGCCACCGAGGCCGCCATGCGCATCGCCCGGGCTGCGGGCCGTCAGGTGATGCTGAGCCCCGCGCCCATCGCGCCGCACCCGCCCGGGCTGCTCGGCCTTGCCGACATCCTTCTCCCAAACGAGGTCGAGGCGGCCGCGCTCACTCCCGAGGCAGGAGGCGACCACCGCCGCGAAGCGGAGGCGCTGCTCTCCCGTGGCCCGGGTGTGGTCGTCATCACCCTGGGCGAGCAGGGCGCGCTTGTAGCCACACCGGGCCAGCTCACGGAAGTCTCGGCCTTCCCGGTCATGGCAGTTGATTCTGTCGGGGCCGGGGACGCCTTCTGTGGGGCCTTCGCCGTCGCTCTGGCCGAAGGGGCCACACCCCTGGAGGCGGCACGCTTCGGCGCGGCGGCCGGGGCTTGCGCCGTCACCAGGCCCGGCGCTGCCGCATCACTCCCATCCCGCTCCGAGGTGCAGAGGATTTTACAAAGTGGCTAGGAACTTTCAGGCCGGCTCCAGCGTTCCTGTTGATGATGGGGATACTGAGTTCGATACTGACCATGGCGGCCCCGGGTAGGTGTTTTGAGCCCCCAACAACGCTTCTGTCCGCTCTGCGACCGGTCCTTCCAGGAAGGCGAAGCCGTGCTCCGCTGCGAAGGCTGCGGCGTCATGCATCATCCCGGCTGCTGGGTGACCAACGGTGGCTGCGCAACTCAGGCCGAACACCGCGTCGCTCCGCAGGCCATGGCCTACACCACCGGCGCGCGTTTGCCCGGGGCTCCGGCGCCGCATCCGGGCGAAGGCACCCGCGCTACGCCTCTGCCCTCGCCGCCTCACTCCGAGACCCCCGAGCCCATACCATTCCGGCCCCTTGGGCGGCCCCAGCACCCGCCGGCAGCCACCGAGCCGGCTCCACCGGGCGGCGAGCCGGTCATCGGGGAGCCACCACCGGCGATTCACCGGCGGCTGCCCGAGAACGAAATCCCCCCGGCGGCCCCTCCACGCAGGTATGTGCCCCCCACCGGAGAACAGATGGTGCGCAAGCCCCTGCCCCGGATCTACGAGCGCCACAAGATTGTGGCGTACTGGTACGTGCCGGTGGCTGTTGCACTCGCCGTGGTCGTTGCGTTCGGCGTCATCTGGGGCGCCGAGAAGCTCTTCGGCGGCGATGCAGACAAGGCCAGCCCGGAACCCACGCCGGCCGCTACCACCGGCGGCGCTGTCGGCGCCCAGACTCCCAGTCCCGCCGCCACCACGCCCGCGGCCACGACCACCATTCCGCCCGCGACGGTAACCACCGGCCCAGGAAAGTTTTCCCTCGGCGATACCCTCGTCGTGACTGGCACGGGCGACTGTCTCAATGTGCGCACGAACCCCGGCGTCGAAAACGATGCGATCGTCTGCATCGCCGACGCCACCGAAGTGAAGGTGACTGGCGGCCCCGAGGAATCGGGCGGCCTCACCTGGTGGAAAGTCGAAACGAGGCTTGGTGAAGGATGGGCGGCCGAAGACTACCTCGTGAAAAAACCCTAGGCCTGGCCCTCGCGTGCGCGGTGACCCTCGCCCTCGCATCGTGCTCGGGTGGCGATGGCTCGGCCGAAGCGACTCCCCTGCCGAGCTCAACCCTCGTGGTTGCCACGCCCACCACCAGCCCGCCCCCATCGCCCACACCCGACCCCCTGGGCCCGCCCCCAACCAATGCGATAGAGGCGCGGGCCGGGCTCCAGGCGTTGCTTGGGGCGTCCCGCTTCGCCGAACCCTGTCCCCAGCATCTCACCCTCAGCTGGGGCGTAATCTGTGCCCAGGGTGATGCCGGCGGCGACGGCCTGCCCGACGCGGCATGGCTCATCCCGCTACGCCAGGCCGCCCCACAGGGCCCGTTCCCGGCCGTCGTGTTCTTCCGGTCAGGCGGCTCCCAGGAGATCGAGGAGTTCGCGACCGAAGGTTCCGCCGACGCCTCCATCCTCGGCGCCGCTATCTTCAGCCTTGCCGACCGGGATGGAGAGCCCGGCGCCGAACTCGCCTACCTGGTCAACCGTTGCACCGCCAATACCTGTACCAGCCTCGTCCGTATCCAGGCGTGGGACGGCACCGCCTGGCGAGACATCGGCCCCGGCGACGACGGTGTGCCCGCAATCGACCGGGTGGCCCTGGAGGGTGAAGGCGCCCAGAGCCGCATCATGATCCACGGCGGCAAACTCGATATCGCGGCAGGGCCCACCCGGGCAGCCACCCGCACCTATGAACTCCTCGGCGGACGGTACCGGCTCACGAAGACGGAGTACGACCCGCCGGAGTACCTCTTTCACGCGATCGTCGATGCCGATGCGCTCTTTGCAGCCGCGAACTTCGAGGAGGCCATCGCTGCCTACCGGGCAGCCATCGGCGCCGAGGATCTGCGCGACTGGAAGAAGGACACCGGCCGCGGCGAGGGCCGCCCCGCACTCGAGGGCTACGCCCTCTTCCGGATTGCCGTAGCCACGGCCGCGCTCGGCCAGGACCCCACCGAGGCCATCGATGCCGCCATTCGCGAAGGCAAGGAGATCGTGTTCAGCATCGCAGCCCAGGAGTTCCGCAAGGGCTTACAGGAACACAGCAGCGTCATCGCCGGCTGCGCCGAAGCCACGAAATACCTGGGCACCGTCGGTAATGGTGCCGATACCCCCGCCTACATCGCCCGCCTGTTCGACTATGGCTACGCGAACCAGCCATCCAGGACGTACCAGGACATCTGCCGCCTCCCTTAAACACACGTCCCGGCTGACACCGGTGTGGTGCGGCGGTAGGCTGCGGGGGTGGCCCATTTCGAACCCCGGCAGAAGCTCTGGCTCGAAGCTGATGGCAGGCTGGTCATGTCCGACTACCGCCTCCGCCTCCTCCAGCTCGTGGCCGATACCGGCTCACTCGCCCAGGCGGCCACCGCGATGGGACTCTCCTACCGCCGCGCCTGGGGGAAAGTGAAGGAACTCGAAGCGAACCTCGGCTTTTCGCTGGTACGGTCGGAAGTGGGTGGGGCTGGAGGCGGCCACACGATCCTGACCGGTGAGGGCCAGGACCTCATCGAGGCCTACCGGCGCTTCGGCCAGCGCATGGACGAGGCGCTCCACACCGCCTACCGCGAAGAACTTGCGAACCTGGAACGCCGCCCCGAAAGCACGTGACTCGCGGCAGTTAGCCGACGGTCCCGGCCTCCCGCAGCGCCGAGATCCTCCCCTCGTCGTATCCGAGCCCCTTGAGCACCTCATCCGTGTGCTGGCCTATCAGCGGAGAGGTCGACCGCACCTTGCCCGGTGTGTCGCTCAGCTTCGGCCCAACGCCGATTTGCTTCACCTTCCCGACGGGTGAGTCGACTTCGACCACCATGCCGCGCGCCAGGTTGTGCTCGTTCGTCACCACGTTCTCCATCTCAAGCACCGGCGCCGCGCAGATGTCGTACTGCGACATGATCGCCATCCACTCGTCCGCCGTTTTTGTCTTGAAGATGCCGGCGAAGCGCTCGATCATCGCCGGCCACTCATCCTGCGCGAACTGCTTCTGCAGCAGGTCCTCGGTGCCGAGCACCCGGCAGAGTGCTTCGTAGAAGTGCGACTCGATGCTCCCGATCGAGAACCACCGCCCATCGGAGCATTCGTAGGTGTTGTAGAACGGTGCCGCGCCGTTCAACAGCATGCTGCCCGGGCGGATGGGCATCCCCATGGAGAAGAACTGCGTGAACGCACTCGTCATCAGCGAGAGCACGCCGTCGCTCATGCCGATGTCGACATTCTGGCCGCGGCCGGTTTTCTCCCGCGCCAGGATCGCGAGGCAGATTGCGAACGCCGCCGTCAGCCCGCCGCCCGCGAAGTCCGCTACCAGGTTCACGGGGATGGCCGGGGCCTGGCCCGGCCGGCCAGTCACGCCCAGCGCGCCCCCGATGGAGATGTAGTTGATGTCGTGGCCCACCAGGTTGGAATACGGCCCGGTTTGCCCGAATCCCGAGATCGAACAACAGATGATGCGTGGGTTGATCCTGGCGAGCGTTTCGTAGTCCACGCCCAACCGCTTCACAACGCCGGGCCTGAAGCCCTCGATCACCACATCCGCCTGCTTTACGAGCGCGTAGAAGATTTCCCGCGCGGCATCGTCCTTCAGATTCAGCGCGATCGACTTCTTCCCACGCCCGAGGGCGTTGTACGCCGCCGCCCGGTCTGCGGCCTCGCTCCGCCGCAGCCCAACACTCCCGAGCTTCGCCGAAGACCCGGGCACCGCCTCAACCAGCGTCACATCGGCGCCAAAGTCAGCCAGCAGCATCGAGCAGTGGGGCCCGGGCGCCAATCGTGAAAGGTCGAGGACCTTAATCCCATCGAGTGCCATCACCATGGTCTGAGAACTCCTTCGTGTCCGGGGGGTGGTTGTGAGCCGTAGCATGCGTGGCCCTCTGGGGTCGCGCAACCGGGTCGCTTCGCACGCTTTTCTCGCCTCCGATCGGGATCGACGGCGCGGGGACGGTATGATGGCCCCCATGGCGACCGATCAGCTCGAAGTTGAGTGGCAATACGCCGCCCTCGATACCCGGCCCGTGCTCCGCTGGCTCCAGTCGGGCCCCGTTCCCGGCTTCTCGGTTGTCCCCGCGGGCGTGAAAGAGCTCGACGACACGTACTTCGATACTGCCGACTGGCGTGTCCACAAGGCCGGCTACACCTGCCGGGTCCGCCTCAAGGGCGCCGATGCCGAGTTGACCCTGAAGTCCATGGCCAATCCCTCCGGCGGCATGCGGACCCGCCGCGAACTCACCGAGGGCCTCTCTTCCCCATCAGAGGCGCCCGCCCGGGCTCCCGGCCCCTGTGGCGCCGCGCTCCGCGCCGTCGCCGGCCGCGCCGTCCTCGATCCCCTCTTCCGCCTCCAGACCCGCCGCCAGCTCTTCATGCTCTCCGACGACCAGGGCCCCCTCGGCGAGGTTGCCCTCGACGATACGTCCATCCCCGTGGGCGAGGACACCCCGGTCCGCCTCGCCCGCGTCGAAGTGGAGGTGGATCAAGCTGCGGTCGAGCGAGCCAGGCCATTCGTGGCTGCCCTCGTCTCCGGGAACGGTCTCACCGAGGCCCTGACCTCCAAGTTCGAATCCGCCCTCATCGCGACCGGCCTCCGCGTCCCCGCCGCTCCGGATCTCGGCCCCACCGCAGTCAATGACGGGATGACAGCGGCCCAGGTCGCCTACGCCGTCCTCCGCAAGCAGTTCTCAACGTTCCTCGCGAACGAATCCGGTACCCGCCTGGGCGAGGATATCGAGGCGCTCCACGACATGCGCGTTGCCACCAGGCGCATGCGCGCCGCCATGGCCGCTTTCCGCCCATTTCTGACGCCGCGCACGCTCGCGTTTCGCGACGAGTTCGGCTGGATCGCGGCTGCCCTTGGTGAAGTTCGCGACCTCGATGTCCAGCTCGAACGCATGGACGAGTGGCATTCCAACTTCTCGCCCGAACGTGCTCACGCTCTCGACTCGGTCGAGGGCCTCCTGCGTGCCCGCCGCGCTGCCGCCCGGAAACGCATGCTGCTCGCTCTTGATTCCCGCCGCTATGAGCGCCTCGTGGCCCGGTTCACCGCCGCCCTCCGCTTCGGCTCTCCACGATCCTTCGCGCCCGGCCGGCTCCCGGTCCTCTCCGTCGCCCCCGACCTCGTGGAAAAGCGCTACAAGACCGTCCGTAAGGCGGGCGACCGGATCGGGAAGTCATCACCGCCTGAGCTCTACCACGCCCTCCGAATCGACGCCAAGAAGCTCCGTTACGCGCTCGAGTTCGTCGGGGCCGGTATCTATGGCAGGCCTGCTGTCGAGTTCAGCACACGCGTGACCGCCCTCCAGGATGTCCTGGGCCTCCACCAGGACGCCTACGTCGCGATCGAGATGCTCCAGGAGATCGCCGACTCCTCCGGCCGTCGCCTCGGCCCCGCCACGCTGATGGCCATGGGCGTCATTAGCGAGCGTTACCGAGCACACGCCGAGGAACTGCGTTCCCAGTTCCCTCCTGTCTACAAGCCCATCGCCGGCGAGGAGTGGTCCAGGCTGTTCAAACTCATGGAGGCGCGCCGGCCCCCCGCCCCTGTTGCGCGCGTTGCCAGGCCGGCGGCAGCAAGCGCCCTCGTTGGTACCGTCAACCCGCCGCCTGCCGATCGCCCCTAGCGCCCGTCGCCTGTATCCTCCTTTCCCGGGAATCCGAACCCACCGTGGCCGCCCGCCTCACCGGAAATCGGAAATCGCCAACCGGAAATCGCCCCCATGGCCGTACTCGTTGATGCAAACACCCGCCTGATGGTCCAGGGCATTGGGACCGAGGGCGCGAACCACATGCGCCGCTCCATCGCCTACGGGACAAACGTCGTCGCTGCCATCCACCCCCGGCGCGGCGGCGAACAGCAGGACGGCATCCCCATCTTCACCACGGTCGATGAAGCCGTCCGCACGACCGGCGCCAACGTCACCATCATCTTCGTGCCCGCCCCGTTCGCTGCCGATGCCATCCTCGAAGCCGCCGCCGCCGGCCTCCCGCTCATCGTCTGCATCACCGAAGGCATCCCCGTCCTCGACATGGTCAAGGTGAAGGCCGCCCTCCAGGGCTCGAAGAGCGTCCTCATCGGCCCGAACTGCCCCGGTGTCATCACCCCGGGCACAAAGACACGCATTGGCATCATGCCCGGCGATATCTTCCTCCCGGGCCGCGTGGGTGTGGTCAGCCGCTCGGGCACACTCGTCTACGAAGTCGTCGCCCAGCTCACCGCTGAGGGCATCGGCCAGAGCACCTGCATCGGCGTCGGTGGTGACCCCATCATCGGCACCCGCCAGGTCGAAGCCATCCGCATGCTCAACGAGGACCCCGATACCGACGCCATCGTGATGGTCGGTGAAATCGGTGGTTCGGCCGAGCAAGAAGCCGCCGCCTACATCAAGGAACACGTGAAGAAGCCGGTTGTCGCGTTCATCGCCGGGGCCACCGCGCCCGCCGGGCGCCGCATGGGCCACGCGGGCGCCATCATCTCCGGCGAGGACGGCAAGGCCGAGAACAAGAAGGCTGCGCTCCGCGCCGCCGGCGCCATCGTCTCCGACTCTCCCGCCGAAATCGGTTCCACGATGAAGAAGGCCCTCCAGGACCGCGGTCTCCTGAAATAGGCGTGGGGGTAGGGACAATGTGACTTGGCAGGCTCATTCTCTGGTTGCCGCGGTTTCGCGGACACCCACGGAGGAGTCTGAAAATGACCGTCCACAGAGGCTACAGGCGTGGCTTGTTCGGCCTAATTACCTTGGCCTTGGCCCTGCTCTTTGGGACGAGTGATCTGTCACCCGGCCTTTCTATCGGCGCCCGAGCCGCCCAAGAGGAGCCATTCCAGGCGTGCTTCATCGAGCTCGCCCCACACACCGACGAGAGCGACACTTCCCGGGTTCTTGCGGAGAACTGCTTCGACGACCCGGAGTCAGCAGCCGACTTCTCCGTCAACTTGCACGCGCGTGACTCGGTGTATGTGATCTTTACGATCTGGGAGCACGCGAACTTCGGTGGGTCGTCGTACGAGTGGTACTCCACTTCCGGCTGCAGCGGCGACTATGGCTACGATGACTTCAACGTCATTGGCTGGAATGACCGGGCCGGTTCGGCTCGTTCTGCATGCGGCCGCACAGTGAACCTTTGGGAACACACCTACCAGATGGGGGCGAGCGTGCTGATCAACGGCTACCACTCATCACTCGGGGTGATGAACGATCAATCCTCCTCTTGGGACACGGCGAACTGATGCAGCGCCGATCCGCAGGTTCCCATGTGGAGTACAACGCGTCACTCACGCCTCGCGAGCGTGAAGTGCTGGCCCTGGCCCAGCGCGGTCTCACGAACCCGGCAATCGCAGCCGAACTTGGAATCTCCGAGAACGCGGTGCGGTACCACCTGAAGGAACTTCACAGCAAGCTGGCGACGGCGGGCGACCGCGGCCGGCTCAACCGGATTGGGTGGCTCGGCGCCGGGACGTTCTTCGGATGGAAGGTCAGCGCTGCCACTCTTGCTACCGCTGGATTCATCGTTGCCGCATCGGCCGCAGGGGCCTGGGCAGTCCGCTCGGCACACGAGTCGAGCGCGGATGGCCAGGATGCCACCGGTACAACGCACTGCGTTGCTCTGGCGGTCCCGACGGTCACCGGGACAGGGGCACCGGACGCGCCCGCCCAGCGCTGCTTCGATACGCCGCAAGAAGTGGCAGCATTCTACGAGTCGCTGCGCTGACTTGAGGGGGCCCGTCCGCGAGACGGTCGTGGACGCGGCCCCTGACGTTTCACGGTCGCTGGTACACTCCCCAGCTATCCAGGACGTTGTCCTTCGGGGAGTTGTACCTTGACCGAATTCCTCACCCCTCCCGGCGGCTGGCGCACCCCCTCAGGGCGACTCGCTGGCAAGGTCGCGGTCATCACCGGTGCGGGCTCCCAGAACGAAGGCGTTGGGAACGGCCGCGCCATGGCTGTCCTCTTCGCCCGCGAAGGCGCTCGCGTCCTCCTGGTGGACCGCCGCCTCGATGCCGCCGAACTCACCCGGACCTTCATCAACGAACATAACGGCGAGGCCGTCCCCCACGCAGCCGACGTGACTGACCCGGCGGCCTGCGATGCCATGGTCTCCGCCGCCGTCGAACGCTGGGGTCGCCTGGACATCCTCGTGAACAACGTCGGCATCGGCGTCGCCCGCACCATCGCCGATGTCTCGGACGCCGATTGGGACCTCCAGATGCGCGTGAACGTCACAACCATGGTGAACGCCAGCCGCCCGGCGATCGCCGCCATGCGCCAGTCCGGTGGCGGCGTCATCCTCAACACCTCCTCGATCGCGTCGCAGCGCGGGCGCGGCCTCGCGCCGTATGCCGCCTCGAAGGGCGCCGTGGAAGCGCTCACGCGCGCCATGGCCGCCGACCACGGCCGCGAGGGCATCCGCGTCAACGCCATCGCTCCCGGCCCGGCCTACACCCCGATGGTCTACGCGCGCGGCATGTCCGAGGCGGCCCGCCAGGCCCGCACGAAAGCGACCGCGCTCGGTGTCGAAGGCACCCCCTGGGACATCGCCTATGCCGCCGTCTACCTCTGTTCCGACGAAGCTCGCTGGGTCACCGGTGTGGTCCTCGCCGTCGATGGCGGCGTACTGGTGAACTGAAGCCGGCGCGCCCAATCCCGGTGGCGTTGTCCACCCCAGGTCCACCTGCGCCACCCACTCGATCTACTCCCGGCACACTCCGGTGCCGAACTCTCTCACATGAGGGTGCGTCTTACCGCGGTCGTTGTTGTCCTTACAATCTTCCTGGGCTTCTCTGCCGGCGCGGGCATCCCACCCGCTGCAAACGCCCAGGCGTCCGACATCCCCTACGGCGTCGCTTCCGAGAGCTACTACAGCCTCGATACGGCCACTGGCAAGGTCAGCGTCCGTGTCCATGCCGAATACATCAATCTCCAGTCCGCCGAATTGCCCGAACTGCCCGTCTGGGTGATGCCCGGGGCCATGGACATCGTGGTGAAGGCTGGCGACAAGGTGCTCGAACACAAGCTCACCCCGGGTTCGGAGGCGGCCGCAACTGCCGGGTTCGCCGTCACGACGCTCCCCAAACCGCTGAAGAAGAACCTCAAGACCACCCTCGATGCCACCTACACCCTCGGCCAGAATTCCGGCAGTCTCATCAATATCGAGCCCGGCGCAATCGAAACGCCCTTCATCGGCCAGGGCCACGGTTCGTTCGTCTTCATCGATGTCCCCAGGAGCAGCGACAACGTCCTTGATCCCGGGTGCTTGCTGGCCGCCGAGCAGCCCGGCGATATCAAGGACGCCGGCCTCGAACGCTGGGTCTGTGGTGATGTCCTCCTCATCGCCCTCGCGACCGACGACGCGGACACGCTCGCCCGCTGCGCCCAGCTCGACGACCGCTGCAGGCAACGTGTCGATGCCGCCGTCTTCTCCGCCTACGTCCTCTCCGTCAGCGACGAAACCAAGCGCGGAGTGCTCGAATCAGCCGTCAAGATGCCGGATGGCCGCGACGTCACCCTCACCCTGAAGTACTTCAAACGCGACTCGGCCTGGGCCGAACGCCAGTTCGACCTCGCCAAACGTGCGTTCCCGCTGCTCGAACAGATCTTTGGCTTTCCCTACCCGTTCGACGAGGTAATGATGCGCCAGTCACATCACATCGACGCCATCGGCGCTGCCGGCGTCGCGTTCTCGAAAACCGGTGACGTTCTCCTCGCGACCGGCACCGGCGTCGACGACGAAGTGACCATCCACGAACTCGCCCACCAGTGGGCCGGCAACGGCCAGCTCAGCAAGCCGTGGCAGTGGGAGGGCCTCGCCGAATGGGCCACCCGGGTGGTCGCTCCCCAGCTCGGCGTCTCGCCCCGCGACTGGGGCTGGCAAGCCTTTGGCGTGAACTTCCCGCTCACCCAGTGGGGCTCCATGCTCGGAGGTCCGCCGCAGTACTGGTATGGCCGCTCCGGCGCCTTCTGGTCCGCCTACGAAGAGGCAGTCGGGGGACGCGAGAAGATGACCGAAATCCTCTCCCGCATCGATGACGATCCCGGTGCCTGGCGCCTCCAGGACCGCTGGTTCCTCGACCAGGGCGAATGGGTCAGCGATCGGAACATCGACCAGCTCTTCCTCGACTGGGTCTTCAACTCCGAGACCGCTGCGCCCCTCCTCGCAACGCGCCGGGCCGCCAAAGACCAGGTCGCCACACTGAGCGTGCACGCGCTGGAGGCCGGACTCAGCGGCCTGCCCAGCGACATCTACGAAAACCTCATCGCCTGGAACTTCGGGGCAATCCCCGCCCAGGTCGCCAGGGCCAACGATGTCGTCGATTCATACGCCAGGGTGCTTCAGCTCAGCCAGGACGCCGGCCTCGGCGCTCCCGCCAAAGTCGCCGAATCCTGGGGCACCGCCACAGTCGCGACCACGGCTGTCGTCGTCGAAGACCAGCGCCAGGCAATCCTCTCCATCATCGCCGCGACCGAACAGCTTGCCTCCGAACCCGAGGGTTCCCGAGCCAGCACCCGGCTCGCCGAGGCACGCGACAAGTACAACGCGGGTGACTTCGCCGGCGCCAGGGCTTCGGCGACTGGTGGCGTGACCGATGTCTACAACGACACCGCCGCTGGAAAGATGATCGACCTCGCGAAGGAGAAACAGGCCACTTTTAAGGCTGGCTTCCTCGGACGCGTCGGCATGTTCTTCACCGACCCCGCCGGAGACCTTGCGAAGGCCGAGGCCGCATATGCAGCCGGTGATGGCGCGGCCGCCCTGCAGCTCTCGCGAGGCGCCTACGACACCTGGGACAACGCGAACCGGCGAGGCATCCAGCGCCTGGCACTGCTCGCGGGCGTGATGGCCGGCCTGAGTTTCCTTGTGTGGTTCCTCCTTCAGCGCATGGATCGGGCGCCGGCACCCAAGCGGCTCGGCGAAGGGCACTTCATCGATGCCTCCGACGAACGCCGCGGAAGCTGGAAGGACTGGGAGAACACCCCCTGACGGCGACTGCTCAGACCCCGGCGGCCTTCAGCCCGAGCCGGATTGCCACAAGGACGAGCGCCCCGGCGAGGGCCCGCATGATCGCCGGTCCGCCGAGCTTGTGTGAGAGCCGCGCGCCCACTTGGGCTCCGGGTATCGCCCCGAGCGCTATCAGGACCGCCTGGGCGGCAGACCGATCCCAGCTCAGCACGCCCTGGAACACGTGGACGACTGTCCCTTCCGCGGCCATGAACGCCAGCACGAAGTGCGACGTTGCCGCGGCGATGTGTACCGGGAAGTGCAGGAGGGTCGCCATCACGGGCACATGGATGATTCCGCCGCCGATACCGAGCAGGCTGCTCACGAACCCGACCACCGTGCTGATCAACACGCCCTTCCACAGGTGAAACGAGTACTGGAACGTGTTGCCGTGCCGATCGGTAATCCGCCTCCGGACCACGCCGCGGCCCACCACGGGCGCCACGATCCCCTGCTGGTGTCCCCGGAACATCAGGAACAGCCCGATCGCGCCGAGCACCACCGCGAACATCGCATCGAAGACCTGCCTGGGAATGTAGGCGACGGCGATGGCGCCGCCCACCGCGCCCGGGAAGGTCCCCACGACAAACCACCAGCCGCTCCTGTAGTCGATACGTTTCTGCAACCCATATGCCACCGACCCCGACGCGGCGTTCGCGCATACCACCAGCAGCGACATCGCCGTGATCGTCTCGGCCTCCTTGTCCGGGTAAAGAAGCAGCAGGACCGGGACCAGCACGAAGCCGCCGCCCGCCCCGACGAGGGTGCCGAACGCACCGACGGCGAGGCCGAGGGGAATTAAGAGAAGATCGACGTATTCCAGCGGATGTCTCTCCGGGCTCCGATGCTCAGAGTCTCCGCTCCTCTATCCGGCATGTCCAACCGCTCCCCTGCTAAACGGCGATATCGGTCTCGTCGCCGAAGTCGAACCGCCGGCGCAACGTCCTCCCCCGAAGCCGATCGGCCATCGCTCCGATCCGGTCCTGCAGGTGCGCGAGCCGCCGCTCCAGCCGCCCCCGCACCCACGACCGCGTCGAGCCGATCTGGCGGTACCGCGCATACCGGCGCTCAACGCGCTGCTTGCTCTTCTCGCGCTGGGTCCGTGCCAGTTCGCGAAGGATGCTCCGGCGGAGCAGCATCGCCGCCTCGGCGTGGTCCGTGTGGGCGCCGTCCCCCGGCTCCGGCACTGTATGGTCGATGATCCCGAGCCGCAGGCAATCGTGCGAAGTCAACCGTAGCCGCTCGGCGAACTCACCGGCCTGTTCCACGCCCCCTGAAAGGATCGCAGCCGCATCCTCCGGCCGAACCACCCCATACACCGCGTTGTCCAGCATCAGCACGCGGTCGCCAACGGCCATCGCCACCGCGGCTTCGGAGTTCCCCTCGCCCGTGATCACCGCGATTGTCGGCACCGGTACCTCGAGCATGGTTGCCATGCACTGGGCCACCGCATGCCCGAGTCCCGCCTCTTCGTTTTCCAGCGAGGGCAACGCCCCCGGAGTGTCGACAAGCGTTACCAGGGGGAGCTTGAACTTCCCGGCGAGCGTCATGGCGCGGGTCGCCTTCCGGAACCCTGCCGCCGTGATCCACCCGCCGTTGGGGCCCGTCTCGTGTTGGCGCACCTGGCCCACGAGCATCACTGCTTCGCCCCCGAGCGATCCCATGCCGGCGATAATTGTCGGGTCGTCCACCCCGCTCCGGTCGCCGTGGAGTTCCACGAAAGACGTCGTCATGCGTGCGATGAACTCCGCCGTCGTCGGCCGCATCTCGTGCCGGGAAATCTGTACCTGCTGCCATGCGCTTCGGCCCGAGTGCGCGACATGCGATTCGTGCGGCCTTTTCTGGGCCATCAGCCGGTAGCTGTTTGCCAGCAGGTCGAGCAACTGCGCCAGCAAGTCGCGCAATTGGTGCCTCGCGACCACCCCATCGATGAGCCCGTGCTTGAGGTGGGCCTCCGAGGTGTGCGCGTCCCGCGGGAGGTCATCCCCCCTCGCCTCCTCCTGCAGTGACCGCAGCGCCGCATATCCCACCAGGGCGTTCGGCTCCGCCAGGATGATGTCCGCCAGGTTCACAAAGCTCGTGTACGCCGAACCCGTTGTCGGGTCGGTGAGCACGGCGATGTACGGCAGACCGGAGCGGTCGTGGCGCCGCACCGCCGCGGCAATTCGCGGAGCCTGCATCAGGGCCAGGAGTCCCTCCTGCATCCGCGTGCCAGAGGTCGAACACACCAGCACCATCGGTACCCGCCGGGATGTCGCCTTTTCGAACGCGCGCGCAAGCCGCTCGCCCGCCGCCACGCCGATGGAACCGCCCAGGAACGAGAAGTCGATGACGCCTATCACCACGTCGCGCCCGTGGATTGTGCCGGTCCCGGTCAACGCTGCTTCGGTCAGGCCGGTCCGCCGTTGAGCCTGGATCACCCGCGAACGGTACGACTGCCGGCCATGGAACGAGAGCGGGTCGATGGCCGTCACGCCCCGGTCGTCTTCATGGAAGCTGCCGATATCCAGCAGGGTCGCCAGCCGCTCCTCGGCGCTCAGGTGAAAGTGGAACCCGCATGCATGGCACACCCGGAAGCGCTCGTAGGAACGCGATCCTTCCAGGTCTGCCCCGCACGATAGGCACTGTTCGTGCCCGCGCTCTTCCTCGGGCGCCTCGGCTTCTTCGTGCCGGCGCAGCAGTGTACGGAGAGTCTTCACACTGGAGAGTCTATCAGGCAGGGTCTTCAATTGCGGTTCCGGCGAGCACGCGGCGCGACTCGCCATCCTCCCGTGGTCCTACGATTCCCTCGTCTTCGAGGATTTCGATGATCTTCGCGGCTTTCAGATAGCCGACTTTCAGCCGCCGCTGGAAGAGCGAAGGAGACACCCGCTGATGCTGGATGGCCAGCGCCCGCGCCCGGTCCACGATCGGGTCGTCGAACTCAACTTCGATGTCCGCCTCGCCGCCGTTCTGCGCGGCCAGGGCTTCTTCCAGCAGTGCATCGGCCGTCTCGGGAGCCAGCTCCCCGAATCGCTCGTCCTTCCAGAACTCCACCAGCCGCTCCACCTCCGCATCCGAGAGGTACACACCCTGGATCCGGATCGGCTTCGCCGCGTCGGTCGGCATGTAAAGCATGTCCCCGCGTCCGAGCAGCTTCTCGGCGCCGCCCATGTCCAGGATCGTTCGCGAGTCCGTCTGCGATGTCACGGCGAACGCGATGCGGGTCGGGAAGTTCGCCTTGATGAGCCCGGTTACCACGTCGACCGAAGGCCGCTGCGTCGCTACCACCAGGTGGATGCCCGTCGCCCGGGCCAGCTGGGCCAGCCGGCAGATGAGCTTTTCCACCTCGAACGGGGCCGCCATCATCAGGTCCGCCAGCTCGTCGATGATCACTACCCAGTAGGGCAGCTTCTTCAGGATTCGCGGGTGCTTGTTGTAAGCCTCGATGTTCCGCACCGCCAGGCTCGCGAACTTCTTGTAACGCGCCTCCATCTCGCCGACCACCGCCTGCAGCACCCCCACGACTTTGTCCATGTCGACGATGACTTCGCTGAAGGCCATGTGCGGGATGCCCGAGTAGCTTGTGAGCTCCACCCGCTTCGGGTCGATCATCACGAACCGCACCTGGTCCGGCGTCGCGTTCATCATGATCCCCGCGATGATTGAGTTCATACAGACGCTCTTGCCCGAACCTGTCGCGCCCGCGATCAACAGGTGCGGCATCTTCCCGAGGTCAGCCACTACTGGCACCCCTGAGACCCCTTTGCCCAGCGCGAGCGCAAGCCTGGTCTTCTTCTCCAGGTCCGCAAACTCCTTGGTCTCCATGACCGCGCGCATGGTCACCACCGTTGCCGCGTCGTTCGGCACCTCGATGCCGACGATCGCCCGGCCCGGCACTGGCGCCTCGATGCGCAGGCTCGGAGCCGCCAGGGCCAGGGCCAGGTCGTTCTGCAGGGCCGTGATCTTGTTGACCCGCACGCGCGTGCGCGATACCTCCACCCGCTCGGTACGCGGCCGCCCGTCGGTGCCGAAGAGTGGCTTCCCGGTCTCGTCGCGCACCGGAACGTCTTTGTAGCGGATCTCCCATCCGGGCTCAACACCGAACTGGGTAACCGTTGGCCCCTCATTGATCTCCACCACCGTCGCGTCCACGCCGAAGCTCGCGAGTGTGTCGACGATCAGTTGTGCCCGCGCGGCGTTGTCGTGTTTGCGATGGATGCTCGGCTGTGGCGCCGTCAGCATCTCGATGGCTGGCAGCTGCCAACCGCTCTTCGGTTCGAGTTCGAGCCCCAACTGCAGCGGCTCCGATTGTTCGTCGTCGATTTCTTCCGCCTGGGGCACGGTCTCCGGCTCGTCCAGCACGAGTTCTTCCGCGGGTATGGCCGTGAACGCGGCGGCCGCACCGGTCCCAACAGGCGAACTCGGCGAGGCCGCGTCAATCGATGGCCGGAAGATCACGGGCGCCCCTTCGAGCGCGGTTCGGCCCATCGGCTCCAGCCGCTCGAAGCCCCCGGCTCCTATGATGACTTCTTCCTCATCCGCTCCCGGACGCCTGAGGATGAACTTGATCCAGCGTCCTACCGCCGCCGCGCCGCGGTGCGGCAGCCGGCGCTCCCACGCTTCCTCGATCCACAGGGGAGCGTTCGTCGCGAACCAGCGTGTCGCGCCCGGCGCCAGCAGCGACGCGGCTACGATAAACAGGCTGATCCAGGCGAGCTTGCCCAGGAATCCCGAGACCAGCCGCCTGCCGATGTCGCCGCCGAGCGAGACCTCCTGGAAGCTCACGTTCCAGGCCGTCCACGGCGCCTCGTTCAACCCGAATAGCCCCCAGGCGAACAGTCCTGCCGCGACCACCCCACCCGTACGCCGCACGAACGGCACGCGGTCGAGGTACCAGCCCCGCCAGGTCGCGGCCGCGCCGTACAACGCCCAGGCGAGCACGACCAGCAGGCCGAATCCGAACGTCCGCAGCAGCCAATCGCGTACATCGCGCCCCACTTCGGCCCCGTCGAACGCGACCGCAGCCGCAACGAGGGCTGCCAGGACTGCCAATGGCCCGACGATCCCGGGCTTGTTCAGCTTCGCTAGTGAAAACCGGCTCTTCCGTTTCCTGCCACGCGAACCGGTGTTCGCGCGGGCAGTGCGGGGCCGAGTACGTGCCCGTGCCGCCATGGCTCTGCACTCCTCATTACCCGTCCGCCGGCACCCCGCTGGCCGCGAACGGCATCGCCCGGTGTGGTCCCGCTGACTAGACCTCGACAGTCACAGTCAGCACCATCGGGCGCCTGCGCGTCTCATCATAGAGGAACTTGCTCACAGCGTCGCGGATCCGCGCGTTGATGTCCCCGAACTCCGCGTAGTGATCGACTCCCTTGATCGAATCGGCGACCACCTGTTTGCTCCGGTCGAGGAGGTCCTCGCGTTCCTCCACGTCGACGAATCCGCGCGCCAGTACCTCGGCCGCCCGTTCCAGCTTCCCGGTCTGCTTGTCGACCGTCACAATCACCACGACCACGCCATCGGTCGACAGGTGGGCCCGATCCCGCAGGATGTGCTGGTCCACGTCGCCAATACCCAGTCCATCGACGTAGACGTAACTCGCCGCCACGCGCTCGCCGGTCCAGGCGCTCTCCTCGTCGATCTCCAGCACGTCGCCATCGGTGAGCACGAATGCATTGCCCTTCGGCACCCCGACTGACTCCGCCAGCTTGGCGTGGATGACCAGGTGCCGGTACTCGCCGTGAACAGGCACAAAGTATTCCGGCTGCAGCAGGCTCTGGATGATCTTCAGCTCTTCCCGGCTTGCATGGCCGTGCACGTGCGTGTTGAGCGCCCGGTTGTAGAGCACCTCGGCCCCCAGCCGGAACAGGTTGTCCACGTTCCGGTACACCGCCGTTTCGTTTCCGGGGATGGGTGATGCTGAGAGCACCACTGTGTCCCCCTGCGTGATCGTGATGTGCCGGTGGTCACCGTTGGCCATCCGCGTCAGCGCGCTTGTCGGCTCGCCCTGGCTGCCGGTCGTCACCACAACCAGCTTCGCGGCCGGCGTGTTCCGCATCTCCTCGACACCGATGATTACTCCATCAGGTGCGTTCAGGTAGCCCAGCTGGCGCGCCATCGCGACGTTGTCGATCATCGATCGGCCGGTCACGAACACCTTCCGCCCCGTGAAGACCGCCGCGTCCACAACCTGCTGCACGCGCGAGATGAGCGAGGCGAACGTTGCCACGATCATGCGGCCTTCGGCGTTGACCATGATGTTTCGCAGCGCCTCACCCACGAGTTGCTCGCTCGGGGTGAAACCCTCCTGCTCCGCGTACGTCGAGTCGGCCAGCAGCAGCAGGCAGCCCTCCGCGCCGACCTGCGCCAGCCGGATGAGGTCCGTGTGCTGGTCCATCACCGGTGTGTGGTCCAGCTTGAAGTCCCCGGTGTGCACCACGAGGCCCAGCGGTGTCCGGATCACCAGGCCGCAGGCGTCGGGAATGCTGTGCGCAACGGTGAAGAACTCCACCTCGAACGCCCCGGCCGTGATCACGTCGCCCGGCTGGATGACGTGCGTCTCTGCGTCTTGCAGCAGCCGGTGCTCTTGGAGCTTCACCCGGATCAGCCCGTCGGTGAGCCGCGCTCCGTAAATGGGGACGTTGAACTCGCGCATGAAGTACGGCAGCGCGCCCACGTGGTCTTCGTGTCCGTGTGTCAGGAACACCGCGCGGAGCTTGTCCTTGTTGTCGCGAAGATACGTGAAGTCCGGGATCACGAGGTCGACCCCGAGCATCTCTTCCTCCGGGAACATCAATCCCACGTCAACGACGATGATGTCGTCGCCATACTCCAGGACCATCATGTTCCGGCCAATTTCGCCAAGCCCGCCGAGCGGGATGACGCGCAATGTGGTGTTACCTGCCATGGGATTCCTTATTCGAACAGTCGGATCTGTCCAGGTTGCGCACCTTCAGGTGCGGGTTGTAGGGCATTGGGTTCGGACTCGCTCGGCAAGACCTTGAGCGCAGGCTTCGCCATACTTACAGGTTCTTCCTTCGCTACGTTCGTCGCCAGCGCCGGTAAGCGGCCGACCCGGGCACGTTCGAGAATCGCCGGGAGCTGGTGAAAGTCCGAAAGAAGCACATCCCGGAGGTTCTGCTGATGCAGCGCAGCCGCCGGGTGGTACATCGGGACCACCAACCGTCCATCGAACTCTCGCACACTTCCGTGGATACGTGAAATTGCTTGCTGCGGAAACCACCGCGACATCGAGAACCGCCCCAACGTCACGATCACCAGCGGATCGACCATGTCGATCTGGAGGTCCAGGTATTCCGCACAGGCTTCGATCTCCGCGGGCATGGGGTCGCGGTTTCCCGGGGGCCGACACTTCAGCACGTTGCAGATATACACCTCGTCCCGCTGGAGGCCTCCTGCCGCGAGCAGCTCCTCCAGGAACTTTCCGGCCGCGCCCACAAACGGCCGCCCCTGCTTGTCCTCGTTCACGCCGGGAGCCTCGCCGATGCACATGACCTCCGCCGGGACCGGTCCTTCACCCGGGACCGCGTGGTTGCGTGTCTCTGCCAGGGCGCACATGGTGCACGAGCGGATCACCTCGTAGAGCTCGGCCGCGCGTTCTTCGACGGTGATCACGCGGCGTCCCCCGGTGCCAGCGCCCTCAACGCGGCGTGTTCGGCGCGCAGCCGCCGCCGGGCGGTCACCAGCATCTGTACGCCGATAGCCGAGAGCACCACCGCGAATACCACCTGCAGCGATCGCCCGCTCAGCGCGCCAGCGGCGAACGCCCCGGCCACTGCTCCCGGCAGCGCCAACGGGGCGACCCATTTCGCAACCCTGACGTCGACCGTGCCCTGGCGGTAGTGGGCCAGCGCGCCCATCAGCGATGCGCCGACGATCACCCACAGGGAGATCCCCTGGGCCTCGTGCTGTCCCACGCCGAGCACCAGTACCAGCGCGGGCACGAAGATCGCTCCGCCGCCCACGCCCAGCGCACCCGAGGCCAGGCCGCCGGCGAACCCGATGGCCACCGCCGCCAGGAACTCCGCCACGCCGCTAATGTCGAGCAAGGGGTCGATGGTCTCCACCACCAGGAGCCGCAGCGACACCGTGATAAGGAAAAGCCCGAAAACCTGGCGCAGCCGTGTCGCCGGGATCCGCACCGCGGCCCGCGCGCCCAGCGTCGCGCCGATGACGGCCCCGGCGAGCAATGCGGCCACCAGCCGCCCGCTGATCGACTCGTTGGCCGCGTAGGCGACCGCGGCGACGGCCGCCGTCACAATGATGACCACCAGCGACGTGCCATGGGCGACGTGCTGCCGAAGCTTCAACGGTCCGGTCATCAGCGGGACCATGATCGCCCCGCCGCCGCCACCAAGGATGCCGCTCAGGAACCCGCCCGCCGCCCCGGTGACCCCGGCGATCGCCGCGTTCGGTCGCTTTGCGGTGGCTGTCACGCCGGCGCGCCCTCAGGCTCCGCCGGCTCGGTACGTTTCGGCTGTACCGCCCATGCAAACAGGATGCCGACGAAGTAGAGGAAGAATAGCGGACCGGCCACCATCGTTTGTGTGATCGGGTCCGGCGTTGGTGTGACGACCGCCGCGATGATGAAGATCAGGATGACGGCATAGCGCCAGAAACTGAGCAGTTGCTTCGCGCGCACAAGCCCGAGCCGCGCCGCCAGCGCCAGTACCATGGGCAACTCGAACGCGATCCCAACCCAGAAGACGATCCGGATGACGAAGTCCACGTACTGCTTCACTCCCGTGACGTTCTGGATCTCCTTGCTACCGAGTTCGAGCAGGAACCCGAGCGAAGCCGGAAGGATCACCCAGTACGCGAACGCCATGCCGCCCATCAGGAACAGGATGGTCCCCGCGATGCCCGGCAAGAGCAGCCGCTTCTCCTTGGGTGTGAGCCCGGGCACGATGAACGCCAGCAGCTCGTAGATAATCACCGGGGACGAGACGATCAGCCCGCCGTAGAGACCGATTTTCACAATGATGCTGATGCGGTCGGTCGGCGAGAAGCTCGAGACGCGGAAGTCCTCGATCCGCTCGCGCGCCGGCGCCAGCAGCCACCCGAGAATGGTCTCCCAGAAGAGGAACGAGATGAGCGTCCCGATGACCAGTGCGATGGCACAGACGAGTACCCGGTTGCGGAGCTCCTTCAGGTGCTCCATGAGGGTCATCTCGGGACCGCCCGCGTAGCTGAACGTCGGAGCCAGCGGCGGCGGTGCTTCGCGGATAGGGTCTGCGCTCATTGGTCCTAGAACACCATGGGTGGTTGTGCCGGCTCGTTCGCAGTGGCGGGATCGGGCGTGGCGGGCGCGGGGTTTGTATTCCCCGTGGCCACGAACGGAACGACCTTGTCATCGAGCGACAACTCCGAGGTCGCCTGCTCGATGGACGCGTTCACTTCCCGCAGGCCGCTGTTGAGCTTCGCCTGCTCATCGCGCACCACGCGTTGGGCCTGATCGACCTCGCCCCGTATGGTCTTGTACTGCTCGTCCAGGTAATCGATTTCGTCCTTGAACTCGTCCCGGACGGCGCGGGCATATACCTGCATTTGCCTGACGGCACGGCCAATCTGGTACGCCATCGCCGGCAGGCGCTCGGGCCCCACCACTATAAGCAGGAGCACGAGCACGAGCAGGAGTTCCTGGTAGCCAATGCCCAGGAATTCCACATCAACCTCCCGTGGGCCGGGACAGCTGCCAGTTGGTCAGCCTACTTGTCCTCGACGCCGTGATCCTTCAGATAGTCTACGGCGTCCTGCACGGTCGCGATCTTCTCGGCGTCTTCGTCACTGATCTCGAGTTCGCCCACATCGCTCGAAAATTCCTCTTCAAGCGACATAATCAACTCGACAAGATCGAGAGAGTCGGCGTTCAGGTCGTCCACGAACGATGCGGCAGGCACCACTTCGTCTTCTTCGACGCCGAGCTGCTCGACCACGATGGAACGGACCCGTTCGAACACTGTTGGCACGGTAGGAGTACTCCTGGTTTGTAGCGTGGGTGTAGCTGGTTCGGTTGCCGCTTCCTGCGGCTCTGGCTGCGCCGGCCTCCCGGCGCGAATACGTTGGCTTACGGTTCGGAGCACCCCGTTGACGAATCCCGGTGAACTCTCGCCCCCATACCGGTGCGCAAGTTCCACAGCTTCGTTGACGACAGCCGCGACCGGCGCCGAATTATCGGTAAGCAGTTCCCATATTGCAAGGCGCAGGATGTTCCGGTCAACGACCGCAAGCGTCTCTAGCGGGTACTGTGTTGCGGCCCCACGGATATAGGCATCGATCTCCGGCTGTAGCTTCAGCACGCCCCGCACCATGCCCCGGCCGAACCCGCTCGGACCGGGCGCCGCAATGCCCGGCTCGTCCTCTTCCGCCGCCGCAAGGCGCCGCTCGTAGGCTGCTTCCGCGTCGTGGTCAGAGGTTTCGGACTCAAACAGCGCCTCCAGGATTACCTGGCGCGCACGGCGAAACGGGTTATCCGTCACGCCATCACCATACCGCCATCCACGTGAATGCACTGCCCCGTGATGTATGCGGCCCCGTCGCTTGCCAGGAACGCCACCAGGGGCGCCACCTCGCCCGGCTCGGCAATCCGCCCCAAAGGGATCTGGCCCATCACCGCCGTTGTGGCCTGCTCGGTCATGCCCGAGATGATGTCTGTGTTGATAAAGCCCGGCGCCACCGCGTTCACCGTGATTGCCCGCGACGCGACTTCCCGCGCCACTGACCGCGTGAACCCGATGAGCCCGGCCTTCGCAGCCGCATAGTTTGCCTGCCCCGCGTTCCCCATCACCCCCACCACGCTCGTGATGTTGATGATCCGGCCGCCCCGCGCGCGCAGCATCGGCCGCATTGCCGCCTTCGTCACCAGGAACGCGCCCCGCAAGTTTGTCCGGTGCACCGCGTCCCAATCGTCCTCAGACATCCGCATCAGCAGGCCGTCGCGGGTGATGCCGGCGTTGTTCACCAGGATGTCCAGGGCCCCGAGGCGGTCCACCGTCGCCTTCACGAGCGCCGCGGCGTCATCACCCTCAGCCACGTCGCCCGGGACCGCGAACGCCTCGCCTCCGGCAGCCGCGATCTCCGCGACGACGGCCTGGGCCAGCGCCGCGTTCGACTGGTAGTTCACCGCCACCCTGGCGCCGTGCCGCGCCAGCTCCAGGCAGATCGCCCGGCCGATGCCTCGCGACCCGCCAGTCACGAGCGCAGCTTTGCCGTCCAGGTCTCCCATCAGAGCGAAACCTGGACGGAACTCGCGTCGTTCACATTGATGCAGTTCGACTTGCGCAGCATCCGCTTGATGATCGCGGTGAGCACCCGCCCCGGCCCGAACTCGAGGAACGTCTCGACGCCTTGCGCCCCGAGGAAGTCCACCGTCTGGCTCCACTGCACGGGGCGGCACACCTGGTCTACCAGCTCGTGCCGGATGTCCACTTCTGCAGTCACGGGAGTGGCCGTGCAGTTCGCGACCACCGGTATCAGTGGATCGCCGATGTTCGCGGTTGCCACCGGTTGCACCATCCCGTCGGCTGCAGGGCGCATGAGCGAGCTGTGGAACGCCCCGCTGACGCTCAGCGGGATGACCTTCACCGCCCCTCGCGCCTTCGCGTAGTCCAGCGCGCGCACGACTGCTTCGCGCCGGCCGCCAATGACGATCTGGCCCGGCGCATTGATGTTGCAGATCTCCGCGCCGGCCTCCCGGCACACTTCCTCGCAGTCCGCGACATCGAGTCCCAGCACCGCCGCCATCGTCCCCGGATTGCGGTCACCAGCGGCCTGCATCAGCTCGCCGCGCGTGCGCAGCAGCCGGACCGCCTCATCGAACGGCAGCGAACCCGCCGCCACCAGTGCTGAATATTCGCCGAGGGAGTGCCCGGCGACGAACGCCGGCCGCTCGAGCAGCGCCGGGTTCAGGTCAGTCGCCACGCGCAGAAGCGCCAGGCTCGTGACCGCGATCGCGGGCTGGGTGTTGCGTGTCTGCTGGAGTTCTTCTTCGGGGCCCTCGAAGCAGATCCGGCTCAGGCTGAAACCGAGGATCTCATCGGCCCGGTCGTAGAGCTCGCGCGCCGCCGGGAATTGGTCGTAGAGGTCCTTCCCCATCCCGACCGACTGCGCCCCCTGGCCGGGAAACACAAAAGCCCGGTCGGCATGGACCGGGTCCGTGTACGAAAGGAAAGGCGCCACAACGTATGCCGGGCTCGTCAGCTCTCGAGATCGGGTTCCGGAAGCTGGATGACTTCCCGGCCCCGGTACGTCCCGCAGATCGGGCACGCGTGGTGCGCGAGCCGGGGGCTCCTGCACCGAGGACAGTCGATCACGTGTGGCATCCGGATTTTCAGGTGCGAGCGCCGCTTTCCCTGTCGAGAAGAGGCGTATTTCCGCTTTGGCAGCGGGGGCATAGCGGGTCTCCTTCAGGTCGTTACCCATTCGTCATGCGCTTCAGTCCGATCAGGGCCGCCCACCTCGGGTCGATTGGCCCACGTTCGCACTGGCAATGTGCAATGCTCAGGTCCGTTCCACATGTGGGGCAGAGCCCCGGGCAGTCTGGGCGGCACAGCGGCCGCATGTCGGCGACCGTTTCGCTATATTGCCGCACAGCCTCCCTAATGTCGATCGTGTTATCCATTTCGATGCGGAAGCTCTCCGGGTCGTCCGGCTCCGGCATCCGGTGCCCGTGTATCAGGTCCACCTGTTGCACGTACACCTCCTCGAAGCTGATGTGTGCCGGGTAGGCGAACGCGGCCAGGCACCGGCTGCACTGCGCCTCAAGCAACACATCGGCCTCGCAGCGCACCAGGATGCCCTCCGGAACGCGGATCAGCTCGACCCGCCCGGCATGCACCGGTGCTTCCGGCTCCAGGTCGTAGCGGCGGCGCGCGCCGACTTCCTGGCGCAAGAGCTGTGCGACGTTGAACAACATGAAGATACCCGTGGGGAGGTGGTCCCTCCAGTTAATCGTATCCGCTCCCGCCGGCATAGCCTTTGGCTCCATAACTCCCCTCCTTCCGTAACGATTGTGCAAATCCCGCCCGTCAACCGCCCTCCGGGCGTTTACGCCGCCGCCGTTGCTCCCTACGCTTCGTGCTACGGTTAGCCCCGCTGGCCGATCCCTTTTCTCCGGACAATGCCGCCTGTGTCCCAGGTTACCGATATCCGCACGCTCCAGGAGTTCGATGAAGAGGCCGCCACCCTTCGCTCGGCCCTCGATGAGGTCGAACGCCGGCTGCGCGGCAGCGAGGAATTGGAACAGGCCCGCGCTGCCTTCGGTTCGCTCGATGCCGAACTCAACGATATCCGCCGCACGCAGCGCGCACTCGACGGCGACATCAGCGTGCTCAACTCCCGCATCCAACCCGAAGAGAAGCGGCTTTACGACGGCTCGGTCCGCAACCCCAAGGAGCTCGGCAACATCCAGCATGAGCTCGAATTGCTGAAGGTCCAGCGGAGCAAACTCGAAGACCAGCTCCTCGAGGTGATGAGCCGCCTCGAAACCGTCGAAGCGTCCCACTCTTCGGCCCGCCAACAACTTGCCCGGGCCGAACAGGAGCGGGAGATCGAGCTGGCGGAACTCGAGCGCGAAGCCACGCGCCTCGGCGACGCCCTTACCCGCGTGGAGGCCAGGCGCGAAGCTCAGAAGCTCAAGATCAGCGCGCAGGCGCTACGCGTCTACGACAGCATTCGCCGCCGGCACGGCGCTATGGCTGTCGCCCACATCCAGGGAGGCATGTGCGCCGGCTGCCGCGTTGCCATCCCCGAAGCCATCCGCCGACGTGCCTTCCAGCCCGACCAGCTCGCCCAGTGCCCCAACTGCGAGCGCATCCTCTTCGTCGGGTAGCCCCATGCGCGCTGTTGGCTACTTCGTCGAAGGAGCGCGCAAGAGCGGACACAAGCGGAGCATCGGCGAGCAGAACCAGGCATTTCTCGACTTCTGCACCCGGCAGGGTTACGAGGTTGCCGGCACCTTCCTCGATACCGAAGACGAGGCCCCCGGCGCCGGCGGCTTCCCCCAGATGCTCCACTTCCTTGGCCGCGCCGACCGAGGCTTCACGATCGTTGTCGTCGACAGCCTGGGCGCGCTCGGGCCAGATTTGGGCCAGGGCGCGCTGAAGCTGCTCGAAATCGAGCAGACCGGCGTCCCCGTACTCCTTGCCCACAATGGCGCCGAGGCCTTCCGCGAGCTCGTCGAAACCTGGGCCGACCGTGGTGAAGGCACCCCGGTCTCCGAAAAGGTGCGCTCCGCGATGCGCCGTAAGGCAGTGAAGGGCGAAGCCCTTGGGCGCCCACCCTACGGCTACCGGGTCGGCCCCCGCCGCCGCCTCGAACTCGTCCCGGAGGAATCCGTCGTTGTCCGCTACATCTTCCGCCTCTACCTCCAGGAAGGCATGGGCATCCGCAAGATCGCCGGCCAGCTCAACAGCGAAAACATCGTTACTCGCCGCGGTGGCCGATGGAGCATGGTCACCGTCCGCGACATCCTCCGGAACCGTGCCTACCTTGGCCACTATTCGCGCTTCGGCACCACCGTCACTGGCAGCCACCCGGCGCTTGTGTCGCCCGAGGATTTCCGGAAAGTGCAGGACCGCCTTCAATCCCGCCACGGGGTGACCCGCACCCGCACCGTGCAGCCCTTCCTCCTGAGCGGACTCCTCTATTGCGGCCGTTGCGGCAACAAGCTCATCGGCGTCAGCCGCCGCCAGAAGTGGACCGTCAAGAGCGGCGAAGAGAAGACCGCCGCCTACCGCTACTACCAGTGCGAATCGCGCACCAACCAGAACAGTTGCGCCTATAACACCCAGCGCGTCGCCGAACTCGAAGGACGCCTTCGCTCCGCCCTCGCTGAAGACGATCAGCCCGTAACCAGGCTACGGCGCGCGGGCAACGTCGATTCCTACCTGCTCGACCTCCATACCCAGCTCGACCGCATCGAGAACCGCATGAAGCGGAACCGGCGCCAGGTCGAAGAGCTCGTGGCCGATGCTGCCCACGGCCACATCACGCTTGAACGAATGAAGTCGCTGGGAGGGGATCTCGCCCGCGAACACCAGGACCTCGAAGCCGAGCTGGCCAGCGCCCGGGACCGCCTGCACGCCCAGCAAACCGAAGCCGAGCGCCGCCGCCACCTCGAAGAACTCCGCCTCCGCGTCCTCCGTGAGTGGGAACAGCTCTCGCTCGCGGACCTCCAGTCCGCTCTTCGCGAAGTGGTCGACCGGATCGAGGTCGATGACGAGGATCTGCGGGTCTTCTTGCGGGCCTGATCCCGGCTACGGGTAGTACGTCTCGCAGCCGATGGGAATCACGATCAGTCCCTGCCCGCCGTAGCAGACGTCGTTGCCGCCGCCACCGTTGAGGAACAGCAGGAACACCGGCCCGCCAATCAGCACGTCACTTCCTCCCTGGCCCTGCAGCGAGTTGTTGTTCGCACCGCCGACGATGCAATCGGCGCCGCCACCGCCAGAAAGCGTGCCGCCGGCCGGTGTCCCCAGGATGAGCGCGTTCCCGCCGCCGCTACCACCCGGGCCGATTTGCAGCCGGTTGAGGGGCATACCCGCGCACTCTGGCGGGACGAATTGCGCCAGCGTCGCAGGTGCGTCCGACTCCCCCGCCCGCGATGGCGGCACCGTATTGCTCGCCGCCGCCGCCGAGGCGATGGTCGCCACGACCAGCGCCACCAGGCTGCCCAGGGCCAACCGCGGAAGCCTGCCCGGCATCAGGCCGCGCCCTGCGTCCGCGACTGCGCGGGCGGGATGTCCGGCATCCCCATCGCCTGGAAGCGGTAGGTCAGTTCACCGTCGTGCACGAAGTAGGCGTGGAAGCCCGGGCGCGCTTCTTGCAGCACCACCGCGCCGCTCTGTTCGGCAATCCGGCCCAGGTCCTCCAGGCTGGTCACGTCGACCACCCGCATCCTGACCGCCGGCACCTTGCCGCGCACCATCACCAGCGGCGACTTCAGCTTCGCGCTGCCACCCATCCCGGCTTCGTTGCGCTGGTTCACCAGGGCGATCACGAACGCTCCGCTCAGCATGAGGACGAGGCCGAGGCCGGCCAGCGAGAGCACTCGTGCGGCCGCCACGGGCAGGTCCACCACCAGGAGCCCGATCGTATTCGCGCGTTCCACCCGCGTGCTGACGTTACCCTCAGCTCTTGGCGTCAGCTGGTCGAGCGGGTCCGTGCTCGCTCCCCGCGCCAGCCGCAGCTGCACGTCGTCCAGCTCCATCGCCAGCGCCGCCGTCGAGAAGGTGTCTTCAAAGGGCGTACCCGCGATCCGGCCCGAGACCTCGACGCGTGGCGTGATCGTGACGCTGTAGCGGTCGTTCTTCACGCCCGACTGCGTCTCCAGGATCGCGATGAGCTCCTGGGCCTGTGGCAGGCTCAACACCCCTTCGGCCGTGAACTCCTTTCCGCTGAATGCCGTCTCTGGAGTCAGGTCGATGGTCCGGCGCCAGCCGCTTTGGTCGCCCAGTTCAGCCACCAGGTGGTAGATACCGCCGATGCCGGAGGCATCCGCTCCTTCGAACGCGTACGTGAAACGGAACGCCACCGCGTCGCTCAGGCGGCGGTAGACGGGCTCGCCAGAGGTGGCCTCGCCCGTATCGTAGATGCGCCCATCCTCCGCCGCCGCCGTGTACTGGAACTCGCCCGACTGCGAATAGGGAGTGTCGGCGGGCACCTCATGCGTCGTGGGGCGGTTGAACGCCACCCAGGCCAGCACGCCCAGTCCGAGGGCGGCCGCGGCAAGGATCGAGAGCGTGTCTTGCCAGTCACGCAGTAGTGGATTCATGGATGGTGCCCCCCTGGTGCCCGCTCCGGACGGAGCTGGTTTGCGGTGCTGCTTCCGCCGGTGCCCCCGGGTGGCGCGGACCGCAGCAGTCCCCCCTCCCAGGCTGGCAAATGCAACGAACAACAACCCGGCGATGTACACCGGGGAATGAAAGCGCGTCAGCCAGGACCCTGCCCCCGGCACGTGGATCCAGAGCTCACCGATCATCTCGGCCTGGACCGGCCGGTATGGGTCGATGAAATCGTTGTTGTCACCCTGGAACACGAACCGCGAGCCGTCGGTATCGATGACGCGGTGGATGACGGGCCCGATCTGGGGGTGGCGATAGGTAACGACTTCACCCACGACGTACGCGTCCTGCTTGCGGACAATCGCCAGGTCGCCCCGGTGCATCCCGGGCTCCATGCTGTTGCCGCTGACAATCACGTACGACGTGCGCCCGCCAAGTTGGGGCGGGGCGAAGGCTATCCACGCCGCGATGACCGCGATGAGCGTGAACGCCGAACTGAGCGACGCGACCAACCGCCGCCGGTGCTCCATTGTCGTCCCCCAATTGGTGGGGTGCGCGCGGGGCCTGACCACCCCTGGCGCGCGCACCCCTGGTGCTCAAACGGTGTTACTGGGCTGCAACAACGCGCAGCAGGACGGCGAGCTCGACAGAAGGTGGCGTTCCGAACGTGCACGTCCAGTCGTAGCCCACTCCGGCGGCGCAGGTGGCCGTGGAGGAACCAATCGAGGCAGCAACCGTGGTGGCGGTGTAGTCCAGGTCGAAACTAACCGTGGCGATGGTGGCCGGATTCGGCGTGTTGAGCGTGTAGTGAATGTTCGTAACGTCGTAGGGGAGGATGTCCCCTGTGCCGTCGCCTGCGCGGCTGTCACCGACCGTGTTCTGAGCCGCGAAGCCGAGCGCGGAAACGGCGACGATGGCGAAGACGGCCAGCACGGCAAGCCGCCGGCCACTCCTGAGGTTACGGATAATCATGGGCTGCACTCCTGCGAACCGGGCGGGTCCTCCCCGCCTGTCTTGGTGTAAGCCCCCGGGGTACGGGGCCTCCACCGGTGCATTCGACCCAGTAGCCATCCGGTGAAAGGCTCGCAGGCGAGAAATCACCATAATGTCAGAGTAGACATTCTTATTCCGCTATCAATTCGCCGCCAAACCTGCCGATATGGCCTCTCGCTCCTGCCTAGGGGTCTCCCCGCGGATCCGCGTGAGTTGTCAGGGCACCCGAAAAGACCGACGATCGTGCCATGCAGGACGAGATCTACCGCGAAATCGCCGGCGCCCTCGAACGCGGCGAGCCGGTTGTGTTGGCCACCGTCGCCCGTACCCGCGGCTCAACCCCCCGCAAGACCGGCGCCAAGATGGTCGTCCGCCAGGATGGCTCCTTCTTCGGCACCATCGGCGGCGGCTGCGGCGAGGCTGAAGTCTGGCAGGAAGCCATGGGCGTCCTCGACGACGGCAAGCCCCGCATCGTCACCGTCGACCTCACCGAGCCCACCGACGGCGACGACAAGATCTGCGGCGGCGTCATGGACGTATTCGTGGAACGAGTGGGGTAGCTTCCCCGCAAGAGTCTCGAGGAGCCTGCGATGGGCTCGCCTGGCGCGGCAGAATTGCTCATTCCTCTACTTATTCACAGATGATGATGATGGCGATGCCATCGCACGACGTAAGGCGAGGTTAGGAGCGTGACTCACGCACGTTTACTCTCGCCCGTTCTGCTGTAGCATGAGAGAAGCGAGCCCTCGAACGAGGATCGGAGAGAAGACTATGTTTGGTTCACTTGGCGCCCCTGAGCTGCTGATCATCGGTGCGGTGATCATCCTCATCTTCGGCGTTGGCAAGATTAGCGGCCTCGGCCGCGAACTCGGCTCCTCCATCAAGGAGTTCCGCCGCGCCGTCAAGGATGAAGACGCCGAAGCCGCGAAGCAGGCCCAGCTCCAGCAGACCACCCAGCAGCAGGTCCCGCCGCCACCGGCCGTTCCCCCGCAGGCCCAGGCGCCACAGCCCCAGCAGCCCCCGGCCCAGCAGGGCGACCCCAAGTCCCCGAACGTTTTCTAGCCTCGAACCCCGGGCGACAAAACCCGCGAGCCCCCGGTATCCCCCGGGGGCTTTCTGCTGCCTCTCTGCGCCACTTCAGTCGTCCCGGATCTGCCGGGCGCCATGGAGGACGGCCAGAACTTCGATGCGCGCATCCTTGATGCGGTACCAGATACGGTAACTTCCCTCGATAAGCTCGCGGACAGCTTGAACTTCGTACTCGGGGACCATTCGCCCGGACTCCGGGAAATCCGCGAGCTGCCGCACCCGGCGAATGAGCCGCACCCGGGTGCGCCGGGCAGCATCCGGCGAAATTCGACCGATGTACTGCGAAATGTCACGGAGCGACTCGCGGGCGCTCGGCGTGAAGTAGACCCGCATCAGGCGATGCCGAACTCTCGCTCGATCTCCTCCACCGGTATCAGTTGTCCTGCCTCCGCCTCGGCAAGCCCCCGCTCGATCGCCGCTTTCTCATCGTCGCGCAGCTCTCGTTCGGCGTTGGGTATGAGCAACGCCGCTGTCACGAGCGCATCCTCGTCCGACAGGCCTTCAACGAATTCATGCAGAAGCTGCTTGGCCGTCATGGTGCCCAGTATACCGAAGCCCCGCGCGGGAGACGCGGTCCCCGCCAGGCCCTTAGCCCCCCGCCACCGCCGGCACGATGCTCACTTCATCGCCGTCCTTCAGCGACGTGCCCAGGCCATCCATGAACCGCACATCATCTCCGTTTACATAAATGTTGACGAACCGGCGCATCTGTCCCGCCTCGTCGAGCATCCGGTCCTTGATCCCCGGGTAGGCCCCCTCCAGGTTCGCGACGAGTAAATCGAGCGTCGCTCCCTCCGCCGTCACCGTCGATTGGTTTCCGGTCAGGTTACGCAGCGGCTGCGGAATACGGACATTGATCGCCATGAGTCTCTCTCCAGGGTGATTGTAGTGAATCCAGGGGAATCGCCGGCGGGCTAGCCTTCGACGATATCGCCCGCCACCGGGTCGATCCGGACGCCCTTTTGCTGCGCCCACGCCAGGCTCCGCTCGATCTCGCCCGGTTCTCCTTCGAGTTCGAGCAGCACCCAGCCGGTCTTTTCGTCGACATCGGCCATGCGGACGTTGGTAATGACGCGAAACTCGTGACCCAGGTTGTGGATCAAGGGTTCTTTGATGAGGTCTTCGGGGAACGTGAAGCGGACACGTTTGACAGCCATCAGGCAACTCCCTGCGCAGCAACTGCGCGATATGCGCTCTCGAAGCTCTCGATGGTCGCGTCCACTTCGAGCGGCGGGTTCAGCGCCTCGGCCACCGCCTCCAGCGTCTTGAACCCCGCCCCCGTGATGAACGCCACCGTGAGCTCGTCGGGGTCGATTCTACCCTCTGCCGCCAGTTGCTTGAGCGAAGCAACGGTCACCCCGCCGGCCGTCTCCCCGAAGATGCCCTCGGTTTCGGCCAACAGCTTGATCCCCGCCACGATCTCCTCGTCCGTCACGCTCCCGCACGAGCCGCCCGTCTCCTGCAACTGCACCAGGCTGTAGTACCCGTCGGCCGGGTTCCCAATCGCCAGCGACTTCGCGATCGTATTCGGCCGCTGTGGCCGGAAGTTCATCGAACCCTCCTGCCACGCGGTCGCGACCGGCGAACACCCCGTCGCCTGCGCCCCGCTCATCCGCGTCTTCGGCTCATCGATCAGCCCTGCCTTGTACAGCTCCTGGAACCCCTTGCGGATCTTCACGAAGAGCGAACCGCTCGCGATGGGCACCACGCAGTGGTCCGGCGCCCGCCAGCCCAGCTGTTCCGCCACTTCGAACCCGAGCGTCTTCGACCCCTCCGAGTAGTACGGCCGCACGTTCACGTTCACGAACGCCCAGTTGTAGCTCCCCGCCAGTTCCGCGCACAGCCGGTTCACCGCGTCGTAGTTGCCGCGAACCTTCACCAGCGTTGGCCCGTAGATGCTCGAACCGACCACCTTCCCGGCCTCCAGGTCGTTCGGGATGAAGACCACCGCCTCCATCCCTGCCGCGGCCGCGTGCGCGCTCACACTGTTCGCCAGGTTGCCCGTGCTCGCGCAGGCCAGCTTGCTGTAGCCCAGCTCGCGCGCCCGGCTGGACGCCACCGCGACCACCCGGTCCTTGAACGACCAGGTCGGGTTCACCGTGTCGTTTTTGATGTAGAGGTTGTTCAGCCCCAGCGCCTTGCCGAGGTTCTTTGCGTGGACCAGCGGCGTGAACCCCGCGCCGATATCGACCGCCGTCTCGGCATCACACGGCAGGAAGTCGCGGTAGCGCCAGAGGCTGGCCGGCCCGTTCGCGATCCGTTCGCGGGTCACATTCCGCCGGATACCCTCGTAATCGTAGGTGACTTCGACCGGCCCGAAGCAGAAGTCGCACACATGGCGCGCCTCCAGCGGGTATTCGCGATGACACTCGCGACAGCGGAGATTAGTGGCAAAACTCATGCTCAGACTCCGTACGGCCCGAAACGGGCCAACTGGGCAGGCACACGGCGAGAAGGCGCGCCAGTAGCGTCGAAATGTACGGGGTGCCCCTTCTGGTGAGGGGCTACGGCATGACCATGCGGCCCGGTGACGAAACCATCTGAACTCCTCGTTCCGCGTGGGCCGTTGTCTGGAGCGAAGTCGCTCTCATCTTTCCCCGACGCATCGGGAGGCCGGATTTGGCACCTTATCTAATGCGGACAGGTTGCCGGGGCTTCAAAGGGCCGGTCCCTCTACCCCATCTTGATATGAGCGGCCACGGGCGGTGTTGCACGACATAGTACCAGACCCCGCCGAAAAACGAGAAATCGGGCCGCTGCGGTCGCAGGAGGGCAGCCGCAGCCTCCTAACCCCGGCGAAGGACCGCTACCTGTGGCTGCGCTACCGGGGCGGGCGGTGCTTCCTCTCCCTCCGCTTCCTCGCCGGGGTCATCATCGTTGCCCGGTGCTGGCGGCTCCGAATCGTCTCCTGCCGGCCCGGGCTCGTCGGCCGGCTTCGAGTCATCGTCCAGGAGCTCCACGACCGGATCGGGCGCCTCATGGTCGATTCCCGGCGTCTCGCCTCCGGTCTCCGGTTCTTCTCCGGGAGCTCCAGCAGTCTCGCCCCCAGAGGCCGGGCTCTTGTCGTCGTCGCCCGGCCTCTCATCGTCAGGGTCCGGTGTCGTGCTGCCGGTCTCCGGCGTATCGCCTTCCGGGGCCGGAGATCCCGCTTCCGGCGACGCTGTCGAAGCACTGGAGCGGTGGTCGTTTTCGCAGCCGCCGCCATGACTGCCGCCCCCCGCGCCGCCGCTCAGCCCAACGCTGTGGTGCCCCCCGCATTCGTCATCGTCATCGTTGTCATCGTCGCAATCGTCATGACCGTTTCCGCCTCCACCCGCGCCGCCGCTCAGCCCAACGCTGTGGTGCGCCTCGCATTCGTCATCGTCATCGTCATCGTCCTGGTCGTGACAATCGTCCTTGCCGTTTCCGCCTCCACCCGCGCCGCCGCTCAGCCCAGCACTGTGGCGCTCCTCACATTCGTCATCGTCCTCGTCGTCGCAATGGTCCTTGCCGTTTCCGCTGCCCCCCGCGCCGAAGCCGAAACCGGCCTCGCAGTCATCACCGTCGGTCTCCTCGTGACTGTCACGGATGTCTTCGCAGTTGATGAAGGTGTCTTTCCCGCGCCCCCCGATGCAGATGTCCCAGCCCGGCCCGCCGTCCAACACGTCCTTTCCGTTGCCACCCACAAGGACATCGTCGCCGTTTCCGCCCAGGATGACGTCCTTCCCGTTGTCACCCTTGAGGAGGTCGTTGCCATCGCCACCGTCGATGCAGTCCTTGCCGTTGCCGCCCGAAACGATGTCGTCACCGCCCAGTGCAAGCACCAGCTGCCCCTGGTTCCCAAGCGTGAGGACGTCTGGCCCGGATGTGCCGATGATGGTGTTCGCGGGGGTGTAGGAGAGACCGGCGTCAGTGCAGGTGGCCGGAGGACCGAAGGTCCACGCGCCCGATTGCGACGAGAACGCCCCCGTGATGCTGCCTTTCCACGTCTGCGCGCTTCCCACGGGCAACGAGGCCACGACCAAACACGCTCCAAACCCGACCATCGCTAGGAGCCGAGAGATGTTCGAAAGTGCTTTCGTGCCATGATGTCCAAGAGTGGCCGGCGCCGACCAGGTCGGTGCTTCGGTTATCGCGCCCCAGGCGCTCCCCGGCTCGGAGGCTGCGGGTGCGCTGCTGGGCCCCGGCAGCAACTCCTGCAACTCCACCAGAGTCCTATCGATCGCGCCTAGCCGTTCCCGAAGCTCTGAGAGGCGGTTCATGCTCAAATCCGCATCAAGCTCGGCTGCTGTCCGATGACGTGGAAATCACCGGACGCGATCGATGTCGGCTCCATTCATAGACGGCCCAGGCAGCGCCGGATGCCGCTGTTACCAGTAGCAACAGCTTCTGCAGTGGCAGGCGGTCAGCTATCAGCCCGACGTTGGGGATCCGCATAAGAAGCTCCCCCTGGTACCGATCAGCACTAACGTACTCTGGATCTGGCCGGTCGTTGGCATCGCCCTTCGTGCGCAACACCTTAGTCGCGTGCGCACTTGTTTCGCCAGTCTTCCCATTGGTGATGTTGGTGGTCACGTTGAACACACCGTCGACACGATGGGCGACGAGAATCTTCACGTCCCGGCCTTCTTCAAACATTACGATATCGCCCACTTTGGCGTCGGCGATGTTAGTGGGCCGCACGACGATCAGGTCTCCACGCTGAAGAGCCGGCTCCATGCTGAACGACTGGATCGTCGCAATTCGGTATCCGAGGAACTGCGTCGCGAAGACCGCGACGAGCAGTGCCCCGACAAGGAGCCCAAATGCGATGCTCCCAAGCATGCCAAGCGCTGCCACTGGCCAGCGGAGCACAATCGAACGTCGTATGGGGACAGAAACCATGACAGGCCTCCCGCGGAGCGGAGAGCCGGTCCGGCCCTCCGCTCCGGTTGATACAGGAACTAGGTAGTCACATTGATGGTGACGTCGTAGGTGAAGTTCTTGTTCTGACAGTCGTTGACCATTGTGGGATGGACGGAGACTCCCGCGACCCAGCCTCCCCCGACGTTTCCGCCAGGGTTCACCGCACTTCCGTCGGAAACACCAACGGACCCTGTCCAAGCCCCGCCGAGAGCGAGCCATGCGTTGCAAACCCCGTTGTCGCTCGAGAAGTTGGTCAGCGTTCCCCCGGTAATGGCGACCGCCACCCCTGGGTTGGCCGCCGTGTTGTTCTGGATCTGCCCGCTCACCAGGTTGATGGTCGAGCCTGTGGGATAGATCTGATTGCTGGTGTACGCCGCGTTTGCGAGGGCAACACTGATCGAGCCAGATGTTGCGGCGTAGTTCGTCGTCGCACTACCCGTCCAGGCGAGGGCGCCGCCGATGACGATTGCGCTCAAGAGCGATGCGAACATCGTTCCCATAAAGATCTTTCGCAAGACAATTCTCCTTTGCCGCGCCGCGCGCGGCGTGCCTTGGTCGCCCGCACCACGGGCGGCTGGATCCGGTTGGCTTTTGGAAGTGGTCTGGATGAGACTCTGACCCGGGGGCGCTCCTTTCCGGGTCGCAGGAGAGAGGGGGCGGGCGTCACGGCTCTTGCCGCTCTACCCGGTGCGACGCCCCGCTTAGCGCGTGCTAAACTGGGCGGCGCAAGGCGCTCTCACGTTCTCCTTGCGACCAGCCCCGCCGCGGTTACCGCCGCGCCGGGGCCCTTTCTTTTACCTGGGCTTTCTCAGGGTTTCCCCTGAGGGACTGCATAGTGGCCGATGGGTGGATAAGCGGTCAAGAGTGCCGACACATACACCTGTACGAGCAGTTGGCATCGCGACATGAGTTGTCGCGAAAAACGGCCTTGTATGCTGCTTTGCCAGGCCGAAGCAGATTCGCATCGACCATAAGTGTTAGAGAAGCGTAAGAATCCGGCCCGTCCCCGACTAACTTGCCGGAGCGAGCCCAAACGCCTGGATGGCCGCCACCAGCACCGCCGGGTGGATCGCCCGCCCCAGCAGTTCGTCCAGGTAGCGGATGCTGAACGGGTCGCCCGCATCCATCCCCGCCGTCTGCGCCAGGATGTCCGCGTACGCCTGCGCCAGCGGCTCCGTCGGCGAGGTCGCCAGGTCGATCTGGGGGTACGCCGCCACGATGAACTCCGCGAACGACCCGTAGGGCGAGTTGGTCCCCGGCAGGATCTGCGTCACCCCCGGGCTCGGCAGCACGCCGATCGACTCGGGCAACCGCCCGCCGCTGTTGATGAGCGCCACCGCGTCGATGTTCAGCTCCCGCGCGACCCGCGTCCTCGAACGCGCCAGCTCCGGGTCCGCGGCCACCAGGTTCAGGTACAGGAGCCCGTCGAACGCGGTCGCGGCCAGTTCCTCAGTCCGGCCGTCCAGGCCGTCGCAATGCACCGCCTCGTGCGCCAGGATGGGCATCAGGTGCTCGATGCGCTCGCCTTCTGCGAACGTGTTCACCGAGATCACCCGCGCCCCGCTCCCGACGTAGGTCACCCGTGCGATCAGCTCCGGCCCGCCCGGGGGCGTCTCGAACGCGATCCGCGCAGCTGGCAATCCCGTGCAGTTCTCCTCCGTCAGCAACGACGCCAGCGCCGGCTCCGCGAACGTCCCGGTCAGCGCCGCGAGCGCGGCCCGCAGCTTCGGCGAAGCCACGATGTCGACCGAAATCGCATCGTAGATCGCCAACGCGTCCAGGTACGTCTGCGGGTCGACCTGCCGCTGGTTCAGGTGGAACTCCAGCGCTTCGCGTTGCGCCACCGCGTCCCGGTCTTCTTCCGTCACCTCGGCGATGACCGGCGCGTCGTAGAACGCCGGGTCCGAAACCTGGAGCTCCGTTGTGGCCAGCAGCACCAGCGCCGGGTTCAGGTCGCCCTCGACGGTGACCTCCATCTCGCCGGCCGCCTCTGCATCGAACGCGCGCCGCGCGACCTTCAGCGTCGCACCGTCGGGGATCAGCGTGTCCACTTTCAACACGATCGACCGCGAGTCGTCCTCGGGCCGCTCGGCGGTGGCCACCAGCACCCGGCGGCTGCCGCCTACCGCCAGCGGCACGTCGAACTCGAAGTGCGATGCGAGTGGCACCCGCGAAGGCGCCAGCTCGAACGGCCGGTCGAACTGGACCGTCACCGTCGACTTCAGCGAGGCGAGCCCGTTGACCACGTCGCGCTCGGCTGTCGCTGAGCTGATCTGTGGGGGTGGTCCCGGCTCGGGGTTCGAAGAGCAGCCGGCCGCGGCCGCCAGTGCCAGCACGCCGGCGACGAACAGCTCCAATCGGGTCTGCCGGCTGCTGATCAATGACCCTCTCCCTACCGGCCCTTGTAGTCCGGCTTGCGCTTCTCGGCGAAGGCGCGCGGCCCTTCCTTTGCGTCCTGGGTCGCCATCAACTTGCCCAGCAACAGGTCCTCGAAGGCGAGCCCGTTATCGAGCGGCATGTCGAGGCCCCGGTTGATCGATTCCTTCGCCGCCCGCACCGCCAGTGGCCCGCGCTCGCAGATCGTGTTCGCGATCTGCCAGGCGCGGTCCATCAGTTCGTCCTTCGGCACAACGTGCGAAACGAGCCCGATCCGCATCGCGGTTTCAGCATCGATCTGCTCGGCGGTGAGGATCAGGTAGTTCGCCCACGCCTGCGGGATGGCGCGCGGCATCCGCTGCGTCCCGCCAGCCCCCGGCATGATCGCCCACCGCACCTCCGGCAACCCGAACCGCGCGTCCGGCGAACAGATCCGGATGTCGCAGGTCAGCGCCAGCTCCATGCCGCCCGCCAGGCAGAACCCGTTGATCGCCGCGATGATCGGCTTGTAGATCGGCATCCGCTTGGTGAACCCGCCAAACGGGACCGGCCGCCCGCCCTCGAACTGGTTCTCGCCCTTGGCCGTCGCCACCAGGTCCATCCCGGTCGAAAACGACTTCTGCCCCACGCCCGTGAGGATCGCCACGCGCAGGTTGTCGTCGTCCCGGAAGTCTTCCCAGGCGCGGTACATCTCGCTCGATGTCTGCGCGTCGATCGCGTTCAGCGCCTGTTCGCGGTTGATGGTCAGGACGGCGACGGCGTCCTTTTTCTCGTAGATGATGTTCTTGAAGGAAAGGTCCATCATGCAGCCACCTCGATTCGAGCGTTCCTGATGCGCCTGCAGGATACTCCCCCCGGCGATGCCCCTGCGAGCCTCCCGCGTTACCGCGAGGTCAAGGTCAAGCCCGGCGGCGCCGAACTCGCCTACGAAACCGATCTGGTGCACCGCGACCGGACACTCGTGATCGTGCGCTTCCTCATGCGCCACGGTGGCGGCCCTCCCCGCCTCCCCGTCGAAGTACCGGCGGGGTCGGTCTCCTATGGCTACTTCTGGGCGCGCCGGCCCTACAACGTCTACCGCTGGCTCCGGGCCGATGGCACGCTCATCGCCCACCGCTTCGACGCCGTGACCGAAGTCCGCATCGCCGGGGATTCGGTCCGCTACCGCGACCTGGCGCTCGACTGGTGGGCCCTCCCCGACGGCACCCTCCTCGAAGAAGACCGCGACGAGCTCGAAGCGCTCGCCACCTCGGGCGCCCTCAGCGCCACCGATGTCGAACGCGCGAACGAAGCCGCCCGCCAGGTCTTCAGCCGCTACCGCCACATCATCGACGAGGTAGTCGCCCTGGAGCGGCGGTACGTCAGCGCCTGATCGCTTTACACCCGCCCTGCCACGCTGAATACTCCGGCCCATGTTCAAAGCCCTGCGCCGCTACCTCAACGCCGCTCTCATCGGCTTCATCATCACCTTCGTCGTCTACCTCTTCGTCCGCTTCGACCCGGACAAGGTTGTCCTTGGCATCGTCATCTCCCTCGTCGGGGCGGCCGTGACCCTCATCGGCTACATCTACCTCGATCGCAAGTTCGGCGGCGAGGAGATCGTTTACGACAAGGACGGCAACCCCATCCGCCGGTAGCCGCTGAACCGCCGCGGCGGCACACTTCGCATGTGAACTTCACCCGCATCGATGGCAGGCGTTCGGCGTTCGGTGCGCTTTCACCTCACCGCCAGGGCCTTTTGGCTGTGCTGGCCGCCGCCACGCTCTGGAGCACGGGCGGGCTGTTCATCAAGTGGATCTCCCTCGATGCCCTCGGCGTTACCATGTGGCGCTCGCTTCTGGCCGGCTTGACGATGTGGGTCGTCGCCCGGCCCGCCATCCGTCTTCCGTGGCGGACCGGCCGCCTGACCTGGGCCATCGCCATCAGCTACGCGCTCACGCTGGTGATGTTCGTCGCCGCCACCAAGCTCACCACCGCCGCCAACGCCATCTTCCTGCAGTACACCGCCCCGCTCTATCTCCTCGTAACCGGCGCCCTCTTCCTCGGCGAACGCGCCACCCGCATCGACCTCATGACCGTCGCTGTCGCTTTCGGCGGCATGGGGCTGTTCTTCGTCGGCCGGCTCGAAACCGACGCGCTCACCGGTAACATCCTCGCCGCGCTCTCCGGCGTGGCGCTCGCCGCCATGTTCACGTTCCTCCGGGCGCCGTCGTGCACGCCGGGCACGCGCCCCGAGGCGATGATGCTGGGCAACATCCTTCTGGTGGTCGGCCTGCTCGTGGTCAACCTCGCCCGGGGTTCGAGCGCGCCGTTCACCCCGGACCTCAGCGACCTGTTCGGGCTGACGTTCCTTGGAGTCGTCCAGATCGGGTTCGCCTACCTCCTCTTCGGCTTCGGTGTTGCCCATGTGCAAGCGCTCGAAGCCTCACTCATCGGCATGCTCGAACCGGTGCTGAACCCCGTCTGGGTCTTCGTCTTCCTCGGCGAAACCCCCGGCTGGTGGGCGGTGCTTGGCGGCGCCATCATCGTCGCTGCGGTCAGTATCCGCACGGCCCTCAGTGAGCGTGGCCGTGCCGATGTGCGCACCGTCGTGATCCCCGCCGACATATGAGCACCGCACTGTCGTTGCTGGATGTGTACGCGGCCCTCGACCGCATGCACGCCCGGCGCGGCTGGCACTGGTGGCCCGACGCCGACCCCTTCGAAGTCTGCGTCGGCGCCATCCTGGTCCAGAACACCATGTGGACCAACGTCGAGCGGGCGCTTGACCGCCTCCGCGAGGCGAACGCTCTCGACGAGGCGGCCATGTCCGCGCTCCCCCAGGCCGAACTCGAAGAGCTCGTCCGGCCCAGCGGCCAGTACCGCCAGAAGGCGAAGAAACTCCGGGCATTCCTCCTCCTCGCCGAATCCCATGGCGGCCTGGCGCATTTGCTCGCCGTCGAGCCCGTCGCCCTCCGCGAGCACCTGCTCGCCACATGGGGCATCGGCTGTGAGACCGCCGACTGCATCGTGTGCTACGCCGCCCGCCAGCCAGCCCTCGCCATCGACGCCTACACCATGCGCCTCTTCAGCCGCCTCGGGATGGGCCCGCGGTCAGCCGCCTATGACGAGTGGCAGTCCTGGATGCTCGGAAACCTCGACCGCGAGCGCCTGCAAACAGCACACCCCGAACCACCGCGCGACCTCTATGCCCGCTACCACGCGCTGATCGTGATGCACTGCAAGCACCTGTGTCAGAAGCGTGCCCCTCTCTGCGGAGACTGCGAGTTGCGCGACCGCTGCTCATATCCCGGTTCAGAGGGGCCAGGAGCTCAGGCCCGGGGATAGCTCCCGAACACCTTCAGCTCCGCACAGAGCGGGCGGATCTTGTCGAGCACGGCCCGGCAGCTGGCGTCGTCCTGGTGTCCCTCGAAGTCGATCAGGAAGACGTACTCGCCGAAAGTCGCCTTCGTGGGGCGGCTCTCGATCTTCGTGCAGTTGATCCCCGCCTCCGCGAACGCCGCCAGCACGCTTGCCAGGGCCCCGGGCCGGTCTTCCGCGAAGGTGAACGCGATCGATGTCCGGTCGCGCCCTGTGGAAGTCCGGTGCCCTCGCCCGAGCATCAAGAACCGCGTCACATTGCTATCGCTGTCCTGGATGTGCCGGGCGATGATCTCCGCGCCCTCGAGCTGGGCCGCGCGCTCGGTCGCGATCGCCGCGGCGTCTCCGTCCCGGCGCATCGCCAGCTGCACAGCCTCCGTCGTCGAAAGCGCTGCCTCGGCCTGCGCCTTGGGGAAGCATCGTTCGAGGAACTTTCGGCACTGCCCCAGCGCCTGCGGGTGGGAGAAAATCACCTTCACCTGATCGGCCCGCGTCCCGGGCTGCGCCACCAGGTTGTGTTCGATCGGAAGCAGCAGTTCCGCCTGGATCTGCAATGTCGTCTCGTGGATGAGAATGTCCAGCGTTTCCTGCACCGAGCCGTTGATCAGGTTCTCGATGGCCACCACGCCTGCGTCGGCCATCCCTGATTCCACGGCCACCGCCACCGCCGCGTGCGAAGGGAAGGGCAGCAGTTCCGCGTGTGGGTCGAACTTCATCGCGGCAAGTTCGCCCCAGGTGCCGGGTGGTCCCAGGTAGGCAAGCCTCGTCATCGCTCAGGTATCCAGCCCGTGTGTCGAGCCGATGAGCTGTTCCCTGAGCATGTCGAGGCTCTCCTTGCGGCTGACTACCACCAGCGCGTCCCCCGCGTTCAGCCGCGTGTCGCCGCTCGGCATGCGCGGCACCCCTCCCGGGTCGACGATCAACGAGATGAGCGACTCCGCCGGGAGCAACACTTCGCGCACGGAGCGGCCGGCCACCGGCGAGGTCTCCGGCAGCTTGATTTCCACCAGCTCCAGACCGTTATGCAACTGCAACAGCGGGATCATCAGCTGCGTCGGCAGCTCCTTTTCGATCTGCGCAAGCACCGCCTGGGTCGCTGAAATCGTCGTCTCGATGCCGCGCTTGCGGAACAGCAGCTCGTTGCGCGGATTGTTGATCCGCGCGATCGTCCGCCCCACGCCCCGATACCGCGCGATGTCGCAGATCACGAGGTTGTCCTCGTCGTCTCCCGTCACTGCCGCGACGAGGTCCGCCCGCGAAACACCCGCCAGGTCCAGCGTCGTCGCCTCGCAGCTGTCACCCGTCAGCACGTTCCCGCTGAGCTCATCACGGATCTGGGCGGCCCGCCCTGCGTCGCGCTCGATGACCAGGACCTCGTTGTTTTCGTTCAGCAGCTCTTCCGCGAGGTGGTAGCCCACCTTCCCTCCACCGGCGATCAGGATGTACATCGTCCTACCTCCTGGCCGGCTCGTGCATGAGCATGTCGACCATGATCTGCGCGCCGTAACTGGTCGGGCTGAACGTCTCCAGCCCAAGGTCGCGGAAAATCTCCTCCCGCACCGGGTCGTACACCCGGCACAGCACCCGCTTCACCCCGTACACCTCGTGCGCCATCTGGCTCGAAAAGTAGTTCCGGTTGTCACCCTGGGTGATCGCCATGAATGCGTCGGCGGATTCGATGCCCGCCCGCTCCAGCGTCGAGGCATCCATGCCATTGCCGACCACCCGGTCACCCCCGAACCCATCTCCGAGCCGCCGGAAGGCCGCCTCGCTCGCGTCGATCACGGTGACGTGGTGGCCCTGCCGGTCGAGGATCCCCGCAATCCGGGACCCCAATCTTCCGCAACCCATGATGATGACGTTCATCGTACCTGCCGCATTATTCGTGTTGGTGGCCAGCCGCCACCGATTGCCGAACCACCCACACCGCGCAGGTGGCGTTCTTCAGCACATGGTCCACCGTTCGCCCCACATGGAACGAACCGGTCAGCTGCTTGTACCCGACCCCCATGATGATCGCATCTGCCTCACGGTCCTGCGCTTCATCAATGATGGCTGCCCCCGCTTCGCGTGCCTGCACGAGCGTTCCTGTCACATTGCAGCCCGCCTCCAGCGCGACTGCCTCGGCCTTGCGGATCACCTGTTCGCCCCGCCGCGCCTCGGCGTCCATCTCCGCGTTCAGCGGGAGTGAGCGGTTCACTTCGATGACGTGCACCAGGTACACCCGCCCCTTTCGCGCCTTCGCGATGGCCGCCGCAACCGCTACTGCCTCCAGGCTTGCGGGCGTATTCGTAATTGGGACGAGCAACGTCTGCGGGGTGACCATGCGAATCGTTATCCTGCCGCCGGCCGGCTTAGTCCGAGGAGTTACGCGTCAAGCATGGCACTAGTGATCATCCTGTGCGAACCACAGGCGGATTGCTCCGTTGAGAATGAGCACAACCCCAATGCCGACGCCGATATTCCACTCGACCGCCTGGGTCAGCATGAACAGGATGAGGGCGATCCCCAGGACAATGGAGATAACGGAGAACACGTAGTTCGCGGTGCGCATGACCCACCTGGGGGCGCCGGCAGGCGGCCTGATCCGCCCATGCTACCCCTGCGTTCGTGAACAAGGAAACGCGCAGGCCACCCCCGATGCCGTCCTCGAATCACGCCTCCAGCCGAAGCAGGAGGTCCCCTTCCTCGATGCGCTGCGGGATCGCCACCGCTACTTCTGTCACGGTCCCCGCGTGTGGGCTCTCGACCGGGATTTCCATTTTCATCGACTCGAGCACCGCCACTTCCTGCCCGCGCCCCACACGGTCTCCCACCGAGACGAGGAGTTCCTTCACGGTACCGGTCATCGGCGCCAACACATCCTGAATCGCCACGGTTTGCTCCAGCTGCAGGGTTCGTTCGTGTCCCTGAACTTTACCGGGTGGTTCGGGCGGGCGCGAACGGCGTGGCGTATGCTGCTGTGTGATGGGCGGCCTTCGAGCAATAGCCGGTTCCGCGCTGATCGCCGCAGCATGTCTGCTCGTCGCCTGCGAGGACGCCGAACCGGCGGCGCACGGCGCTCGCCCGGAAACCGTCGAGGAGTTCTTCGCCGAGCTGGAGCAAGCCATCCAGAAGGATGGCAAGGTCTTCCACGCGACGGTGGAGCTGCGCGCGGTCGACAACGGCGTGGAGGGCCTCTGGGCGACTACCGAGGGCTGGGTCCAGGACGGTGCCGAGCGAGCACGGGCGCACTGGCAAAAGGGTCCGGGTAACACCAACGACATCGCGGAGCGCACGGTCCATATCTACGACCCGGACGGTGTCTACTCAGCGAACCTGGACGGCGACGACGATCCGGGTTTCCGGCGGCGAACCGAGGCTGAGAACTGCCTTGCGGACGCTCCGACGCCGATCGTTGCGCAGGTGGCGTGCGGATTTCTCCCTTTCGGCGGCCCCGATTGGCAGCTGTCGGTCGAGCAGTCAAAGTTCGAGGGTCGGGCGACGGTGGCGTTGGTCGGCACCTACGCCGTAAGTTCGCCCGTTGGTTCGGAAGAGTTCCCGGTGGGCGGCCCGACGCCGCACCCCGTAATGACCGCTGCGACCCGGGCCGTTTACACGCTGCACCTCGATGCCGCGAGCCACCTGCCGGTTGCGAGCGTCTCGTGGGTGGACTCGGACCCCGACCGCAAGGTATTCGGCAGCGAGGCGCGGTTCCAGACCGAGTTCCTGGACGACTCGTCGTTGCCAAATGACTGGTTCGACCCGCGCTCCATCGGGTACGTGCCCCCCGCGGAGCAGGAGCGCCGCGTCCTGGAGGACCCGAAGCTCGGGACGCCCGTCTACTGGCTGGGACGCTCATTCGATCCTCAGAATGGGCTGCCGCCTCTCGGAAGCCTCTACGTGAACGGGTACCAGCCCGGCCGTCAGCGCGGCGGCGACGAACCGAACATCCAGATCGGGCTGCGCTCTTCGGGTCGGGGTGGCATGGTGCGGCTGGATCACTACCCGCCGGGTGACTGGGAGGCGTTCAAACAACGGCTTGGTGGCAACTTCCCCTGGACGTGGTGTAGCGAAATGCGCGAATTCACCGTCGGCGCTGCGAAGGTGACCATCCTCGCTGGATACGAGTCGTTCCCGTACGATCTCGACCCGGGCGCCGTGACGGTCGTTCCCGTTACCCCTGGACACGACCCGCCGCCGGTGCAAGGGACTCTCACGGTACCGCCGCTCAAGACCGAGCCGTGCCCCGCCACGCCGCCCGACCGGTTCATGGCCGAAGTGCGCTTCCCCGATGCCACGGTCGTCATCAACGGGCCGCTTGGTTACGGAGGGCAGGACGGCCGGCCCTGGGGCGCTTACGACACAGCAGAAGCGCTGGAGGTGGTGGCCCGGGCATTGCGGCCGCGACAGCAGGGCGAGTGAACGGCCTGCCAGGCATCCATCCAGGAATGCCGAAGGGCCGCCTCCAGCCCCTGTGGGTGGAAAGCGGCCCTTTTGGCTTCGTGGAGGTAGTCTATCGAAAACCACTGGTACCCGGCCCCGCCGCGTGAGCTTGCGCCCCGCCAGCGAACAACCAGGCCCTGCGCCGCTGCGCACTGCCGGGGGCCTTGCGGCATCCCGGGGGCTTCCCTGGCCCGCGACCTTGCGGCTGCGGACCCCGGTACCACCCTGCCTCAGCCGGTTGCCCCGCTGAGACCGCGCTGGCGGCGGCCATCTCGGAAGCCGTGACTCCCGCGCTGGCCTTCAGCGCTTCCAGGCCGATTGGCCTTTCCCCGCCTGCGTGGTGGCTCTCGACCACCCCGCCTCCAACGCCGCGAAATGTATACGCCCCGCTGCCCGGCTCCAAGCTACTTATGACGCCTTCCGTCAGCGTTCACAAACCCTTGATCGAGGGCTCGTTTTATCGTCGCGATCTCGCTCGTTCGTGACAGAACGCGAGCCCGGGACCGAACGTGCTTATGTGGTGCATTCGGTAAAGATGGTGTCATCTTGCTCAGGACCGCAGGTCAAACAGGACCTTGATGCTCCGGCTGACCACCGCCAGCACCCCAAGAGCCGTTGCCAGCAAGGGCCGATCCATCGCCATCAGGGCGAGCATGGCGACCCCGAACACGGCCGCCTCGACAAGGATCGCGCCGGCCGGGTGCACCTTCACCCGTGCCTTTGGCGAGACGAACAGTCCCCATCCGAGGGCGGCAAGCGCCGGCGCCGCCAACGCAAGCGTCGCCTTTTCTCCCCACGAGCCTCCTGCGTGAAGCCCCCACGCTCCAAGGACCGCCAGCACCGCAAGTTCCAGCCCGAACCGCAGTGCGAGGTTCGCGCCCTTCACGGCTCCCATGACCCGAGTGTAGGCCAGCGTGCCCCTTCGTTCCCGGCCACGCGGCGGCTGGGGCGCAAAACGGCCGCGCAAAATCCGCGCGGCCGTTTTCGGGTTGGCGGGTCCTGGATTAGCCGAAGGTGAGCGGGGTGCTGCTCCAGGGGGCAAGCTCTTCCGAAACATTGAGCTTCACCTCCTGCCAGGTCACCTTGACGCCGCGCTCGCCCTTCGCTTTCTCCTCCTCGACCATCACCTCGAACATGCCCTGGTTGGTCGCCTCGCCGGGCTGAGCCAGGAGCTGCATGAAGGCCTCGGCCGCTTCGTACGTCTCCAGCATCCGCGGCTGCCACCGCCCGAAGACTTTCGGGTTCTCCGCGTACTCGTTGGTCATCCCGGTCCGGACGAACGGGTACATCACCGAGAACGCCGACACCAGGCTGGCCGCCTTGCCCAGGTTCACCGCCAGCACCTTCGGCAGCTGGAGCACCGCCCAGTTCGCGATCGCGTACCCGGGAACGCTCATGCCCGGGTCGATCGATTGGCGCGAAGAGATGTACACGATCTGCAACGGCTCGTTCGCATAGACCGCCTCGCCCGACCACAGGTGGGTCATCGCCATGAAGCCATCGATCTTGGTGTCGAGCACCATCCGCGTCTCTTCAAGGTTGTTGATGAAGGCTTGCCGCACGCGTGCCCGCCGCATCGCCATCGATTCGCCTTCCACTTCACGAAGCGAACGCCCGAACGCATAACCCTTCTCGGTCAGGCCCGAATTGCAGATGACCAGGTTCGGGATGCCGCCCATCTTGTCGATCACATAGGTCCGGGTCGCCCACAGGTCGCCCATGTTGGTCACGTCCGCCTGCAGCGGGAACGCGTTCACGCCTTGCGCGCGAAGGAAGTCGACGAGGTCGAGCCCGTCGTCGTAGCTGCTATGGAAGTGGACCGCCACGCTCTCGGCGCCGTTCAGGCCCGCGGCGAGCGCGAACGACTGGCCGAGCCCACCGTCCTTGCCGGCGCCCGAAATCAGGACGCGCTTGCCCTTCACCCCTGCCGAAAACTCCGCCGGGAAGCGGAAGTTGTCGGGATTCACCGTAAATGCCATGTCTGAAAACTCCGAAGGTATTGGTGCGCATTATGGCAGAGAGCCAGCCTATAGGCGCAGCCAACCAGTTCCCCGGGGTCATGCAACGAAGTCGATGCCCCGGCAGACGAATCATGCAGGTCCAACCCTCAGCGCCTTCGCCCCGCCTGGCGCCTTGCGCCGCTTCGCCGAAGCAGCTAACAGCAGAAGCGCCGCACGACCTCATACATCAGCTCGCAGCCCATATTCAGGTTTTCGACCGTCAGGAACTCGTTGTTCCCGTGGAACCCGGCTGCTTCCTCGGGGCTGAGCAGGCAGGGAATGAACCCGTACGCTGGTATCCCGCGACCCCGCAGGAAGCGGTTGTCCGTCGCACCCACGGTCATCGAAGGTACCACCACAGCATCCTCCATCGACTCCTTGATGACGTTGTTGATGGTCCAGAAGAGCTCGGTGTCCCAATCGGCCGCGGGGGCGGCGCCCGTCGCGTTCCGCGTCACGAATTCCACCTCGATCCGGTCATCGTCCACCCGGCGGATGACCTCTTGCCGCCACGCCTCGCGGTCCTGGCCCGGCAGGAGCCTGCAATCCAGCATCGCCTCACTCTTCGCCGGGATGACGTTCACCTTGATGCCGCTGTTCACCATCGTCACGTTGAGCGTGTTGACGAACGCCGCGTACAGCGCGGGCGAGCGCCTGATCTGTGCTTCGACCGCCGCGGCATCGGAAGCAGGCGGCATCAGCCCTGCATCTGCCAGGCGCTCCAGGTAGGCGGTGGTGTCAGGCGTATACGTGATTCCCCGGTCCCATTCGTGCAGCCGCAACAACGCGCGCATCAGGTGGATGGCTGAGTTGTCTTCGTGCGGGCGGCTACCGTGGCCCGGTGTGCCAACCGCGGTCAGTTTCAGGCCTGCCGCCAGCTTTTCGTTCGTCGCCACCGAGAACAACCTTGCCGGCTTCCCTGCGAACCTCGCCGCGCCCATCCCTCCTTCGCTGAGCTCGAACTCGACATCTACCACGTCCGGCCGATGCTTACAGAGCCAGCCCATGCCCCAGGCGCTCCCTGCCTCTTCGTCCGGCACCGCGCAGAACACGACATCTCGCTTCAGCGGCAGCCCCTGGCGTTTGAGCAGCAGGAAGGCAATCAATTGCATCACCCCGCAACCCTTCATATCCACCGCGCCCCGCCCGTAGACCCGGCCGTCCCGCACCACTCCTTCGAACGCCGGCATGTCCCAGTAGCGCGCCTCCACCGGGACAACGTCAGTGTGGTTGCAGAGCATCAGCCCACCCTTCGAGCCATCCCCTCGAAGCCGGGCGACCAGCACCTCGCGGTTCGGCTGGGTTTCGATGTACTCGGTTTCGAGGCCCTCGGCTTCGATCAGCGACCCGAGGAATCGCGCCGCCGGCTTTTCGTTCCCCGGTGGGTTGGTCGTGTCGATCTGCAGGTAACGTACGAAGATGTCCAGCGCCTCTCGCTGGATGGCAGCCCAGTCAATCACTTCTTTCCCCCGCGACGGAGTGTCGCCGCATCCTTCACGGTTCGGGGAAATCCCGCAATCCCGGGAAGCGATTCATCCACGAAGTACCCCGGGGGGCTGCGAGGCTCATGAGGGATGCTTTCTCGCCAACCGGCTTCGGCGCTCGCTTACCGCCGGATGAGCCCCCGCCGCGCCGCTTCCTCGATGACCTGGACCACGTTCGTCGCCGCGCCCTTGCGGATGCTGTCCGTCACTGTCCAGAACGCGATCCCGCCCGGGAGCGACGTGTCGGCCCGCAGGCGGCCCACCAGCACTTCGTCCGTCCCGGCCACGTCCATCGGCGTCGGATAGAGCTCCTGCCCCGGGTCGTCCATCAGCCGCACTCCCGGGGTCGACTCCATCAGGCGACGCGCCTCGGCCGGGCTGACGGGGTTCTCGAACTCCGCCCACACAGACATGGCGTGCCCGAAAAACGTCGGTATCCGCACACAGGTGGCGCTTACCGCCACATCCGGCGCGTGCAGGATCTTCCGCGTCTCGTTCGCCATCTTGATCTCTTCCTTCGTGTATCCGTCTTCCGCGAAGAGGTCGATCTGCGGCACCGCGTTGAAGGCAATCTCCCGCTTCTGCGTGCCCGATGGCTCATGCCGCCCTGCGAGGGCTGCCGCCGATTCGGTTCGCAGGCCTTCAACGGCCGCGGCCCCGGCGCCCGCCACCGCCTGGTACGTACTCACTACCACCCGCTTGAGCGGGTTGACCCGGTGGATCGGGTTGAGCGCCAGCACCATCGGCGTGGTCGTGCAGTTCGGCTGGCTCACGATGCCCTGGTGCCACTCCAGGTCCGCCGCATTGATCTCCGGGATGACGAGCGGAACGGCCGGGTCCATCCGGTAGGCGCTCGAGTCGTCGATCACGAAGCTGCCCTGCGCCTGGGCGATTGGCGCGTATTGCTTCGAGGCTGCTCCCGATGCGGAGAGGAAGACGATGTCGTCGTCCCTCGTGAAGCTTGCCTCCGTCGTCTCCTCTACCGTGATCTTCTCGCCCCGGAACTCGACCACCTTCCCTGCAGACCGGGCGGTGGCCAGCAGGCGCAGACGCTTGACCGGCACCTTCCGGCTGTCCAGCAGGCTTAAGAACTCGCGACCGACAATGCCGGCACCGCCAATGACGGAGATGTTGTAGGCGTCCAAGGAGCGCTCCGGGAGAGGATGTGCCGTTATGGTAGCGCGCCTCCCGCGGAAGGGTCATCCGCTACGGTGTCCGCCTTCGTAACGTTGCTGCCCCCAGCGCGAGTGAAAGCACCGTAGTCCCGGCAAGCACTGCCGTGTCGAGCGCCAGCCGGCCGCCGAACCCATCACCCGCCGCCACGCGCGTGAGGGCGTCGTAGGCATACGTCATGGGGAGCACGTTCGAGAGCGCTTCGAGCGCGCCCGCCATCTGTTCCCGGGGCGCCAGCAGCCCGCTCAAGAGGAACTGCGGCAGCAGAAATGCCGGCATGAACTGCACCGCCTGGAACTCGCTTCGGGCGAAGGCGCTCACCAGCAACCCCAGCGCCGTCCCGAGGATGGCGTTCAGCACGGCCAGCGCCACAACTCCCGCTATCGGTCCTTCTACCTCGAGCCCCAGGAACCCGAACGACACGATCGACACCACGATCCCCTGCAGGATCGCCACTGTCCCGAACGCCAGCCCGTAGCCCGCCAGCAGGTCGAACTTCGCGATTGGGGTCGTCAGCAAGCGCTCCAGCGTGCCGGACGTCCGCTCGCGCAGCATGGTGATCGAAGTCACCAGGAACATCGACGTCAGCGGGAAGATCCCCAGCAGCGGCACCCCCACCCGCTGGAACACGCGGTCCTGGTCCGAATACACCCACTTCACCAGTGCTTCGAGGAGCACCGGCACCAGTACCAGCAGGCCGACCGTTCGCAGGTCGTGGCGCAGTTGGGTCAGCACCCGCACGCCGGTGGCAACCGTCATTCGTACGTTCACCCGGCACGCTCCTTCGTCCCCACCAGGTTCAAAAACGCCTCTTCGACGGTTGAGGCGTTTGCCTGCAACAACACGTCCGCCGGGCTCGCGTGCGCCAGGATGAGGCCTTCCCGCATCAAGATGAGCTCGTCGCAGCGCTCTGCTTCGTCCATGACATGAGAGGAAATCAGCAGCGTTGTTCCCCGGTCCGCCAGCTCGTGGAACGTGGTCCACAACTCCTGGCGAAGGACCGGATCAAGGCCAACCGTCGGTTCGTCGAGCACCAGCACTTCGGGTTCGTTCAAGAGCGCGGTGGCAAGTGACACTCGTGCCCGTTGCCCGCCGGAGAGCTGGCTAACCAGCTTATCGCCGTACCCCGTCAGTCCGACCGTCTCGACCACTGCGGCCACGCGCTCCGACGCCGCTCCCAGGATCTTCGCGAAGTACCTCAGGTTCGCCCCAACCGTCAGGTCGTCATACACGGCCGGAGCCTGCGTTACATACCCAACTCGCGACCGGAGCGCCCTGGTCCCGGCTGGCAGCCCGAGCACCGTCACGCGTCCGCCGGCGACAATCTGCACGCCGACAATCGCGCGCATCAAGGTCGTCTTGCCGCATCCGCTCGGGCCAAGCAGGCCGGTGATTCTCCCTGCCTGGATGCCGATGGAAAGCCCGGGGAGCACTTCCTTGCCCCCGCGAACAACGCGGAGGGAGTCGATCTCGATCGCTGGAGAGGTCATGTTCCCGCCTCCTGATGCAGAGCGCCGGTCAGATAACGCTGGATGGTTGGGCCAAATGCCGCGAGTATCTCGCTCCGGTCAGCCTCGACGAGGGCGTGAATGGCGACGACATAACGCCCCAAAACGATGCCCGCCATCTGTGTCGCCACCAGCGCCGCCCGGTACTCGGGCTGGTCGATGCCGCAAGCTGCCAGCACCTGAGCGACCGCCCCCACGATCTGCTCGCGGACCATCTTGGACGCGACTTCCTCGGTCATTGCTGACCGCACGATCGCCAGCATCGTCCGGTTCGTGTCCTCCGAGTCCCAGGCCTCGAGCAGAAATTCCACCAGGGCCGGCCCGGCCGAATCTGGCGCGCGTTCCAGCGCTTCCCGCAGCGGTGTCGCCGGGTTGATCGGCAGTCGGACCGCCTCCACGAACAGCCCATCCTTGGTGCGGAAGAAGTGCAGGACCAGTGCCGGGTCCACACCAGCCGCTTTGGCCACCGAGCGGATCGTTGTTCCGCGGAACCCGGTTGCGATGAACTGGCCCCTTGCCGCCGCCAGGATCGCCTCCCGTGTCCCCGAATTGCCTGAGCGGCGCCCGGCGCGCCGTATCGCCACTGGAGAATTCATCACCTGTGGAATTCTTCGGCCGCCGGATACTCCGGGTCAACCCCCGGCGTAAACTCCGGCGCATCACCTCCCCGGGAGCTCTTCATGGAACTGAACGACATCCTCTACACCACTGACGGCCCCGTCGCCTGGATCACCTTCAACCGCCCAAAGTACCGCAACGCCCAGTCATGGCGCCTGCTCGATGAGTACGACATCGCCATGGACCGGGCCGTCGCGGACCCCGAGGTCCGCGTCATCATCAGCCGCGGCGCCGGCGGCAACTTCTCCAGTGGCCACGACCTTGGTACGCCCGACCAGCAGGCCGATCGCCAGGCGCGCGGCATCGGTGAAGCCGGCATCGAGTTCTACGACAACTTCAAGCACTACAACCTCGATCTGCTGCTCAAGTGGCGCAACGCCCCCAAGCCGACAATCGCCATGGTCGAGGGCTACTGCATCTTCGCCGGCTGGATGATGGCCTCGTGTGTCGATCTCGTCTTCGCGGCCAGGGATGCCCTCTTCCTCCCCGCCCTGCTCGAGTACTTCTCCCTCCCCTACGACATCGGTACCCGCAAGGCGAAGGAGTTGATGTTCGAAAGCCGCTTCCTCACGGCGGATGAGGCCATGGGGCTCGGCTTCGTCAACCAGGTCCACGACCAGGCAGACCTCGAGCGCGAGACCGTGAACTATGCGCTCCGCGTCGCCGAGAACAGTCCGATGAACTTGCGCATGGCCAAGCTCGCCGCCAATAAGTCCCAGGACCTCATGGGCTACACCAGCTCGCTGGAGTCGGGCCTCTCCGACTACATGCTGATGGCCAACAACCGGGGCGCAGGGCGTGTCGAGGGCATGCGCCGCCTCGGCGGGGTCGACCTGGCGGTTCGCGGTCTCCGCGGGGATCGCCCCGGCCTCACCCCGAAGGAGTAGCCGCGTCAGTCCTGGATTGCTGGCGGCTCAATGCTTCGCCCCACGATCGCCCGGAGGCGGCTGGCAGCCTCCCGCAACTCGGCTACCCCGAGCAGGTTCGCCATCCCCGCGTAGATCGCACCGCCGGCCACCGCCCCGGCGAGCCCGACCACCAGGTGGTCGCTCCAGCCATCCAGCTCGAACGGCGCAAACCCCGCGGCGAGCACCAGCGCCATCACGCCCCCGCACACGGCGATCGTCGCGATGGCCCTGAGGTCGCCCGCTGCATCGGCCCCGGTGCGCCGCGTGTACAGCCAGTAGAGCAGCCCCCATTCGAGCCACGCGGCCGTCGACACGGAGAACGCCAGCCCCTCCGTTTCGAATCGCTGCCACAGGGCCGCGCTCAGGGAGAGGTTGAACGCCACCGCGATCACTGCCAGCACCACCGGCGTCTTCGTGTCTCCGAGGGCGTAAAAGCCCCGGCTATGTATCTCGATCCCCGCCTGCGGCACGATCCCCATGCAGTACCAGCCGAGCGCAGCCGCTGTGATGAGCGAGTCCCCCCGCAGGAACTCGCCCCGCTCCAGCAGCACCACCGTTGCGGGCTCGCGAAGGATGGCCAGCCCGAGGGCTGCTGGTACCGTGAGGAACATGATCACCCGCAGCACGCGTGAAATCGTCGCCGTCAGCGACTGCATGTCTTCATCAGCCGCCTGGTCGGCCAGCCTCGGAAATGCCGCCGTCGAGAGCGCCATCCCGAACAGCGCAAGCGGCAGTCCCGCCAGCAGCCACGCGTACGTAAGGTTGGAAATCGCCGCCGAGCCAACCTTCGAGGCAAAGAAGCCGGTGATCACGAAGTTCACCTGCGCCGCCGCCAGCCCCACCACCCGCGGCCCCATCAGCCGCGCCACCTCCCGGACTGCAGCGTCTCCCCACCCGAAGCCCGGTTCATACCGCATTCGTTCGCGGAAGAGCCCCGGCACCTGGATGGCCAGGTGCAGCCCGGCCCCGATGACCACACCCACTGCCAGCCCCTTCACGCCCCACTCGTCCGCCAGGAACACCGCCCCGAAGATGATCGCGAGGTTGTAGAGCATCGGCGAGAGCGCTGGCAGGAAGAACCGCTGCCGCCCGTTGAGTATCCCGGTGATGATCCCGCTGACCGCGAACAGCAGAGGCGAGAGCAGCATGATCCGCGTGAGCTCGACCGCTTCGTCCATCAGCTCGTCGCGCCGTCCGAGGTCTTCGCCCAGGCCCGGAGCGAGCATGGGTACCAGCACCGGCGCCAGCACGAACGCCACCGCGCAGAGCGCCGCGGTCGCGACCGTCACGATGTTCAGCACCCTGCTGGCGAGCCGCCACGCCGCTGCTTCGCCCTCGCGCCGGTACAATCGCGCGAACACCGGGATGAACGCACTCCCCAGGGTTGCCCCGGCGAGCACCTGGAAGATCAGGTCCGGCACGCGGAAGGCGATGTTGTAGGCGTCGAGCTCCGGGCTCGATCCGAACGCATTGGCAATGACAACGGTCCGCAGCACGCCCAACAGGCGCGATCCAATGAATCCAAACGCGACGATCGCGGCGGCGATAGCCAGCCCACCGGCGGCCCGCGCCGGCATCTCGCTCTCACTCCGGGCGGGGGCGTCCGCCATGCCCGGATCCTAGACGTTCGCCTCCCTACAGGCGCAGCTCCGGATTAACCACCCTCGGCGCAGCCCGTGATCTCCGCCGGGTCGATACGGAACACGATCGCTTCCGCCAACGTCGTCCGGTGGCCGTGCCCGGCCGTCACCAGCAGCGGGTTGCCCTCGAACGCCCGCACCAGCACCTGCCGCGCGTGGACCTGTTCTTCCTCTCCGGTCAGCTCCCGGAACGCGCCCTGCACAAGCACGCTCTTCCATTCGGTTGGGCTGACTATCGTGTCGACCTGCAGCGCGACGTGCGGCCAGAGCCGCATCAGGCGGAGCTTCTTCCCGGGCGCCGCGTGCCCGAAAATCGCGCCCTCCGCGAAGGCGTAGTGCAACGGCACGATGTACACACCATCAGCATCGCGGACCGCAATCCGGCCCACCGTCTGCATTCTCAGGATGTCTTCGCACTCGGCAAGGCTGAGGTCCCTCAAGGTCGTCACCTCCGGGCACCAGCAAACCGCATTGCGCCCCGGCTTCCACCGTCCGACCGGAGCATGTTCGACCGGCCTTTCGTCCGTTTCGGCTCAAGGGTCGAACCAGTAGTCGGAAGCCGGGTCCCGCCGCGGCCGCTGGGCGCGCCGCAACAGCAGGTCCGGGTCGTCCAGTTCGTGGATGCTCAGCCGCCGCCCCAGGAGCTGTTCGATCCGCGCGTATAGCAGGTGTTCGGGCACCGAAGGCCGGGCCGTGAGCCACTGCTCCAGTTCCTCCAACCGCATCGCTGGCGTCATCAGGTTCGGGTCGGGAGGCGCCTCCAGGAACCGCAGGCAGTACCGGCACCCCTTCGCCTCTTCGAAAGGCACCAGGTGGATGTCGCACTCTGCTTCACGCATCCCACACCCCGATCTTCGCTACCGGCGGCTCACCGTCTCCCGAACCGCAGCGAAGCGATCTGCCACTCCCGCAGCGGCACCAGCCACTCGCCTTCCTGGGATTCCACCTCGCCGGTCGGCCGGTCCATCAGGTCGACAAGCCCGGCGCTTCCGCTTGCCGCAGGCACCGCCACGGTTGCCGTGACATCCGAGCCCGACGCGTTGTAGACGCGCACGATCGGCGCGCCGTCTTCGTCACTGCGATGCATCGCGCTGGGCACCACCCCGGGCGCCGCAAACGTCGCCAGCGGCATATCCGGACCGAGCGATCCCTCATGCTCGTTCGTCCCGAACGCGAGCGGCGCGTAACAGAACCCGTGGGCCAGCGCCTGGACCCCGGCTTCGCGCCACGTCCCCCGGTACGAAGTCAGCGAGTATTCGAACGTGTGCCGGCCCTGCATCTGGCTGTCCTCGGTCGCGATAGTCGGCCCCGCGCCCCCCCGCCGCGAAACCAGGTCCGGGCGCGACAGCCACCCGACGCACCGCAGCAGCGTGAGAGCATAGGCCTGCCTCCCCCGCCGGTCCCGCACCACCTCCCCTTCCTGCAGCCCCTTGTTGAACACGGCCAGCCCCGAGCCGTCTGCCTCGAAGGCCGCGAAGGTCTTCTGCGGGAACGTCGTTGGCGGCTGCTCGTTGCTCACGCCGTTCCACGGCGGCACGGCGAGTGGCCGCGCCGCCACATGGAACTGGTTCTCGGTGATCGCATGCTCCACATGGAACGGGAGCGGGAACAACGCCCGCAGCCGGTGGTCGCGCGCCCCGTTCTCGACCGTCACCCGGAAGTCCACTCGCGGCAACCCATTCCAGAGCGTCACCTCCGTGACGATCGGCAACACCACCGTGTCCTTCGTCTTGCGCTGCGCCCGCTTGCGGTTCAGACCCGCCGGCACCTGTAACAGCGTCACGTACTTCAGCGTCGACGACACGCGGTTGGCGGTCCGTTCCACCACCTCGGCCGCCACCGGCGCGATGACCGCGTCCGGCAGGATGTCCGCGTTGTATTCGTCCCCGCGGTCACCCTCCGAGACGAACGCGTTGGCGTTCACGATGTCGATCCCGTGCTGCCAGTCACGGATGACCAGCTTGCCCTTGCGCAGGCGCACTTCGTAGTACTCGTTGGCGATACCCCGCGCTGGGAGCCCGGGCGTCTCGTCGTCCGCGCCCGAATCGTGGGGCGTGAGGATCTGGACGCCCACGGTGTCACTCGCGGGCAGCACGGCCTTCAGGCGCGCGCGCACGCTTCGCCGCACGGTCACCTCGGCCGTGTCCGCGAGGTTGTTCGCCGCGACCTGGCGCACATCCTCCCGCACGGTCTCCTCGTCGACCACGGTGATGTCCTGTCCGACCGTGGTCATGACCCGCAGGTGCCGCCCGTCGAGTTCCCATTCCATGGCCTCGATCGCGTGGTTTTCGTAGCGCTGCTCGCGCAGGAAGTCGAGGTGCCGGTGCGCGCCCCGGGGCGTCACCTGCTCATGGACGAAGTCCTCGCCCCCCGTCGCGCCATCGATGTCGAGGAAGTACGGCACCGGCGTCCCGTCAGGCAGCCGCAGCCGATCGAAGGAGGCCCAGTCCAGGGGCACGTCCGCCTCCAGGATGGCAGCCGCTCCCGGTACCGGGCGGTACACCGCCAGTGCACCGCCCGCCGGTACCTCGGCATTCCGGATCATGTGCGCGATCGACTCCCGCGCGATCTGCCGCGCCAGCTGCTCGGCCCGGTCGTACCGTGGGAACATCTCGCGGTGCGTCTGGTCCACGCTGCAGCCGCAGATCGAGTCGTGCGGCGAGTTCTCCAGCAGCAGCTGCCACGCGTGCCGCAGGGCGGGCGATCCGTCGGGCCCGTGGTGCAGGTACGCCAGCAGCTCCAGCGGCTCCGCGTACTTTTCCAGCGCCCCCGAGACCTCGAAGTCCCGCTGCTTGATGTTCATCCGCGCCGAAAGCACGCCCACCAGCACGTTCGACCTGTCCGGCGACCGCAGCTCGCCGTGGTGCGTCACTTCGTCCACCCCGGCCGCCAGCAGCGCCCGCTCATACTCCGCCAGGGTCGCCATCCGGAAGGCGTATCCGCGATCCCGAGCGCGTTCGAGTGCCGCGGGTACATGCGGCTCCATCCGCGAATGGTCCGTGCCGTTCATCAGCACCGCCGGGAGCCCGTCGCGCAGTTCCTTTTCCTGCCGCCTCGTCCGTTCGAGCAGGTCGTCCGGGTCGTTCGGCAACCGCCAGCCGCTGGAGTAGCTGTTGCGCAGGTAGAGGACCGGCAGCCGGGTGCCGTCCGGCGCCTCCCACCAGAAGCTCCACCCCGGGATCGCGTCCGGGACTCCTCGCCAGAGGCAGGCGCTCGTGAGCCCCAGCTGCGCCATCAGCTGCGGCATCTGGGCGATGTGCCCGAACTGGTCCGCGCAATGCCCCACCTTCAGGCTCCCGCCCAGCCGCTCCGCGAAGCGGATGCCCTTCTGGAAGCTCCGGATATGTGATTCGCCGCTCGGGAGGAACTCGTCCGGCTGCACCCACCACGGCCCGATGACGATCCGCCCCGATTCGATGAACGCCCGCAGACGGCCTTCGTTCTCCGGCCGCAACTCCAGGTAGTCGTCGATCACGATCGACTGCCCATCCAGGTTGAAGCACCGGTACTCCAGGTGCGCCTCCATGTGGTCGAGCAACTCGTCGATCATCTGCACGAGCCGCCAGCGAAAGAGCTCGTGCGGCTGGTACCACTCACGGTCCCAGTGGCAGTGGGGCACGACATACACGGTCCGCGGCATCGCTGGTCTCCTTGCCGGTGCTGGCCGCGCGATTGTATCGGCAGACGGCCCAATACGACCGCGCCGCTTGCCCATCCACGCCCAAAGGTGTCTCATCGCCCGATGCCGCAGTTCGAACACGACGGGATTACCCTCAACTACGAAGACACCGGCGATCCCGAGGCCCCCGCCGTCGTCCTCCTCCACGGCTTCACTTCCGACCTCCGCAGCTGGGCCCCGCTTCTCGACGACCTGACCGCCGACTACCGCGCCGTCGCCCTGGACCTGCGCGGCCACGGCCAGTCCTCCGCGCCCGAAGAGCCCGAGTCCTACACCATCGAAGCACTCGCCGGTGATGTTGCCGCCCTCCTCGACCACCTGGAGGTCGACATCTGCGCCCTCGTCGGATCGAGCTTCGGCGGCATGGTCACGCTCCAGTTTGCCGTCACCTGGCCCGACCGCCTTGCCGGCCTCGTCCTCTCCGACACCTCCGCCGCCTTCGAACACCCGGACTACGACGACCGCTACCACCGCCGCGAAGCCTCGATCGCCGAGTTCGTAAACACCGTCGAACGCTTCGGTACGGCCGAGGCGGGCAAGCGCGCCGCACGCTCCGTCGAGGACCCGTTTCTCGCCCAGGCTATCCGCGACCGTTACTCCCGCATGTCGCGCGATGGCATCCTGGGTTGCGCGCGTGTCCGCCGGGAGCGTCCGAATCTTCTGCCCCTGCTCGCCGAGCGCATCACCGTGCCGGTCCTCATCTGCATCGGCGAAGACGACCCGGTCCGCAGCGCCAGCGACGTCATGGCCCGCGAGTTGCCGGAGGCGCGCTACCTCACCTTCAAGGGCACCGGCCACTCCATCCCCACCCTCCAGCCCGGCCCCTTCGTCCGCGAGGTCCTCCGCTTCTTCGCCGACATCGAAGACGGCAAGCCCATCTCGGGCAGGCGGGCCATCTAACGGCCCACCCACCCCCAACCTGCTAAAGTGCCCTATGGACGCGACCGGCCCCGGCGCGTACCCCGCCTCCGGAGCCAGCCCATGGCCCGCATCAACAGCACCGCCGTCCGCCGCCAGCAAATCATCGACGCCACCATCCGCGTCATGGCCGCCAAAGGCTGGAACGAGACCTCCATCGATGAGATTACGCGCGAAGCTGGCGTCTCCCGCGGCCTCGTCGCCTATCACTTCAAGGACAAGGCCCAGCTCCTGGCCGGGGTCCTCGCTCGCAGCCGGGAGACCTTCGCTGCCGCTGTAGCCGAGGCAGTCGCCTCGAGCAGCGATCCCGTGGAGCAACTCCGCAGCGTCACCCGGAGTGCCATCCTCATGGCTCGCGATGACCCCGCTTCGTACGAAATCTTCCTGCACTTCTCCGCCAGCGCCCGCAGCGATCCCGAACTCGGCGCCCAGGTTCGTTCGCTCTACCGCAGCTTCCGGCTGGCAACTGCCGACGGTATTCGTCGCGGCCAGGCTTCCGGCCACTTCCGCCCCGTGGATGCGGACATTGCCGCGGCGCGCCACATCGGCGCCATCATCGGCATTGCCCTCCAGTGGCTGCTCGACCCCGATGCCTTCGACCTCGAAGCGGCGGCCGCTGATGCCGAGGACGCCCTGATCGCCGCCGTCTCCCGCGAGTCTGCCCCGGCGGCTGCGGGCTCACGGGCCTGAGGTAGCGCCAACGGTTCGCCCACGGCCGCTACAATGCGCGCCATGCCGATACCCGACCCCCTGCCCTCGTTCGACCAGCTGCCCGCCGTCGAAGGCGCGCCGCCCCACTCCGCCTGGTGGCTCTTCGGCCACGACGACCAGGTCGGCCTGTTCAACCTCCAGACCCCCGAGCGCATTGCCGCCGCCGCGAAGCTGGTCGCGACGGGCAAGATGTTCGCGCTCAACTGGGCACTCGAACTCCCGAACCCGCCCCTCTTCGGCCGAGGCGCCATCCGCCAGCAAATCATCGCGGGCGCCATCCACCACGACGACGTGCTCGACAACTTCTACCCCCAGGCGAGCAGCCAGTGGGACACCCTTGTCCACGTCGGCAACTCCCAGCATGGCTTCTACAACGGCATCAAGGGCTCCGAGGTGACGGGCAAGCCCGGTTCCCGGGGCGGCATCGACCAGTGGGCCCGCCGCGGCATCGCGGGCCGTGCCGTCCTCCTGGATATCGGGCGATACCTCGAATCCCGGGGGGACCCGATCGACTTCACCACCGACCGCCGCTTTTCGGTCGAGGAGCTCGAAGCCTGCCGCAAGGCCCAGGGTGTGGACTTCGAACCCGGCGACGTTCTCCTCCTCCGCACCGGCTGGACAGAGTGGTACATGGACCTCGACCAGCCGCAGCGTACCGCCCTCGCCAACATGGCCACCTTTCGCGCGCCCGGGATTGCCTCCGGCGAGACCATGGCCCGATACCTCTGGGATCTCCACGTGGTGGCCGCCGCCAGCGACCTCCCCTCGCTCGAAGCCTGGCCCCCGCGCCGCGAAACCGGCGGCTTTCTCCACGAGTCGCTCATCGGCCTCTTTGGCATGGCCATCGGCGAACTCTGGGACCTGGCGAACCTCGCCGCCGATTGCGCCGCGGACGGGCGGTACGCCTGCTTCTTCGTCTCGGCGCCCATCAACAAGCTCGGTGGCATTGGCTCGCCCCCGAACGCCATCGCGCTCAAGTAGTGATGCTCCGCGAACTCACCCCCGAGGTGCGCTCCTTCCTCGAAACGGCAACCTGGCCCGGCGTCCTCTCGACGCTCGGGCCGGGCGGCGCCCCGATCACGTCCGCGGTCTGGTTCGGCTTCCTCGAGGGCGATGTCATCATCTCCACCCCCGCCGGCCGGCCCAAGGCACGCAACGCCCGCAACGACTCTCGTGTTTCGTTCATCGTCGATACGAAAGACCGTCCCTACCGTGGCGTGGCCATCGAGGGTGAGGCCGAAGTGCTCGAAGACCACGGAAAGGCGCTGATGCGCTCCATAGCCATGCGCTACCTCGGCCCCGAGCTTCCCCCAGAAATGGAGGAGCGCATCGCGCTCCGCGACCGCGTGGTCCTGGGCATCCGCCCGCGAAAGGTCCGGCCGTGGAACCTCGCCTGACTGGCATCCGCGCAGTCCTCTTCGACCTCGGCGACACCCTCTTCCGCCTGCACCCGATGGACTTCGCGTCGGCGCACCGGCAGTTCGCGAGGCTGCTCTCCCAGCGCTGCGGCCTCGATGTCCACGCTGCTGAAACGGCGACTGCCGACGTTTCGGTTCGCCTCCGTGAGACCTTTCGGGAACGCCAGCAGTCCGGCTCGACAGCCGAACCATCCATCGCCGAAAGCGCCCTCCCCCTCCTCTCGCGCTTTGGCGACGATGCCCGCTGGCTCGCGAACGCGCTGGATGCGGCGTTCGGCGAAGCCGACATCGCCCGCTGGGACGCTCCGCCGGGACGCCCGATGGAAGTACGGCGCTTCATCGATTCCGGCTTCCGCGTGGCCTTCGTCTCCAACACCCAGACCCCGCCGGTCCTGATGCGCCGGCGGCTCGCCGAATTCGGCCTCCTGGAACTCGCCGAAGTGGCCGTGTTCTCGGTCGAAGTCGGCCAGCGCAAACCCGGCGAGCGTATCTACCGGGCGGCCCTCGAAGCACTCGACATGCCGCCGGAGTCAGCCGTTTTCGTTGGCGACCGCGTCCGGGAAGATGTCCTCGGCCCGCAGTCGCTCGGTATGCGGGCCGTCCTCACCCACGAGTTCCGCCAGGAAGACCTGGCCAAAGCTCAACCGGCGGGCGTCATCCAGTCGCTCGCCGCGCTCTGGGAGTTCCTTTAGCACTGCCAGTGCCGAACCAGGTCGTTGTGCCCCCGGCACGCCAGCTCGTACGACCCGCCCTGCACGGCCAGCATCGCCACCACCAGCACGATGAAGAACAGCAGCCCGTAGGCCAGCCCGAGCCCGTTCAGCCATTTCCCCACCACGAACCCCACCACGGTCACCAGCACCAGTAGCCCCAGGTGCACGTACGCATACACCGCGTCCCGCCGGTTGGCATCGGAGTCCGAATCGATCCGGGAAATGTCCACCAGCGCGTACATCGCTGCGATATATGCCCCGATGAACAGCAGACAGACGAAGATGCTGACGAGGACCTGGACGCCAGTGGTCTTCGAGTTCGGCCCGCGTTCTCGCTCCACGCGCCCGATTTAGCCACGAGAGGGCGCCGGCAGGCAAGACGAAGCCCCCGGACGCACCGGGGGCTTCGCGAAAGTTTACCTTGCGCTTACGTCAGCCAAGCTTCGCCCGCAGGAGTTCGATGACCTCGTCGACCGTGGCGACGCGCCAGCCAGCCCAGGTTTCGCCCTTCTGCCACTCCATGTATCGCTCCCGAGCCTCGGCACGGGCTGCGGCGGTCTCCTCCTCGGAGGGCTCGTGACCGAGCCGCTTTGCGATGCCCTCAGGCGATGTGTCGCCGAGCACTTCCCGGGTGACGTGGATTTGCTCGTTTGCCAGCTTCGGCCGCTCGATGAAGTGCCCGATCTCGTGGTGGTTCTTGTCGTAGAAGATGACCACCGGGATCGACTCGAACTCGCCGTCCTTCAGGTGCCCGGCCATCATGTCCTTATTCTGGTCTCGCTCGAAGAAGCGCAGCTCGATGCCCATCGCCTCCGCGATGCGCTGGGCCACGCCCGCGCCGCGGTAGACGTCCGGGCACCAGTCCTCGCCGATGACCACCACGTGGTGCGGCCCGTCCGGCCGCCCGGCCAGTTCCTTCAGCGCCTGTGCCTGGTCGCCGGAGATCGTCAGGTTCTTGTAGTTGTCCTCGAAGAGGTCGCGGTTGCGGATCCCGCTATCCAGGTACTCCTGGAACGTCTTCCCCTTTGCGAATCGCTCGATCGTAATGACAGATTCTGCGGCCTGCGTCATGGCGGCCCTCCGGGAGTGAGTTTCGATATGCAACACTCAGCCTACAGTGGCCCATCACGCCTCACAACCGGTGCTCGGCTGCCTTGGCCTCATCCCAGAGCGCGTCCAGTCCGGCCAGGTCGAGGTCTTTCAGGTCCAACCCGCGTTCCCCGGCCATTCGTTCCACTTCGCCGAATCTCCGTCTGAACTTCAGGTTCGCCCGGCGCAGCGCCTGCTCCGCGTCGATCCCCAGGTGGTCCGCGATGTTCACCGCGACGAACAGGATGTCCCCGAACTCGTCCTCCCGACCGCTTGCATCGCTCGCGCGAGCAAGCTCGTCCACCTCCTCGCGCAGCTTCTCCAGCGGGCCGTCAACATCCGGCCAGTCGAACCCGATCCGGCGCGCCCGTCCCTGGATCGACTGTGAGGCCGCCAGCGCGGGCAGCGTCGCAGGTACCCCCTCGAGGATCGACTGCCGCGGCTTCTCCTGCTGTTTTAGCGCTTCCCAGTTCCGGTAGACCTCCTCGGCGGTCGCCGCGGTGCCTTCGCCGAACACGTGGGGGTGCCTCCGAATCAGCTTCCGCGCGATCTGCTCGACCACGTCACCGAAGCTGAACTCTTCCAGCCGCTCCGCAACCGCCGCATGCATCAACACCTGCAGAAGCACATCACCGAGTTCTTCGGTCAGTGCCGCCAAATCGCCCCGGTCGATCGCTTCCAGCGCCTCGTAGCTCTCCTCCAGCAGGTGCGGACGGAGCGTCTCGTGCGTCTGCTCGCGGTCCCACGGGCACCCATCCGGCGCGTGCAGCCGGTCGATGATGTGCTGCAGGCCATCGAACCGGCGCACGTCCTCGATCGGCGCGATCGCCGGGAGGTACACCGAGTCCAGGTACCCGTATGCCCGGTGGTCCAGCTCGCTGAGCGGCACGATTCGCACACGCTCGTCTGCCGTCCCCAGCGCCGAAAGCACGGTCACCTCGTGGTCGTGGGGATAGACGGCCAGCAGCCGCAGCTTCAGTGCCGTCACGGTATCCCGGTCGTACACCTGGCTGATGAGGGCTGGCCGCCACGTATCGATCCGCAGGTCGAGCGCATCGCACAGCTGGACTGTCCCCAAATCCAGCCCCAGGGCACTCGCGGAAACGTCGACATAACTGACGGCGGGGTACACCCGGGCGCTCACGCCTTGCGCGCGCGCCAGCGCCAGCAGCCGCACGACCGATTGCTCAGCCATCAGGGGGTGCCCCGGTACCGCGTAGACCACCGGCCCGTGGCTCGCCGCCTCCAGCACGCGCCCGGCCGCGGCTTCATACACGGCCTCGAAACTGCCGCCGCTCGCGTACAGGTCGTCGCAGTCTTGCGCGCCCGCTAGTTCTGCCAGGGCGCTGACCACCGGGTGGTGCCGGGTTCGCAGGATGACCGGCAGACCAGAAGCGAGCAGTTCGCGCGCCTCGCCGGTCAAGTGCCCGGGGGCGCCGGGGCCGAGGCCAACGATGTGGACGACGGGGGCGTCGGTCACACCGTCTCCACGCCGCCGGACTCCAGGCTGCGGTGGATTGCCACGAGGGTCTTCGTCACTTCGAGTCCGTCTTCGAATGAAACCCGCGTTCGTCCCTGTCCTTCGATTCCCCGGACGAACGCCTGGAGTCGCGCCGGCGCCCACTGGATCGTCCCGGGGTAGCGGTGCCGCTCCGCCGTTACCGCGATGTTCTGATAGGTGGTATCAACCGTGATCGCGCCCTTCGTGCCGATCGCCTTGAAGTTGAACTCCGCGCCGCCCGGCCAGCTATCTGGCAGGATCCAGCAGCTCTCGAACACGCCGTCGGCCCCATCGGCATACCTGACCACTGCATGGATCCAGTCGTAGGTCTCGATGCCATACCCCGCCAGTTCGCCCCTGCCCCCGGACGCATACACCGTGAGCGCCTTCTTGCGTCCCAGCCACAGTGCCAGGTCGAGGCAGTGCGACATCAGGAACCACGCCGGCGTCGTCCCCCCACTCCACCTGAGCCGATCGCGCGGCGATGACACCGGGTTGTTCAGGCAAACGTTGAACGAGCGCAGTTCGCCCACTTCGCCACTCTCCACGCTCCGCATCGCTTCGATGAACGGCGGGTTCCAGCGGTTCGAGTAGTTCACCTCCGCGTACACGCCCGCGTCGTTAACCGCCTCGATCATCGCGTGCGCATCTTCCACGGTCGTCGCCAGGGGTTTCTCGACCAGGATCGAAAGGCCCCGTTGCGCCAGGGTCTCCACCGGCACGCGGTGCAGCCCGTCGGGTGTCGCGACGTACGCTGCGTCGGCGCCCGTCGCGGCGATTGCTGTTTCGATATCCCCAAATGCCGGCGCGCCGGTCGCGCCCGCCAGTTCCAGCGCCTTCGTCCCGTCGATGTCCACGACGCCGGCCAGCACCGCCCCGGGAACGCGGCCACCGGCGAGCATCCGCGCGTAGCCGTTGCCCATCGTCCCGGCTCCGACCACCAGGAAGCGCTTCTCACCCGTCATGTGTTGGAGCATAGCAGCGCACACCGCCCCTCGCAGCATCTCTCGGTGTCACTCACGTGGGACGATGCCGCGTGCACGCAACGCGGCGGTATACGCCTCCACATAGTGCGTTGCCGAGGCACGCCACGAATAGTCGCGGCTCATTCCGTTCGTCTGGACGCGCAGCCACGCCTCAGGGTCCCGGAACACACGCGTTGCCCGGTCGAGGGCGCTGACCAGCCCGAACGAGCTGAACTCGTCGAAGAGGAACCCGGTCCCGCCTTCCGGGTTGTCGTCCGCGTCGAGGATGGTGTCCCCAAGTCCTCCGGTGCGCCGGCCGATGGGCACGGCGCCATAGCGCATCGCGATGATCTGACCAAGCCCGCACGGCTCGTATCGCGAGGGCATGAGGAACATGTCCACACCGGCATAGATCCGCTGCGCCAGCCCGGCGTCATGGCGCGCAGCCAGGTGCACGTTTCCGGGGTATTCCGCCTGCACCCGCGTCAGCTCGTCCTTCAGCCACTTGTCGCCGTCTCCCAGCACCACAAGCTGCGCCCGCGCCGACAGGATCTCCGGCATCGCCTGCAACACCAGGTCGACGCCCTTCTGCTCCGTTAGCCGCGTCACCATTCCCAGCAACGGACCGTCCGTCTCCGGGAGGCTCAGTTGCCGCCGCAAGACCGCTCGGTTGCGCAGCCGCACTTCCAGCGTGCTCAGGTCGTACTGGTGTGCGATGAGCGCGTCGGTACGCGGGTTGAAGATGTCGTAGTTCACGCCGTTCAGTATCCCGATGAGCGTGTCGCCCCGGAGCTGCAGCAGCGGCTCCAGCCCTTCGCCGTAGTCCCGGGTCAGGATCTCCCGCGCGTAGCTCGGACTAACCGTCGTGACAACGTCGCTGTAATAGATCGCCTGCGAAAGGAAGTCGTTGAGCTCGTCGGGGCCCCGGTAGCGCAGATTGTGGATGGTGAATACGGAAGCCACGCCCCGCAGCTTTGGATTCGCCCATGCCAGGTTTCGCAGCGCGAATGCAAGCGGCGCGGTGTGCCAGTCGTTCAGGTGCAGGATGTCCGGCACCCAGTCGTCTTGCTTCAGCATCTCGATGATCGCGCGGCAGAAGAACTGGTACCGCAGCAGGTCATCCGGCTCGCCATACACCTCCCGCTCCCCGAAGTAGTGTGAATCGGCCACCAGGTACACCGGCACCCCACCGTAGCCCTCCGCCACTCCGACATCGATGTCTCGCGGATGCCCCGGGACGGCAACCGTGTAGGCACGGTGAGTGGTCGAAGCCGCATGGGCCTCCATCGAAGCCCGGTGCCGGGGGGCAACGATCCGGACATCGTGGCCCATTTCCATCAGCCGCCGCGGAAGCGACGCTGCTACATCCGCCAGCCCGCCAACCTTCGAGAACGGGTCAACTTCGGCCGTCGCAAACAGGATCCTCATCCACCGTCGCTCCGGATGAGTTCACGTTCGATTTCCACGCGCGTTTCGTTCGCCGCAGCCAGCCGCCATGCCGCATTTCGCTTAACTGTTTCCGACGCAGAGCCTTCGTGGATGGCCTTCGATGCGTACAGCGCGACCTCGTTGAGTAACACGAAGCCCCGGTGGACCATTGACACATCCCACATTGGGCGGCGGCTCGCCCACCAGAACTGGCAACTGTGCAATGCCGGCTGCAGTTTCTCCTGGGCGAGCGTCGAGAACTTCCGCGAGGAAGCAGTCGTTGCATACCGGCGCCCCACCGCAACCAGGTCGAGGCAGTGGTCGACATAGTCCCACTGCAGCTCGTGCAGCCGGTTCCCGGGCGACTTCCACAGTGGATACGGGTTCTGGGCCGCGATGTCATCGCGCGTCGTACTCCAGCTCGAGGCGTACGGTTCAATCGTCGGCCCCGGCGGGAATAGCGTGAGGAGTTCGCTGGGCAGCGCCAGCCGCACTTTGCTTGCGCCCTGTGCGCGATGGTGCTCCAAGAGCGTGAAGGCCGCCCCAAGGAACTCCTTTTCCCAGTCGCGGATGTGGTGCCCATACGTCTCCGCGTCCATCGCGGTGATTACATAGGCCTCTTCCGAACCGCCGACTTTGCTGAGGTCATCGATGAACCGCCCCGGGTCCGTCTCCCGGAACGAGACGCGATTGCTGAGGACGTCATCCCGGAACAGGACGGCGACCGTGCTGGAGTTGGACGGCATCCGGTACACCCGATCGATCGGCCACTCCTCCGGGCAGGCGACTCCGCTCAGGATCACCCACTCATGCCCCGCCGAGTGAATGGCTGGCGTGATCTCCGCGCTGAAGCACATCTCCGGAGGGAAGAATCCGCGCGGTTTCCAGGCGGCCCCGAATGCGCGCCCGTTCGTGTGGGCGTTCTCGACTATCGACCGCGCTCGCTCCGACTCTGGTATCAGCGGCAGGATCGGGTGGAACTTCCCGCTGCCCACGAACTCGATCTGCCCCTTTTCGGCAAGTTCCTTCAGCCCTAACACCACATCGCCGAGGCCGTGTTCGAGCAGCAATTCGGTGAGCACCCCCTGCATGTTCACCGCGAGCCGCGCGTTCGGGTGCTGCCGGATAACGTCGATCACGGGCCGGTACGACTCCTCGGCCACCTTGTGCAGGATCTCGTGCGTCTGCGTCGGGGGCTGATAGAAGTGCAGGAGCTGGGCCCAATACGTCACCGTGGCCCCCTTCTAATCGCCAGCCCGGTGGCCTGTGCGGTCTTCAAGTCTCCCCGCCGCCCCGGTGCCCTATGCCCACAACGCCAGCCCCGGCCCAAACACATCGTGCAGGGCGGGATGCTGTGGAAGCACGCGGATCGCGTACCCGATCCGCCCCCCCTCCAACGGCCTGAATGTGCCGCTGAACCGGCACATTCCATCGTTTCCTTGATTGCGGAAGGCCAGCTGTTCGGTCCCCCCAACCGCAAGTTCACCGCCCGGAGTAGCCGGCCCGAACACGACGTCCACACGCAGGTCCTCCGGCGCAAGCGGTCCGGGGTGGATCTGGACCGTCACCGTTACGGGTGTACCCGCGAGTCCTGTCTCGGTCGCGTCGTCCTCCACGGCGCACACCTTCACCTCGCTCCAGCCCGCTGTGACCCGCTCGAGCCAGGCAGCCTGGTCCCGCGCCGCCGCCAGCCCGGATTCCCGCAGCCCGCCCCAACTCGCTGCCGCATGCTCATAGGCGGTCCCCGCATACTCCGCTACCATCCGGCTCGTATTGAACACGGGTGCGAACGCCTCGATCGATGCCTTCATACGCTCTGTCCAGGCGTGCGGGATACCGTCGGGATCCCGGTCGTAGAACGCCGGCACCAGTTCGTTTTCGATAAGGTCGTACACCGAGTCGGCGTCGAATGCGTCCTGGGCCTCCGGGTCGTCGTCCAGCCTGTCGCGCCCAATCGCCCAGCCCAGCCCCGGCCGGTATGCCTCCCACCACCAACCGTCCATGACGCTCATATGCAGCCCGCCATTGGCGACCGACTTCATCCCGCTTGTACCGCTCGCCTCCAACGGCCGAAGCGGCGTGTTCAGCCACACGTCGGCGCCCTGCACCAGCGATCGCGCCAGGTCGATGTCATACCGCTCGAGCAGGATGATCCGATCCCGGAACTCGGGCAGGCGGCTGAACTGAAGCACCTCCCGGATCAGTGCCTTCGCCGGCTCATCCCGAGGGTGGGCCTTGCCCGAAAAAATGAACTGCACCGGCCGCTCCGGGTTGTTCAGGATAGCGGCCAGCCGCCCCGGGTCCCGGAACAACAGGGTTGCCCGCTTGTACCCCGCGAATCGGCGTGCAAATCCGATGGTCAGTGCCCGGTTGTCGAGGGGCTGTCCCGTGCTCCCGCCGGCGACGGCCCGGCCTCGCCGCACCAGGTCTTCCGCGTGCTGTGCCCGGGCCCGCAACACCAAGCGCTCACGCTGGCGCTCGTGGACCCGCCACAGCTCCTCGTCCGGGATCTCCGAAACGTGCTGCCAGTCGGCATTCACCGGGTCGTCCCGCCACCCCGGTCCAACGTACCGGTCGTACAGGTCGCCGATCTCGTGCGCCACCCAGGTCGGCAGGTGCACGCCGTTCGTCACCGCCTCGATGGGGACCTGCTCCAGGGGCAGATTCGGCCACGCTGCCTCCCACAGGCGCCGCGAGACCCTCTGGTGCAACTTCGATACGCCGTTCCGGTAGCCGCTCAACCGCAGCCCCAGCAGTGCCATCGAAAACGGCTCGGTGTCGTCCGTGGGGTTGGTCCGCCCGAGTCCGAGGAACCCATGGTCGTCGAGCCCCATGCTCGCGTAGTAGTGCCCCAGGTAACGCCGCAGCAGGTCCGGCGCGAACAGGTCGATGCCCGCCGCCACCGCCGTATGCGTCGTGAATACCGTTGCCGAGGTGACCGGGATCCGCGCTTCCGCGAAGCTCACCCCGTCCTCTTCCATCATCATCCGGATCCGCTCCACTCCCAGCAGCGCCGAATGTCCTTCATTCATGTGGCAGACCGCTGGATGCAGGCCGAGCGCGTGCAGGGCGCGCACCCCTCCGATGCCCAGCACCATCTCCTGCTGGATCCGGGTCTCCGAATCCCCGCCGTACAGCCTCGCCGTCAGCTGCCGGTCCTGGGCGCTGTTTGGTTCGATGTTCGTGTCCAGCAGGTACAGCGGGGTCTTCCCGACATCGAGCCTCCATACGCGCGCGTACACCTCGCGCCCGTCGAACGGCACCGCGACACGCATCGGCTCGCCTTTGGCCCCGTGGATCGGCTTGAGCGGCTGCCCCGCCAGGTCGATCACGGAGTAATCCTCGTGCTGCCAGCCGTCAGGCCCCAGTTGCTGGCGAAAGTACCCTTCGTGGTAGAGCAAGCCCACTCCAACCAGCGGGATGCCGAGGTCACTCGCGGACTTCAGGTGGTCTCCCGCGAGCACGCCAAGGCCACCCGAGTAGTTCGGCAGGCTCTCCGCCAGGGCGAACTCCAGCGAGAAGTACGCGATGACCTCACGTTCCGAGGTGCCCGGCACCTGTACCAGTGCAGGGCGCGCCATATAGGCGTCGAAGGCGTCCACAACCCGCTCCAGGTGCCGGCGGAACCCGTCATCGTCCGCCAGTACCTCCCACTGCTGAACGGAGACGCCTTGCAGCAGTCGCACGGGATTGTGTCCTGTCTCTTGCCATGCGTCCCGGTCGATCCGTTCGAAAAGAGCGACGGCATCGGTGTTCCAGGTCCAAAACAGGTTCTCTGAGAGGCGGCGAAGCGGTTCAAGGGCAGGGGGCAATGCTGGCTCAACGAGGAGCGAGCGAGAGGCGCGAAGTCGCATCGCGCTATTGTACCCCGCGCGGGCATGGGCCTAAACCCGAGCGTTGTTCCGTTACCCGCTGGATGCGATCATCGAACCTGGTGGCCGTAGCCCGGCCGGCAGGTACTTCACACCACATGCAACTCCGCGCGGTCCTGTTCGATGTCGGCGATACCCTCTGGCACGCGGCCCAACCACCGCCGCCGGCTGAGTTCCGGAGGATGGGAGCGGAGCGCGCGGAGGCGTTTCTGCGCCACATCGGCGTTCCCTGCCGGAATCCCGAACAACTCGCGCGTGCCGCCTGGGCTTCCATGGAAAGCGCCATGCGCGCCGCCCGCTCGTCCGACCGTGTCGAACCGGATTACGCGGCGGTGGCCCGCTCCGCCGCCGCCAGCGAAGGTGTTTTCCTGACCAATGAACAGGCCGCCGCCCTTATGGAGGCTATCTACATCTCCGGTGCGGAGGGCGGCAAACGTGCCTACCCCGATGCCCGCGGCACACTTGTTGAACTCCGGAACAGGGGATTCCGCCTCGGCATCGTTACCAATCGCGCCTTCGGCGGTGAACGCTTCCGGGCCGACCTGCGCGAACTCGGCCTCGATGTGGGTTGGGACGCCGTTTCGGTCTCCGTCGAAGTCGGCTTCCTCAAACCCCACCCGGCCCTGTTCGAACACGCGCTCACGGCCCTCGACCTCGAGCCGCGCCAGGCGCTCATGGTCGGCAACTCCCTGGTCGAGGATGTCTCCGGCGCCCAGGCGCTCGGTATCGCCGCCGCCTGGAAGCGATCACAGCCCGACGCTGAGGGAGTGACTCCCGACCTCACCTTCGGCGAGCTGTCGGAGTTGCTACTATGGCCCCCCCTGAAGGAGGCGGCACACTGATGGCTGAGCAACGCACCTGGGGCGGCCGCTTCGACGGCGAGATGGATCTGCTCACCCAGGTTTACACGGCGGGCGCCGACCACGACCTCTGGGAACACGACATCGCCGGCTCGGTGGCTCACGCCCGGATGCTCGGGAAGCAGAGCATCATTCCCCAGGCCGATGCAGCCGCCATCATCGCCGGACTCGCCCTGGTGCTCGAAGACTTCCGTGCCGGCCGCGTCATTTGGAAGCCCGAGCTCGAGGATATCCACACCCACGTCGAGGCCCTACTGCGCGAAAAAATCGGCGAGCCCGCCGGCCGCCTCCATACCGCCCGGTCACGCAACGACCAGGTTGCCCTGCTGAACCGCTTGCTCGTGCGGGAACTCTGCGATCGTGTCAGCGATGCCGCCGGCGCCCTCATCAACGTCCTTTGCGACCTGGGCGAACGCCACGCCGCCGACCCCATGCCGGGCTACACCCATGTCCAGCGGGCTCAGCCGGTCACCCTCGGGCACCACCTCCTCGCCTACGCCGAGATGCTCCTCCGCGACCGCGAGCGCTTTCAGGACTGCCGCAGGCGTACGAACGTGCTCCCGCTCGGCTCAGGCGCCCTCGCGGGTTCGCCTTACCCGCTCGATCGCGAAATGGTTGCCGCCGAGCTCGGCTTCGATTCTGTTAGCCGCAACAGCATGGACGCCACCGCCGACCGCGACTTCGTCGCCGAATTTTGCGCCGCCGCCGCCATCACGCAGGCCCACCTCTCGCGGTTTTCCGAAGAGATCGTCCTCTGGTCCACTGCGGAGTTCGGATTCGTCCGCCTGCCCGATGCTTTCGCCACCGGGTCCAGCATCATGCCGCAGAAGAAGAATGCCGATGTGGCCGAGCTCGCACGGGGCCGGGCTGGCCGCGTCTTCGGCGAACTCATGGGTATCCTCACCACCATGAAGGGCCTGCCGATGGCCTACAACCGCGACCTCCAGGAAGACAAGACCTACATCATCGCGGTCGCCAACGTCGTCCTCCCGACCCTGCGCATCTTCGCCGCGATGGTCCCTGCCCTGGAGTTCGACCTCGCCCGCATGCGCGAGACGGCCGGTCTCGGCTACTCGCTCGCCACCGACATCGCTGACTACCTGGTGAAGAAGGGACTCCCCTTCCGCGAGGCCCACGGCATCGTCGGCGGGCTGGTCCGGGAGGCCGAACAGCGCCGCTGTGAACTCAACGCTCTCCCCTTCGAGGTCTACGCCTCCGCCAGCCCGCTGTTCGACCGCGATGTCCTCGGCATCACCGTCGACTCTGCCCTCGCCGCCCGGGACATCCCCGGTGGCACGGCACCCCGGCAGGTGCGCCTTGCCGCCGCACAGCTCCGAAGCGCGCTGGGCTCGGATACACTGCGCTCGTGAGCACCAAACAGCGGTTGATCGAATTCGTCGAAGGTCTTGATGAGCACTCTGCCCAGGAGATCCTGTTGATCATCGAGAACGAGGCTGCCCCGCGAGAACCGCTGACTCACGAGCAGCTGGAGTCGATCGCCCGCGGTCTCGCACAGTCGGCGGCAGGGAAGGGGATCCCACACGACGACGTGTTTCGCAGGCTGTTGTCCGAGTAGTGGAGATCGCCTGGCAGTTCGAAGCCGGTTGCTGCCCTGGAGCGGGTTACCGAACGATTGGAAGAGTTTCAGCCTGGTGCTGGTGTTAGGGCCGCCCGGCGCATTCGGGAGCGTGTCAGCCAGCTCGCTTTCTTCCCGTACTCAGGCCGGATGGTCCCCGAGGTCTCCCTTCACAATTTACGGGAGACAGTGATTCCCCCGTACCGGATCCTGTACATAGTGATTCAAGGCCGGATCGAAGTGGTGACCCTTTTCCACGGCGCACTCGCATTCGACCCCGATGACTGAGCCGCCGCCAGAGCAACGGTCCAGGAATGGCGGCACCTGCCGGGGCTGGTCGTCATCCTTCGAGGTCTACGCCTCCGCCAGCCCGCTGTTCGGCCGCGATGTCCTCGGCATCACCGTCGACTCTGCCCTCGCCGCCCGGGACATCCCCGCTGGCCGGCGCCCCGGCAGGTGCGTCTGGCCGCCGCACAGCTCCGAAGCGCGCTGGAGTAGCGGGTGACGCCGTGGGTTATCATATGTTCATGTCGACCAAGGAACGGCTTCACCGGCTCATCGATGAGATGAACGACGACCAGGCGGCAGTGCTCCTGATGGACCTGGAAGAACCGCGGCCACCACTCACGGATGAAGAGCGCGAGGCGATTGCTACTGCCAGGCAAGAACTCCGTTCCGGCGAAGGCATTTCTCTCGAGGAAGCCATGAAGAGGCTGCGCGCCGCCGGATGAACGTCATTCTAAGCCAGAGAGCGCTGGCTTCCATGCAGGAAATCCGGAATGGCCTCGCGGTCTTCTCAGAAGCGGCTGCATCGAACTTCACGGACTCGATGGAACGCCGGTTGCGGCAACTGGAAGTTTTTCCGTACTCAGGTCGTACCGTGCCTGAGTACGGCTCACCGCTTCTACGGGAGGTTGTGGAACCGCCGTATCGAATCGTGTACGAAGTGTTTTCGGACAGGGTGGAGATCGTGATCGTCCGCCACGGCCGGGAGCAATTCGATACCGACTGACCTCGCGCCCGCCCTCAGTTCAAAAGCTTCAGGAGCTCCTTCGTCGCTTCCGCGGCTGCAACTACCCGGCTGCGCTCGTCATCCGTCAGCGGCAGCTCGAATGTCCGCTGGATGCCGCCCTCGCCGAGCTGGCAGACAGTCCCGCTGAACACGTCGCGAATGCCATATTCGCCCTGGTGGAAGACCGAGCAGGGGATCAGCCTTCGCTGGTCTCTCAGGATCGCCTCGACCATGGTGATAGTCGCGGCGGACGGGGCGAAGTACGCCGAACCGGTCTTGTACATCTCGCCAATTTCGGCGCCGCCGCGCATCGTGCGAGCGACAAGTGCCTGGACCTGGTCGGCTGGGAGCAGGTCTGTCAGCGGAACACCGCCGATACGCGTCTGCGAGACCACCGGCACCATCGTGGTGTCAGTGTGCCCGCCGATCACATACCCGTGCACATCCCGCACCGAGACGCCCAGTGCGTCGGCCACGAAGTAGCGATAGCGCGCGCTGTCCAGCGCGCCGCCCTGCCCGACAACACGCTCCCGCGGGAAGCCGCTCGCCTTCATGGCCACCTGGCACATGGCGTCCATCGGGTTCGAGAAGATGACCAGCACAGCGTTTGGTGAAGCCTTGGCCGCGGCCGTGACCTTTGCCTTCACAATGTCGGCGTTGCCGTTCAGGAGCTCCTCGCGGGTCATGCCCGGTTTCCGGGGCGCGCCCGCCGTCACTATCACAACGTCCGAATTCGCGGTTTCCTCCCAGCCATCGGTGGCCGAGATCCGCATCGAATAACCCTCCCACGACGACGCCTGCGACTCATCCAGCGCCTTGCCGAAGTGCATGGTGCCCGCGAACTGCGGGTCGTCCTGCAGCACCACATCGCAAATGTCCCGTTCGATGAGACGTTGCGCCATGGCGCCACCGGTCATTCCGGCGCCGACGATCGTGACCTTCTTCCGAGGCATGAGGAGCTCCTGATGGGACGAAATTGCGTCCGGAGAGTACCACGGGCGGCCGCGATGGGGGCATTTCCTGTTTCGATGCATGGTGCCTGAAACGTCGATGGTAGAAATGGCCGGGTGAAGCTGGCGGTCGCTCCTCATCTCGATGGAGACGGCTGGTTCGTTTCGTCAGCTGCCCCACGATCCCGGGCGGCGCCGGCCAGGGTCGCACCGAGAAAATAGCCTTAGCCAACATCCGTTGAAGCCATCCCTTGTTGCCGTGAGGCAATGCGAGCGTTCGAGCGAGCCGTGTAGCTTCTCGGAGCCGCAGGTTTCGCCTGCCAGGGTGCGGTGCCGGCAGGCCCCCGCCTAACTCCCGCCGCTACTACACTCAGAACGTGGACCAGTCCCGCATCCGCAACTTCTGCATCATCGCGCACATCGACCACGGCAAGTCGACCCTCGCCGACCGCCTCCTCGAAACCACAGGCACCGTCTCCAAGCGTGACATGTCGGAACAGCTGCTCGATTCCATGGACCTCGAGCGCGAAAAAGGCATCACCATCAAGGCCGCGGCCGCCCGCATGAGCTACACCGCCAGCGACGGCGTCGAGTATGAACTCAACCTGATCGACACCCCCGGCCACGTCGACTTCGCCTACGAGGTCTCCCGCAGCCTGGCCGCCTGTGAAGGCGCCCTCCTTGTGGTCGACGCTTCGCAGGGCATCGAGGCCCAGACGCTTGCCAATGTCTACCTGGCCATGAACCAGGACCTCAAACTCATCCCGGTCCTGAACAAGATCGACCTCCCCCACGCCGAGCCCGAGCGCGTCGCCTCCGAGCTTCAGCGCGTCATCGGCTTCGACCCCGACGAAATCATCCTTGCCAGCGCCAAGGAAGGCACCGGCGTCCCTGAAATCCTCGAGGCGCTTGTTGAGCGAATCCCGCCGCCGAAGGGCGATAAGGACGGGCCCCTCCGCGCCCTCATCTTCGATTCCAAGTACGACCCGTACAAAGGCGTCGTCGCCCACGTTCGCGTCTTCGAAGGCCACATGGCTGGCCGCAAGAATATGCTCCTCATGCAGACCGGGGCCGTCTTCGAACCGCTCGAATTCGGCACCTTCAGCCCGGCCATGCGCCCGCTTCCGGCCCTCGACTGCGGCGAGGTCGGCTACGTCGCCACCGGGCTGAAGGACGTCGCCGAGTGCCGCGTCGGCGACACGATAACCATGGCCGCCGCCCCCGCCCACGAGCCGCTTCCCGGCTACCGCCAGGCGAAGCCGATGGTCTTCGCCGGCATCTATCCCACCGACTCCGACCAGTACCAGGAGTTGCGCGAAGCCCTCGCCAGGCTCGTCCTCAACGATGCCTCGCTGGTCTACGAACCCGAATCTTCCGTCGCGCTGGGTTTCGGCTTCCGCTGCGGCTTCCTCGGGCTCCTCCACCTCGAAATCGTCGGCGAACGCCTCGAACGCGAATACGGCCTCAGCCTCCTCACGACCGCTCCCAGTGTCGAATATCACGTGCAGACCACTGCCGGCGAGGAAGTCCAGGTGGACAACCCCGCCGACCTCCCCGACCCGTCGAAGATCGCGGTTATCTCTGAGCCCTGGGCGAAGATCGACGTCATCACTCCTAGCCGCTATATCGGCCAGGTCATGGAGCTCGTGACCACCCGCCGCGGCCAGTTCGTCCGCATGGAGTTCCTCGAAGCCGAAAGCGACCTCTCCCCCGGCGAGGCCCGTGTCCTCCTCGAATACGAGGTCCCCATGGCCGAAATCCTGGTCGACTTCTACGACCAGCTGAAGGGCTCGACCAGCGGCTACGCCAGCCTCGACTACCAACTGACCGACTATCGGCCGGCCCGCCTGGTGAAGGTCGACATCCTCGTCAATGGAGTGCCCGTTGATGCGCTTTCGCTCATCACCCACTCAAGCAACGCCGACCGCGAAGGCCGGCTCCTCGTTTCGAAGCTCAAGGACCTCATCCCCCGCCAGATGTTCGACGTCCCCATCCAGGCGGCTGTCGGTGGGAAGATCATCTCCCGCGAGACCATCCGCGCGATGCGCAAGAACGTCCTCGCCAAGTGCTACGGGGGCGACATCAGCCGCAAGCGCAAGCTCCTCGAAAAGCAGGCCGAAGGTAAGAAAAAGATGAAGCGCGTTGGCAACGTCGAGATCCCGCAGGAGGCCTTCATGGCCGTCCTCCGCCTCCGTGATGGCTAAGCCCCCCGGGAAACGCGGCCGAAATTTCTTCGTGCTACCGTAGCCCCATCTCGCGGGCGCACGCGTCGCCACGTCTCGCAGGAGCTGGAACCGCCATGATCAAAGCCTTCGTCCTTATCGTCGTCGACCCGGCCAGGACGGTCGACGTGTTCGAACAGTTGCGCGCAGTCCAGGGCATTGCCGAGGTCTACCAGGTGATGGGCCCCTACGACATCGTTGCCGTTGTCGAGGTCCCCAACCTGACCGATGTCCCCTCCGTCATCAGCAAGCACATCCGCGCGGTCGAGGGCATCGAGAGCACCACCACCTGCGTCACCTTCCCCGAAGCGAGCTGAGCGTTCGCCCCGCTCGTGCTTCCTTCAGCTCGCCGATCGACACGAAGTCCCAGCCGGCAGTTCGCCGGGGGCGCGCCAGCCCCGGCCGCCAGTGCAGCTTCACCCGCGGCTCAGTTTTCGCGCGGGTCGGGCACGTTCACCACGACCTGGTCCTGGCTGTTCCGCGCCAGCAGCAGCTCCGCTTCGCCCGCCGGGTCCAGGTTCTCTTCGAGGTGGACCTCATACGGCGGCACGAAGATGAAGTCTCCCGGCTCGGTGTCGACCATGTTCTCCAGCTTCGGCCCCCAGCGGAACCGCACCCGGCCCCGCAGGATGTAGATGCCCGACTCGTTTTCGCCGTGGTGATGCGCGCCGGAACTCGCGCCAGGGGCGTTGACCGCTGTACCCATCCAGAGCCCTTCGCTCCCGGTGAGCGATGCCGAGATGCCCGCCTCGCGCTTCATGCCGGGGGTCTGGCCTGTGCTGCTATCGCGTTCGCCGGGACGGATGACCTTGACCATGCGCCAGATTCTAGCCGCTTCGCCCGCGCGCCGTCCTAGAAAATCGGGCCCGCATCCGAGGTCTCTTCCGTCGCTTCGCCGAGCAGGGCCTCGAGCGACAGGTGTCCACTGCCAGACATAATCCGGCGCCGCAGCGCCAGAAGTGTCGCATCATCCGCCCCGCCGAGCACCCGTCGCACCAGTTCGAACAGCGTCCTGCTCGTGAGCAACGAATACCGGTAGTTCTCGCAGGCGATGCGGAGTGGTTCGCTGAGTTCATCCTCGCGCTGGTCCGGATCTTTCTCGCGGTAACCGTTCGCGATCACGAGGCCTTTCGGAGCCGTTCCCTGCTTCAACAGGTGCTCCTCCAGCCGCCGTTGGAGCCGTACGTAAGGCCACTCCACTACCTGCTCACGGTCGCTTTCGAGCTCGGCGAACGCAGTTGCACCCCCTGATTCGATCAGGAGCGGCTCAAGCGGCGCGCTCGTCACGACGAACCCGAGCATCCGTAGCGATTCGGTGACTGCCTGTGCGAACGGTTGGCCGTCTTCCCACAGCAGCCGGCGATGCCGCGCGAGGTCGTCGTGACGCTCCCGTACCGCCGTGACATGCGCCACCGCCTGGTCGGCCCCTGCCTGGGCCTCTTCGAGTTCCGCCTCAACCTGCTCCAGCCCTGGCAACGCCATCGAACGGACCCAGTACGGCGCCTCGCTCAGGTACTCCGAACCCGAGAGCCGCCTGCACGCGTCGACAATGGCCTGCGCGAGCTCCGTCCGGTTCGCCCCGGACGATTCGAAGAGCACCGGGATGAACGTCACCAGCCCCCCGAGCACCGTGAACTCCATGCCGATGGGAATGCCGGCCCCCCCTTTCGCGATCGTCCGTCCGTGTCGCCGCACCTCCGCCTGGCGGTCGTCGAACATCGCGCGGTAGGTCACTTCCTTGCGGTGCTCGCGGAGCACCTCGGAAAAGGGATGCTGTTCCGCCGCGATCCGCACCGTCTTGCCCTCTGCCGCCTTCAGGAACGGGAGGCCCCAGGCCATCCCCGCGGGCGCCGGCAGCCAGTGGTAGCGGTCGCACCCTTCGAAGCCCAGCAGTCCGCCGATTGTGGCATCGGGCCGCCCCAGCACGACCACCAGTCCACCAGCCTCCAGCAGCCTGGCCGTCTCGTCTGCCCGGCGCCGCAGCTGTTCAGTCGCGCTCACGGCTGTCGCGGTCGTTGGTGCGTTGAGCACCGGGCGGCTGTCCTGCGCGTCGAATGTCTTCGTGCCGGCCAGCAGGTCGTTCACGTCGCGTGTGATGCTGGCCGGGTCGATGACGAGCGCGTCGTAGTCGTTGTAGCTCGCCGCCGTCAGGGCGCTGTAGTTGTCGATTGCCACGTTAGGCAACGGAAACCCGATCGAGAGAATGCGCATTACCGGCCACCAGCCAGGAGAGTGTTGAGCCGCGCCGAAAGCGGCGCCGCCAGGTCTTCGCGTTGGAGCGCCGCCGCCACGTTGGCCACGATGTAACCCAGTGGCCGTCCCGTATCGTACCGCGTCCCTTCGAACTGGTACGACCAGACTGCCTCTCCGCTGGCGATCTGGCTCGCCAAAGCGTCCGTGATTTGCAGCTCGCCGTCCTTCCCCGGCGGAATCCGGTCGATGTGTTCGAAGATGGTCTCCGAGAGGATATACCGTCCGACGATCCCCAACCGTGAGGGTGCGTCCGCGAGTCGCGGCTTCTCCACCACCGCCCGGAGCCGCGCCGGGTTCGCCCCATCCACCGGGTCGACGATCCCGTACTGCGAAACGTCAGCGTCGGCCACCTGTTCGACCGCGATCACGCTTCCTCGCGTCGCGTTGTACGCGTCGGCGAGCTGCCCCACGCACGACCGCTCTCCCAGGATGATGTCGTCGGGGAACATCAATGCGAACGGCTGCCCCTCCAGGAACGCGCGAGCACAGTTCACGGCGTGTGCGATGCCCAGTTGGCGCTCCTGGTACACCGAGTGGAACGTCGCCCGGCCGGCAATCTCCGCGAGCGAGTCCGCGAGCACCTGGTTTCCAGTTTCCCGGATGGCAGTCTCCACCCGGGCACCCGCCTGGAAGTGCTCGATGATCGACTCCTTGCCGCTCGCCACCACGAAGACAATAGTCGTGATGCCCGCGGCCAGCGCCTCTTCGACGCTGTACTGGATGAGGGGCCGATCCACGATCGGCAGCATCTCCTTGGGGACCGCCTTGGTTGCCGGGAGCATCCGGGTACCAAGGCCGGCTGCAAGGACGACGGCGGTGCTGACGTGGCTCATGCCGTGATCGTAGTGGTGCAGGTGATAAGCGGATATACAGGAAAGGTCCGGGCTGCTAACATTGGAAGCTGTTTTCAAGTAATCCCGGGGAGCAGTTTGAGGAAACGATCGAAGGTACCGCCAAAGCCAGCGCCGCCAGAGCCGCGCATCAACGAACGCATCCGCGTGCCGGAAGTCCGCTTGATCGACGAGGAAGGCCGCCAGGTCGGTGTCGTCAAGACCGCCGAGGCGCTGGGCATGGCCCGCGAGCGCGATGTCGACCTGGTCGAGGTTGCCGCCCAGGCTTCCCCGCCAGTCGCCCGGCTGATGGACTTCGGCCGCTTCAAGTACGAACAGTCCAAGAAGGAGCGCGAGACCAAGAAACACCAGCAGAATGTGCAGCTCCGCGAAGTGCGCATGAAGCCGAAAATCGACGACCACGATATCGACTTCAAAACGCGGACCGCCGCCAAACTGCTGAAACAGGGTGACAAAGTCAAGGTCACGGTCATGTTTCGCGGGCGGGAAATCACCCATCCGCAGATCGGCAAAGCCCTGCTCGATCGAGTTATCGCCAGCCTCGACCACATCGCGATGGTCGAGAAGGGCGCGATGCTCGAAGGCCGCCACATGACCGTCATCCTCACCGCCGACAAGAAGAAGATGGCCGCTCTCGCGCGGGCCGCTGCCGCTGCTGCCGCCGCGGGAGAGGCTCCTGTCGAGGAAGAAGAAGACGAAGCCGTTGCCGCCGCCGCCGCTGAAGCACCGGTGATCGACGACCAAGACGATGAGATCGAGGAAGATGACGACGCCGCGGATGACGATGTCGACATCCACGACGACACAGGAGACTAAACGTGCCGAAGCTGAAGACCCACAAAGGCGCCGCCAGCCGCTTTCGCGTAACCGGCGGTGGCAAGATAGTTCGTATGTACGGAAGCCGGAATAACTTCCGCCGCAAGAAGCGCAAGTCGATCACCGTGCTGTTCGGGCGAACCGTTGAAGTCGCCCCTTCGCATGCACCGATCGTGAAGCGGCTGCTCGCCGGACAGTAAGGCAGCACCCAGAGGAGCACCATCCATGAGCCGAGTGAAGCGTGGCGTCACGTCGCATCGCCGCCACAAGAAAGTCCTGTCGCTCACAAAGGGCCACGCCGGTCAGCGCCACCGCCTGATCAAGCGCGCCAATGAGAGCATGCTGCACGCCCTGCGCTACAACTGGGTCGACCGCCGCGATCGCAAGGGCGACTTCCGCGAGCTGTGGATCATGCGTATCAACGCCGCCGCTCGCCTGCACGGCCTCACCTACAGCCGCCTCATCCATGGCCTCAAGGTCGCCGGCATTGAGCTCGACCGCAAAGCCCTCGCAGACCTCGCCGTCACCCGCCCCGATGCCTTCGAGGAGCTGGCTGGCCAGGCCAAAGCAGCCATCGCCTGAACGGCTCTCGTAGCCACCTTGAGGAGGCGCCCCACCATGGGGCGCCTTTCGCGTAGGGCCGATTCGGCCTCCTGTTCGCCGCCGGTTGGCTGCTGCGCCATGTGCCAAAACCTGAGACCATTGCACCCCAGGGGGTCCTTCGCCGGATGTTGGAGCTGAAAGGTCACGTGAAAGCCTCGGGGCGCCGGGTCGAAAAGCCCTGGGGCTTCGAACTCGTCTGGACCGAACCACACCTCCCTTACGTTGGCAAGGTCATCCACATCAACGCGGGCGCTCGCCTTTCCCTCCAGGTGCACGACGCCAAGACTGAGACCTGGCTCCTGATCTCCGGCCGTGTCCTCGTCACCCTCGAGGACGACACGGGCCAGCTCTCGGACTTTGAGATGCAGCCCGGCTCCGGGTACACCTGCCTTGCCGGGCGCAAACACCGCCTCGCCGGCATCACCGACTGCGAGGTGCTCGAAGTCTCGACGCCCGAGATTGGTGTCACCCATCGCCTCCAGGACGACTACGGCCGGCCAGACGAAGTCCTCGCCCCCATGGCCCCGGTGAGCCTGCCAATCGCTACTGGCCCGACTGTGTAAGCCGCGGTATCCGCGAAAGGCCCAGCGCGTACACCAGCACCGCCACCGTCCCCAGTACAGCGAAGTCGAACGGAAGCCCGATGAACCCCTCGCCGCCCGCGGCATACGTGGCCAGTTGCATGGCATCAACGGCGTACGTCAGCGGGTTCGCGAATGCCATCACCCGCAGCCACACCGGTAGCCCATCGATCGGGAAGAACGCTCCTGAGAAGAACAGCAGCGGGAACAGCGCAAGGTTCATCAACAGGTGGAAGCCCTGCATCGACTGGATGCGCGAGGCAAACGCCTGGGCCAGCCCGGTGAGCATCAGGTTCAACAGCACGACCGCGGAGACGGCGATTGCGAAGCCCGGGAGTACCCCATGCTGCCACTCGAACTCGACAAACGGAGCCGCCGCCACCAGCACCACAAGGGCCTGCACCACCCCGATAACGAGACTCGCCAGCGACTTCCCCAGCAGGATCACCCGCGGGTGATGCGGTGTGGAGAGCAACAGCCGCAACACGCCGTTGTCCCGGTCCCGGAAGTACGACGCGCTTGAAAACGTCGACGAAAACACCGACGTCATGACTACCGTCCCGGCCACCAGGTAGGCGGTGAAGTTCCCCGCCGCCAGGTTCGCCGGCTGGAGACCGCTCGAGACCCCGTTTCCCAGGAATACCAGGAACAGCAGGGGCGTCAGGATCGACGAGTACAGTTGCGAACGCGATCGGGCAATGTTCAACAGTTCGCGCTCCGCCATGGTGGTCATCGCCGTGAGGGCACTCATTTCGAGCCCCCTGCCCGCCGCTGGATGTACCGGAAGTAGGCGTCTTCCAGCGACGACGACTCGATGCGCACACCGCGGATTCCCCTCCCCGCGAGCTCGAACAACCGCGGCACGAGCGCCGAAGCGTCGTCCGCCGTGACGTGCACAGTGTCTTCGTCGCGCAGGATCTCTCCCGTACCGGGCCACCCTCCAACCACCGCGAGTTCCTCGGCCGTCGCGCCCGGCCACGTGATTCGCACCGCGTCCCGCCGCAGTCCCTGCTTCAACTCGGCGGGCGTCCCGGTGGCGACGACGCGCCCATCCTGTACGAACGCCACGCGGTCGCAGGCTGCGTCCGCCTCCGCGAGGTCATTGGTTGCGAGCAACACCGTCGTTGACCCGCGCGCTTCTCCCAGCGTGTCCCAGAGAATTTGGCGCTCTTCGGGGTCAACCCCTGTCGTAGGCTCATCGAGCAGGAGCATTTCTGGTTCGTGCAGCAGTGCCCGCGCGACCTCGAGCCGCCGCCGCATTCCCCCCGAGAGGGTCGATACCGGATCGCCCGCCCGTTGAGCCAGACCGAAGCGTTCCAGCAGTGCCGGGATGCGCTCCTTCAGTGCCCCGCCCTGGACACCAAACAGGCGCCCTGCGAACCGCAGATACTCCGCCGTCCGCATCAGCGGGTCGGCGCTGTTCTCCTGGAAGACCGTCCCCACGCGCGCCCTCAGCGCCCGTGATGGCGCCTCGCCCAATACCCGCAGTTCACCGGATCCAGGCTGCTCCATAGCAGCCAGCATCGCAATGAACGTGCTCTTGCCGCTCCCGTTGGGGCCAAGGATGCCGAATACCCCGCCGCGAGGCACCTCGAGCGAAAACCCGTCCAGCGCTCGCCGCTCGCCGTAGTCGCGGACGATGTCGCGTGCGGCGATCGCGGGCCCGGGGTGTTCCATGGTCTGAAGTGTCACATCGCCCGCCCTGTCGGGCGAATCTTATTCCGGGGCGACCAGCATCCCAACCATCATCTGCATGATCAGCAGCGCGATGATCGCCATCAGCGGGCTCATGTCCATCATGCCCGTGCTGGGCATGTACCGGCGGATAGGCTCGATGATCGGCTCCGTTACCCGGTGGAGCATCTGGTAGAGCGTGCTCGACTGGTCGACCGGGAACCAGCTCAGCAGCGACCTGGCGATGATCGCCCAGGTCAGCAGGTTCAGCCAGGTGTAGGTCAGCTGTGCAACGTACGGGTTTATGGCCGGTCTCCGGGAGACGGGATGGTGTGCCTCTCAGGATACCAGATCGGCAGAAAGGCCACGGAAGCTCACTGCCCCGCCGCCCTCCGCACCACGCTGATCATCACGTAGAGGACAACAATCACCACCATCGCCGAGAAGTCGATCATCCCCGTCCGCGGCATGACCCGGCGCACCGGCTCAAGCAGCGGCTCGGTGATCGTGTTCAACAGCCGCACCATCTCGTTGTTGCGGTCGACCGGGAACCACGTCAACAGCGACCGGATGATGATTGCGAAGATGAGCACGTACAGGAACAGGATGAAGATGTTGGCGATCTGGTCGTTCATCAGCCGTTTCCCAGCTCGATCGCGCGGCGGTGGGCCGCCCGGATGGCCTCCCCAATCGAGGCCCGGAACCCGCCCTTCTCCAGCTCGTGGAGCGCCGCCGCCGTCGTTCCCGCCGGCGACGTGACCCTTGCCCGCAGTTCCGAAGCCGGCCGCCCGGCCGCCTGTGCGTACACCGCCGATCCGTACACCGTCTGCAACACCAGCTCCTCCGCCTGCCCGCGGGTCAGGCCAACCGCTACGGCACCCTCTACCATCGCCTCGATGAAGAGGAACACGTACGCCGGCCCGCTCCCGCTCACTGCCGTCGCCATGTCCAGTTTCTTCTCCTCTTCGACATAGATCTCCCGCCCGATCGCGGCCAGGAGGTTGCGCGCCAGCTCGCGCTGTTCTGCCAGGACCCCCGCCGTCGCGGTCCAGACACTCATCCCGGCCTTGGCTGCCACCGGCGTATTCGGCATCACCCGGACGACCCGGTCGTGGCTGAACTCACGCTGAATCGACTCGATTCGCACGCCAGCCATGATCGAAAGCAGCAGCGCGTCGGCTTTCAGTGCCCCGCGGACGCTTTTCATGTCCTGGGGCTTCACGGAGAGGATCACCAGATCCGCATCAGCCATTGTGGCGCCCGGGTCGCCCGAGACACTCACGCCGTAGACGCTCCGCAGCTGGGCGCGCCGCGCCTCCACTACCTCGCACACGCACACGCGGCTCGCCTCGAATACGGACCGCTCGAGGGCCGCGGCGAGGATCGCCTCGCCCATCACTCCACCGCCGATAATCGCGACATTCACTGGCGTTCTCCAAACAGGGCCCGCCCTACGCGGATATGGGTCGCGCCCTCCTCGATGGCCGTCTCGAAATCCTCGCTCATCCCCATCGACAGGTGGCGCAGGCCGTGGCGTTCCGCCAGCTTTCGGAGCTCCCCGAACACGGGCCGCACCCCCTCAGGCTCCGAAACCCGTGGCGCAACCGTCATGAGCCCGGTCACCCGCACATTCGTCAATCCACGCGCCACATCGAGCACATCCGGGAGTTGCTCCGGGAGGATGCCGTACTTGGTCGGCTCGGCGGCGACGTTTACTTCGATCATCAGCGGGACGGGGTTCGTGGCATTGCCGTCGATCACGCGCAGGAGCCGCTCCGAATCGACGGCGTGAAGTATAGCAAACGTCCCCAGTGCGGCCCGGACCTTGTTCGTCTGCAGATGCCCGATCAAATGCCAGACCGGAGCTACGAGTGCCTGGTTGCGAGTCGCGCGGGCGACTTCGGCCGCCTTCGCAACGCCTTCCTGCACCCGGTTCTCGCCGAAGTCTGCGAGGCCCGCTTCCATCGCGGCGAGCACAGTCTCCGCCGGCCACGTCTTGGTCACGGCGATCAGCGTCACGTCAGCCGGCGATCGCCCGGACCGTTGGCATGCGCGCTCGATCCGCCCGCGCACTGCCGCCAGGTTCGCGCCGATCGCGGAAACGGTTGCCGCCGCCGTCATCCGAGGTCCGGCGGGTGTTTCGCTTCCCACACGCCCCGAGCGACCAGCGCCGCGACCACCGCTGCGATAGCGCCAAGCCCCAGCCAGCTGCTCACCATGAAAAGCCAGAAGAGCAGGATGAGCGCAAACACGAACCCGAACAGCAGCCCGAGCGGCAGTGCCAGCGTCCTGAACACCGCCCAGATGATGCTGAACGTCTCGCGCCACGAACCTGGTTTTGGCCCGTCGTCCGGCGGCGTGTCCTGGCCGTAATAGAAGCCCATGGGCACAGTGTAAGCCCGCGAGCGGAAACGAATGAGTCAGGGCATCGAAGCGTGTGAGCCAGGACCAGCGGTGGCGGCGGTAGGGGATGGGCCGTGTGCTCACTGGGTTGATGGTGCGTGGTCGGACTGCCGCTCGCAGGGGTAGCGGGAGGGGTTGGCGGCAGCCGTGTGGCCGGAGTCAGGAGTCGAGCAGACTGCGTGAGCCGTGTACAACAGCAACGACTTCGACACGATCGGCGAAACGTTCGTAGATGATTCGGTAGTCGCCCTCAACCAATTCGCGAAATACACGCTCGTCGAATTCAGGGACAATCCGGCCCGACTCCGGAAACGCTTCGAGTTGGCTCAGCCGTTCCGTGACCCGATCCACCAGGCGGGCTCCAGCACCGGCCGAAAACTCTTCCAGCCGGGAAACCAGGTCATCGAAATTGGCGCTCGCCCTCGGTGTCCAGGTGACCCTCAAGGAAGTGGTTTGAGCCCGTACTTGGCGCGGATCTCGTTATTGCTGATCATCGGCGCTTCGTCTCGCGAGCGCAGCCCGGCCTCAATCTCCGCCCGAACGTACATGGCGTACTTGAAGTCCTCCCATGTCGCGTCGTCCGGGAGCGATTCGATGAGCTTGTGAGCTTCGTCCTTCACGGTGGTGGCCATGGAACGAGTATACCAACCTCCCAAATCAACGGCGGGCGCCTCTCAGCGCCCGCCCTGGGGCCGTGTTTGGATTCCCTGCCTCCTACCTCACCCGCACTTGTTGTAGAAGCAGTTGTGGCAGATCAGGCAACCCTCCGCGTAGTACAGCACCGCACCGCAGTCCGGGCAGCCAACGCCGCTCGCCACCGCGTCGCTGTGCTTGCTCGCCGCCACGCTCGGGTTCGTGCTCTCTGCCACCTGGTCCGCCGGGATGAGGGTCGGCTGCACCGCCGTATTCCCACCGTCGAACTTCAGCTCCAGCCAACGGAACACGTAGTCCACGATGCTCGTCGCGATCGGGATCTGCTTGTTGCTCGTCGGGCCACTCGGCTCGAACCGGGTGTTCCGCAGCTTCGAGGTCAGCTCCGAGATCGGTACGCCGTATTGCAGCGCGTAGCTCGTCAGCATCGCTACCGTGTCCATCAGGCCCGAGACGGTCGAGCCCTGCTTGTTCACGTTGATGAACACCTCTCCCGGCGTCCCGTCGTCGAACAGGCCGACCGTCATGTAGCCTTCCTGCTCGCCCACCCGGAACTTGTGGGTGATCGCGTGCCGTTCGTCCGGGAGCTTCCGCCGCACCGGGCCGACCGCGCCCGTGATGATCGCTTGTGCCGCCTCGATCGCCTTCTCGCTTTCGCTCTTGTCTGCGTGCTTCAGCACCTGCAACTCCCGCGAACCGTCGCGGTAGATAGTGATGCCGTTGCAGCCCGTCCGGTACGCCAGCTCATAGGCCGTGCGCACGTCGTCCACGGTCGCGCCGGTCGGGAAGTTGATCGTCTTCGAGACCGCGTTGTCGGTGAACTCCTGGAAGGCGGCCTGCATGCGCACGTGCCACTCCGGCGCGATGTCGTGCGCCGTCACGAACGTGTTCTTCACCCACTGCGGCACTTCCGGCCGTTCCGCCAGGTGGCCGCCCTCGGCCAGGAAGCGGATCAGTTCGTCGCTGTAAAAGCCCTCGGCCTTCGCCACTTCCTCGAACTGCTCGTTCACTTCTGCCAGCTCGGTCCGCTTGGTCGGGTCGTCCTTGTCCAGGTAATGCGACCGGATGAACGCGAGCGAGAACACCGGCTCGATGCCGCCCGAGCAGTTCGCGATGATGCTCAGCGTGCCCGTCGGCGCGATCGTCGTCCGCGTCGAGTTGCGCATCGGCCGCGGGCCCTCGGGCCCATTCGGCCCGTAAATCGACTCCGTCCAGTCCGGGAAGTTGCCGCGCACCTGGGCCAGCTGCTGCGAGGCCGCGTCCGCTTCCCGCTGGATGACCGACATGACCTCGCGGGCGAGTGCCAGCGCTTCTTCCGAGTTGTAGGCGATCCGCAGGTCGATGAGCATGTCCGCCCAGCCCATCACGCCCAGTCCGATGCGCCGGATCGCGTGTGAGGTCTCCGCGATCTCCGGGATCGGGTAGTGGTTCATCTCGATCACGTTGTCGAGCAGGTGCACCGTCCGCCGTACTACCTGGCCCAGGCGGTCATAGTCGACCTCCTTTGCCCCGGGAGCGCCCTTGGTGCAGTGGTGCAGGTTGATCGAGCCCAGGTTGCACGAGTCGAATGCATACAGCGGCTGCTCGCCGCACGGGTTGGTCGATTCCACCGGGCCGCGCTTCGGCACCGGGTTCGCCCGCCCTCCGTTGATCCGGTCAATGAAGACCACGCCCGGGTCGCCGTTCTTCCAGGCGTTCGCGAACGTCTTCTCCCAGACTTCGCGTGCGTCCCGTTTCTCCACCACCTTGCCCGAGACCGGGTTGATGATGTCGTAGGTCGTCCCGGCTTCCACCGCCTTCATAAAGGCGTCCGTCACCGCCACGCTGATGTTGAAGTTCTGCAGCGTGGTCATGTCCGACTTCATCGTGATGAACTCGTCGATGTCCGGGTGGTCCACCCGCAGGATGCCCATGTTGGCCCCCCGCCGCGTCCCGCCCTGCTTGATCGCTTCGGTTGCCGAGTCGAACACCTTCATGAACGAGACCGGGCCGCTCGCGACGCCCATCGTCGATTGCACCCGGTCGTTCGCCGGCCGCAGCCGCGAGAACGCGAACCCGGTGCCCCCACCCGACTTGTGGATGATTGCCGTGTTCTTGATCGCCTCGAAAATGCCGTCGATCGAATCCGGGACGGGCAGGACGAAGCAGGCGGAGAGCTGCTGCAGTTCGCGCCCGGCGTTCACCAGCGTCGGCGAGTTCGGGAGGAAGTCCAGCGATGCCATCAGCCGGTAGAAGCTCTCTTCCGCCGCGGCACGGTCACCCTCGGCCCCCCCGAAGCGGAGCTCCGCCTCGGCCAGGTTCCGCGCTACCCGGCGGAACACCTCGTCAGGCGTCTCCTGCGCGTCCCCACGGTCGTTCCGGCGCGCCACGCGTCGCTCGATGACGACCTTCGCGTTCTCCGAAAGCGGCGCGGGCTCGAAATCTCCGTTGTTCAAGCCGAGACCTTCCGATGCTGTGGTGACCATGGCGTTCCTCCCATTATGGTCCCCGCGGCGGAGGCGGGGCTCGTGATGATACGAACAAACGTTCGGGTCTGGCTAGTGGTCTCCGGGAGATAGCCGCCCCGGCGTCACCGGCTGCGGAGCTTCGTCCGATCGCTGGATGATCGGGTCCCCCATCCGTGACCGTCCCCGCACCAGCGATCGCCCCGTCGTGTCGGGCTGCGCCTGGGCGAAGTGCGCGACAAGTGCTTCGGCGGCCGCATGCGGGCCCCGTTCGTTCACCAGGTTGACCAGTTGCGCCGGGCGGATGTCCCGCACGGCGAGCAGGTACGCCTTTTCCGAGAGCAGCAGGCCTGCGACATCGGCGTCCCCGTCCGCGGTCGTGCGGATGGCGCCATTGGTCGAAAGCGAGTGGACTTCCCAGATCGTCATCGCTAACTCACCGACTCGGCGAAGTGACGGCTCTCCACGTCCTGCAGCAGGCGAGGGCCGCGCGGCTCGTCCGGCACGTCTGGCAGCGATAGCTGCAGGCTCCGCTCCTCGGCCGTCGGGATCCGCCCCTCTTCCAGCGCCTCCACCGCTTCCTTCAGCGACTCGATGTCGGTGAAGGCGCGATAGACCGAGGCGAAGCGGATGTAGGCGATGTGGTCGAGCCGCCGCAGGGCATCCATCGCAAGCTCTCCCACGAATTGCGATGGAATCTCTGGGCGGCCGTCGGCCGTGACCTTCGCCTCGATCTCCGCAACCAGCGCTTCGAGCTGGGCGACTGAGATGTTGCGCTTCGAACACGCGGCCCGCAGGCCCCGGAGCAGCTTCTCCCGGTTGAAGTCCTCCCGCCGGCCGTCCTTCTTCACCAGCTGGACGTTCGAAAACTGGACAGTCTCTACCGTGGTGAACCGCTCGCCGCACGAGATGCACTGCCGTCGCCGCCGGATCCCATCGTCGTTTGCGCGGGAATCGGTGACCTTTGAGTCGCGGAAGTGGCAATATGGGCAGCGCACGGTTGACGTAAAAATCCTTGAAGCGTCTAGGCACCTTAGCAATTCCCTCGGGTGCGGGGCCGAGTATGGATCAACATGTTGTAGCCCGTCAATACTCCTGCCACAAGATATTGTGGCAGTTCTGTTTCATAGTTATTGTCGAGGCCAGATTCACAGTCGCCCAAACGCGCCCGGCGGACCCCCGCTAACGCCGGTTCATCGCCCGCCCGCGCGCAAAGAAATCGCACGCAGCCGTGTCGCTCCACGGGTTGAGCACCCCGCTCCCGGGGTGGAGGCAGGTGCCACGCCCTCCCTCGTGATCCTCGACGAATTCGCGGCATCCGCCGCATGCCTTCGCCTGATCGGTCCGGAACCCGCTCCCGTCACGCAGCCCCGCCATCTCCAGGAGCGAGAACGGGTCCGGTTTCAGGAAATCTTCTTCGCTCACTTGCGGCGCATGGCGCCATTGCAGTTCGCCCTGGAGCTGGTGACGGCGTTCGCGTTTGCGGTTCTTGCGGTGGCCCACGAACAGAGCGTACCGGCGTCCGGCTCATCCCGCGACCCGCTCGGGTACGATAGGCGCCGATGCGAGCCGCCGCCTGGAACAACGCCCACACCCTCGACATCGTCGAACGCCCGGTTCCGGAGCCCGCCTCCGGCGAGGTGCTCGTCCGTACCGGCGCCGTCGGCATCTGCGGCTCCGACCTCCACTTCTATCGCGGCGAGTTTCGGGGCCTCCCCGGGATGGTCCCCGGGCACGAAATCGCCGGCTTCGTCGAATCTGGAGATGGCTTCGCGCCCGGCACCGCTGTTGCCATCCAGCCAACCATCGCCTGCCGTGCCTGCGCTGCCTGCCTGCGCGGCCAGGCGCCCACCTGCGCGCAGCTCCGCCTCATGGGCATCTCCAAGCCGGGCGGCCTGCAGGAGTACCTGGCCGTCCCCGCGGCGAACGTCTTCCCGCTCCCGCCCGGCGTCTCGCCAGAAGTTGGCGCGCTCGCCGAGCCCCTCGCCGTCGCGGTCCGTGCGATGAATCGCGCCCGGATCGTCCAGGGCGACCGCGTTGTGGTCCTCGGCGCGGGCACCATTGGCCTGCTCACGCTCCTCCTGGCCCGCGAAGCGGCCACCGCGGTCGCCATCACCGCCCGCTACCCGCACCAGCGAGAACTCGCGCTCGCCCTCGGCGCCGATGCGGTCTTCGAGCCCGGTTCCGAGGCGCTCGCCTCATGGGCGAAGGCGAACCCCGTCGATGCCGTATTTGAGTCTGTGGGCGGTGCTGCCCAGACCCTGTCCGAAGCGGTGAACATTGTGCGGGCCGGCGGCACCGTCCTCGCCCTCGGCGTCTTCACCAGCGACGTCAGCCTCCCCGCTCGGAAGCTCGTTAACCAGGAAATCCGCCTCATCGGCTCGGTCGTCTATGGCCACGAATCTGGCCAGCCCGAGTTTGGAGCCGCCGTCGGCAAGCTTGCCCGCTACGCCCGCCAGCTCGAGCAACTCAGGACGGCAGCCTACCCCCTCGAAGAGGCCAATGCAGCCTTCGAGCACGCCCTCGACAAGCGCCGCGGTGCGGTCAAGATCAGCATCGAGGTCACCCACTAATGCCCTGGAGCTTCCGGAAGTCGCTGAAACTCGGGCCCGGCATCCGCCTCAACCTGGGTAAGAAGTCCGCCAGCATCTCCGTTGGCGGCACTGGTTACCGCTACAACGTCTCGACCACCGGCCGGAGCACCACCTCCATCAACATTCCCGGCACGGGGATCAGCTACAGAGACTCGACCGGCGGCACATCCCGCTCCCGCACGACGCGACGAACCTCCACCGCGAAGAAGCCGGCGACGCGGAAGACCACGTCGAAAACGACGGCTTCGAAACCCCGCACGGCCCCGTCCCGAGCGCGAAGGGTGCCCGCGCCACCAGCCCGCGCCGCGCTCCCGGTCACGCGGGCGCGGGCCGAGGACCTCGTCCCGAAAACGGGCTTCATGGCCTCCGGTGCCGAGCAGTCGTTCCGGGAGGCGGTGGTCGCGGCCGCCTGCGGAGACTGGGAGGACGCCCGCGCCAATCTCGAAAAGACAACGCAGCGCGACACCAGCCACGACGCCGACGACCTCCTTCTCGCCTGTGCCCTTGTTCGCCTCGGCCACGACCCAGCGGCGATCCCGCTGCTGGAGCGCGTCATCGCAAGCGAGACCGAACTCCCCGACGCCTTCGTATCGAAGTACATGGACAAGCTGGGCTTCCAGATCGAGGTCCGGATCGTCCCCGGGATCGACACGCTGCTGCCCTTCGATAGCGCCGGCGCAGCCCTATTGCTCGCCGAGCTCTACCAGCGCGCCGATCGCATCGGCGAGGCCGCCGACCTGGTCGAAGGACTCGCAGAGGCCGGAATGTCCGAGCCCCTGGCGCGCGTCTCGCTTGCCGAGCTCTACGCGTCGTCAGGGCGCTGGGAGGACGCGGTCCGCGTCACCGATGGCGTGACGAACACCGACGACCTTTCGGCCCTCACGCTCAGCTACCGGGGCGCCGCTCTCGGTGCCCTCGGCCAGTTCGACGAGTCGCTCGCCGCGCTCCGCGAGGCCCTCAAGTCGCGCAGCCGCAGCGCGCCCGTCCTCCACTCCGCCCGCTACCATCGCGCCCGCGTCTACGAAGAGCTGGGACAGCCCGGCCGCGCCCACCAGGACTACGACGCCATCTACGCCCAGAATCCCAACTTCGCCGATGTGGGGGCCCGCCTGGGCCGCTGAGCCTCCGGCTTTCCGGACGCGTGCCTTTCCCTACGGCCCGCCCTTCCAGCCCCCAGGACTCACGCCTACCTCGCTCTCCGCGGCCAACCCAACTATCCGCAGGTTCCCGTCGAGGCCCTCGGTGTGGAAGAAGCATGCCGCGCTGTCTCGCGGAATTCGCGCCACGATGGTGCCATTCCCCGCCGGGTCAGGACCGTCCTCGTACGCCAGGGGTATGATCCCAGTCTGGCACCAGAGCATGATCCGCGGTCGTGCCGCCCCGTCGTGCTCAAGTTGGAACCGGTACGTGCCGCCCTCCGCGGCGACCGTTGCTCCCCGGCGCCCCCCGCTAAACGGCACGCTGCCGGTCGAGGGGTCGGCGCGGCCGCTCCAGCGCGCGTCGATGTCTTCGAGCGGGGGTGGCGGCTCCCGGCGCGACGGCGTCCCCGGGGGATCGAAGAGCGTGAACGAGTCGAGGACGTTTCCGGCGCCATCCACCGCCCGGACGGTACCGACAAGTTCGGCACGTGGCGCCGCGAAGAGGTAGAACTTCGCGTCGGTACCCAGCTCAGGCGGTGCTGCCGCCAGCGGTACCACCAGCGAAGTCCCGTCGTGGAGCGAGACCTCCACATGGTGGGCAGCTTTGGCCGTCGCTCCGTGCATCACGGAAGGGCGGCTATATCCCCAGCCTCCCTGGAACGAAGGCTCTGGCTGGCACCATTGGGTCGTTACGAACTGCGTATGCTCCAACGCCAGGCACAGGCCGCCGGCTGTCCTCGCGCCGAGCAGCCGCGCTCCCCCACCGCCGTCGAGTGGGATGCTCGTGATGGTCACCATGTCTCCGGTGGGTATAGGGGCCTGGGGTGTGACGCTCGCATTCAGGCCGGAGATGGCCGGCTCGTGGCCCACCGCAGCGCTGTTGTGCCACGTGCCAGCGATGATCAGCCCGGCCCCCGCCACCGCCGCCACTCCTGCCGCGCCTGCGGTCGCCTTCACCGTCCCCGCCCAGGCGAGCGCGGCCAGCCACCGTCGCCCGCGAGCCAGTGGAGCGTTCCAGCGTCGCCAGTAGGCCGCGGCCTCCTCGCGTGAATCGACGCCGAGGATGGAAAGCACCTCGCTGACGTGCCACTTCACGCCAGCGAGGCTGATGCCAAGCTCTGCCGCGATTTCCGGGTTCGTCTTTCCGCGTGCGATGTGGTCCAGTACCTCGCGTTGGCGCGGCGTCCATGGATGGCTCGTGCGTTCAGGGAACGATCCTGTATTTGACATGCCAGCAGAGTAGGACTGCCAATTTGCGTTGTCCCTAGCCCATGGAAAACATTGCTTTCCGCGATGGACTGCTCTGCAGCGGATCCCTGTTGACGAGGCAGGAACATCTAACCGCCAGCGCCGACATACGACACAAATTTCTGTAATGCTCCCGTAATCCCTTGCCTCGACGGGCAATTACATCGATGCAATGCCCCGGCTGGCATCCTCATATGCAGGACACCGGGTGCATCCCGGTGCGAAAGGAGGACAACTCATGTCCGGTGGCATCAGCCTGTTTCTGTTCGCCGTTGGTGCGGTGCTCGCATTCGCAGTGAACTACCAGGTCGCCGAGGTAGACATCGCGGCGATCGGGTGGATCCTGATGGGCGTCGGATTCTTCGGGATCCTCATGTACCTGCTCTTCCTCGCGACCTTCGCGCCGTTCTATCGCGGCCGACCAACGTCCATCGACATCGTCGAACCGCCCCATACGCACCTGAACTAACGGAGGAAACCCATGCTTGGAGTCCTGCTCCTGTTGTTGCTCATGATCATCCTGTTCGGCGGACTTGGCGTATTCGTCGCCAAGGTGTTCTTTATCGCACTCGCCATAACGCTCCTCCTGAGCGTCGTGAGCGGCGGCCTCTACATTGGCCGCAGGTGAGCGCACAGCCGGCGCCCGCAACGCGAAGGGGCTCCCAGCTGGGAGCCCCTTCATTCATGTGCAAAACCAGGTGAGCTGCCTACCCCCCGGCCTGGCTTGTGTCCATCTGCATGGTGCTCCGCGGGTCCTTGAACTTGGCTCGCAGGTAATCGCGGTTCATTTTCGCGATCACGTCGATGCTGATGCCCTTCGGGCACGCTGCTTCACACTCGGCATAGTTCGTGCAACTGCCGAAGTATTCCTCCATCGTGTCGACCATTGCGATCGTCCGGCTCCAGCGTTCCGGCTGCCCCTGGGGCAGGAGGTTCAGGTGCGCCAGCTTCGCCGCCGTAAACAGCTGCCCGGCGCCGTTCGGGCAGGCGGCAACGCACGCACCGCACCCGATGCAGGCCGCCGCATCAAACGCCTGGTCTGCTACCGCCTTGGGCACGAGTATCTCATTCGCGTCCCGGCCCGCGCCGGTCGGCGCCGAAACATAACCGCCGGCCTGGATGATCCGGTCGAACGCGGTTCGATCGACCACCAGGTCCTTGATCACGGGGAACGATGCGGCCCGCCACGGTTCGACGGTAATCGTTTCGCCGGTCTTGAAGTTCCGCATGTGCAGTTGGCACGTGGTCGTCAGTTTCTTCGTCCCATGCGGAATCCCGTTGATCACCACTCCGCACGACCCGCAGATCCCCTCGCGGCAATCATGGTCGAACGCGATTGGCTCCTTGTTCTCCGCCATCAGCCGCTCGTTCACCACGTCCAGCATCTCGAGGAACGACATGTCCTCGTCGATTTCGCGAGCCTCGTAGACCTCGAAGTCGCCTGGAGTGTTCGGGCCCTTCTGGCGCCAGACCTTGAGGGTGAGGTTCAGGCTCATTTGTAGCTCCTCTGCGCCAGGTGGACGTTCTCGAACACCAGGTCTTCCTTGTGGAGCGTGGCGTCCTTCCCCGGGCCGTTGAACTCCCAGGCCGACACGTAGGCGAAGTTGTCGTCATCGCGCTTCGCTTCGCCTTCTGCCGTCTGGTGTTCCTCGCGGAAATGCCCCCCACAGGACTCTTCGCGTGCCAGCGCGTCCTGGCAGAGCAACTCCGCCAGTTCGAAGAAGTCGGCTACCCGGCCCGCCCGCTCCAGCGATTGGTTGAACGACTCACCGTCGCCCAGCACCTTCACGTCCCGCCAGAACTCCTCGCGAAGCTTGATGACCTCTTCCCGCGCGTGCTTCAGCCCCGCCGCGTTCCGGGCCATGCCCACGTACTCCCAGAGGATCTTGCCCAGCTCCTTGTGGAATGAGTCGACCGTCCGGCTCCCCTTGATGCTGAGCAGCTTCTCCGTCCGGGCGCGGACCGCGTCTTCCGCCTCCTGGAACGCCGCCGAGTCCGGCGACGGCGCCGGCGTGCCGAGGTGGTTTGCCAGCTCGCCCGCGATGGTGGTCGGCAGGATGAAGTAGCCGTCCGCCAGGCCCTGCATCAGCGCCGAAGCGCCAAGCCGGTTCGCCCCGTGGTCCGAAAAGTTCGCCTCGCCGATGACGAACAGCCCGGGCAAATTCGACATCAGGCTGTAATCCACCCAGAGCCCGCCCATCGTGTAGTGGACTGCCGGGTAGATGCGCATTGGCACCTCGTACGGGTTTTCGCCGCTGATGTTCTCGTACATATCGAACAGGTTGCCGTAGCGCTCTTCGATCACGTTCCGTCCCAGCCGCTCGATCGCCGTCTTGAAGTCCAGGTACACCCCGTTCTTCAGCGGCCCCACGCCAAAGCCATCGTCGACCATGCGCTTGGCCGCCCGCGAGGCCACGTCGCGCGGCACCAGGTTCGCAAACGAGGGGTAGATGCGCTCCAGGTAGTAGTCCCGCTCTTCCGCCGGGATCTGATTTGGCGCCCGCCTGTCGTCCTTGTCTTTCGGTACCCAGATGCGGCCGTCGTTCCGGAGTGACTCGCTCATCAGCGTCAGTTTCGACTGGTACTCGCCGCTCACGGGGATGCAGGTCGGGTGAATCTGCGTGTAGCACGGGTTCGCGAAGTACGCGCCTTTCCGGTGCGCCCGCCAGATTGCTGTCGCGTTGCTTCCCTTCGCGTTCGTCGATAGATAGAAGACGTTGCCATAGCCGCCGGTGCCCAGCACCACCGCGTGCGCCGCGTGACGCTCGATCGCGCCCGAGACCAGGTCGCGCGTGATGATACCCACCGCCCGGCCGTCCTCGACCACCAGCTCCAGCATTTCGTGCCGTGTGTACATCTGCACCGTGCCGGCATCGATCTGGCGTTCGAGGGCCTGGTACGCCCCCAGCAGCAGTTGCTGCCCTGTCTGGCCGCGCGCGTAAAACGTCCGGGACACCTGGGCGCCCCCGAACGACCGGTTATCGAGCAGCCCGCCGTACTCCCGCGCAAACGGCACACCCTGTGAGACGCACTGGTCGATGATCTGCAGGCTGATCTCCGCCAGCCGGTGCACGTTCGCTTCGCGCGCCCGGTAGTCGCCACCTTTGATGGTGTCGTAGAACAGCCGGTGGACGCTGTCGCCGTCGTTCTGGTAGTTCTTCGCGGCGTTGATGCCGCCCTGGGCGGCGATGGAGTGGGCCCGCCGCGGGCTGTCCTGGTAGCAGAAGACCTTGACGTTGTAGCCCATCTCGCCGAGCGTGGCGGCCGCCGCACCACCGGCCAGCCCGGTGCCAACCACGATGATGTCGAACTTGCGCCGGTTCTGCGGAGCGACCAGCTTCATTTCGAATTTTGCGTTGCTCCACTTTTCGGCCAGCGGGCCGGCAGGAATCCTTGCATCGAGTGTCATCTGGCGGCTCCTACTCGACGAGCCCGGTCATGACCGCGACCGGGAACGACACGTTTCCGACGACGATGATGGCAGCGAAAACGATCGCGAACCCTCGCCGCCAGTGATTGAATCGCGGGTTCGCCCAGCCCAGCGATTGGAACAGGCTCCAGGCGCCGTGATAGATGTGCAGCCCCAGGAGGACATTTGCCACGATATAGAGAATCGCGACCGGCTCTCGCTGAAAGCTCGCCACCAGGTTCTGGTATGGCTCACCGCGGGTGAATTCGTCCGTAGCGGCAATCCCGGTGCCCCAGGTCAGGTCCGAAAGGTGGAAGAGCAGATAGAAGGCGATGATGATGCCGCTCCAGCGCATCGTCCGGGCGGCATAGTTGGCGGCGAGGTAGTCGCGTCCGCCCTTGTACCCGACTGGCCGCGATTGCCGGTTCATCAGTGTCAGAGTCACAGCTGAGTGGATGTGCAGGACAAGGGCCAGGATCAAACCCGTCCGGAGGGCCCACAGCGCGCCCGAATGCGGCAGGATGGGCGACCCGATCGTCCGCAGGTACTCCCCGTAGTGGTTCATCTTCTCGGAGCCTTCGTAGAGGTGAAGGTTCCCGAGCATGTGCGCGAGCACGAAGCCGAGCAGCAAGATGCCCGTGACGGCCATCACTGCTTTCTTCCCTACAGCCGACCCATAGAAGTCGAGGAGCCAGAATCGCGGCCGCACCCGCCGCTGCCGCAGCGGCTTTGGGCCGCGCGCTGCCGAACCTGTGTGCATGCCCACCCTCCTTGGACGAACGCAGAACGGACGGACGGAGGCGTGCGCCGGCGGAATTCCCCTGGCGAACGGAGCTGCGGGCCCGATCCCGTGACAGGCGGACGGCCGTGCCATGCCGCTGTCCCATGCCGAATCCTACGACCGCTCCGGGGGGCCAGCAATGCAGCCCCATGCATTAGTGCTATAGAACCTGGTCGTACCTATCGATTAGTTGATTCAACTGTCCGAATCCAACGCAACACCCCGACCACCGACTTCGCATCGCAGATCTCCCCCGACTCGATAGCCGCCACCGCCTCACCCGGCGTCCGCACCTCAACCTCGATGTCCTCGTCCTCGTCGCCATCGAGGCTCGACGCTTCGAGCTCACCGCAGACATAAAGAGAGATGTACTCGTTCGTGTACCCCGGGGCGACGAAGAACCCACCGAGCGGCTCGATCCGTCCCGGCCGCTTTCCGACTTCCTCCTGCAACTCCCGCGCGGCTGCCGCCAGGGGCTCTTCGCCGGGCTCGAGCGTGCCTGCCGGTAACTCCAGCAGCCGCCGCCCCGCGGCGTGCCGGTACTGGGTCACGAAGAGCAGGTTGCCCTCTGCCGTCACCGGGACCATGCACACCGCCCCGGGGTGGCGGATCGTCTCGCGCAGGGCGATCACGCCACCGTCCATTTCGATGCGGTCGAGCGACACGTTGAACAGGCGGCCGGCATAAACCGTTTCGGTAGAGAGCAGGCGTGGATCGGGCATGAACCGCATTGTCGCGGGCCGCCCCGCCGCGTGTCGATCAGGCCTGCTCGCGGGACCGGGCCAGGTCCGCTTCCGTGCGCCTTACCCGTCCTGTTCGGCCGCCTTGTCCTTCTGCTTCTGGAGCGCCTTCCAGAGCGCCCGTCCCTGGTCGGGGGTCGGGTCCTTCACGAGCCCGTAGATCTCCCGGCCTTCATGGTCCTCGGGCAGGTACTCCGTGATCGGTAGCCCCTCCTCCGTGACGAACAGCAGGCAGTGGCAGTACTTGAACATCTGCATCTCGTCGCAGGCGCAGATCCAGTCGCGCCGCTTCACTTCCTCTTCCCGGGGGAGGTAGAGGCCCTCGGGCCAGTTCCCGTTCTCGTCCTTCACCGGATAGAAGTTGCACGGGCAGAGCGGCCGCCCGTAGTTGTCGATGTTCGACGCCAGCCCAAGGACGACGCCTTCGGTGATGAACCGGTCCGGGTGCAGGTGCGTGCCCGACTTTGCCGCGTACTTCTCCGCATAGTTCCACATCTTGTCGATCGATTCCTGCCTGGGCTCTTCCACTGCGTACCTCCGGTGATGAGATTCCATTATGACCGAACCAGCGTCCCGGGTGGGCCGGCGCTACCATGACAAGGATGACCGCCCCCACTCCCGAACAGCTCCACGCCAACTACGTCCACGCCCTCCATCGCATCGCCCGGCTCGGTCCCGAAGGCGAAGCCGAGCGCGTCGGGCCCCTGCTCTGCATCAACGCGGGGATTGGCGTATCGAAGTTCAATATCGCGGTAGTCGTCGATCGCGTCACCGACCCGCGCCGCGCCCTCCGCGATGCCATGGACTGGTATGCGATCCGCGGGCTCAATCCGCGCCTCGACCTGCGCGGCAAGGCCGATGGCCCCCTGCTCGCAGCGTCCATGCTCGAAAACTTCCAGTTCTGGTGGCGCGAGCCCGTCATGGTCCTCCACCCGCTGCCCGCGTCGTTCAGCGGATCACAGGAACTGGAAATCCGCGAAGCGCGAACGCCCGGCGACCTCGACCTCTACTGCCGCGCCGACCTTGAGGAATACGGCGACCAGGAGTTCCAGCTCGCCATGGTCTCGATGGCAGCCGGGATGTCCGGCGTTTCGATGCACCTGGGGCTGCGGGACGGCCAACCGGTCGCCCGCTCCATGGGCGTCGTCCACGCCGGGCTCGTCGGCGTCCACAACGTCTATGTCCCTCCATCCTCCCGGCGCCGCGGCTACGGTGCAGCGCTTACCGCGGCAGCGATCGATTCCGGCCGTGCGATGGGGGCTACTGCAGCCTGCCTCCAGGCCACCGAACTCGGTTTCCCCGTCTACCAGAAGATGGGCTTCCGGCGCGTCGACGACTATGTGGTGGTTGGCCGCGACGAGCCACCAACCTAGATCGTCAGCCCGCCCAGGCCCTGCACGCCCCGCACGTATTCAATCTCGCCTACGTGGCGATAGCCGTGGCTCAGGCACACGCCATAGATCCCGTCCCAGAGCGACATCGGCCCCAGCGGCTTGATCGTCACTTGACGCGCGTCGAACTCTTCCGGCGACATCGCCGCCAGGTACGTGTCGGTCGCCGCCCACACCTTCTGCTGGTACTCCTGCCACTTCGCCACGTCGCGCAACTGCACCGCGTTCGCTTCCTCGGTTGTCATGCCGGTCCCCTGGCTGTTCCGGGGCAACCCGAACACCTGGTCGTAGCCGCCATCGAGCCACACCGTCGGCTTCTGCTGCGCCACCCAGTTGATGATGTTGTCTTCGGTGCGGACGTAGTGCCACAGGCTGAAGAACGCGCTCACGCCTCCCTCCTGCGGCCGGAAGTTGAACTGCTCAGCTGTCATCCCCTCGACGGCTTTGTCGAGCAGGGCGTGCATGGAGCGCATCGAGCTCCGAAGGATTGCGTGGGGTGTGGACATTTCGGCTCCTCGCGGAAAGGTGAGGTGCCGATTCTGGCCGTCACCGGCCCGCCCGTCTACCCGGCGCGCGCTGCGGAACGCTTCGGTTCTTCGAGCGAGTACCCCGAACCCCAGCGGTTCACGATGTACCGCGGGTTGCTCGGCTCGTCCTCCAGCTTCTGGCGCAGGTAACGGACGTACAGCCGCAAGTAGTGCGTCTCCCCGGCGTACTGGTTGCCCCACACCCGCGCGATCAGCGCCCGCGAGGGGATGACCTCGCCCGGGTGCTCTGCCAGTGTGGCCAGCAGCCGGAACTCCGTCGGCGATAGTGGCACTTCGTTGCCGCGCTTTCGCACCGTTTGCGAAGCCACGTCGACCTCGATGTCGCCGACCCGGATGCACCCTCGCTCGTTGTTCACCTTGCTCATGGGCGAATCCATCTCCATCCGCCGGAAGATGGCCCTCAGGCGGAGGTCGATTTCCTCAGTCGTGCAACGCGGCCGGCAGTAGTCGTCCGCCCCCGCTTCGAAGCATCGGAGCATCTCCGCCGATGTCCCGGCGCAACCCACCACCACGATCGGCACCGCCGTGACCTGCCGCAACCGCGCGACGACATCCCCCGGGAAACCGAGCTCCCGTCCGATGTCCACCACGATGGCGTCCGGGCCCGACTCCTCGGCACACTCGGTCGCCATCGCCGGGTCGCCACATGCCGCGGCACGGTATCCCGACTCCTCGAGACCGCGAGCCCGGTCGTGGGCACGCTCGAGCCCCTGCGACACGATCGCCACCTGCGTACCGACAAGCGGTGGTAGCCCGGGAACGTTGACGCCGCTGGCTGCCTGCATAGCGAATTGCCTCCCCAATCGGTGCGCGCCCCAATGTTTCGGCGGCCCCTGCCTGCCGACCTATCTGGTATGCGACACCCGCGGCCCTTCGCCCTCTTCCTCGCCGTTGGCGCCATCTGCTCGGCCGCCGGAATGGCAGCCACGCGCATGAGCGCCGAAGCGGTTGAAGTCGAACAGCCCGCACCACGTATTTCGGCACTCCACGCGGAATCCGCCGGGCTTTCAAACGCCGCTCCAACGGTTGTCACCGAAGCGTCACCCACCGCCGCCCCCACCCTGGCCATCCCGGAACCCACCGCTGAAGCCACGCCCCCGCCTGCCACCCCCATGGCTACCCCGGCATCCGCGCCCGAAAACCCGCCGGCTCCCGCACCGTCCGTCACCGCTCCCGTGCCCGTTTCCACGGTCCAGACGCTCCCATCGAGCGTGGAACAGCCTGTGGATATCATCGTGGTTTCCGAAAAGGCGGTTGGGCTCCTCGATGCGATGAACGCGGCCCGCATCGCCGAAGGCCTGCCCGCCCTCGAATGGGACACAACCCTCGAGGATGTCGCCTATGCGCGGGCCCGCAACCTTGTGGTGAATGGCTACTTCGACCACTACGCGCCCGACGGGGAGAGCGCGTTCTCGGAGTTGGCTGCACGCGGCGTTTCGTACGGCCTGGCCGGCGAGAACCTGGCCCGCAACAACTACCCCGAGCCCCGGACCGTGGCGGCCGCCTTCGATGGCCTGATGGCCAGCCCCGGCCATCGCGCAAACATCCTCGAAGAACGCTTCTCCCGCGTCGCCGTCGCCGCTGTCAGGGACGGCCGCATGTGGCTCTACGTCACCGTCTTCATGGACTGAGCCAGTGCCCACCCTTCCACCGAAGGATCACCGGCTGGGACTCGAACAGCATCCAGTATGCGTATGATGATGCGAACCGGATGACCGGTCGAAGGTATGAGGTATGAGGAGCGAGGCATGAGTGCGGTATGCGAGCGGGGTCGTGAGCCAACGGTCACGGGCAGCCTGGCGAACGAGTTCGACTTCGCCGGCCAGCAGACGGACGGGAGCACCGGCCTGCAGTACCTGCGGGCCAGGTACTACGACCCGGCGACGGGGACGTTCCTGAGCAGGGACCCGCTCGCCGCGCTGCCTTCGTGGCTCGGAAGCCCCTTCGGGTACGCATACGCTGACCCAATCGGGCTAAGTGATCCAACTGGACTGGATAGCCCATGGGATGGCGTGAGGAAGCGCGCGAATCCTTGCAACTGGGGAAGTTTGACAGGTGGAGCGTGTGGTAAGGCCGGTGAGGTCGTCGACGATATCCGCGGTGTCGGTGGCCCAGTGGCCGGCCCGGTCGTCCGGCCCTTGGTTATCGTAGGTGAATACCTCCGGGTGGTGGGAACCGGAGTATCAGACTGGATGCGGGACCATCCTGAGGAAATCAATCTGCTCATCGGCGTGGCATTTGGTGTGGGGATCGCTGCATGCTGGGCTAGTGCGGCCGCATCGGTCGGAGGAGCGAGCCCCGCGTGCGTCGCCCTCATGTCGGCCTGGGGGGCTTGGAACGCGGCAATCGCCGCCGACCACTGGCGGAACAGTGGCGGTGATAGAACGGAGCGCTCGCTGCGGACGGCTATCGACGTGATCAATGCGCTTCCGATAAAGGGCATCAGGTGGCTTATGTTTCAGATACTCAGCGGGATGCTCGCCAACCCTTCCCCTGCGAGGTAGCCGAAATGTCGAAGAAAGGGCCGGTGCTCATCATTGTGCTTCTTGTTGGCGGGCTCGTTAACTTCGCACTTCTTGGCGAGTGGCAAATGTTGGCCGGGGCGGGAGCGGGGTTCCTCGTGGCTGCTCCGCTGGCGTACTCCTACTTTCGGCGCAGGAACTCGCGGCAGTCGGACCCAAAACCGCCGGCACCGGATTGACCTCGTCTCACCCTTCCACCGAAGGATCACCGGCTGGGACTCGAACGTCATCCAGTATGGGTATGATGCGACCGGATGACCGGTCGAAGGTAAGAGGTATGAGGAGCGAGGCATGAGTGCGGTATGCGAGCGGCAGCGGATTGCAACGACCGGCGCCTGCGCTACGGATATAGCCTGTTCCTTGGCAGTTGGTGGGGCCCTCCAGTTGCTCGCTGTTGTGGCTGCACTCACCACGGGCCCAGTTGGGTGGGGAGTTTTTCAGTCGCTGGGGGCGCTCTGGACGGGATATTCGGTTAAAGCTCAACAAGATCGGCCGTATGGTAGTCAAGCCGTACCGGACTCGTGCCGGGTTGGGGGTGCGTGTTGACCATTCGCTCAGTGCTGATGGCCATCGTCGTCACCGGTTCGGCTCTGGTAGCCGGCTATGCAACCTGGGCGCAGTGGTCCGGCAGCTTGTCGAACCCATGGTTGGTTGGCAGCGCGTGGTACGGCGCGATCCAGAGCTCGGTGTTTTGGCTCGTTTGGGCAGGGCGGCGGAAGCGCAAAGCGAAGTCCACGATATGAGGGCCGAATGAGAGACCGACAACGACCGTCAACATTGCCGGCGGTATCAGGTTCGGTGCTCGCATTTGCGTTGGTGGCGGCACTGACCACCCAAAGCTGGCCCATGGTGGCCGGCCTTGGCACCGGTCTTGCAGCAGCTGTGAGCGTGGTCGTTTGGCGAAGGCTAAGGAGCCGCTCCAGAGACACCCATGGGCTCAAGCGCTGATGCACGACGGGCGCTGGCACTACTACCTGGCCGACGGGCTTGGTTCAACGATGGTCCTTCCGGCGGCCGGAAGGATGGATGCTGCCGGTGATGTCGAGAACGGCTACACCTACGATCCTTCCCGGGAAGGATACGGCGAGCCAACGGTCACCGGGAGCCTCGCGAACGAGTTCGACTTCGCGGGCCAGCAGACCGACGGGAGCACCGGCCTGCAGTACCTGCGCGCCAGGTACTACGATCCGGCGACGGGGGTGTTCTTGTCGAGGGAGCCCCTGGCTGTAGAACCAGCGTGGCTCGGGGGCGCCCACAGCTACTCGAACGCCAATTCGTGCAACCTGTACGACCCATCCGGTTTGGCGCCGGTCGATTCTGACCCTGGACACGGCGGCGGCGGTCGCTCAGATTGTGGCGGCCTCTGGAGCAGAATCAAGAATCACGTATTCTCAATGATCCGAGCAGCGACAAATTGGAGGACGGGTAATTACGGGAATTGGCATGTTCCGGAAAACAGGCCCTGCACTCCAAAAGAACGCGTGACGCACTACGCCGAGTGGAACCGCCACCAGCAAGGGCTGAAGAGAGCGCTCGAACGCTGGGGCGGATCGGGAAGACAGAAGCCGTGTGGTCCACCGCCAGGGGGATTTTTCGGGACGCTCACGATGCTGGTGGCGGAGTATCTGCAACACAAGACATTGGATGAGACGGCCGGATTGGTGAACGTGGAGACCGACGGCCGGACGAAGTTCCTCGGTAGGTACTGGAGCTGGACACCGCACTGGCCCGATCTTCCGGAAGTATCAGACCAAGATTGGCCGATTGGCGTGCCTCCAGCACCGCCAGTACCCATTCCGGTCCCGTAGGGGTGGTGGCATGATCTCGGATACTCTTAGGGCTTGGGTCCTTACGGTCGCGTCTGCGGAGCCCTTCACGATCGAATCGGAGGGGCACCGTGGTATTGAACTCCTCAAGCACCTTTTGGCAGTTACCGAGGAGCCCAATGAAGTAGTGCGGCTGCTCGGAGGTTCCATCGGCGGCTTTCTCTGGGAGGTGCAGCACGCTGCTGCGGAGGCTTGTTGGGACGACGCTCAAGACCTGTCTCTGAGGCAGGATGTGCTGGGCGGCATACCTGGCCTCCTTCAGGCCGCCTGTGCGATACACGCGGGATCGGATGCCGTGTTCCAGTTCTGGGACTCCTTCCTCGCCCCTTGGGAACGTGAGCACCACGGAAATCACGAACATCCCCTGGTTGCCAGTGTCGCAAGTGCCCTTCTGGAACAGCTGGATGGGGCACGCGATGAGTGTCTGCAGATGAGTGCTCTCCACGGGATCAATCACTTGAGGGATTTGAGCACCGCCAACGCCGCCAAGGAGCTACTTCGCTATCCTTCTCCTGAGGTCCAGGAGTACGCAGGCCGTGCGCTGGCATTTCGGGCGCCCTAACGGGGAGGGTCGCAAATCCTTGCGGGGTGCATGGCTCGGCAGCCGTCGCCGAAACAAGGACGACGATCCTTCCCGGGAAGGATACCTGTACGGCGCGGGACTGTCCGCGATGAAGCAGTCCGGGAGCTGGTGGGCGATGAGGGGCTCGAACCCCCGGCCTTCTCGGTGTAAACGAGACGCTCTAACCAACTGAGCTAATCGCCCGCAGCTCTCCGAGTGTACCGCGAACCGCCCTTACCTTGCCTCCGCGATCGCCGTCAGCGCCGCCACCGATGTCTCCAGGTCCAGCCCCGAAATGCGCTCCGCTTTCACCCGCGCCCGGAAGTCCAGCTCGTTCCACCGCCCTTCCCGCGCGTAGGGCGCCAGGTCGGGGTAGTTCCGCGCCGCCAGCCGCAGGTCCATCAGCTGGCGGTTCCGCTCGACCGTCTGCCGCGCTTCGCCCGAGGCGATCGCCGCCTCGATCCGGGCGTTTCGTCGCCCCAGCGCCTCAGCGGCGAGCGACGGGTCATCGAGGTACGCATCCAGCGGGGCCGCGGCCAGTAGCCGTGCCGCCGAGAGCGTGCCCACACCCGGGATGCCCGGCAGGTTGTCGCTCGCGTCGCCGCTCGCGGCCCGGTAGTCCAGGTACCGCTCCCGCGGGAATACCACCGGCGCCGCGGACGAATCGCGCGGACAGGCCGCCTCGGCGAAGTTGGTAACATCGATGACCAGCCGCTTCACGGTGGCGTAGATCGACACGCGCTCATCGACCAGTTGCAGGAAGTCCTTGTCGGTCGAGGCAATCCGCACGTCGCTTTCCGGTGCCTGGTGCACCGCCGCCGAGATCAGGTCGTCCGCCTCGGTGTTCGTGCCGCGCAAGACGGTCAGGGGCAGGTCCGCGCTCAACTCGGTGAACTGCGCGATGGCCGCGACGACGTACTGCTCGTTCTCCATGAACGAGGGGTCGCTTTCCCGGCCAGTCTGGTATGGCGGGTAAATCCCCCGCCGGCGCAGGGGCCGGCCCTCGTCGAACGCGACCACCAGCCGCGTCAACCGCCGCGGTGCCTCGCCGAACATCGATGCCTGGCCGGCGCGACGGCCCCTGCTGTCGTCCGGCGGCTCGCCCGCCCGCACTGCCAGCCCGATCACGCTCTGGGTCAGGCCCAGCAGCGCCGCCCGTTCCTTCTTCTCGGGCGTGTCGGCGCCCATCGGCCGCCGGAGCGCGTGAAAGCCCGCCCAGGCCACGTTGTTGCCATCGATGATGAGGAGCACCTATCCAGTATCGGGCGTCCGCCCCCCGGCGGTCGAAAGCGCGTGCGCCTTACCGCGCCCAGGCGACCCGTTCGTCCACACGGCGCTCCATCGTGTGCTCGACAGGCACGAACCCGTGCCCGAGCCAGAACGGCGCGCCCGAGGGATTCCCCGGGGCGAAGTGCAGCGTGCAGGATTCGTAGCCCGCGTTCCGTGCCCAGTCCATCGAATGCCGCAACAGTGCCGAGCCCACGCCTCCGCCTCGCGCACCGTCGGAGACTACGCCTTCGAAGAGGTAGACATCGCCATCGCGGGCGACCACGGGCGGCGTGAACCCCGGACGCAGGAAGGTCTGCATCCCTGTCGGCGTGCCGTCCTGGTACCCGACAAAAAACGGCAAATCGCCGCTGCGAAGCTGGCCCAGGTTGAACTCTCGCGTTGCCGCGTCGGTGGCGTGCAACACCGGCCAGAACATCGGCGCCTGCCAGTGCCAGCGGCCCAGGCATTCCGCCAGCTCCGCCACCACGTCGATGTCCTCTGGCGAGGCGCGCTGGACCTCGATGGCCGCCACGTTCTGGCGTTCGACCGGCGATGTTGGCCGCGTCGCGGCGGTGAGGTACCGCCCGAACCCGAGGCTGACCCACGCCTCCTGCACCTGGTCGTCACCCGGCGGGATCGCGCAGCGATGGATGAAGAAGCCGTTTGCGACCCACCGGCTCGCGAGAAAACCGTACAACGCCCGGTAAACGTCCGTTGCATCCTGCCGCTCCGCCACGGCGTGGCCTTCAATCGGCATCGAAATCGAGTGCGGTGGGATGAAGAGCGATGCCATGTCCGACGGCGCGAACAGCATCTCCTCGCCGAACAGGAAGCCGGCGACGGACCCGCCCGACTCGGCGACGGCGCCGTGCGCCCTCGGGTTTTCGAACAGCGGCCGGATAAGCTCGCGGGCGGCGGCCGGCTCTTCGAGCCGCGGCTCCAGGTGCGGAATCCGCGTCCGGTCGTGCCGGTGCCGGGCGGCGAACAACGATGCCGCGGCATCGAGGTCGCCGGCTCTCGCGGGCCGCACGGTGAGGGATGCGACCATTTTGGGGACCTCCGGGCCCGGAAACATACCCGAAAAGGCCGAGAAAAAGCTGTTACTTCCATGTTTCACGCGTGTTACAATCAGATTAATTCTCACAGGAGAGGGACATGAGCACAGAAACGATTAGCCCCGCGGAAGAAGCCGTGAAGCGCGCCAGCGCCCATCTGTACGAGGCAATGACGCGCCACTTCGGCCCACTCGACCTGGCGGCCCACCAGCCGCTGGTCAAGGCCATCTCGGAGTACGGCCAGCGCTCTCGGGACCTTGACGACGAGGGAATCAAGCGCGCCAGCACCCACGTCTACGAAGCACTCACCCACCACTTCGGCCCGCGTGACCTCGGCGCCACCGACCCGGTCGTGCGCGCCCTCGCCGAGTACGGCCAGGCCTGCCGCGCGGCAGGCAAGAAGCAGTAACAGCACAGCGCAACTTGGGACAGGAAAGAGGGGCTGGCGATGTGCCAGCCCCTCTTTCCGCTGCGGGAGGAGTACCGCATCCGCGGATGGCGAAGCCCCACCTGATGGTGGAGTACTATGACCTGGTGAAGCGGCGCGAGCTGTGGCGGAGACTTGCCGAACGGCCGCGCGGCAGGCTTGGCCGTGCTCGGCTACACCAGGGGGCCCGGCGATGAATGATGCAGAGCGCGAGGCTGAAGTCCAGCGGCGGTTAAGGCTTCCCTATCACCGGGTCATCCACGGTGACCCGGAGGAGCGCTACCTTGGCGAGGTCCCCGAGCTACCGGGTTGCATGACTGCGGGGGATACTCCCGCAGAGGCGCTGGAGAATCTTGAAGAGGCGATGGCCGCGTGGATTGAGTCGTGCCTCATCAGCGGTGACCCCATCCCGGATCCGGCTCGAGCATTGGCTCCGGTGGCCTGAGCCGCCCTTCCTACCCTCCCAGCCGCTCCCGCAACGCCTCCACGAGCCCGCCGATTGGCACCCGCACCTGAGCCTGCGAGTCCCGCTCGCGGATTGTCACGGCGTCGTCGCCGGGTTCGCCCTTCTCCCCCACCGTCTGGAAGTCGACCGTCACGCACAGGGGCGTGCCGATTTCATCCTGGCGGCGGTAGCGGCGGCCAATCGACTGCGTCTCGTCGTACTGGGTCATCCACAGTGGCCGGACCAGGTCGTGCACCCGCCGGGCGGTGGGCCGCAGCGCTTCGTTCTTCGAAAGCGGCAGGATGGCCACCTTGATCGGTGCGATGTTCGGCCTGAACTTCAGCACCACCCGGTTCTCGCCCTTCTCGTCGGGCTCCTCGGTGTAGGCCTCCAGCAGCGCCACGGCCAGCGTGCGGCTCAACCCGGCCGCTGGCTCGATCACCCACGGCACCACGTGCTCGTTCGTCTCCTCGTCGAAGTACGAAAGCGGTTTGCCGCTTAGCGCCGCATGCGATGAGAGGTCGAAGTCCGTCCGCGCCGCGATGCCCTCGAGTTCGCCCCAGCCCCACGGGAACAGGTACTCGATGTCGGTCGTCCCCGCGCTGTAGTGCGAAAGCTCTTCCTTGTCGTGGTCGCGCAGGCGCAGACGTTCCGCCGAAATACCGACCACGTTGATGTACCAGTTCAACCGCTCGTTGATCCAGTGGCGGTGGAGTTCGAGGTACTCGGCCGGGTTGTTGCGGTCTTTCGGCGGGCGGCAGAAGTACTCCATCTCCATCTGCTCGAACTCGAGCGTGCGAAAGATGAACCGCCCCGGCGTGATCTCGTTGCGGAAGCTCACCCGCGTCTGGGCGATGCCGAATGGCAGCTTCTTCCGCATCGACTGAGCTACGTTGTCGAAGTTGACGAAGATGCCCTGCGCCGTCTCCGGCGGCAGGTACGCAACGGCCGATTCGTCCGCCACCGGCCCGACCTGGGTCTTGAACATCATGTTGAATTGGCGCGGCTCCGTCAGTTCGCCGCCGTCGTTCGGGCAGACGATGTTCCCGTTCGCGTCCCGGACGATTTCGCCATAGGCGCCCTCTTCCAGGTGGTCAGCCCGGAAGCGCCGCTGGCACTTCTTGCAGTCGACCAGCGGGTCCGTGAAGTTCGCCACGTGGCCGCTGCCGACCCACACCTGCGGGTTCGTGATGAGCGCTGCATCGAGGCCGACCACGTCGTCGCGCTCCCGCACCATCGAACGCCACCAGGCCTCGCGGATGTTGCGCTTCAGTTCGATGCCGAGTGGTCCGTAGTCGTAGGCGTTCGCGAAGCCGCCGTAGATCTCGGCGGAAGGGAACACGAAGCCGCGGCGCTTCGCGAGCGAGACGATCGTCTCGAGGTCTGGTGCAGGCACGAGGGAATCCTTGGGGAGCGAAGTCGGCACGCCTGGCGAGCGCGCCGCAGTCGTTCGAGCTTACCATCGGGCGCACTTAGCGATTCCGATGCGCGTCTACCCGGGTCCGCGCCTCGGCCAACTCGACGGGGATCTCGAACACCTTCTGCCGCGCCGTCGCACCCGAGACCAGCACGATGTCCCGTCCCGGGAGGTCGAGCGTTCGAGCCAGGAGTTTCGTCACGGCGGCGTTGGCAGCACCGTCCGCTGGCGCGGCCGTCACCCGCACGCGCAGCGTGCCGTCCGCGTCAAAACCCTCGACCGAGTCGCGGCTGGCCCGTGGGGTGACCCTGACGGAAAGGCGCGCCATGCCAACAGCCTATTGGAGATCGCGCTGGAGATCTGGCATGCGGGGACTAGAACATTTGTTTGCCACGCGGTAGGATGCGCTCGGCGGCCAGCCGTGGTGGTATCATCCGGCACCGTACGACATCCGAGTGCGGGTGATGCATGGCAGACAACGACCGGGCACGGGCGCTCGAACTGGCCCTATCGCAAATCGAAAAGCAGTTTGGGCGCGGGGCCGTGATTAAGCTCGGAGAGGCTAGTGCCGCTCCCATCGAGGTGATCTCATCGGGCTCGCTGGCGCTCGATATCGCCCTTGGCGTCGGCGGCATCCCCCGCGGCCGCGTGACCGAGATTTTCGGCCCCGAATCCGCCGGCAAGAGCACCCTCGCCCAGCACATCATGGCTGAGGCCCAGAAGGCAGGGGGCACCGCCGCCTACATCGACGTCGAACACGCGATGGACCCCGCCTACGCGCGCGACCTCGGCATCCGCCTCGAAGACCTCCTGGTTAGCCAGCCCGATACCGGCGAACAGGCACTGGAGATCTGCGAAGCGCTCGTCCGCTCGAACGCGGTCGACATCATTGTGGTCGACTCCGTCGCCGCCCTCGTGCCCCGCGCGGAGATCGAAGGGGAAATGGGCGACGCCCATGTTGGCCTGCAGGCGCGCCTCATGTCGCAGGCCCTTCGCAAGCTCACCGCGACCATTTCGCGGACCAGCACTTCGGTCATCTTCATCAACCAGCTGCGCGAGAAAGTCGGCATCGTGTTCGGCAACCCCGAGGTGACCCCCGGCGGCCGCGCGCTGAAGTTCTACTGTTCCGTCCGGATCGATATCCGCCCGGTGGAGTCGATCAAGCGTGGCACCGACGTCGTCGGCCGGCGTGTCCGGGCGAAGATCGTCAAGAATAAAGTGGCGGCGCCGTTCCGCCAGGCCGAATTCGACATCATGTTCGATACGCCTCGCGGAATCAGCCGCTCGGGCGACATCATCGACCTCGGTGTCGAGCACGGGGTGCTCACGAAGAGCGGATCGTTCTACAGTTACGGCGATATGCGCATCGGACAGGGCCGCGAAAACGCGAAGCAGTTTCTCGACGACAACGCTGAGCTCGCGATGGAGATCGAGACAGAAATTCGCAGGGAAGCTGGCCTCGCGGCGCCCGCGAAGAAAGAATCGGCGCCCACGAAGAAAGAAGCAGGAGAAGCGCTGGCCGCTCGCTAGGCCTCTGTATGGACGAACCTCCCAGTCCCGCGCTGATCACCGGGATCCGCAGTGTCTCGCATGGGCGCCAGCGGCTCATCGAATTGAGCGATGGCCGCGAGTACCTCTTCAGCGATGAGGCGTGTACCCGTGTGGGTGTTACCGAAGGGGACGAAGCAACGGAGGATCTGCTCGGGCGCCTCGAGTCCTCTGAACTCCGCGTCAACGCCCACGAGGCCGCCCTCCGCCTCCTTTCCCACCGCCCTCGCAGCGAGTCCGAGATGCGCACGCGCCTCGCCATGCGCGGCTTCGATCCAGCCGCCGTCGATGACGAGGTCGAACGGTTGCGCAATGCCGGGCTGCTCGACGACGAGAAGTTTGCTCGCGCCTGGGTCGAAGACCGCAAGCGCCTCGCTCCCCGTGGCCGCCGGATGCTGAAATACGAACTGCTCGGCCGCGGCATCGACCCTGAATCCGCTGACCACGCCACTCGCGACATCGACGACCGCGAGGTTGCGATGGGGCTCGCCCGGGCCCAGGCCCGGAAGGCCCCTCGAACCACATACGAGGCGTTCGTCGCGAAAGTCGGTGGCTTCCTCAGGCGTCGCGGCTTTGACTTCGACGTCACAGCCGCTGCAACGCGCCAGGCCTGGGCTGAGGCACAAGCAGCCGCGGCCGCCGACGTTGCCGCGACCGATCCCGGCGAAAACTGAACCGTCGTTTTCCACCGTCCCCGGAGTCTGGCAGAATCAGTAGGCATAGTTGGCGGCGAACCTCCGGAGAGGCGCCGATCAGGAGGTTTCCATGGAACTGCGTTTCAGCGAAAAAGAAGAAAAGCTCCGGCAGGAAGTACGCTCATTCCTGCAGCAAAACGGCCGCAGCGAAGGCGGCCAGCTCGGCAGCCGCACTGACGCGGAATTCGAGTTCGCGAAAGAGTTCAACCGCAAGCTTGCGGAACGCGGCTGGATCGCCCCCGCATGGCCGAAGGAGTACGGCGGGCTCGGCGCCAGCATCTACGAGCAGATGGTCTTCAACGAGGAGTTCGGCTACTTCGGCGCTCCCGATACCGGCACCCGTGGCTTTGGCGTTGGCATGATCGGCCCGACGCTCATCATTCACGGCAACGAAGAGCAGAAGAAGCGCTACTTGCCGCGCATCACCAGCGGCGAGGACATCTGGTGCCAGGGTTATAGCGAGCCCGGCGCGGGTTCCGACCTCGCCGCCCTCCAGACCCGCGCCGTCCGCGATGGCGATGACTACGTTATCAACGGTCAGAAGATCTGGACCTCGGGCGGGCACCGGGCGAATCAAATGTTCTGCCTGGTCCGGACTGACCCGGAGGCCCCCAAGCACCGCGGCATCAGCTTCATGCTGATCGACGACATCATGAACACCCCGGGACTCACGATCCGGCCGCTCATCAACATGGCGAACCGCCACCACTTCAACGAGGTGTTCTTCGAGGATGTCCGCGTCCCCGCCAAGAACATGGTCGGCGAGGAAAACCGCGGCTGGTACGTGGGCATGACCCTGCTCGATTTCGAACGGTCGGGCATCGGGACCACTGCCTCGCAGAAGCACACGCTCGAGAAGCTGGTCACGAACCTCAAGGAAGGCGACAAGGCGCGCCGCGAGCGCTACCGGACCCGCCTGGCCGACCTCGTCGTCGCCAATAACGTGGGCCGTTTCCTCGGCTACCGGATTGGGTACATCCAGGCCAGTGGCATGGTCCCGAACTACGAGGCCTCCGTGGTCAAGATCTATCAGTCCGAACTCGGTCAAAAAATCTACAACTTCGGCGTCAATCAGCTCGGCCTTTCCGGCCAGTTTGTTCCCGAAGAGCCCCGCGCCCCCTTCGGCGGCGACATGCCCGAGTCCTACATCCAGGCGGTCCCGTCGAGCATCTACAGCGGAAGCAATGAGATTCAGCGGAATGTCATCGCGACCCGCGGCCTCGGCCTCCCGCGCGGATAGGCCCCCGCCCCCTCACCACTTCCCAGGAGGGGCGCCCACACGGGCGCCCCTCTTGGCGTTTCGCTTCGTAGAATGGCCCTGTGCTCAGCCCCGGGGCGTTTGAACGCCGCCTTGCGTCTGTCGGCAGCTTTTCGCTGCTCGTGTTCTTCGTCTTTTTCGCGGCGCTTGCCTACTGGCAGGTGTTCCGGACGGACCTGGCCGGCGACGATCGCAACCCCCGCGTGCTCTCCGCGTTCTACGACCCCGCCCGGGGCCGAATCCTTGACCGCGATGGAAACGTCCTCGCCGAGTCTCTTGGCGACGGGACGCGCTACTACACCGACGCCTCGGTCGCCCACGCGGTTGGCTACCTCGACCCCCGCTACGGCTCCCAGGGCGTCGAATTGGCGTTCAACCAGGAGCTCACCGGGCAGCGTCCTTCCGGCTGGGCGGGCGCCCTGCAGGCCGAGTTCGACCGTGGCCGCCTCGAGGGGAACGACATCCGCCTGACCCTCGACCCGGCCGTGCAGGCAGCTGCCGCGGCCGCCCTCGGCAGTCGCAAAGGCGCCGTCATCGCGTTGGACCCCCGTAGCGGCGAGGTCCTCGCCATGGTGAGCGTCCCGACCTACGACCCCGGCGGCCTCACCACTGCCGGCGATGCACTGTTCAGTGACCCCGATGCCCCACTCCTCAACCGTGCCATCCAGGGACTCTATCCCCCTGGCTCGACTTTCAAGACGGTGACCGCCGCCGCGGCGCTCGGTGGAGGCGTGATCACGCCCGAAACCATCGTGGAGTGCCCCGGCGAGATCGTCATCGATGGCTTTCCGGTCTCCTGCCGCAACGTGCCCCAGGGCGTTGGTACCTATCCGTTTCGCGACGCGTTCACCTTCTCCGTGAATGCCATCTTCGCCGATGTCGGCGTCAAGACCGGCTGGGAGAAGCTGCTGCGCACGGCGCGGGCGTTCGGGTTCGAACGGCAGATCGCCTTCACGCTTGAGACCGCCGCCAGCCAGGTCTACGCCCCCGGTTCGGCGCTTTCACGGGTGCTGCTTGCGAGCACCGCCTTCGGACAGGGCGAATTGCTCGCCACCCCCCTCCAGATGGCAGTTGTGGCAGCGGTCATCGCCAATGACGGCGAATTGGCTCGCCCTCACCTGACCATTGGCGCATACCGCGACGGCGCCCTCGTCCGTGAACTTGAACACCCCGAGACCACCAGGGTCATCGACACGTCCCTCGCGCGTACACTGCGCGACTTCATGGTCGCCGTTGTCGACAACGGGCAGGCGAGCGGCGTCTCAATTCCGGGTGTCAGCGTCGGCGGGAAGACCGGGACCGCGGAAGCCGGGGACGGCACCTCGCACGCCTGGTTTGTCGCGTTCGCACCCGCTGAAAACCCGCGGGTCGCAGTTGTGGTCGTAGTGGAAAACGGCGGCCAGGGGGGCGTGGTCGCCTCGCCAATCGCCGGCGCCGTCATCAGGGCGGTGCTGGCCCAATGACTGACCAGCCTCGCATCGAACGCTTCCTCGAACAGGCGGCCCGCATGGCGAGCGGCGCCGGCATCCACCCGGTCGAGGTCCTCCAGCGCATCCAGGCCGCCGCCGAGGCTTCGATCCGGGACGGCGCGATCGCCAACGCCTATCGCGTCCAGTACGCCCCCGCCGATGTCGATCGCATCGCACGTCTGCGCGACCAGCTTGCGCGCGGAGCCGGCCGGATGCTCGATGAGCTCGCGAACGGCCGCGGTCTCCGCCAGCTCGGGCCCTGGCAATTCGAGTTCGTCGAAGGGGCCGGTCTCGCGGCCGGCACCGTCCGCGTCTCGGCCACCTACCGAGAGCCCGCTCACCGCCCTGAGACCGCTGCCACCGGAGCAACCCGCGTCATCACCCGCCAGCGCGGAAAGCGGCTCGTCCTCGACGACGGGACACGTGTGCCGCTCACCCACACCCCCTTCGTCATCGGGCGCGGTGTCGGTTGCGACCTCGTCGTCCCGGACCTGAGCATCTCGCGCCGCCATGCCGAGATCTGTTCGGGCGCGGGTGGGTCACTCACGATCCGGGACCTCGAGAGCCGCAACGGCGTGCTTCTCGATGGCGTCCGAATTGCGGGCGAGACTGAATTGCCCCCGGGTGCCATGTTTGCGCTCGGAGATGCCCGCTTCTGGCTGGAGACCGACGCGTGAACGAATTGCTCGTCCTGCGGCTCGCCCTCATCGTGGTCATTTTCGCGTTTGTGGCCGCTGTTGCGGTCGCGCTGCGAAGCGGGCTCGCGCCCGTCCGCGCCGCCGTGCCATCACCCGCGGCTCCCCGCCCGCAGCGTGGTTGGCGCCTCGTCGTTGTTGGCCCCGGAGACACCGGTCTGGCGCCCGGCGTCGAGTTCGCGGTTGCCGGCCACATGACCATCGGCCGCGACATGAGCGCCGGGATCGTGCTTGGCGATCCCTCGGTCTCCGGTCACCACGCGGCAATCGAACGCGTCCAGGGCGGCTGGCGCCTGACCGACCTCGGCAGCACCAACGGCACCAGCGTCGGTGGCCGCCCGATCGGCCCGGGAGGCGCCGTCCTCAAAGGTGGCGAGAAGATAAGCCTGGGTGCGGTCGTCCTCAGGCTCGCCGGTCCGTGAGCCCCTTCCGCGATGCGTGCGAGATCCCGGCCAACAGCCCCGCGAGCCCGAAGTTCACGACCAGGCTCGACCCGCCATAGCTGACGAACGGCAGCGTGATGCCGGTGGTCGGGATGACGCGCAGGTTCCCGGCGATGATCACCGCCGCCTGGATCGCCATCAGCAGGGCGATGCTCGCCGCTAGCAGCCGTCCGTACGTGTCGCCCGCCTCGGCGGCCACGCGCAGCCCGCCGTACAGAAAGGCGACATAGAGGAGGGCCACGCCGGCAGCCCCCGCCAGCCCGAGCTCTTCCGCGATGGCGGTAAAGACATAATCGGTAGGGGCTGCCGGGACCACATCCGGTCGGCCGAGGCCAGGCCCGGCGCCGGTGATGCCGCCTGCCTGGATCGCGTAGGTCGCCTGCATGGTCTGGTATCCGGCGCCGCCCGGGTCGGCGCCCGGGTCGAGCCAGGTGTCGATCCGGACCTGGGCATGGTCGAAAGCGAGGTAGCCGACCAGCCCGGTCGTGGCCAGCAGCGCCAGCCCGCCCGCCACGAACCGGGCGCGGCCGGTCGCCACATACAGCCCGCCGATGGCGAGGAGCAAAAGGATTGCGATCGACCCCAGGTCCCGGAGAAGCGCGAGCGCGCCCACGGCTCCGATGACCACCGCTGCCAGGGGCACCAGGTAGGCGGCGCCCGAGTATGTCCGGTCGCCCAGCCGCAGCGTCGGCGACGCGAGTACGCTCGCGGAATCGGCCAGGTAGCCCGCAAGGAAGATGATGAGGAACACCTTGATGAGTTCGGTCGTCTGGACCGACTGGCCGGCCACCTCCACCCAGAGCCGCGCCCCGTTGATCGTGGTCCCAAACAGGCCCGTTGCCAGCAACACCCCCAGCCCGGCCACCCCGGCGGTGTAGGTGTAACGCTTCAGCCTGGCGTAACGCGTCCCGGCCCAGAGTCCAGCCCCGAAGGCGACAACGCCCACGCTCACCCAGTTCGCCTGGTCTCTGGCAACGTCCGGCGCGAGGCGGATGACGAAGACGAGCCCGACAGCCGCCAGGAACGCCGAAACCGCCAGGATCTCCGGCCGCGCGCGAGGCGCCAGCACCCGGACCGCCACGTGAGCAATCACGCCGGAAGCGGCAAACTGGGTTAGGATGCGCCCAGTGTTGGCTGGAAGCGCGAATTCGGCGGCGCGGAGCGCGTACCAGCCCAGCACGGCAAATGCCGCCGCGCCGGTCAGCAGGAGCACTTCGATGTTGCGCTCGCGCGAGCCCGTGGCCTGCCGGAGACTCATGCCCTGGTGAACGCCACAGACGTCATAGACGGACGATACCGCCTCGAACGCTTGCTCGGTACCGGCGGCATGGCCGAGGTCTGGCTGGCCGAGGACCAGCGCCTCGGGCGCTGGGTCGCCGTCAAGTTCCTCCGCGAAGCCTTCACGGCCGCCTCCGACGCCGATGCCGTGGCCGCGTTCGAACGCGAGGCGCGCGTGATTGCCCGCCTGCAGCACGCCAACATCGTCGGCGTGTTCGATGCCGGCATCCACGAGGACCGGCGGTTCATCGTCATGGAGTACGTGCATGGCTACACCCTGCGCGAACTCCTGGAAACCCAGGGCCGCATGACCGAGCCCGAGGCAATCCGTTACGGCTCCCAGGTGGCATCCGCGTTGCAGTACGCCCACGAACAGGGCGTCGTGCACTGCGACATCAAGCCCGAAAACATCATCATCAATGAAACCGGCGTGGCAAAGGTCGCGGACTTCGGCGTCGCCGAGACCATCAACCGGACGCTCGCGCCCGGACAGGCGCAGGACTTGCTCGGAACCATCGCCTACCTCGCCCCGGAAGTCATCCAGGGCGCCCAGCCCGACCCCCGCTCCGATGTCTACGCGCTCGGCCTTACCGTCTACGAAATGGTCGCGGGGAGGCTACCGTTCTCGGGGACGAGCGCCGCTGCGATTGCGGGCCAGCGGTTGGCGGCTCCGGCGCCGCTTCTGCGGACCCATGCTCGGGGCGCCTCGCCCGAGCTGGAAGCCGTCCTCGCGCGTGCCCTCGCGCTCTCTCCCGAAGATCGCTTCGCCACTGCCGCCGCCTTCGGGACTGCGCTCCGCCGGGTGCCGCTCACCCCGGCCCAGCCTGCGCACGTCGTCGCGCCACCCGGCCGCCCTCCCCAGCTCCGTCGCCGTCAGCCAACAGCTCGGGTGCGGCGCGGGGCGGTCAGGCAGGACTCGGGCGGTGTGAGCGGAGCGACCATGCTCGTGGTCATCGGCATCATCCTCATCGCCATCGGCGTTGGGGCGGCGGCCGCCATCTTCCTGGCCAACTACGACAGCGGCGGCACGCCCGGACCCACCCCAACCCCAACCACCGAGCCCGCGACCGCGACTCCAACACCCGAGCCCGAGGCAACCGCCACGCCCACCCGCCAGCCTTCCCCCTCGCCGAGTCCCAGTCCGAGCCCGTCGCCCTCGCCAACCCCCACCGCGACGGAGCCGCCACCCATCGAATCGCCGACACAGACGACCCCGGGCCCAACTTCACCCCCGACCATCGACCCGACCTCAACGCCGACGCCGTCCGCGACGCCCTGAGGCGCCGTGGGAAAAGGAAAAGGGGGCTGCCAGTCGGCAGCCCCCTTGATCGTGCTTTGTGTCTCGCCGCTAGACTCGGTGGCACCAGACCCAGTGCTCCTTGTCGGCCGTGCCGACATTCCGCCATTCGGGCTGCCGCGAGCGGCATTCATCGATGGCGATCGGGCAGCGCGTGTGGAATACACAGCCGCTCGGCGGGCGCAACGGGCTCGGCACGTCGCCCAAGAGAATGATGCGCTCGCGCTGACGTTCCACCTCGGGGTCCGGGATGGGCACAGCCGACAGGAGAGCCTTCGTGTACGGGTGCAGCGGGTTCTCGAAGATCGAGTCCCGGTCCGTCAGCTCCATCATGTGGCCGAGGTACATCACGCCCACGCGGTCGCTGATGTGGCGGACGACCGAGAGGTCGTGCGCGATGAACAGGTACGTCAGGTTGAACTGGTCCTGCAGGTCCTGGAGCAGGTTGATGATCTGCGCCTGGATGGACACGTCCAGCGCCGAGACCGGCTCATCGCAGACGATGAAGTCGGGCTCGACCGCCAGCGCCCGGGCGATGCCGATGCGCTGCCGCTGGCCGCCCGAGAACTCGTGCGGAAAGCGGTTGGCGAAGTACGGGTTCAGGCCCACCGTCTGGAGCAGGTTCTGGACGCGCTCCTTCTTCTCCTTGCCGCCGGCCAGCTTGTGGATGGTCAGGGGCTCGCTGATGATGCTGCCGACCGACATACGCGGGTTCAGGCTCGCGTAGGGGTCCTGGAAGATCATCTGCATTTTCCGGCGGAAGCGGCGAAGCTCACCGCCCTTCACCTTCGTCAGGTCGGTGCCTTCGAAATTGACCTTCCCGGCAGTCGGGCGGGTCAACTGGAGGATTGCCTTCCCGGTCGTGCTCTTGCCGCACCCCGATTCGCCCACGAGCCCGAGGGTCTCACCGCGGCGGACCTCGAAGCTCAGGCCATCGACGGCACGGACATCAGCGACCTTGCGCTGGAAGATCACGCCCGCGGTGACGGGGAAGAAGACCTTGAGGTCTTCGACCTCGACAAGGGTTTCGCCGACGGTGCCGGTCCGCTGGCGGGCACTCGAGCTAGTTTGCTGCGCCAACTGGCACCTCCCGATGAACGCGTTCCGCTTCCCAGCACGCTGCATAGTGCTTCTCGGCGACCAGGTTGAAGGGCGGGTATTCCTCTGTGCAGCGGTCGACTCGCCACCCGCAGCGGGGGTAGAAGGGACACCCGGGCGGCAGGTGGGCGAGGTCCGGTGGTAGGCCCTCGATCGGGACCAGCTTCTCTTTCCGCGTTTCGTCCAGGCGCGGGACCGAGTTCAGCAGCCCAACCGTGTAAGGGTGCTTCGGGTTGCCGTAAAGCTCCGTCGCCGAGGCTGTCTCGATCACCTTGCCCGCATACATCACGTTCACGCGGTCGGCGTACCGGGCTACCACGCCCAGGTTGTGCGTGATGATGATCACGGCCGTCCCGAACTCCCGGCTCAGGCGGCTCATGACTTCCAGGATCTGTGCCTGGATGGTCACGTCCAGGGCGGTCGTCGGCTCGTCCGCCAGCAGCAGCTTCGGGTTGCAGCTCATCGCCATCGCGATCATCACGCGTTGGCGCATACCGCCCGAAAACTGGTGCGGGTAGTCGTCGAGGCGATTGCGCGCCTCGGGGATGCCTACCATCTCCAGCAGCTCGGCGGCGCGGTCGCGTGCGGCCTTGCCGTGAAGGTCCATGTGGAGCTCCAGGGCTTCGGTCATCTGCCGGCCGATCGTCAGCACCGGGTTCAACGAGGTCATTGGCTCCTGGAACACCATGGCAATCTCGTTGCCGCGGATCTTCCGGATCTCGTCCTCGTCAAGCTTCAGGATGTCGCGCCCCTGGAAGATGATCTCACCGGAGACGATCTTTCCCGGGGGTTGCGGGATGAGGCGAAGGATCGACAGGGCGGAGACACTCTTGCCGCATCCCGATTCCCCCACCAGTCCGAGCGTTTCGCCTTCTTCCACGACATAAGAAGTCCCGTCAACAGCTTTGACGATCCCTTCCTGCGTGTAGAAGTACGTCCGCAGGTCTTTGACCTCGAGTAGCGCCATCCCTTCTCCTTTCGCCTGCCCAACCCACCGGGCAGAGCGGCCAAGCGCCGCGGCATTCCGATTTTCGAGTATATGGGGAAGAGGAGACTCGAACTCCTACGCCTTGCGGCACATGATCCTAAGTCATGCTCGTCTGCCAATTCCGACACTTCCCCACAAGTGGCCAGGCCCGCCGGAGCAGGCCCGCAGTCGGAAACAGGGAGCTGGTGAGCCGCGGAGGACTCGAACCTCCAACCGGCTGATTAAGAGTCAGCTGCTCTGCCAGTTGAGCTAGCGGCCCCCTCAGGACGCGCGGGAGTATATCACGCGCCATTTGCTACGCGGCAACTCCCGCGTACTTAACGATAATACCGTGGTTTACCGTATGCGGCACGGGACATGGATCGCACCCTTCCCTTGGCGCTCGCTTCACCACGGCCGGACGGCCGAAACCACGCTGTTCTGGGGCAGGAGTTCCGACACCCATGGGCGTGTGAAACCGGCATGGCCGAGCATCTCCGCGATCCGCGTCCGCGTGCGGTTCTCCCCGCCGAGTAGCACCATCGTCAGTCCGCTCGCCGCGGGGTGGTCCGGTCCCGTCGCCTCCTCTGCCAGCATCGGCTCGGCCACCACGATCGTCCCCCCTGGCTCGATTCCGCGGTAACAGCGCCCCAGGATGGCCATGCAGTCGTCGTCATCCCAGTCGTGCAGGATGCTCGAAAGCAGCACGACATCATGGCCCCGCGGTAACTCGCTCTCGAAGAACGACCCCACGGCGAAGTTGATGCGGTCCGTGAGGCCCGCCGCTGCAACGCGTTCCATGGCAAGCTCCCGCACGGGCTCGAGGTCGAAGATCGTCGCCCGGAGCCGGGGGTTCGCCCGCGCGAGCGCGATGGCGTATCCGCCAGAGTTCCCGCCAACATCGAGCAAACGCTGAAATTGTGAGAAATCCACAACTTCCGCCAGGCTCCGGCCGCCGTGCACGGCATTGGCGTACATCCCCTCCGCAAACCAGCGCTGCTGCTCCGGGCTGAACCCGGAAAACATGTCGTGTTGGCCCTCCGGGGTCCACGGCCGCCCGCTCGCCAGGCTCTCGGGCAGGTGCGCTATCGCCTCGTAGAATCCCTGGAAGAGCAATCCACGCCCCCCGGCATACCGGGCGCTGCTTCGTACCAGGAAGGCTGACGAAGCTGGCGTGTTGGCGAATCGCCCATCTGCGGTCCGTTCGATGAGCCCGTTGCTGGCCAGGAACGACAGGAGAGCCGGCAGCACCCTCGGTGCCAGTCCAAACGCCTCGCCTATCGCCTCACGAGACAGCGCCTCCCGCTCCAGCCGATCGAACAGGCCGATGGTCAGCGCGAAGGCCAGGGCTTGCGCCCGCACTGCGCCGTCCTGCAACGCATAGATCCGGAACCGGGCGGCTGTCAGGTCATCCATCCAGCTCATCCTCCATGGATAGGCCTGGCAGTGGCAACGCCCGCTGTGCGTTATCGCAGCCGGCCCTACACTCCCGGGCTGTGGACGCCGACGATGGCACACGGTTCGCACCCGTCATTTCCGGCCGCCGCCGGCTGTTCAGCTGCCACCGCGCCACGCTCTCGGGCCGCCATATCCCGAACTCGCTCCAGGCCGTCGACGAATGCGTCGCCGCCCGGGTTCCCCGCCTCGAAATCGATGTCCGCTTTCTTGCCGACGATGCGATGCTCGTGTTCCACGATGGGCGCCTCGACCACGAAACCACCGGGACGGGCAAGGTCGACGCCCTCGATCGCCCGGCCGCCGCGGCGCTGCGCTGCCGCCAGGACGAACGCGTGCGCCTGTGCTTCCTCGAAGACGTGGTTGATCGCATGCGTGGCAGCAACACCGTGCTGCAGGTCGATCTGAAGCTGATGCGTCCAATTACCCGGGCGCGTGTGCGCACGCTACAAGCGGCCCTGGAACCAGTGAGGAGCCACGTGCTCGTTGGCTCGCAGGCACACTGGAACCTCCGCCACCTGCCCGGACTACCCCTGGCCCTCGACCCGACCCTCCAGTGGCACAGCAATCGGGGCCGCCACGACAACCTCCTCCCCAGGACGCTCGGGTTGCACGGGCTGTGGGATGACTCACCCCTCGCGACAAATCCCCGCGCCTCATCTACGGAGTACATCGAAAGCCGGGTTGAGGACATCAACGGGCTGCTCCCGGCTGCGGTCGAATGGATGGTCGACATCGCCACCATCGAGCACATCGCGGCCCTTGGTGTCGAGCTGGGCGAGCTGCTTGGCCGTCGTGGCGTAAGTCTCGCGGCCTGGACCCTCCGCGGTGCCGAGCCAGACCCGGCCGGGCTGCTCGCGCGCCTCTATTGCAGCGGCGTGCACACCGTGATCACCGATGTCCCGCTGGCTGCCGCCGATGCCGCGACGGCCCTGGCCAGCTCCAGCCGGCTGTAAACGCACTGTAAATTCGTCACCTGCGCGACACGGAATGGCACCCGGCAAGGCAGGTTTCCCGGCGCCACGCTGCCGAATGTTGGATCAGGGAGAGACCTCGCAGGGGAGCATCGACACTATGAAGCGAAAGCTTGCTGCACTCGGGACATTGCGGAAGCGTACGGGCGGCGAGGCCGGCCAGGGCCTCGCCGAATACGCGCTCATCCTCGTGTTCGTCGCGCTGGTGTGCGTCGTGGCGCTCCGGCAACTCGGGATCGCGGTCGCGACTTCACCCGGGTTCACTCAGCTCCCGAACGTGCTCTGAGCCTCAGAGGGCCACGAGTCCACAGTTTGCGGCGGTACCTTCGATCCAGAGGGTGCCGCCGTTGAGCGTCTGGAGGTTGTTGGCATACGGCGGCGCCCCCGGGACATACCGCAGCCAGCGGTCGCCATTCCATTGATAGATTGCCCGGTAGCAGCCACTCGCCCGTGCCAGCACCTGGCCGACGGGACCTGGCGGCAGCATCGTCAGGTTCCACCCGGAACCAAGGAACACCGTCGCCCCATCTGCACGGGGGGTCGGCGTTGGCGACGGTGTAGGTGATGGCGTTGGCGTTGGCGACGGCGTGGGGGACAGCGTCGGCGTAATGGTTGGCGTGGCCGTCACGGTCGGAGTGGCAGCGGGCCCACCGCCAGAGCCACCACCCGGGCACGGAAGCCCTGCAGGGTACTGCGCGACGACCACCACCCAGGCGACCGCCGTCCCCGCGGCATTTCGTGCGACGCCCACACCGACGCACTTGAACGGAAGCCCTGTCGAGGGTGTCCACGCATACACGCCGCTGCCCGGGTACGTGATCCCGATCATCGCCTGGCTCGGACCCACCGAGACCCCGCCAGACGCGGCAACGGCGTAGGTGCCCTCGCCACTGCCCGACGCGTAAGGTTGCCCGCCTGAGGTCGTCCCTGCGTAGCCGCAGTCGATCGCCCGCTGGACCCAGTTGCGGCCGTAGCCGTCGTTGTGGCCCCCCGGCGCGCCGTTGGCCACCTGCCATTCGGCGTACCACGCGGCGGCTGCGCTGAGCGCGCCCGACGGTTCGAGATTTGAGGAGACCGGGAGGTTGTTGTTCCGCCAGGACTGCAACAGCCCGAGGAATTCCTGCTCCTCACTGCTGAGTGAGTCGTGGGAGGTCCCGCACGGCCCCGCCGCCGCCCGCGCGGGCGCCGTTCCCCGGAGCGACATCGCCACCGCCAGTACACCGGCCACCAGGCCGAACACCACGAGTATCCGAATTGTCACGTTTCACCAACCGCGGGGACGCTGGTTCAGCCACCATAACACCGCGTTTCCGTTAAACGTCAAGGAAAAGACCGTGGCAACCCGCGCCATCAGGGCGTAGTATTGCGGCGACGAATGCGCACAACCCATGCCAACCGCGGAGCGGCCCTCATGACTGCGACTGGAAGAATCACCGTCCCCCGCCTGCCGAGGCGCCTTGTGCCCCGCCCTCGCCTCCTCCAGCGCCTCCACGCCTCAATTGGTAACGGCCTTACCGTCCTCCAGGCCCCGGCCGGCTACGGCAAGACCACGCTCATCTCAAGCTTCGCGGCCGAGGTGGAATTCCGGCCTGCCTGGCTCACCCTCGATGCCTCCGCCGGCGCCCCCGAAGTCTTCGCACAGCAGTTGGCCGCGGCACTCGCCGGTGACCGCGAGATCGAGCCCCCCGCTGTCTCCACCAAGTTCACCGACCTCCAGGCCTACATTCACGCCGCCGCCCACCAGGCAGCCGATGCGTCCGGCCTTCCGCTCCTCGTTGTCATCGACAACGTCGAAGAGCTCTCCGACGGTCGCGAATCCAGTGCGCTCCTCGTCTGGCTCATGGAAGTCCTCCCCGAAGGAAGCGAAGTCATCCTCTCCGGGCGCGAGTTGCCGTTCATCCCCTCTATCAACGCCCTCATCGCCACCGGTGAAGTCACCGTGCTTGATGGCGCCGACCTTGCCTTCGATGGAGATGAACTCGCTGCCGCCATCGGCCTTTCGGACGGGAAAGACAACCCTTCGGAGCTCGCCAGGCTCACCGGCGGGTGGCCCGTCGCCGTCATGGCGTCCCTTGCTGGCAGTGCCGGCAGCTGTGATCGGCTGAGCACTGCCGCCTTCGATCGCTACCTTCGTTCCGAGGTCTGGGAGCGTGTTCCGCTGGAGCTGCAGGAAGTCCTGCGCAGCGTAGCCCTCAGTCCCACCATCGAACGGGCTGCTGTCGAACTGGACTTTGGCCCTGCCGCCTGGCGGCAACTCACCGCCTGGGCCTCAACCCACGACTTCCTCTGCGAGCACCTCTCGCCGGCTGAATTCCGCCTCAGCCCCATGCTCCGCCAGTTCATCGTGGCCGACTTCCAGGGCTCGGACCCCGAGAGATACGACTCGGCGGTCGAACACGTGCTCGAGTCGATGATCGCGGCCGGCGACCTGACCGAGGCCGTCGAGTTCGCCCGGGCGGCTGCGAGCGAGCGGCACCTCGCCGAACTACTCGAATCCCACAGCGCCCAGCTGATCATCCAGGGCGCCTTCACGTTGCTCTGGCGTGCTTTTGAATCCATCAGTACCACGACGCTTGGCCGCAGGCCGCTCCTCCGCGCCTTGCTCGCCCGGCTCACCGCCCACCACGGCGACCCGGAGGATGCGCTCCGCCGGGCGGGACTCGTCCTCCGCGATCCATCGAACTCCGGGGCCGCTCGAATCCACGCCCTGCTGGCAAGCCTCCGCGCCCAGCGCCTGCTCGGGCGCCTCGAAGAGGCAACCACCACGGCCCACCGGCTTCGCGCCCTCGAGTGCTGCGACGATCCAGTTCTCCAAACTGAAGTCGCCTACCAGAGCGCCGAGTTCGAACTCTCCATCACCCGCAATTTCTCCCGCGCGGAGCAGCTGCTCAACGACGCCATCTGCATGAGCGAACGCGATCACGTAGAGCCGCTCGGTCTTCTCGCACGGTCCACGCTCGGCCAGGCCCTGGCGATGCACGGCAACGCGCCGGCAGCGGTCACGGTCCTCACTCGGGCAGCCCAGGGCTGGCGCAGCCTCGGCCGCTCTTCCAACCTCGGGTGGGTGCTCAACAACCTCGGCATGTCCCACCTCCAGGCCGGCGACTTCGCCAGCGCCGTGTCCGTCCTCATTGAAGCCGTCCAGGAAGGCCTCGATTGCGGAAACCAGCGCAACGTTGCCTATGCGACTGCCTCGCTCGGCGACGCCGAACTCGCCCTGGGCCATTTCCAGAACGCCCGCGAACACTACGAAGAGGCTATTCGCATCTGCGCGACCGACGCGCTGGACGAAACCCTGGCCGCCCTCTCGATCGCTGGACTTTCCTCCGCGTTCCTCGGCCTTGGCGACCTCCAGCAGGCCGACTTCTTCTCCCGCCGGGCATTGCTCGTCGCACTCGCTTCGGCGAACGACTACGAAGTCGCCCACTGCAAGTTGCAGCAGGCGGCCTGCGAGTTCGCCGCAGGCAACTACGTGTCGGCCGTCTCCGAGGCTGCACAGGCCGCCGAGCGTTTCGAGGCGATGGATGTCCCGACCTCACTCGCGATCGCCCATTACCGCATGGCGATGGCCTACTTCCGGACCAGCCGCCGCCCCGAAGCGCAGGAAGAGATCGGAAAGAGCGCCGCCGTCCTGAAGGAACCCTGGATGGCCAGCGCGCTCGTCCCGCTGATGCGCGAGAACCCGATGTTCGCACAATGGGCGGCCTCCCGTGCCGGCGTTGGCCGTGTCTTCCGCGACCTCCTCGAGCGCCAATCGATTGGAGTCCTCGCCCCTGCCGAGGAGCAGCCCGCGGCCGAATCCCGGGGGCGCTTGCCCCGCGTGGTTGCGCGCAGCCTCGGGGCCCTTTCCGTGTCCGTCGGCGGGCGTGACGTCTCCGATGAGCAGTGGGCCAGCGCCCGGGCGAAAGAGATGTTCTTCCTCTTGCTCTCGCATCGCGGCGGCCTTCGCAAAGAGGAGGCTGTTGAACACCTCTACCCGGATCTGCCGCGTGAAAAGTGCAACAGCGCATTCCATTCCAATCTCTATCGCATCCGCAAAGCACTCTACCAGGATAGTGTCGTTAAGCGTGATGGCGCGTACATCCTGAACCCCGAGGGCCACTTCGACTGGGACGTCGAGGAGTTCGAAGCCGCCATCGAGCGTGGCCGTCAGGCCCCTCCTGGGTCGAAGGAGCGCGCCGTCGCCTTCCAGGAAGCTGTCGAGAAATACGGTGGCCCCTTCGCCGAGGTGTTCCAGTCCGAATGGGCGGCGGCCACCCGCGCGCGGCTCGATGGCGAGGCATACGAGTCGCTGGCGACGCTCGCGGCCTACTTCGCCAGCCGCGACGATTACGAGTCGGCTGCGATGTGCATGGAACGTGTCCTTCGTGCCAACCAGTACAACGAAGAAGCTGCCTACCAGTTGGCCCGCTACCGCGGAAAGGCCGGGCAGACCGTCCAGGCGCTCAGCTTCATCGATGACTACGGGTCAACCTACGCCTCGGAGTTCGGCGAAGACCTCCCCTCCCGGTTCTGGCAGTTGCGGGCCGATATCGCCGCCGGCGTTGCGGTCTAGGGCTCACCCCGGTGCTCATGCCACGGTGTTCTCGCGAGAACTTCGCGAGAACACCCGGCTTAACCTCCACAGGACATCAAAACGTCCTGGAGGGACACGGAATGACTCGGCTTATCTCGACTCTGGTTGCTGTTTCGTCGCTGGCCATCATCGCGCTCGCCGGCGCTGCGCCCTTCCAGTCCTGGTAGTCCCAACCGCGCCCGGGGCGTGTCCCTGCGACAGGTCCCCCGAATGATCGCCCGTACGGTTCGCCGAGCGGGCGATTTGTGGTTTCTGGCGGCGGCTGCCGGCATCTTCCTCGCCCAGCAACTCGCTATCTCCTTCATGTCGACAGAAGGCGCGGAAGGCGCACTGCGCCGCACCCTCTTCTTCGTCACCACGGTTGCACTGGTGTTGCTCGCGCTGCGTTTCCGCAGGTACTGGGGCGCCTGGCTCGTCGCCGCCGGCATTGTCCTCAACCTCATCCCCATGGCCGCCCACTCCGGCGCCATGCCCATCGACTACGACATCCTCGAGTCCTCAGGCGCTTTCCCCGAAGTGACCAGGGACGACATCGGTAAGCAGACCAACCACGGCAAGGATGTCGTACTCGAACGCGAGGACATTCACTTCTTCGTGCTCTCCGACCGCTACGTCGTTGACCTGCCCGGCTATGGCACCAACGTCTATTCGCTCGGGGATTTCGTACTGTTTGCTGGTGTCGCCCTTCTCCTCATACAGGCCCCTCTCGTTCTCCTCCGCAGTCCCCGGCACGAATCTCCCCAGGCTGCCTGAGCGCGTCCGGGTGTCCCGTAGCCGCCGGCGGCCTGCTAGTCTTCGCCCCGAGCCAACCAGGGAGAGAGCCCATGCGCTTCATCATCTACGGAGCCGGCGCGATCGGTGGCACGATTGGCGGCCGCCTTCACCAGTCCGGGCACGACGCCGTCCTCATCTGCCGGGGAGCACACCTGGAGGCCATCCAGCGCAACGGCCTGCTGCTCCAGACCCCCGAAGGCGAGGCTTGCTTGCCGGTGCCCGCCGTGGGACACCCGCGTGACATCGAGTGGCGCCCTGGCGATGTCGTCATCCTCACGATGAAGACGCAGGACACCGAGCGGGCGCTTCGCGACCTCGAAGCCGCCGCCGGGACCGGTGTGCCGGTCATCTGTGCCCAGAACGGTGTCGAGAACGAACGGCTCGCCGCCCGCCGGTTCGAGCATGTCTACGCGATGCTGGTGGCTCTCCCGGCCACATTTCTCGAACCGGGCGAGGTCATCGCCTCGGCCGCGCCGCTCAGCGGCTGCCTTCACGCCGGCGTCTTCCCGGCCGGCGCCGACGCCACCATCGCCGGGGTTTGCGCGGCCCTTGCCGCCTCAAAATTCCACTCCGAGCCCTCGGCCGACGCGATGGCGTTGAAGTACCGCAAGCTCCTGGCCAACCTCGGCAACGGCCTGGATGTCATCACCGGGCGTATGGCCTGGGGCGCCGGCGGCGAACTCGGCGAACTCACGGCCCGGCTGCGCGAGGAAGCACTCGGCTGCTACGCCGCCGCCGGCATCACCGCCGTCTCCCAGGAGGAGTACACCGACCGCGTCCAGCGTCACTACCGGGCCATGGAGGTCGGTGGCCAACGGCGCTCTGGCAGTTCCACACTCCAGAGCGTTCTCCGCGGCCACGCAACCATCGAGGTCGACTACCTCAACGGTGAGATCGAACTCCTCGGGAAGCTCCACGGCGTGCCTACGCCCTACAACTCAACGGTCCGGCGTGTCGCGACGGACCTCGCCGCGCGAGGCGTCCAGCCCGGCTCGATGACCGTCGAAGAGCTCGTTGCCCAGGCCAGGCGTTAACTCAGGCCTCCAGGATCCCGTAGCTCGCCAGCCCATCGAGCAGGCGCTCCACGATCGCGGCGATGTCGGGGTCCTCCAGGTCGGAGCCGCTGACTGGTCCGCTCGCCGTCTGGAGCACCATGCCCGGGCGCGCAAGCAGGCCGCGCACGACCACCCCGAGGGCCGCCCGGTCCCGCGTCCCATCGACATACGGCACGAACGCATCCGTGAAGCCCTCGAACGACACCGCGTAGTGCATCAGGTTCGGGAGCGACTGGCCCCGCGGGGCCATTGCGCGTGCCACTGAGCTTGCCCGCGGATAGGTGCCCGCGCCCGTCACCATCGTGGGCCGGTGCGATCGGATGTCGATCGCGTCGTGGGCCAGGAGCGTGTAGAGCACTCCCCCGAAGTACTCGTCACTTCCGCCATCGAGGCCCTCCGGCTTGCCCGCTGCATCCCGTAGCTCGTCATAACTGAGACCGGCCGGGAACGCTTCCCGCAACACGCCGATGATCGCCTTCGCTGCCGGCGCAGCCAGCGTGAGCGAGCCGCCGCCGGGGAGCGGCGCTGCGTCGTCGGGCCATGGCCCCGGCCCGGGCGGCGCGCTGAGCCGAAAGTACATCTCCGTGAGCGTCGCAACGTCCAGCCGCCGCTCCAGCCGGACATCCTCGCGGCAGATGAGCGACTGCCGGAACAGCCGGTTTGTGATGAAGTCGCGGTACTGCTCCAGCGCGAGGTTGTCGGGAGCGATGGTCTCGAGCGTCTGACGCACCTCCGCGGGGAGGTTCGTCGACAGCATGCTCGAGAAGCTCGAGTCTGCCAGGTACTGCAGACCGTGGTTCGATACCATGGCGGCGAACTCGTGAAGATAGAACGCCCGGTTCTCGCCCTCCAGGAACTCATGGATGACGTAGTAGTCCGGCCGCGACTCCAGGAGCTTGCGCTCGAACGACATGTGCTCGTGGAACGCGCTCGTGGTCCCCGAGCTCTCCGCGATTTGCCCCGATGCCTCGTCGACAAACTGGACGATCGCCCGCGCCTGCTCCGCGCGCTCCTCCGGGCTGTCGAAGTGCCGGGCGTGATACATCATCATGTCGCGGACCATCCCCCGCATACGCCACCCTGGCAGGGCGTTGTAGCTCACGAAGGCGACACCCTGGGGACCCAGCAGGTCCCGGCAACCCGCCAGCATGGCTTCTCGCACGTCGCCGGGCACCCACGAGAACACCCCGTGGCAGATGATGTAGTCGAAAGGCCCGCCAAGCGAGGCCATGTCCCGGATGTCCATCGCCATGAACCGCACGTTGGTCAACCCGAGTTGCCGCGCCAGGTCCGTTGCGGTCTCCACCTGCCGCACCGATGAATCGATGCCGGTGAATTCGCTGCCCGGCAGGCCGTACGCCATCGGCACCAGGTTGGCGCCGTCGCCACACCCCAGTTCGAGCACGCGGCAACGCTCCGCCGCCGCCGGCCGCATCCCGAACAGCCGCGCCATGGCGCCCACCTGCGCCGGGTGCGTCGTCGTTACGGCCGCCCCGGGGTAAGGCACCTCGTTGTAGCCCATGGTGGTCGCGGTGGCTTCACTCACGCCGGGCATTCTCATGCTTTACCACCGGGGCCCACAAATCGACCCCGCTTGGGCTATTTCGGTGCCAGCGCAACTGCCACAATGACGGCGCCACGGCGACGCCGTCCCGAGGCGAAGGAGGAACTCCATTGGCCAAGATCATTGAAATCGAAGGCATCGGCGAAGTGTTTGCCGCGAAGCTCGAAGGTGCAGGTGTGGCTACGGTCGAAGCATTGCTCCAGCAGGGCGGCACCCCCGGCGGGCGTAAGGCGCTTGCCGAAAAGACCGAACTTTCCACCGACCGCATCCTCGAATGGGTCAACCGGGCGGACCTCATGCGCATCAAGGGCGTCGGCTCCGAGTACTCGGACCTGCTCGAGGCTTCCGGCGTCGACACCGTCAAAGAGCTTGCCATGCGCCGCCCCGACAACCTCCAGGCCAAAATGGCTGAGGTCAACGAGGCGAAGAAGCTCGTCCGTCGCGTCCCCACGTTGAATGAAGTCGACGCGTGGGTCGCTGAGGCGAAGACACTGCCCCCGATGGTGTCCTACTAGGCCGCCGCCGTCAGAGCTGGCGCGCTACCATTCCTTGCCGATGCCGCCCCGGCCCCCGAAGAAGGCCGAGGGCCAGTTCCGGCCGGTGATCATCGCCTTGTCGATGTCCTCTTTCGAGGCGATGCCCTGTTCGGCGATGGCGCGGGCTTCGCGCGCGGCTGCGCCGAAGATGCGGTTCAGCAGGAACCCGTACGTGCCCGGCGTGTCCTTCACCATCGAAACCGCCTTGCCCGCAGCCTCCCCGAGCTGCCGGACGGTCTGCACGTTTTCCTCGGTGGACTCCGGCGTGTAGATGACCTCGCACATCCTCATCGTTGGGACCGGGTTCGAGAAGTGCATGCCCACGAACTTCGTCTTGCGGTCGGCCGAGACATCCTTCGCGATGTCCTGGATGCAGAACCCCGACGTGTTCGAGGCGAAGATCGCCTCCGGCTTCACGATACCGTCGAGTTCCTGGAACACCTGCTGCTTCAGTTCCAGCTTCTCGGGGATCGCCTCGATGATGATGTCGCAGTTCGCCAGGTCTTCCACCTTTGTTGTGTAGCTTACCCGGGCCATGGCCGCGACCGCGTCATCGAAGTTGACCTTGCCGCGCTCCACGGCCCGCTTCACGCCCCACTTGCCGTCGCAAAGAGCGTGGCGGGATGCCTCGATCGCGTCTTCGTTGATGTCGCGGATGACCACGTTGTAGCCCGCCAGTGCGAACACCTGGGCGATGCCGCCTCCCATCACCCCTCCGCCCAGCGCGCCGATGGTCTTCACGTCTTCGAATTTCATACCTGGAACCTCGCATCGGATATGAGCGAATACTACCCGCCCCGCACCGCCCAGCCCACCGGCGCCAGCGCGTGACGAAGTTCCGCCTAGCAGCTAGGGTTGCCGCATCTCAATTCGGTTGGTGTGACACATGTTCAAGGGTGTGGACCACGTGGTCATCGCGGTGAAAGACCTGGACGCGGCGGTCGGCCGCTACGAGGCCATCTACAGCACGAAGGTCAGCGAACGCAGCGAGGCCCCCGCCGCGGGCATGGCCATGGCATTCTTCCGCTTCGGCGATTCCTACATCGAACTCGTTTCCAACACCGGCGACCAGGGTCCTATCGCCAAGCGCCTCGCCGAGATGGGTGAAGGCGTCCACCTCGTGGCAATGAAGGTCGACAACATCGAAGCCACCCTCGCCGACCTCCGCGAAAAGGGCATTCGTCTTGTCGGCGACCCCGGCCCGGGCAACCCGGTCAAAGGCCAGGTGTTCATCCACCCCTCCGTCACGGGCGGGGTGCTGACCCAGCTCGTGGAACGCTAACCCATCCCGAGGGCGCGTTCGATTTCAGCCGGCCGGAAGCCGTGGACGTGCGTGTCGCCGATGACCAGCAGCGGCGGCACACGCCCGCCAAGGGCCAGGAACTCGCGCGCTGCATCCTCATCGCGCACGACGTTCCGGAATTCGTATTCCACGGACCGCTCGTCAAGAAACTTCTTGACCACCCGGCAGGCGCTTCAGCGGTCGTGTGAGTAGAGGACCACGCGTTCCATCTATCAAGTGTGGCCCGTGGACTGAGCCAACAGCAAAGCGGCACCCATGGGTGCCGCCTTGCGTCCGTTGCGTTTGCGCTCCCGTGGCGCTATCTAGTCCAGGTAGTCCTTGAGCTTCTTGCTGCGGCTCGGGTGGCGGAGCTTCCGCAGCGCCTTCGCCTCTATCTGGCGGATGCGCTCGCGGGTGACGCCGAACTCGCGGCCCACTTCCTCAAGCGTCCGGCTGCGGCCATCTTCGAGGCCGAACCTCAGCTGGAGCACGCGCCTTTCGCGGCTGGTGAGGCTCGCCAGCACGTCTTCCACCTGTTCGCGCAGAAGCTGCTGGCTCGCGGCTTCGGCAGGAGCCAGCGCCGTCGGGTCTTCGAGGAAGTCGCCCAGGTGGCTGTCCTCCTCTTCGCCGATCGGCGTCTCGAGCGAGACCGGCTCCTGCGAGACCTTCTGGATCTCGCGGATGCGTTCCGGAGTGTAGGCGGCGGACGCGTCGGGCTTCCCGCTCTCGGTCATCCCGCGCGCGATCTCCTCGCTCGTCGGCTCGCGGCCGTACTCCTGCACCAGCCGCCGGCTGACGCGGACGAGCTTGTTGATCGTCTCCACCATGTGTACCGGGATTCGGATCGTGCGCGCCTGGTCGGCGATCGCCCGGGTGATGGCCTGCCGGATCCACCAGGTCGCGTAGGTCGAGAACTTGAAGCCCTTGCGGTAGTCGAACTTCTCCACCGCGCGGATGAGGCCGATGTTCCCTTCCTGGATCAGGTCCAGGAGCGACATGCCGCGCCCGATGTACTTCTTTGCGACCGACACCACCAGGCGCAGGTTGGCCTCGGTCAGCCGGCGGGTGGCCTTCTGCCCGTTCCGCTTCACCGTGTCGAAGTGGTAGCGCAGCTTCTCTTCCAGCGGCGCGATCTTCTCGATGAGCCCGTCGACCGGCGGCACCAGGTCGTCCTCGGTCCCCGCCTCCTCGCCCATCTGGGCGACCAAATCGGAGGTGAGGATGTGCGTCACGATCGAAAGGGTGATGATCCGCTGGTGGGCGTCGTCCTCTTCGATCTTCAGCTTGTTCAACACGTGGATCTTGAAGTCCGCGTCGGTCTCGCCGTCGATCAGCCCCCGGAACTGCGGGTCGGCGATGGTCTCGCTGAACGAGAGGTTCTTGAGCTTCTGGCCTTCAGGGTTCCGCCACTTACGGACCACCGTGACGTCATCCGGGCCGGGCGGCTTCACCAGCTTGTCGAAGTCGTCGATGAAGCGCTTCGCCTCTTTGTAGACGGGCAGGAGCGCCCCCCACTGTTCGAGCAGGCCCACAGCGACGCGCGCAGCCGAGGGCGGATGGCCATAGTTGGTCACGTACTCTTGCTCGATCGCCTCGATGTGGAGGCCTTCCTCCATCTGCCGCGCGAGGTGCTTTTCGTCGTCGGCGGTCAGCAGGTAGACCTTGCCGATTTCGCGGAGGTACATCCGGACCGGGTCGTCGATCCCCTCGGCCTCCTCGGTGAGGAGGGCGATGTTCGCCTCCTCCTCCTCTTCTTCCTCTTCTTCGGCGGGGGTCTCTTCCTCTTCGTCCGCGGCGATATCGGAAAGCTCGTCTTCGCCGGCGTCCTCATCGCCAAAGCTCGACAGGCGCGAAAGCACACCGTCGATCACGGTTCCATCGCTCGCGGGGGATGCGTCGGTCAGGGCATCGTCAGTCATGCTCGGAAATCAAACCTCTTCAGTACAGGGGGGACGACAAGACGCGCAGGGCACACTGCGCCTTTTCCAGAGTAGCAAGTTTTTTGCGAGGTTTCAAGGGCCGGGAGTGGGCCAGTTTGAGTAACTGACTCACTCCCCAGGAGGCAGATTCGCACGCCAATGCGCCGAAACCCTCCCGTGGCTACATGGCAGCGCGCGCCTTCGGCCCCCAACCACCGAAGGAATCGGCGTCGTACGTCACGGATGGAAATGCCATGCGCATTACTACCACCCCCCCGATTCGCCCCCTAACGCCCCGAAACCCTACCCTGACTACATGGGAAGACGCGCCAAGAAGTACACGACCCCCCAGGAACCGCAAACCCTCACCCTCCGGGTCGAATCGCTCGTCTTCGGCGGCGCGGGACTTGCCCATGCGCCCGATGGCCGCGTTGTCTTCGTCGCCTTCGCCGCCCCGGGCGAGCTCGTCGAGGCGCTCGTCGAACGTGAATACCAGGACTACATCGAGGCGGTCACCACCCGCGTCATCGAACCATCGCCCGACCGCATCGAGCCGCGCTGCGCGCTCTTTGGCGAATGCGGCGGCTGCCAGCTCCAGCACATGGCCTATCCCGCCCAGCTCGCCGCCAAGGAAGCCGTTGTCCGCGAACAGCTTCGCCGTATCGGCAAGCTCGACGACTCGGTCGTCCGCCCCATCGTCGGCGCCGAAAACCCCTGGGCCTACCGCAACCACCTGCGCTTCTCTACCGGTGACAAGTGGGGCGATGTCGGCTACATCAGCCGTCGCGGGCGCGGCCTCCTGAAGGTCGAATCCTGCCCCATCGCCGACCCCTGGGTGAATGACCTGCTGCCGAAGCTCCAGGGCCACGGCGCCGGTCTCCACCAGGTCCAGGTGCGCCGCTCGCCCGCCACCGGCAGCTACCTGGTGAACCCGGCGATTCCGGGCCTGCCCGTCGAAACAGGCCAGAAGTCCTACACGGAAGAGCTCGGCGGCCATCGCTTCCTCGTCAGCGCGAGTGCCTTCTTCCAGGTCAACAGCGCCCAGGCCGAGCAGATGGTCCGTCTCGTCGGCGAGGCCTTGCCCGAAAGAGGCAGCCTCATGGTCGATGGCTTCGCCGGCGTCGGTACCTTCGCCGTCATCTTCGCCAGCCGGTTCGAACGCGTGCTCGCTATCGAAGAGTCGAACAGCGCTGCCCGCGACTCCGAGGCGAACCTGCTCCAGGCGCCAAATGTCGAGATGCTTGTCGGCAAGGTCGAAGACATCCTCCCTGAGCTCGAAGAACAACCCGACGCCATCGTCCTCGACCCTCCCCGCCCCGGCTGTGCTCCCATCGTCCTCAGCGCCATCAAGGAGTTCCAGCCCAAAACGGTGGTCTATGTCTCCTGCAACCCTGCCACCCTCGCGCGCGACCTGCGTGTCCTCGTCGATGGCGGCTACCGGCTGGAGTGGGTCACGCCGCTCGACATGTTCCCCCAGACCGGCCACATCGAGTGCGTCAGCCGCCTCGTCTTCGAGGGCCTGCCGGAGCCCGAGCTCGAGCAGGCCGGTGAACTCGAACCCGGCATTGCCGTCTCGCCGGAGCCCGACAGCGAATGACCCGCGTCGTCCTCGCCTCCGCCTCGCCCCGGCGCCGTGAGCTGCTCGCCGCCCTGCTCGACGACTTCGAGGTCGCACCGTCGGGCGTCGAAGAAGCCTTCGGCGCCGACCCCGTGGCGGACGCCGAGTCGCTGGCGCTCGCGAAAGCGCGCGATATCGCCAACACCCATCCCGGCGCCGTCGTCATCGGTTCGGACACCATCGTCTTCGACGGCGATCGTGCCTACGGCAAGCCGGAAGACGCGAATGACGCCCTCGCGATGTGGCGAGCCCTGCGGGGGCGGACCCACCGCGTGGTCACCGGCGTCGCCGTCGTGGCCCCCGGCTACGAAGCGGCGGGCCACACGATCAGCCAGGTCGAACTCGCGGACCTCGCTGACGCCGCGGTCCGCGCGTATGTGGCCAGTGGGCGGCCCATGGACAAGGCCGGCGCCTACGCCATCCAGGACACCGATGCCGGCACGGTGACGCGGCTCGAAGGGTGCTACTGCAGCGTGATGGGGCTCCCGCTGTGGCAACTGCGCACGCTCCTGGAGGCCGCGGGTGTTTCGTGCGCCGAGCCCGATGGCATACGCTCCGAGTGCGCCGCCTGTCCCGGCCGCCCCTGACTGTACGGAATCACGCGCATCTCGCATCTCGCAACTCTCCGCTACACTGCACCCCACGGACCCGCCGGGCCAGTACAGCGAAATGGGGCGCTGGCCGGCAAAAAGCGGAGGCGAAGCGTGAATATGAACCGGTCGCAGGGGAATGGAAACAATCTCCCGATCCGGGTGCTGGTCGTCGATGACCATGCGGTCATCCGCCAGGGCTTGCGGATGCTCCTGGAGAGCCGTCCCGAAATCGAGGTCATCGGTGACTGCGAGAACGGCCGCGAAGCGCTCCTCATGGTCGAACGCAACAAACCCGATGTGGTCCTGATGGACGTCGTGATGCCCGGGCTCAACGGCATTGAAGCCACCCGCCAGATCCGAAAGGCCTCACCCGCCACTCGCGTTGTCATCCTCAGCGGGTTCGTCGACGAAGACCAGATCACCGGCTCAATCCGGGCCGGCGCGTCCGGGTACCTGGTCAAGAATTCCGACGTTACCGAACTCGTCCTTGCCATCCAGACCGTGAATCGCGGCAACCAGTACTACTCGGCCGCGCTCAGCGACGGCTTCGATATCGCCGAGCTGCAACTCCAGGCCCGCCGGCCCGAGCAGAAGACCGGGGTCGATACCCTCACCCCGCGCGAACGCGAGGTCCTGCAACTCATCGCCGAAGGCCACACCAACCAGCAGATCGCCGACGAACTCGTAGTCAGTGTCAAGACCGTCGAGGCCCACAAGGCCCACATCATGGACAAGCTGAAGGCAAAGTCCCGCACCGACCTCATCCGCTACGCGCTCCGGCGCGGCATCGTGAAGCTCGAAAGCGTGGACGAGGCCGAGCGGAGTCTCGCGAACCTGGCTGGCGGGAGCGAGGAATAGCCCCGCCCCCAACTGCTTCCCGCCCCCTCCTATCCCAAGGCCTGGTCGATCCGCTGAATGACCTCGGGTGACAGCGCCCCCGCTGCTTCAGCAGCAAGGCATTCCCGCAACTCCTCGCGGTTCTTCACGCCCAGCACCACCGTCGAAATCCCATCCATCGAAAGCGCGTACTGGTGCGCCAGGAATGCCGGCGAAACACCGAGTTCCGCCGCAATCGCCCGGAATGGCGCCGCCCGCTCGAAGTCGATGACCTCCGGCGCACCCGGCGGCAACTCGCGGTCGATGGCGCTGGTGAGCGAACCGGCCGCCACGGCGCGGATACCCATTACGGCGACGCCGTTTCGCACAGCAGCTGCGATGATCTCACGCGGCCGCGCCGCTTCGTCAAAGCGCTTCATTCCACCCGGCGAATCAAGCACGTTCGCGATGCATTGCACAACCGCGGGCCGGGGGCCGTGCTCCAGCACGTCCAGGATCGCCGACGGGAAACCCACGCCGGTGATGCCCCAGGCGCCGATGCGCCCTTCGGACGTCAGCCGTTCGAAAGCCGGGACCACGGCCTCCCGGAATAGCCCGGAGTTCGTCCGCGTGGTCGCGCCCTCCTCCGCGGCGGCGTCGATCATGCCGTGCAGGATGAACAGGTCGACGCGGTTGAGCCGCATCCGCGCGAGCGACCCATCGAGGCTGTCGCTCAACCGCTGGTAGACCTCGCCCGCCGGCGGCGATCCGAGTACGTGCTTGGTCGTGACGCGCACTCCCCTGGGGAGCCGGCCCGCGAACGCTTCGCCGATCACGCGCTCCGCTTCGCCGTCCCGGCCGTAGCTGGGCGCCATGTCGAGCAGCGTGATGCCGCCCGCGATGGCCTCATGGACGGTCGCCACTGCCTCACCACGCGTGGTCGCGCCCCAGACCTGTCCGAGCCCGCCTCCACCCAGCGTCAGCGCGGAGACCGGTTCGAGCGGGCCAAACGGGCGCGTCTGCATGGGAGCCTCCCGGCTACCGGTTTTCGAACGCCAGTACCCGTTGCATCGCCGCAGCCGCTCGCTCGAAGCTCGGGAAGAGCGGGATGCCCTTGGCGTGGAACTTCGGCGCAATGCTCGCCACGTACTCCGCCTCGTGCGCCGGGTGCAGGATCACCAGGAACGGCTTCGGCGAGCGCGCCTGGTGCGCCGCCAGCGTGTCGATCGTCTTGTCGAGCGAATCGGGCGCTTTCTTCCATTGGCGCGCAGCAAACATCGCCGAAAGTTCCATCGCCATCGCGTCGACGTTCGGGTCCGCGTCCAGGATGCGCAGGATCCGGTCCAGCGTATCCATCGACCCCTGGATCGTCCCGGCCATATCAAGCGGGTTCTGATAACTGCCGCCGACGATGTTGAAGAACTCGCCCAGCTCGGCATACGTCGCGTCGCTGAACCGGGGTACGCGCAGCCCGGACTTCGCGAACGCATCCGTGATGGAGACGGACTGGCCGCCGGTCTGGGCCATCAGTGCCATCCCGTTGCCCTTCGGCCGCTTGCTGTTGAGCAGCAGCTTCATGGTGTCGATCGTCTCGTCCAGGTTGTTGGTCGTGATAGCGCCGCACTGCCGCATCATCCCGTCCCAGACCGCCTGTGGAGCCGCCAGCGAACCCGTGTGGGACATCGTGGCGCGCGCCCCGGCCTCGGTCTGGCCGCCCTTCCAGACGACCACCGGCTTGCGCTTGCAAGCTTCGCGCAGCACCTCGAAAAAGCGCCTCCCGTCCTTCACGCCCTCGACGTACATCCCGATGATCTCGGTCTCGCCGTCGAGCATCAGGTACTCGAGGTAGTCGGCGACATCGAGCACCACAGCGTTGCCGAACGACGCGCAGCGGCTAACGTACAGGCCGTTCGCCGCCGAGACGAGACTGAACATAATCCCGTGCGTACCCGACTGCGAAAGAAAGCCGATCTTCCCCTCGTCCGTCACCGGCGCGTCGGCGTTGAAGCGCACGCCCGACCGGGGCAGGTAGAGGCCCATGCAGTTCGGGCCGACGAGGTTGAAGTTCGCTTCGCGCGCCATCGCGGTCAGCTGGTCTTGCAGCTTGATGCCGAGTTCCTCGCCGGTCTCGGCGAACCCGGACGTGAAGAAGGCCGCGCCGTGCGCGCCGTTCGCGATCAGGTCCTTCAGCACATAGGGCGAAACCTGCCGCGGCACGGCCACGATTGCATAGTCGATCGGCTCCGGGATGTCTGCCATCGAGCGGAAGTTCTGGATGCCGAGCGCCTCGATCCCCGGGATCTCCTTCTCGTCGAGCTGCACCGAGTAGAGCCGCCCGCCCTTCTCTTTGAAGGGCATGTTGTTCTGAAGCCACATGTACATGGGACCCTTGTCGCCCACTACGGCGACCACTTCGGGGTTGAACATGCGGTCTAGACGGTGACCGGGGACTGCCATGGGTGCTCATCCTTCCAGGGTGGGCCGCTTACATCAGCATGCGGCCGCGATGGCCAGCGGCGCTCAGGACTCGGAGATGACGATCCGTGCGTCGACCGCGAGTGCTCCGTCCGGGTAGGCGAACACCGGGTTGAGGTCGAGTTCCCGCACTTCCGGATGTTTCTCCACGAATTCCGACACCTTCAGGATGGTCTGCTTCAGCGCGGCAATATCCGACGGCGGCTGGCCACGCACGCCCGCGAGCACCGGGCGGCCCTTGATCTCGTTGATCATCTGGTCTGCGTCCTTGTCCGCCAGCGGCACCAGCCGGAACGAGACGTCCTTCAGCACCTCAACCATGATGCCGCCAAGCCCGAACATCATGACCGGCCCGAACTGCGGGTCTGTAGTCATACCCACGATGACCTCGGTGCCCTGGGGCGCCATATGCTGGACCGCCACGCCGAGGATGTTGGCCCCGGGGACAGCCTTCTTCGAACTCGCCAGGATCTCGTCGAACGCCGCACCGACCGCGGCCGTGTCGCGCAGGTTGAGCTTCACGCCGCCGACATCGCTCTTGTGGGCGATGTCCGGCGAGACGACCTTGAGGACCACCGGGTAGCCAGCCGCCTCGGCTTGTGCCTGGGCTTCGTCGCGGCTCTTGGCCAGGGTGGTGTTGGCGACGGAGACGCCGGCTTCCTTCAGGAGTAATTTGGCCTCGACTTCATTGAGCAGGGTCCGGCCTTCGGCGCGCGCCTGCGCCAGGACTGTATCGAACGACATGTGGAGCCTCGATTGGGGGCGGAGATAGTAGCGCGATTGTACGTGAGGCGACCGAGTAGTGTCGTTAGACGTGCTAGATCTGCCCGCGCTGGCGGCGCTCGAGGGCGTCGTCCAGCCAGGCGCGCTGACTGTCTGAGAGCAGCGGCAGCGTGCGCTCGTAATCCAGCACGTCCTTCGATCGTTCGCGAGCCGCCTTGAAGAACAGGACGATCTCCGGGCGCAGGTACCGGATCCCCCGGCTGTCGATCCAGGTCACCTCGTCCAGCTCGGCGATGTGTTCGCGGTCGCGCTTCGACTGCCATTTGCCCGCGACAGAAGGTGTGAGGATGCAGTCGACGACCCACGGTGCGCCGGCGTGTTCCCGCACCCAGATCTGGCTCAGGGGATGGATCGGTTCGGGGTGATCGGCGTCGAAGAACCGAAAGGTACCGCCCCAGTTGTTCCAGAGGTGGAACCTGGGTTCGAGGTGTGCCCGGAAGGCCGGCACGTCGTCCACGAAGATCGACATATCAGTGTCTTCATGGTCCCGCTCGAGGCCCGTGAACGCGTCGAGCGCCCACCCGCCAACGATCCACCACGGGCGCTCGAAGCCTTGCATCAGAGCCTGCAGCTCCGGTGGCGTGGTTTCGGCGAACGGGCCGTAGATCCGGGCGAAGTCGACGTCAGGGGGCATGGCGCCAGAGTGTGCGCGGCTGAGTCCGCCCCGTCCAGAGCCGATGTGCTACCTCAATTCGTGTGCGCGTGGCGGCGAACGCCAGTGCCACGTAGATTCTCCTCGCATGTGGAGGGACAAAGTGGACGAACAATTCGATGTGATCGTGGTCGGTGCCGGTTCGGCAGGCGCGGTCGTTGCTGCCCGGGCGAGCGAGGAACCCGGCCGCTCGGTACTCCTGGTCGAGGCCGGCCCCGACTACGCCGACGCCTCCCGGACGCCGTACGACCTGGTAAACAGCCATAACAACTCGTACACCGACCACGACTGGGGCTTCGACTACCAGCCCACCGCCCGCGGCGGTTCTCGTCCCTTTCCCCGCGGCCGTGTGACCGGCGGCTCGAGCGCGGTGAACACGACCATCGCCCTCCGCGGCATGCCGGAGGACTACGACGGCTGGGCGGCCGCCGGGAACCCCGAGTGGGCCTGGGAAAAGGTCCTGCCTGCCTTCAAGCGACTTGAGCGCGACCTCGACTTCGGTGACCGCGACTACCATGGCGATGCAGGCCCGATCACCATCCGCCGCTACCGCCACGACGAACTGACCCGGGTCCACCAGGCGTGGCTCGCTGCGGCCGACGAACTCGGCTACCCCTACTGCGAGGACGCGAATGATCCCGCTGGCTGGGGCGCCGGCCCCCACCCGATGAACAAGATTGGCCGCCTTCGCATCTCGACCGCGATCGGCTATCTCTCCGCGGCCCGCGCCCGTCCGAACCTGGCTATCCGCGCGAACACGCTCACCCGCCGCGTCATCGTCGAGAACGGCCGCGCCGTGGCTGTCGAAGTCGAGACCGATGGCGTTATCGAAACGGTCCGGGGCAGGCTCATCGTCCTCTCCGCCGGGTCGCTGCAAACGCCCTGCATCCTCATGCGCTCGGGGATCGGGCCCCACGAGGAGCTTGCGCAGCATGGCATCAACGTTCTCCGTGACGTCCCCGGCGTTGGCGCGAACCTGAGCGACCACCCGGCACTCGCTATCGTCTGTCGCGCGAAGGACCCGTCACTGCTCGATGCGGACCAGCCAATCGTGCAGACCATCCTTCGCTACACCGCCCCCGGCAGCGAACACCGTAACGACCTCCAGATCGAAGCGTTTTCGTTCTCCCCGCGCGGCGGGCCACTCAACAGCTTCGCCATCGCGACGGTCCTGGAGCAGGCCTACGGCACCGGCATGGTCCGCCTCTCCTCGGCCGACCCGCACGCCGCGCCAATCACCGAACAGCACTTCGGCGAGGATGAGCGCGACCTGAAACGGCTGGTCGCTGGCTTCCGTGACACGATCGCCTTCACGAAGTCGGCTGCCATGAAGGAGGTCATCGCGGAGGTCACCTTCCCCGACCCCCGCCGCGACCTGTCCGATGAGGGCATTGCGGATTTCGTTCGGAGGCTCGCGGCCAGCGGCTTCCACCCTTGTGCCACTGCGCGTATGGGCCCCGCCGGTGACCCCACGGCGGTGGTCGACCAGTATGGCCGCTGCCACGCGGTCGAGGGTCTCGTCGTCGCGGACGCCTCCATCATGCCGACGGTCCCCCGGGCGAATACCAACCTCACCTCGATCATGATCGGTGAGATGATCGGCGAGTGGGTACGGACCCGCCCGAGCGCATACGGGCTATAGGGGGAGCCGAGTCCCGGTGGTAAGATGGTGGTATGAAAGTCAAGACATCGGTCTCGCTCTCCGAAGAACTGCTCGCTGCCATCGACGAAATCGCCGGTCCCGGCCGCAGTCGCTCAGCGGTTCTGGAAGAAGCCGCTGGCGAGTGGGTCAGGCGCCGCCGCCGCCAGGAGGCGTTCGAAGAGGAGGTAACCCGCTTGAACGCCATAGTCGAAGGGCCTGAGCCGCCCGACGTCCTGGACTACTCGATCGACCCCATGGAACTGGGTGATCCATTCGAGGAGGTGGCAGCGGTTGGAGCGGGGTGAGATCTACCTGACAGCCCCGAACCTTCCGGACCCCCGCCGAAGACGCGCTTTCGTCGTGGTGTCGCGGCCCGAACTCATCGCGTCACGCTATTCGTCGGTACTCTGTGTACCGTTGTACACGTCCTATGTTGGCACCCCCACGGAGGTTGCGTTGGATGAGCACTCCGGATTGAAGCGCCTCTCTTACGCTCGATGTGATGAACTGACGAGCGTCCCCAGGACGCGGCTCACCCAATTTGTCGGCAGTGTCCCGGCGGTGAAACTGCGCGAACTTGGTCGAGCGATGGCCGTCGCGCTCGACATTCAGGCGTCGGACCTCTCGGATTAACGCCTGGCCGGCGCGCGGCGTTACAACACAAGTGCGCCTCTTCCACTTCTCCGAGGATCCGGATATCCGCCTGTTCGTCCCCCGGACCCTGAACCATCGGCCCGACGTGCCACCGATGGTCTGGACCGTCGACGAAGCTCGTGCGTGGACCTACCTCTTCCCGCGCGACTGTCCCAGGGTGCTCCTCTGGCCCACCCCCGAAACCACGGCCGCCGACCTGGATCGCTGGTTCGGGGGCCGCGCTGACGCGCGCATCGCCTGCGTCGAATGGGCGTGGCTCGAACGGATGCGCGGCACGCCCCTCTTTCGCTACGAGATGGACCCGGCCGGCTTCCGGCCGCTCGAAGCCGACCCCTGGATGTGGGTCAGCACCATCACCGCCTCGCCTCGCTCCGTCGAGCCGCTCGGCGACCTCGTCTCGGCGCTTGGCGCCGAGGACGTGGAACTGCGACTCATGCCATCGCTCGCCCCGCTTTACGGAGCGTGGGAGCACAGCTTCCACTTTTCCGGCATCCGTCTCCGCAACGCGAGGGATTGGCCGCAGGTTGTGCCGCCGCCCCCTCCTACGCCGGCCTGAAGTACGGCAGCGCGATCGCCTCGCTCACGTCATCGAATACCACCTGGACCGGCGTCCCGATCTTCACCGCATCAGGGTCCATTTCGACCACCAGGCTGGTCATCCGCGGGCCCTCCGCGAGCTCGATGACGCCAATGACGTACGGCACGTCCTGCTCGAACTCGGGTGACGTGGGCCGCCGCGCCACCGTGTAACTGTAGATCGTGCCCTTGCCCGATGCGTCAAACCAGGTCAGCTCGTTTGAGAGGCACTTCGGGCAGTGCGAGCGCGCGTAGTAAAACATGTGCCCGTTCGCGCAACGCTGCAACGTCAGGCGGTGCTGCTTGGCCGCATCCCAGAATGGCTGGCTGATCGGTGTCGGGACCGGCACCGGCTCGGTGCCCTTGCGATACTTCGGCATCTCTTTCTCCTACTCGCCGCGCAGGATGAGCGAGACCTGTTCGCTCATCAGCCCACCGTTGCCGTGCACGAAAACCGTGTCGCAGCGCTTTAGCTGCCGGTCACCCGCCCGGCCCGTCATCTGCAGGTACGCCTCGGTGATGTGCGAGATCCCGCCCGCGATGCCGGCCTGCCCGAAGCTCAGTTGGCCGCCGTGCGTGTTCATCGGAAAGTCGCCCTTATAGGTCATGTCGTGCGCTTCGACGAATTTCCCCGCCTCGCCCTTGCCGCAGAACCCGGTGTCCTCCAGCGTCAACAAGACGGTGATCGTGTAGCAGTCATACAACGAAGCAAGGTCGATATCCTTCGGCTTGACGCCCGCCATCGCCCAGGCCCGGTCGGCCGCTGCCTTGATGGGTGTGTGCGTCATGTCCGGGTCGTAGGTCACCGAGAGGTGCGTCGTGTTCTCGCCCCCGCCGATGATGTAGGCCGGCCGGTTCTTCGCTTTCTTCGCCCTTTCCTTCGACGTCACCACCACCGCCCCGCCCCCGAAGCAGGGCATAACAATCTCCAGCATGCGCAGCGGGTCGACGATCATCGGCGAATTCAGCACGTCGTCGATATCGATCGGCGTGCGAAACACCGCCTTCGGGTTCACCGTGGCGTTCGTCCGCTGGTCGACCGCCACCTTTGCGCGCTGCTCGTCGGTCAGCCCGTACTCGTGGGCGTAGCGGTTCGTGATGATTGCGTAGGCGTAGTTCTGGCCAATGGCGCCATAGGGGTAGTCGAACTCGGTCATCGGCGACCCCCAGTTCCGGCCCCAGCGCTGGTTGCCGCCCATGGGGTTCTGGGGACGGGGGAGCGTGTGGAAAATGCAAAGAGCCGTCTCGCACATCCCTGCTTCGATGGCGACTGCGGCGCGAAGCACAGCTCCGGCGCTCGCCGCCCCGCCGAGGTCGACGATCTCTGAGAAGTGCGACTCGATGCCAAGGTACTCGGCCAGGTGGCCGGGCATGAACATCGGTCCCGCTTCCGCGACGTGCCCCGTCATCATCGCGTCGACGTCGCTGAGCTTAAGCCCCGCGTCATCGAGGGCCAGGCGCGCAAGCTCGGCGTATCCCTCAAGGCCCATCCAGAGCCGGTCCGGTTTCCGCACCGGCGCGAATTCGGCGATGCCGACGATTGCGGCGTCGCCCCGGAGTCCACCCATGTTGGTGCCCCTGTCGAAAGTGATGGCCGCATGCTACCGGGACGGCGGTGCCCGCGCGAGGGTAGCCCGTCGTCACGAGTGGTCCGCTTCCACTGTCGCAGCGATATTGACACCCGGTGCTATAGTCCATCCGCTTTGCTGGCCCGCCGAGCCGGGACACCGAGCAGACAACCCTGGAGACATGCCGCCGTGATTTCCCTTCGCCAATCGCTGCTGGTCCTCATCCCGGCCCTGGCCCTCCTCGGCGCATGCGGCGGCGGCGGTGACGACGACGATTCAGGCGGTGACTCGGACGATTCCAGTGGCCAGGCGTCGTCGCCAACTGCCACCAGCGGCGACTCCCGCTCCTCGAACGGCGACGCGGATATCCCGTCGATCAAGGACGGCGCATTCGCAGACGGCGAGGTTCATGTCGAAGTCTCCGGCGATAAAGACTTCAAGGTCGACCTGAAAGGCAACGGGATCGCCACCGGTGGGTATACGCTCCTGACCTTCGTGAGTGACGAAGCCTCAGTGATCCTGGCGTTTCAGGCCGGTTCCAAGGACGAAGCCGGCGGCCTCTCAATTACTCACACGAAACTCACCACGGCAGGGGCCTGGGGAACCGACTGCACGGTGACCATCGATGAGGGCGCAAACGAGGTGAAAGGCGAGTTTAGTTGCAAGGACATCGAGGGCATCGAGCCGGGATCGGTCAAGACCTACAAGGTCCGCGTCTCAGGTGATTTCTCGGTTTCGCGGTGAATGGCCGGCAGTAGAGCTCCGAACTTTGCCTCGCCCGGGCACCAAACGGCCCCGACATTGCTGCGGGGCCGGTCTTCGTGGCGAAAAGGCCGCCACGATTGCTCTGTGTGTTGGAGGCGCCAGCCGGTTTCGAAGGTACCGTCGTTTTCGGTCGTGAAGGGGTCAACTCAGGAGTCAGGTCTGGGCATCGTGAACATTCCTTCGGCGCGGTCCTCGAACGCGGAACGTAGCGGCGGCAGTTTGTTCGTCACCAGATCATGCACAGTTTGCCAACTCTCGGGTTGCCCGAGGTTGTCATGGCTGGGGAAGGCGAATTGCGCCCAGATATCATGCAGGCAATTGCGCAAAGCGTCCGCGTCACTTGCGAGATCCTTCCCGAGCCACAGCCGATTCTTTTGGACCGTGGTCCGAAATAGGTTGTACGCGTCCACCGCCTCACGTCGGTCATCGTCGAAGGAGGAACTCCCGGAGAGTCTCATGATCCTTGCCATGCGCTCCACTGCGTCGATTGCGTCCGCACCCGCGCCATAGACTTCCGAAACCGCCTGGAAACGCCGCTCGTCAAACCGCCCGGAGCGTTCGCCGGCAATCTTCATTTCCGCCCGGAGCCGCTCTAGTGATGAGTCGTTGAACGCCTGCAATTGGCTCTTGTGAGATTCCAGCGCCGCCGCTCCCCACCACTTAAACACTGCCAGAACCACGCCGAGGGTAAGGGCATTGCCGAGCAGAGCCGTGATGACGCCTTCCATGGCGGCGGATCCTAGCAGAAAGTGCGAGGTCTACTGTTGCTCGGTCGCACCATGTATCCAGTGTGCTGCGCGAGCGCGAGGATGGGCCGCCTACCGGCTGCGCCCACACCATCCCGGGCACGAGCAACTCGCCGCCGATGCGATGGACCGGATGCTTCGGCCAACTGGGGCGCGCGGTCGGCAACTACGATAGCCTTTGGTCCACCGCCTCCTTGAACTACCGGGGGAACAATGCCGCAGACATGTCGAAAAATGGTGCTGTTGGCTCTCGGACTCCTCGGCATGGTGTTGGTTGCTTGTTCCGACGAGGCCCCTTCGGCACAGCAACCATCACCGTCGATTGATAGCGCGACCCGGACTCCGGAGAGCACCGCAATGCCGCGTGACTTTGGGGTAGTTCGGGCCTACGCCTCTGCGATGCGTCCACTACTGGAGAGCATGGAGCCAGGGGCGACACCGCCAGATTGGGTCTCCCTTAACGACTTGCGTGACCTTCCCACGCCGGCGGAACTTGAGGGCGCTCATGTGCTCCTCCTCCGGGCGGCGCAGAGTGCGATCCTGGCAGACCGTCACGCCGACTTGCTAAGTGAAATTGAGGAGTACCGGTTGGCGGCTGCGGGAGGGGGTTATGTCCCTCCGACTTGTGTTAATCGATTCGTTGCCGACACCTGGACGTGGCCAGCCGAGTTGCTGGAGGCATGTGACCTCCGGTCCCTTACCCTTGCCACTTGGATAGAGGCGAGGTCGGAATGGTCTGGTCGATTGAGCCTCGCTTGCGGTTTCAGGGAGTCGGAATCGACGTGGTGGCTCGCCGTCGAGCGGTGCGTCGAACACTGAAGGGGTCAGTTTAGCGGTCAGGAGTCCCGGATACGATACGCCCCCGTCATTGCTGGCGAGGGCGTTTCTGTGTCCCGTAGATTCGGAGACATTCGCTTGTGTGTTGGAGGCGCCAGCCGGATTCGAACCGGCGGTGAAGGTTTTGCAGACCTCTGCCTTACCACTTGGCCATGGCGCCGACCGAACCAGTGATGGTGCCCAGGGTGAGACTTGAACTCACACGCCTATACAGGCACTGCCCCCTCAAGACAGCGTGTCTGCCATTCCACCACCTGGGCAATAAGGCGATGTTACGTACCCGATGGGCCCAGCGGCAAGCCGCGTGAGGGTTTCAGCCCAGGGGTTCTGGCAGGGGTGGCAGGATTCGAACCCGCGACACTCGGATTTGGAGGCCGATGCTCTACCAACTGAGCTACACCCCTACGCAGGCATCTATCGTACCAAATCAGGACCTACAGAAAACGCGGACCGCCCTACGCCGCGTGCGGCTGCGCCCCAAACGAACCACAAGAAGGGCACCGCGGCACCCGCGTCGCCCGCGGCGCCTGGCCAAAGTTGAACTGGGCCCCGCAGCGCGTGCAGTCCATCCGCTCGAACATCTTGCCCTCCGCGAATTTTCGCGCCCATGCCGGCCTGAGGATGCGCTGCTCGTCCACGGGTGCCTCCTGCCACCTATTTCGGCAGATCGCCAGCACCTCCACATAGGAGTCATCTCACACTTCCAGGCTGCCGCCGGACATAAGCAAGCCGGTTTCCTATACTCGGGCGATGCACACGAACGTACGGCATCTCCTCTCCTCGGCTGATATTTCGGCCGCGGAAACCGCCCACCTGCTCGACATCGCGGGTAACTTGAAGAAGCGTCCCCAGAAGCTCCTCGAAGGCAAGGAACTCGCGCTCCTCTTCGAAAAGCCGTCTCTCCGTACGCGTGTGAGTTTCCAGGTCGCCATGCGCCATCTCGGTGGCGAGACCATCTACCTCGCACCCCAGGAGGTCGGCCTCGGCGAGCGTGAGGCCATCAAGGATGTCGCTCGCGTCCTCGACCGCTACGTCCACATCGTCGCGGTCCGCACCTTTGGCCAGGTCATCGTCGAGGAATACGCGCACTACTCCGGCATTCCGGTCATCAACGCGCTGACGAACGAGGAGCACCCCTGCCAGGCGCTCGCCGACCTGCTGACCCTCAAGGAAAAGGTCGGCGACCTCCGCGGCGTCTCGATTGCCTTCATCGGCGATGGCAACAACGTCGCAGCCAGCCTCGTCCTCACCGCGACGGCACTGGGCATGGATGTGCGCATGGCCGCGCCCCGGCGCTACACGCTCCCCGAATACGTCGTCTCCGAGTCCAGTGCCCGCGCCGATGCGAGCGGCGGCAAACTGACCCTGGTCCACGACCCGGTTGAGGCCGTAGAGGGCGCCCAGGCCGTGTACACCGATGTCTGGACATCCATGGGCCAGGAGCGCGAATCCGAACGCCGCCGGATCGATTTCGCCGGCTACCAGCTCAACCGCGAGCTGATGAGCCACGCCGCCGCCAACGCCTTCGTGATGCACGACCTCCCGGCGCATCGCGGCGACGAAATCACGGACGAAATGATGGAGGCGCCCGGCTCGATCATTTTCGACCAGGCCGAAAACCGTGTCTGGGCCCAGGCTGCCGTCGTGGCCTTCTTGCTCGGCGTCGATGGCCGCGTGGAAGGCTAACCCGGCATTCCTCCTTTACGGCGTATCATGGGCCTGACCACCAGGGGCTGGCCGCGCCACTCATGCTCGATTCCGAACATTTCCGGGACGTTCTCGCACAGTTCGATGTCTGGAGCGCGATCGATATCTTCTTGATCGCGCTCGTCATCTTCGCGGCCCTGCGCGTCCTCAGCGGTACCCGGGGTCTGACGCAGTTGCGCGGCGCGCTGGCGCTCTTTCTCGTCTTCGTGGTGTTCGGCCGCCTGTTCGACCTGACGGTCGTGAATTTCCTGGTGGCGAACTCGGTCACCGCGCTCGTGGTCGGCGCGGTCATCATCCTCCAGCCGGAGATCCGGCGGGCCCTCGATCGCCTGGGCCGGACGGGGCTCCAGGGCTGGCTCACCGAGGGCAAGTACAACGAACTCATCGAATCTGTTGTCCGCGCGGCTGGCCGGATGTCGGCCGAACGCCATGGCGGTATCTTCGTCCTCGAACGCGAGACCGGGCTCCAGGATGTGATAGAAACCGGCGTCCCGATCGACGCGAAGGTCTCCCCGGAACTCCTGGGCGGCATCTTCTATCCCAATTCACCCCTGCACGACATGGCAGTCGTGCTCCGCGATGGCCGCGTCGTCGCCGCGAGCTGCGTGCTGCCCCTCGCGAACGATCCCGAAGACCGGCAGCTGGGCACGCGCCACCGGGCCGCCATCGGCATCACCGAACAGACTGATGCCCTGACCGTCGTCGTCTCGGAGGAGACGGGCGATATCAGTGTCGCACTCAACGGCCGGCTCACCCGGGTGCCCGACGAACGGCGCCTGCGCGCCGTGCTGGAATGGGTGCTCGAACCCGGCGCCGCGGGCCGCAACGGGCGCGGGGCGGTGCCGGCATGACGATGCCCGAATCGCCCCGCCTTTTGTGGCCGCGACTGCTGGTCGCCCTCGCCCGTTCGTCCATTGGGAGCATCTACCGGAACTGGGCGCTCGCAAGCTTCAGCCTGGTTGCTGCCTTCGCAATCTGGTTCGTCATCGAAGACGTCGAGAACCCGCGTGTCACCGTCCGGTTCCCGGCCGAGGGACTGCCCGCGGCCGTCCCCGTCGAGGCTCGCAATGCCGGGAACCTCATCATGAAAGACAGCTTCGCCGTGGCCGTGGTTCTTGAAGGCCGCGATAAGGACCTCGAGAACCTGGTCCCCGGCGACTTCCGCGCCTACATCGATGTCCAGGGCATGCAGGCCGACATCGAGGACGTGCGCGAGGTGAAGGTCGAGTCGCGCCGTAGCAGCGTCAGGGTTGTCGAAGTCATCCCCTCTGCCGTCCGTGTTACGGTGGTCGAGCCCGTGGAGCGCGAGCTCCCGATCACCATCCGCCGTACCGGACAGGTCGCAGCCGGGTACCAGGAAGCGGAGACCGCCTCCACCGTCGAACCCGCGGCGGTGGTCATCAGTGGCCTCCCAGAACGCGTCGCCAGCGTGCGCTCAGTCGATCTGGATGTAAACCTGAGTGGTGTGAGAGATAACACAACAGTCGAAGGTGACCTTGTCGCCCGTTCCCAGAGCGGCGCCCAGGTGGTGGTCACCATTACGCCGGCACGGGCCAAAGCGACCCTCCAGATCGAGCAGACTTTCGTGCAGCGGACCCTCCCCGTTGAGGTGCTTACGACCGGCGACGTGGCCTCCGGCTACATGATCACCAACGTGAAAGTCGAACCCGCGACCGTTGCCGTCACCGGGCCCCAGGCCGTTGTCAGTGGACTGAACAAGCTGACCACGCCCGCGCTCGACGTTTCCGGTGCCCGGACTGACCAGACCCTCATCCGCACCATTGACGAGCCCCAGAACACGTCGCTGGGTCGGCCTTCTGTGACCGTCACAGTCGAGATCCGCCCGATCGAATGCTCGAGTGGGCCGGCCGGGGCCCCGTGTGGCGGCACGACCTTCGTGGTCGGCCCAACGTTCGAAAACACCCCTGCTGGCCTCACCCATTCCGGTCTCTACTCTGTCGAAGTCAAGATCACCGGACCGCTCACCCAGCTGCGAGACCTGAAGCCGGGCGACATCAAAGCCACGGTTTCGCTCGCTGGCGGAGCCCTGGGGACACGCGGCTATCCGGTGACAGTCACCGTCCCCGGGGGCCTGAAAGCCGAGCCCGTCGCGAATGTCCAGGTGACTCTGGTCGCCTCATCGGGAGGTGGCCAGTGATCGCAGCGTCTGATGTCCTCCCTCGCGTCGTCATCGTTGGCCGCCCCAACGTTGGCAAGTCCTCGCTGTTCAATCGCGTGCTCGGCGAACGGCGCGCCATCGTCGAGGACGAACCCGGCACCACTCGGGACCGGGTCGAAGCCGATGTCGAATGGCGCGACCGCCGCTTCCGCCTGATAGATACCGGTGGGTATGAAACCAATGAGGAGAACGTCTACGCGTCCCTCATCATCGACCAGGTGAAGGCGGCCATGGAAGGTGCGGCCGTCGTGCTCTTCTGCGTCGACGCCCGCGACGGTCTCACCGCGAGCGACTACGACATGGCCGATGTTGTCCGGCGTGCCGAGCGGCCCACGCTCGTGGTGGTCAACAAGGCGGACAACGAGCGGCGTGAAATCGAGGGCGTCGCCGAGGCATCCGCCCTCGGGCTCGGTGATCCCATCCCGGTGAGCGCGCTCCACTTCATCAACGTCAGCACCATGCTGGATGCAGTCCTGGCCCTGCTGCCCGAATCCGAGCCCCTCGTCGAGACCGACCGTACCCGGATTGCCATCATCGGCCGCCCCAACGTCGGCAAGTCGGCGCTTGTGAATGCCGTCCTTGGTCAGCAGCGTGTCATCGTGAGCGATGTCGCGGGCACCACCCGCGACGCCATCGATACCGAAGTCGACACTCCCGAAGGCTCCTTCCTCTTGATCGACACGGCCGGCATCCGCCGTCCCGGCAAGCTTGGCAAGGGAGTCGAGCTCCACTCCGTCATGCGCGCCACCGCCGCGGTCGAACGCTGCGATGTCGCGGTCCTCGTCATCGACGGTGTGGACGGGGTGACCGCCCAGGACACCCACATCGCCGGCATCGCTATCGACCACTACAAGGGTCTCGTCATCGCCGTCAACAAGACCGACCTCTGGGAAGACCCGGAGGCTGGCCGCGACTGGGCCGAACGGCAGATGCGCGGACGGGTGAAGTTCGTCCCCTGGGCGATGGTGACCTTCATCTCGGCCCTCGAGGGTCGCGGGCTCACCCAGGTGCTCAAGCTCGCCCAGGAAGCCCGGGAGGCCCGCCGCCGGCGGCTCACGACGGGCGATCTCAATGCTCTCCTGGCGAGGGCCATGCGCGAGCACGTTCCGCCGCTGGTCCGAAACAAGCGCTTCAAGCTCTTCTACGCCACCCAGGCGGGGATCGACCCGCCCACGTTCATCCTCTTCGTCAATGACCCCGAGCTGGTGCACTTCAGCTACCGCCGTTACCTGGAGCGCTCCATCCGCGAAGCGCACGACTTCGAAGGGACGGCCATCAAGCTGGTGTTCAGGGCCCGCACGGAGGATGATTCGCGGTCGTGATCGTCGAATACGCCGCCAATGCGGCACTCGGGTACCTGCTCGGCTCGCTCCCCTGGGGGCTCATCGTTGGCTACCTCTGGCTCGGGCGCGATATCCGCGACTCTGGCAGCGGCAAGACCGGGACGACCAACGTCCTCCGCACCGCGGGGAAAGGGCCGGCTGCACTCGTGATGCTGCTCGACATCGCCAAGGGCGCGGTCCCTGCGCTCGTAGGCCGATTCGTGTTCGATAGCAACGAAGTCGCCGCCGTCGGTGCCGGTGCGGCCGTTGTCGGGCATGTCTGGCCCGTCTTCGCTGGATTCCGCGGCGGGCGAGGCGTCGCAAGCACCTATGGCGGCGTGCTCGGCCTCGCCCCCGTGATCTCGATCGTCTTCCCGCTCATTGGCGCGGCCCTCATCGGCGCCACCCGGTATGTCTCCGTCATGTCCGTGGTGGGCGTCCCGCTGTGCGCCGCTATCGTCGTCGCAGCCGCCGCTGGTGGCTGGCTCGACTGGTCCTACGCCTGGTACTGCATCTTTGCCACCGTCCTCGTCGAATACAAGCACCTTCCCAATATCCGGCGGCTGCTCTCTGGCACCGAGCCCAGGATCGGGCAGGGTGGCGACCGCCCGGCAACGGGCTGAGATGGCCCGCTACGGCGTCCTCGGAGCCACCTCCTGGGGCATCACGCTCGCCGGCCTCCTCGAACGCTCGGGCAACGACGTGGTGGTCCTCACGCGAACCGCGGCCGAAGCAGCTGCCGTTGATAGGCTCCGCGGCCTCGAACGCCTGCCCGAACTGCGGCTCGGGCCGAAGGTGGCCATTGGTGTTGTCCCGGCCGGCGCGCCCCCTCTCGACGGCCTCGTGGTGGCCGTCCCCGCCCAGTATCTCCGTGCCAGCGTCCGTGGTGCCGGCCTGGCTCGCGACATCCCGGTCCTCTCCGCCGCCAAGGGCATCGAACTCGATACCGGTGCTCGCATGAGCCAGGTTCTCCAGGCCGAAGGCTGGCCTCCGGCGCTCATCGCCACCGTCTCCGGCCCCAATCTCGCACACGAGATTGCCCGGGGCCTGCCCGCGGCGGCCGTCGTTGGCAGCGTCTCGCCCGCAACTGCCCGCACCTGGCAACATGCCCTCGCTGGCCCCGCCTTCCGGGTATATACCTGCCCGGATATCGTCGGCGTCGAACTCGGCGGCTCCCTCAAGAACGTTATCGCGATCGCCGCCGGCGCCGCCTGGGGGCTCCAGTTCGGCGCGAACACCGTCGCTACCATCATGACGCGCGGCCTGGCCGAGATGACCCGCCTGGGTGTCGCCTGCGGAGCCGAGCCGCTCACGTTCCAGGGGCTCGCGGGCATCGGTGATCTGGCCGCGACGTGTTTCTCCCCGCTCAGCCGCAACCGCCGCTTCGGCGAGTTCCTGGCTCAGGGGAGTTCCGTGAACGACGCCCTGGGCCTGATTGGCGAGACAGTGGAGGGTGCGGCGACTGCCGAAGTTGCGCTCTCCCTGGCCCGGCGCGTCGGCGTCGATCTCCCCATCACCGGGGAGGTCGCCCGGGTCGTCGGTGGCCACAAGACGATCGCGCAAGCGATGGGAGATCTGCTTTCCCGGCCCCTGAAGGGCGAGGCCGCTTGGGATGACTGATGCTACGATCGTCTCATGGCTGCGACCGTCTCACGTGCCCTCGATCAACTCATCACGGACCTCGCTGCCGGCGGAACTCCCACAGACGCGGACCTCGCGCTGCTTTCCGACCTGGATCGCCCGGCGGCCGGCTGGCTGCGCGAGCGCTGGCTCGAAATCCCCGTCGCGTGCCGGGCCGATCTTTTCGCTCGCGCGACGGAGCTTGCGGAGGACAACGTTGAGCTTAACTTCGTTGAACTCGGCAAGGTCGGGCTCGGAGACCCCGACCCCGAGGTCCGCGAAAACGCCGTCCTGAGCCTCTGGGAATCTGACGACCGTCTGGTGGGCGACCGCCTGGTGGAGCTGCTGACGGCCGATCCGGCGCCAGGCGTCCGCGCCGCGGCCGCTGTCAACCTGCGGCGCTTCGTCGAAGATGCGGAACTCAGCCGGCTGAACGGCGCGGAGGGCGAGCGGATGGTCTCTGCGCTCCGCCGCGCATTCGAAGACCCCTCCCAGCCTGTCGAAGTCCGGGCCGCGGCTATCGAGGCGCTGGGTCCTTGCGGCCAGTCCTGGGTCGCCGGCCTCATCGCCGCTGCCTATGAATCCGAAGACCGTGCCATGCGCATCTCCGCCGTCCGCGCCATGGGCAATTCCGCCTTGGAACGGTGGGCCGAATACCTCTCCGACCAGCTGAACTCCGGCGACGAGGAGTTCCGCCTCGAAGCGGCCGTCGCTGCCGGCGGCCTTGGCTCCGAAGACCTTGTCCCACCCCTTGGCGAGCTGCTCGCCGATGAGGACTTCGACGTTGTCTTCGCAGCCATCGAGTCCCTCGGTGAGATCGGTGGCGAAGCGGCGAGCGAGCTCCTCCAGGACTACCGGCAGAACGCCCCGCCCGAGCTGACTGAGGTGGTCGACGTCGCCATTGAGCTTGCGGCCACCGGTGGCCTGTTCCGGCGCTTCGGGGAGCCAGGCCCCGGCTGATGGCACGCAGGCTCCCCATCCAGCAAGCAATCTCCGCCGGTGGCGTCGTCTGGCGCCGGAGCCCCGCCGGCAGGGTCGAGGTGGTCGTCTGCGGTCGCCGTTCCGACCATGTTTGGGGGCTGCCGAAGGGCACGCCAGACCCCGATGAGGCCATCGAGCAGACCGCACTCCGAGAGGTCCAGGAGGAGACCGGTCTCAAGGTGGCGCTCGGAGACGAACTCGGCTCCATCGAATACTGGTTCACCGCCAACGGCATCCGCTACCACAAGCACGTCCACCACTGGCTGATGCAGCCCATCGGGGGCGACGTATCCCTCCACGACCACGAATTTGATTTCGTCTGCTGGCTCCCGGCCGACCAGGCGCTCGCCAGGCTCACGTACGATGGAGAACGCAAACTCGTGGCCGAAGCCGCGCGAAAGCTGGGAGAACCACTGTGACCATCGAGGTTCGGCAGAGCTCTCGCGACCACCTCGTCGTCGCCACTGGTCCGCGCCTCCGTGTCCGCCGCAAGACCCGTGACGACGCCATCGACGACTACGCCTGGCGCCGCGACCCGGAGAACGCCCGCCTCAACGGTATGCAGCCGTTCAGCGAGGGCTTCACCCGTTTCCTCCAGGTGTTCGAACACGACCTCGCTTTCGTTCAGCCGGACCGTGCTCAGTTCGCGATCGAGGCAAACGGCGGCGCGCATATCGGGAGCGTGATGTTCTACAACGCCGACCACGGGCGCGAAGCCGCCGAATTCGGCATCTCCATCGGCGATGGGCGCTTCCGCGGCAACGGTCTCGGCCGGGAAGCCACCGTCCTCTTTCTCCGCTACGCCTGGCAGACCTACCCCTTCCGCAGCTTCTACCTCCACACCCTGGATTGGAACGAGCGCGCCCGGCGGTGCTTCCTCGCTGCGGGGTTCAACGATGTGGCGATCGTTGAACGGGGCGGCGAACGCTTCATCCGCATGGAAGTCCGCCGCGAGTGGTGGCTGCTCTGGGACATGGAGGGCCGCTTCACCACTCCGGCGGAGCCCCGGCCGCCGTCCGCTCCGAAAGGCGGCTGAGGACGGCTCGGTCCCCGTTTCCGAACCTGCGCCCACTATTCGGCCGCCCTCGCGTTCACCGGGTGGCCACCCGGCTGTCACCGCGAAGCCCGCGTGTGTGCACCGGTCTGATCTGGGCGGCGTCCGCCAACTGCCGACATTCAACCTAGAGCGTCGCACGAGATGGCCTATCGCAAGGGCCGCGGTGCGGGAAGGTGTTATGGAGCAGGCATACCCCCCCACGTCTGGCAACCTCGCGATGCAGCCGGAGTATGCCGAAGAACGCCACGCGCCGCGGCCGGCCCCCAGCCAGCTTCGGGCCCTCCCGACGCTCCCCACCGCCCCGGACCACGTGCACGAACTTGGCCTTCCCGAGCGATTCATCGAAGACCTGGCACTCAAGACCCTCTACCGGATCACGGTCCCATCGCCCGTTGGCATTGCCAACGCGATGCGCGTGAGCCCGGGAGTGGCCCGCGAAGCGCTCGATGAGCTCCGCCGCCAGCGCCTCGTCGAAACAACGTCGGCCTCCGGACGCCTCGAAACCGAATGGCAGTACCGTCTCACCGAACTCGGCATGCACGAAGCCGAAAACGCCTTCGAACGCAGCAAGTACGTCGGCCCCGTACCCGTCCCTATCCAGGACTACTTCCGCGTCCTCGAACGCGACACCGATGTTGGCGCGCCGGATCCGGTCCGCCTCGCCCGCGCCCTCCAGCAGCTCGTCCTCGCCCGCGATGTCGTGGCCAAGGTCTGCCTGGCACTCACTTCGGGCCGCCCGGCCATGCTCTGGGGCGCCCCCGGCAACGGCAAGACCACCATCCTCGAACTTACAAGTGAGGCGATCCAGGGCGTCACCCTCATGCCTGTCGCCGTCTACGTTAGCGGCCACATCATCCGCCTCTACGACGACCTCGTACACCAGCCGGTCGAAGGCGACGACACGGCCGACGCGTCATCGACATTCGACCGCCGCTGGCTGCGCATTCGCCGCCCCTTCGTGTTCGTTGGCGGCGAGCTGCGTCACGAGGACCTCGACCTCTCGTACGACCCCGCGCTCGGCTATCACCAGGCGCCGCCCCACGTGAAGGCCCACGGCGGTCTCCTTGCAATCGATGACTTCGGCCGCCAGCAGGTTTCGCCTCACGCGCTTCTCAACCGCTGGATCGCCGCACTCGAACGCGGGGAAGACACGATGGCGCTCGTGACCGGCGAACGCATCACCTTCCCGTTCCGGTCGACCATCGTGTTCAGCACGAACCTCGAACCGAAGACCATGCTCGAAGAGGCGCACCTCCGGCGCCTGCCCTACAAGATCCGCATCCCCGAGCCAACGCCCGAGCAGATGGCGGAGATCTTCAGACGCTTTGCCGATGCGATGGGCGTCGACGCCTCTCCTCAGAATATCGAGATGGCCGTCGAACTCGTGCGACGCGCCAGCAACGGCAACTTCCGCAGCTGCCACCCGCGCGATGTCCTCCAGCTCATCATCGAGGAGTCCCGCTTCGTCAAGCGGCCCGCGGTCCTCGAACCCGGTGCCACCCGCCGCGCCTGCGAGGTCTACTTCGCCGTCGACCCGGGCCCCATCAACAGGTAGCGGGGCCTGCAGTGATCAGGTTCGTACCCTTCTGCGGGCGACCGGACGCGCGGACAATAGCGCGCCGAGCAGGACAGCTGGGCCGCGCGAGCGTCCACCCGCGGGGCCCAGCTTCGGTTCGACGTTACTTGTAGAGAGTGATGTCGTCGGAACCGATGCCAGTGCTGGTCGTGATCCAGTACGCATCGTTGAATGTGTCACCTCCAGACGTGTTGTGGCCGTGGTGAAGGTGGGCGCCGGCTGTTGCGACGAGGAACGGGAGTACCAATCGACCAAACATCACCTTGCCTCCTGCGCCACGCGGCCCGCGATGGCCAAGAAGTTAGCGTCGTCGGGAAAACCCTCACCGTGGACCCATACAACGTGGTTTGAGGTTGCGAATGGCTGACGAAACTCCGTGGAGGATCGAAAGGGGGGAGAAATCGGTCCAAACGGGCCAAATTCGTCCCGCCCGGTGATATCGTCACCGTCGTGATTCTCCTGGCAAGACTGGCAGTTCCAACCATCATGATGCTTTCATCCATGGCGACTGCGGCGGCCGGCGCTCCCTATCTCACAGCGGCTCCTGGGCGGACACCCGACTCCTGGATCGTTTCAGGGCGCGGGTTCGAGCCTTTCCAGGAGCTCTACGTGAACCAAATCCCGTGCGGGGAACTCCCCTGTGGCGCTGGACCGATGGTGGGGTTCAGGAAGGTCACCGCCGATGCGCACGGCGACTTTGTCGTCGAAATGCAGCTGCTTGTCGACTTCGAACCCTTCCGGGGGCATACCGACAGGTTGATCGCCGCATACGGCACGAACTGGACGGAGGATCAGATCATCGACGCGCCCCAGGTGCGTGTTCCACTCCACCACCCGGGGAATCCGCTGGCCCCCGCCGCCGGAATGTCGCGGCCGAAGTCTGGACGTGCCTGGGATCCTGAATGGACCACCACGGCAGGGGTGGGGTTGATCTTCCTCAGCGCGCTCGGCTTGGTGTATGGCCGCCGCGCACGACGCCAATGATGAGGCACCAGGGCGGCCCGCCCGCGCTTCTCGCGCGGCGGGCCAATCCTTGCCTGAACGGGCCCGCCCCTCGCGTCGATGCCTCAGGCTCTTTCGATTTCGAACGAGTAGGTTTCGATGACCGGGTTTGCGAGGAGCCGCGCGCACATCTGGTCGACCTGCGTCGCCGCGTCCTTCCGGTCCGCCGCCTTCAGCGTGACCTGGAAGTAGCGCCCGGACCGGACGCCGAGCACCCCGCTGAACCCAAGCGACCCCAGCGCACCGCCGATGGTGATGCCTTCCGGGTCGTTCACGGTTGGCTTGAGCGAGACGTAGACGCGTGCCAGGTAGGTGCCGTCGCCACCCTTCCCGGTTGCGGCTTTTGTATTCTTCTTCTTGGCGTCCTTCGCCTTCGCCTTCGTCATGCGGGCAGCTCCTGTCCGGTCAGCATCTTGTAGACGGTGAGGTAGCGTTCGGTGGTGGCCGCCGCCACATCCGGCGGCAGAGGCGGCGCCGGGTCGCCATCCTTCCAGTTCGCCGCCAGCCAGTCTCGCACAGGCTGCTTGTCGAAGCTCGCCTGCGGCGCCCCGGGCCGGTACTGGTCCGCCGGCCAGAAGCGGCTGCTGTCCGGGGTCAGCACCTCATCGATGAGGGTGACTTCCTCATTCCAGACGCCGAATTCCAGCTTCGTATCGGCGATGATCACGCCGCGTTCGAGCGCTACCGTGTGCGCGTAGTTGTACACCGCCAGCGTCCGGAGCTTCATCGCGTTCGCCGCTTCTTCGCCAACGATCGCTTCGAGCTGCTCGAACGAGATGTTCTCGTCGTGCCCGACATCTGCCTTCGTGCTCGGCGTGAAGATCGCCTCCGGCAGCCGGTCGGATTCTCTCAGGCCTGCCGGGAGCGGGATCCCGCAGACGGCGCCGGTTCGCTGGTAGTCCTTCCAGCCCGAACCCGAGAGGTAACCGCGCGCGATGCACTCTGCGTCCAGCCGCTTCGCCTTCTTCACCAGCATCGAGCGGCCGTAGTACTCAGGCCCGATGTCGAAGGGCAACAGGTTCGTGTTGTGGGCTTCGATGACCGCGATGAAGTGGTTCGGCACAACTTCCTTGATGCGGTCGAACCACCACGCGGAAAGCCGCGTCAACACCTGGCCTTTCCGCGGGATCCCGGTCGGCAAGACCACGTCCATTGCTGAGATCCGGTCGGTCGCGACGATCAGCAAATTCTCGCCAAGGTCGTAGGTGTCGCGCACCTTCCCGCGATAGAGGCGGTTCGGCAGGGTCGATTCGAGCAGGACTTCAGGCACCTTCATGCTCCCGGAGATTGAGGTAGAACACCGTCGTCGTGGCGGTGATGACCGCGACAATCGGGATCAGCAGCACCCCCTGGACCAGCGAGTACATGGCGCCGAGGATCACCTGGGTGTTCCGGCCGCCCCGCACCCCCTCCCCGATAAGGGAAATTACCAGGAATGGCCCGAACAGGATGGCGGCGGTAATCAACACCACCACCAGCATCCGGAGCATATGCCCGCGCATCAGGTTCCAGCTTCGCCGCAATGCCTGCAGCGGCCCGAGTTCCTCCAGCATGAACGCTTCGAACGAGAGTGCCAGTCTGAGCGCAAGGTACGGCAGCAGCACCAGCCCGATCAGCGTGATGAACGCCAGGAAGAGCCCCCCGGAGACAATTAACACCAGCGCGAGCAGCCCGCCCATCCGGTTGAACGCCGGGTCCAGCGATTCCGTCAGTGTCCTTGGCTTCCCCGTGAGGACCCCGGCAAGTGAAACGATCGTGCCTCCGCGCGCCACCTGGGCGAACAGCGCCTGGGCCGCGCCGATCAACAGGAGTGCCAGCAGTTGCCCGCCTTCGGTGGTGTCGATCTCCTGGTCGCCGAAGACCGTGAGGAGCAGCACTGCCAGCAACCCGCTGGTGATGATCGCGACCGGGAGCTGGATGACGACCAGCGGGAGCATCGCCTGGCGCGGGTGTTCGAGCACCACCGACCACGCGGTTGAGATTACCTTTCGCGCGGGGAGAAATACCGGGGTAGGCGGTTGAGGAAGCGGCGCAGGAGGTCCGGGCTCGGGGCTCACAGGCCCAGGCGCTCGAACGTCGCGCCGATGTTCTGCAGGTAGAACCCGTAGTCGAACAATGCCCGCACCTCCGGCTCGGGCAGCCTGTTCGTCACTTCCGGGTCGGCCAGTAGCAGGTCCAGGAAGGGTGTTCGCTGGCGCCAGGCGGCCATCGCGTTGCGCTGCACGATCGCGTACGCGTCCTGGCGGCTCAGCCCCGTCTCAATCAGCGCCAGGAGCACCCGTTGCGAGAACACCAGCCCGTACGAACGGTCGAGGTTCTCCCGCATGTGCTCGGGGAACACCGTCAGGCGGTCCATCACGCCCGTGAAGATGTGCAGCATGTAATCCAGCACCAGCGTCGCGTCGGGGAACATGATCCGTTCGGTGCTCGAATGCGAGATGTCGCGTTCGTGCCAGAGCGCCACGTTCTCCATCGAGGTGACCGAGTAGCCGCGCAAGGTTCGCGCCAGGCCCGTCACCCGCTCACACAGTTCAGGATTGCGCTTGTGCGGCATCGCGCTCGACCCGGTTTGGCCCTCGTCGAACGGTTCCTCCGCCTCCCGGACCTCCGTCTTCTGAAGCGCCCGGATCTCGGTCGCGAACTTTTCCAGAGAGGCGCCGATGAGCGCGATGGTGGTCACGAACTGGGCGTGCCGGTCCCGCTGGATCACCTGCGTCGAAGCCGCCTCGACCCCAAGCCCAAGCTTGCGGCAGACGATCTCCTCCAGCTCCGGCGGCACCGAGGCGTGCGTCCCCACCGTGCCCGAAATGGCTCCCACGGCGATGGCCTCGCGGGCCGCTTCCAGCCGCTTGCGGTTGCGCCGCATCTCGTCGACCCAGACCGCGAGTTTCAGGCCGAACGTCGTCGGTTCGGCGTGAACACCATGGGTCCGCCCGGCGCACAACGTGTCGCGGTGCGCCACGGCCTGCCGTTCGAGCACCGCGGACAGCCCGTCGATGCCCTTCAAGAGCAGATCGCAGGCGTCGCGCAGTTGCAGGCCGGTGGCCGTGTCCCACACGTCTGATGAGGTCAGGCCGAAGTGTACATAACGTCCCTCCTCGCCGAGCGATTCGGCGACTGACCGGAGGAAGGCGGTGACGTCGTGGTGGGTGATCGCGATGTACTCGTGGATCTTCGCCAGGTCGAACCTGGCGTCACGCCGGATCTTCGCGGCAGCCTCCGCCGGGATCTGGCCCAGTTCGGCCCACGCCTCGCACGCGGCGACCTCAACATCCAGCCAGCGCTGGAACTTGTTCTGGTCGTCCCAGACGGCGGACATCTCGGGGCGGGAGTAACGGGGGATCACGACGACATGGTACCGGGAACCCGGAACAGGGAATAGCGAACGGCCGACCCGGTACACTTCGGCCCATGGCGGACATGTTCTATTCGCAGCGCAGCCTCAACGTGGAGCTTTATGCCGACCGCGCCGCCGCCCTCCCGGTGGTCGAAGGCGACGTGGAGTTCTACCTGCAGCTGGCGATGGCTGCGCCGGGTCCGGCCCTCGAACTCGGCTGTGGCACCGGCCGTATCGTCCTGCCACTGGCCCGCTCGGGGGTCCAGGCAATGGGGCTCGACCTGTCTCAGTCGATGCTCGACGTTGCCAGCCAGCGCCTCGCGAAAGAGGATGCCGGAGTGGCGGGCCGCGCCACGTTCGTACGCGGAGATATGGCGGATTTCGACCTCGGCCGCCAATTCGGGCTGGTCTACATCGCCTTTCGCTCGTTCATGATGCTGTCGACTCCCCGGGAGCAGCGCCGCTGCCTGGAAGCAGCCCACCGGCACCTGGTCCCCGGCGGCGCGCTGGCGATCGACCTCTTCGATCCGCTGCTCGATCGTCTCGTCCCCGGGCCCATGCCGGGGTCGTGGACGCCGATGGGGAACTTCCCCCACCCGGATACCTTCAACCTGGTCCGCATCGAAGTCGCGGATCGGATGAACGACCCCCTGGCCCAGGTGTTCGAAGAGACCTGGCGCTTCACCGAGGTGGATCGCGCGGGCTACGTCCTGCGCCAGGAGGAGGAGGTCCTCCGGATGCGGTGGACCTACCGCTACGAGATGCGCTACCTGCTCGAGCTCTGTGGATTTGAAGTCCTGGCGGAGTACTCGGACTACTTCCGTTCACCGCCGGCCTACGGCAAGGAACAGGTATGGGTCGCTCGCGCTGTCTGACGGCCAGCCTGTGGGCTCCGGCGACCCGCCGGTCAGCCCTGTGACTGCTTGTCCCGGAATGCCTTGTATGCCTCCCGGATGGCCGGGTGCTTGAGCGCCAGGATCGCGGCCGCGAGGTACGCAGCATTGCGCGCGCCCCATGCCCCGACCGCGACTCCCGCGACCGGGACGCCCGGAGGCATCTGTAGCACTCCATAGATTGCGTCCAGCCCGCCCGCCACCTCGCTCGATGCCAGCGGTATGCCGATCACCGGCAGCGTGCAGTTCGCTGCGACCGCTCCCGGGAGGTGGGCCGCCCCGCCGGCCGCGCAGATCATCACCTCCAACCCGTCACTCTCTGCGCGCCGCGCAAACTCGCGCACCTTGTCCGGAGTGCGGTGAGCCGACATCGCCCGCACCACGTAGGGTATGCCCAGGTCGTCCAGCACCTTCTTCGTCGGTTCCAGCAGCGGCTCGTCGTTCGCCGAACCCATCAGGATGGCGACAAGGGGGTTGGTCATTCAACAGCCTCCAATGCGATATCGGTGCGGTAGTGCGCGTCCTTGAAGTGGATGCGCCGCACGTTGTCATAGGCGCGCTCGCGCGCCTCGCCGATCGTTTTGCCCAACGCTACCACGGTGAGCGTCCGCCCCCCGCTGGTCACGACCTGCCCACCCTCGGAACGGGTGCCGGCGTGGAAGACCATGACATCCGGGTCTACCGACCCGAGCCCGGAGATCGCGTGGCCGGTCTCGTAGTTCGCCGGGTAGCCACCGGGGGCCATCACCACTCCAACCGCCGCATCGCCCGACCACTGGACGTCGATACTGGCTAGCTCGCCCCGCGCGGCAGCGCTGGCAACTTCGTAGATGTCCGACTCGAGTCGCGGCATATGCACCTGCGTCTCGGGATCGCCGGACCGCGCGTTGTACTCCACGATGCGCGGCCCATCGTCTGTGACCATGATCCCGGGGTAGAGCGTCCCGTTGTACGGGTGCCCTTCTCTGGCCATTCCGCGTATCACCGGGTCCACCAGCAGCTGCTGGATCTCCCGTACCAGGGGCGCCTCGACGCCCTTGCTCGGGGCATAGGCGCCCATCCCGCCGGTGTTCAGGCCTTCGCCGCCATCCAGCGCTCGCTTGTAGTCCGTCGCGAACGGCCAGAGGACAGCAACCTTGCCGTCGCAGAACGCGTGGGCACTGGTTTCCCAGCCTCGCATGTCCTGCTCAATGACGACCGTCTTCCCGGATTCTCCGAACTCGCCGTCGACCATCATCGATCGCAGCGCCCGAAGCGCGATGCTCCGCGTTTCACACCCGACCGCGCCCTTCCCGGCCGCCAGCCCGGAAGCCTTCACCCAGAGCCGCTGTTCGGGCAACGACTCGACCCAGGCGACGGCTTCGGAGTGGTGGCTGAATGTCCGCGACACGGCCGTGGGGATGCCGTTTCGGGCCATGAACTCCTTCGCCCAGGCCTTGCTGGCTTCGATCCTGGCGGCTGCCGCGGTCGGTCCATAGCAAAGCACGCCCGCAGCCTGGAGCCGGTCCACCAGGCCCAGCGGCTGCGGGTCGTCCATGCTCGCGAGGTAGAAGTCGATGCGGAGGTCGCGCGCCGCCTTCACGATGCCGTCGATGTCCTTCGGCTGCACGGGGACGTTCGTCCCGACCAGCGCCGTGCCCGCGTTGCCCGGCGCGATGAACACCTCACCGACCGCTGGCGATTGCGCGAGCTTCCACGCGATCGCATGCTCCCGCCCGCCGTTTCCGGCCAGGAGTACGCGCGCACTCATGGGGCTACTCCCATTCGATGGTGCCCGGTGGCTTCGGCGTGATGTCGTAGACGACGCGGTTCACCCCGTGCACTTCATTCACGATCCGGTTCGAAATGCGGGCCAGCAGTTCGTGCGGCAGCCGTGCCCAGTCGGCCGTCATCGCGTCATCAGCCACCACCGCCCGGATGGCGACCGCGTAGCCGTAGGTACGGAAGTCGCCCATTACGCCGACAGTCTTCGTGTCCGTCAATACCGCGAAGCTCTGCCAGATGTCGCGGTAATACCCGGCATCGCGGATCTCGTCCATCACCACGCGGTCGGCCAGGCGGAGGATGTCCAGCTTCTCTTTCGTCACCTCGCCGATGCAGCGGATGGCCAGCCCCGGGCCCGGGAACGGGTGGCGCCAGACCATCTCTTCCGGAAGTCCGAGCGCCTCCCCGATCCGGCGCACCTCGTCCTTGAACAGGTAGCGCAACGGCTCCACCAGTCCGAGCTTCATGTCGGCCGGGAGCCCGCCCACGTTGTGGTGTGTCTTGATGGTCGAGGCGCCCTTACCGTGCGACCCGCTCTCGATGACATCGGGGTAGAGCGTGCCCTGGCAGAGGAAGCGCGCGTCCTCGATGGCCCGCGCCTCGCGCTCGAACAGCCGCACGAAGGTGTTGCCGATGCGGACGCGTTTCGTCTCCGGGTTCGTGACCTCGGCCAGCTGCGACAGGAACTCGCGCTCCGCCTCCACATGCACCAGGTTGATGTGCATGTTCCTGCGGAAGGTGGTCACCACTTCCTCGGCCTCGCCCGCCCGCAACAGCCCGTTGTCCACGAAGATGCAGGTCAGCTGGTCGCCGATAGCCCGGTGGACGAGGGCGGCCGCGACAGCGCTGTCCACCCCGCCCGAGAGCCCGCAGATGACCCCCGCGCTGCCCACCTGAGCGCGGATGGCCTCGATCGACTCCTCGATGAAGTTGCCGGCCGTCCATGTCCCCTCGGCCCCACACACGCCCTGCACAAAGTTGCGCAAGATATCCTTGCCCCGCGGCGTATGGACGACCTCCGGGTGGAACTGGAGCCCATAGTAGCCCCGCTCGAGATCGGCCATTACCGCGAAGGGCGAATTCCCGGAGCGGGCGTAGGAGGTGAAGCCCGGCGGCACCGCGTCGAGCCGGTCGCCGTGGCTCATCCAGACCTCGAACTCGCCCGGCAGGCCATCGAGCAGCGGCGCCGAATGCTCGCGCTGGACCATCGCGGGGCCGAACTCCCGCTCGATCCCGGGGCCCACCTTCCCGCCGAGCTGGTGTGCCATCAGTTGCATGCCATAGCAAATGCCGAGCACCGGGAGGCCTGACTCCCACACCCAGTCCGGTGCGAGCGGTGCATCCGGGTCGTACACGCTGTTCGGCCCGCCAGAGAGGATGATGCCCCGCACGTCAAGCCCCTTGATGCGCTCGCTGGAAACATCGAACGGCAGGAGTTCGCAATAGGTATTCAGTTCGCGCACGCGGCGTGCGATGAGCATGGCGAACTGCCCGCCGAAGTCGAGCACCACGATGGTCTCGTGGCCCTTCGCGGGGTCCTTTGCGGTGGCCGTTTGTGGTTGGGAGGGGGTGTCGATCATTGAGTGCGCGGAACTCATACGAAACGCTAACCGAATTGTATAGTTTGGTCAACGAATTCGGGCCCTCCACAGGGCCTCGCGGAGGTGTTATGCCGCAGACCAGTAACCCCGGCATTGTCGATCGGGCCGTCGAGGTCCTGCGCGACGGTGAGCTGATTATCATCCCGACCGACACCGTCTACGGGATCGCGGCGTACGCGTGCGACGACGACGCGGTACGCGCGCTCTACGCCGCCAAGCAACGCGACCCGGGGGTCCCGCTCCAGTTGCTCTTCGGGCGTGATACTGCGCTCCTCGGTGAGTACGCCGTTCTCACCGAACCCGCCCGCCGGCTCATCGAAACTCTCGGCCCGGGCGCCTGGACCATCGTCGTCCCGGCGCGGGAACGCTGGGATAGCCCCGCCCTCTCCGGGGGCCGGACGGTCGGCATCCGCATCGTCCCCGTTGACCTGGTCCTCGATATCGTCGATCGCCTGGGCGCGCCGCTGGCGGCATCGAGCGCGAACGTCTCGGAGGCGCCCAGCCCGACCACCTGCGCGGAGGCCGAACGCCAGGTCGGCGTGTTCTGCGCCCTTTCGATCGATGGGGGGCCGACGCAGCAGGGCCTCGACTCCACTGTCATCGACCTCTCCGGCCCCGAGCCGCGGATCCTCCGCGAAGGTGCCATCGATCGCGCCACCATCGCCCGTATACTGGACCTGTCCCAGATCCCCGTCTTGAGGAGTGTCCGCCCATGAAGGTCGGTTTCGGCGCAGACCACGCCGGTTACGAGCTGAAGCAACACCTGATGGAGACGGCAAGGTCGCTCGGCCACGAACCCGTCGACTATGGCACCTACTCTGCCGAAAGCGTGGACTACCCTGACTTCGCCGAGCCGGTCGCCCGCGACACTGTCGCAGGGGAACTCGACCTGGGCGTGGTGATCTGCAGCAACGGCGTCGGCGTGAGCATCGTCGCGAATAAGGTGCCAGGAGCACGTGCTGCGCTCTGCCACAGCGGCTGGGGCGCCGCCCGCGCCCGCCAGCACACCGACGCGAACGTCCTCGCCCTCGGAGCCTGGGAGATCGGCCGGGCAATAGCCGACGAGTGCCTGACCGCGTTCCTCTCGAACTCGCCAGAGGAGGGCAATCACGCTCGCCGCCGGGACAAACTCGCCAAGGTGGAGCGCCGGGGCATCGGTATGGGGGCACCGAAGTGAGCGACGGTATCGGCAAGAAAACCGTCCGCGACATCAGCGTCGCCGGGAAGCGCGTCCTCGTGCGCGCCGACCTGAATGTCCCCATGGAGGACGGTGTCATCACCGATGACACCCGCATCCGCGAGTCGCTACCGACCATCACCTACCTGCTCGAACAGAAGGCACAGGTGATCGTCTGCTCGCACCTGGGCCGGCCCAAAGGGCCCGACCCGGAACTCTCGCTCGCGCCGGTCGCGGGCCGCATGGGCAACCTGCTCGGTCAGGAGGTGCTGTTCGCCGAGGATTGCGTCGGGCCGGTCGCCAAAGAGGCGGTCGCCGTGATGGGCCACCACGTCCTCGTGCTCGAAAACCTTCGCTTCCACTCCGAGGAGGAGAAGAACGTCCCTGCGTTCGCCGAGGAGCTTGCATCCCTCGCCGACATCTTCGTGAACGACGCGTTCGGCGCTGCCCACCGCGCGCACGCCTCAACCGAAGGCGTCACGCACTACCTGCCTTCCGTCGCCGGCCTCCTGATGGAGAAAGAGGTGCGCTACCTCAGCGCGCTCGTGGCCGACCCGCCGAAGCCCTTTGCGGCGATCGTCGGCGGGGCCAAGGTCAGCACGAAGATCGCCGCTATCGAACACCTCCTCCCGAAGCTCGACATGCTCTTCGTCGGCGGTGGCATGGCCAACACGTTCCTCAAGGCCACTGGCGTCAACGTCCAGATGTCGCTCGTCGAAGACGAGCAGGTCGAAGTCGCCCGGACGATTCTCGAAAAGGCGCGTGAACAGGGCGTCGCCGTCCACCTGCCCGAGGACGTTGTCGCGGCCAGCAAGTTCGCCGCGGATGCGGAGGCACTCACCCGCCCGGTGGGGAAGGTGCCCCACGGGTACATGATCCTGGACATCGGTCCCGAGACCCTGAAGGCCTACGCCGCCGCCTTGAAGACAGCCAGGGCGGTCGTCTGGAACGGCCCCATGGGCGTGTTCGAGATGGAGAAGTTCGCTGCTGGCTCGTTCGGGCTCGCCCGCGCGCTCGCCTCGCTCGACGCCACCACCGTGGTCGGCGGCGGAGAGACCGCGGCGGTGGTCGCCCAGTCCGGCCTGCAGTCACGCTTCACCCACGTCTCCACGGGTGGTGGCGCCTCCCTCGAAATGCTCGAAGGGCGCGAGCTCCCGGGCGTTGCCGCACTCATGGACGCCTGAGGTGCCGCCTCCGCCCCGGGGCGAGACGTTCCTTTTCCGCGGCGTGCGCCCGATGCAGGCCCTGCTCGCCGGGAGCACCATCCTCCTGGCCGCCGGCGCTGCCGGCATGGTTTGGGCTGCCGTCACGGAGGATGCCTGGCTGATGCTCGCCCCCGCGCTGCTCCTGGTGGTGACCGTTGCCTACCTGTTGAGGATGCTGGCCCGCCTGCCCGGTGCGTGCGCCGTTGTCAGTGAGCGCGAACTCTACGTCCGCTTCCCCGCGGCCGTTGATGCCGCCATGCCGCGCACGAATGTCCTTTCCGCCACCATTGCCGGCCACCGGTGGTGGCAGGGACTCGGCATCCGCTCTGACCTTGCCGGCACCGTCATGCTCGCCACCGCCACCGGGAACTGCGCCCAGTTCGAACTCGATGAACCGTTGCGCGTGTGGGTCATCCCCCGCATCCTCCCCATCCGGGCGAGGCGCCTCCGCCTGAGCGTCCGGGATCCCGAGCGGCTTGTCGCCCTTTTCGTACCGCGCGCGCCCGCGGACCATCAGGAGAGCTGATATGCGCAGACCATTCGTCGCCGGCAACTGGAAAATGAACACCAACGAAGCCGAGGCCGTCGCACTCGCCCGCGCCGTCGCCGCGCAAACAGCGGACGCGCCCTGCGATGTCGCCGTTTGCGTGCCGTTCCCACACCTCGGCTGCGTGCGCGATGCCCTGGGTGGTTCCCACGTCCGGCTCGGCGCGCAAGATGTCTACTGGGAGCCGAAGGGGGCCTACACCGGCGAGGTCAGTGCCGCCATGCTGGCTGACTACTGCTCGCACGTCATCATCGGCCACAGCGAGCGTCGCCAGTTCTTCGGCGAAACCGACGAATGGGTGAACCGCAAGACAGCTGCAGTCCTGGCCTCGCCGATGGACCCGATCGTCTGCGTCGGCGAGCTCCTCGAAGAGCGTCGTTCGGGCCAGACGGAGAGCGTGCTCTATCGGCAGCTTCGCGCCGGCCTGACCGGCCTCACGCTCTCCGCCCGCGTCACCATCGCCTACGAGCCGGTCTGGGCCATCGGCACCGGTGAGACCGCGACCCCCGAGGTCGCCCAGGAAGCCTGCGCCTACATCCGCGGTGTACTCCGGGAGATCGCGCCCGTTGCGGCCGATGCCATCCGCATCCAGTACGGTGGCAGCGTGAACCCCGAAAACGCAGCCTCCCTGCTCTCGCAACCCGACATCGACGGCGCCCTTGTTGGCGGCGCCTCGCTCAAGGCGGACCAGTTCGCCGCGATCTGCGCGGCGGCGGGAGCCTGATGCTGCGCCGCCTCGTCGCCATCGTCGGCGCGACGGGCACGGGCAAGTCCGCCATCGCGCTCGAACTCGCACAGCGCTTGGGTGGAGAAATCGTTAACGCCGACAGCCGCCAGGTGTACCGCGGCATGGACATCGGCACGGCCAAGCCCTCGGCCGCCGACCGCCGCCAGGTCCGCCACCACCTCTACGACATCGCCGATCCGCGCGAAGGCTACAGCCTCGTGGCATACCAGCGGGATGCCCGCGCCGCGCTCGAACAGGTCTGGAGTCGCGGCGCCTTCGCCTGGCTGGTGGGCGGCACGCCCCAGTACGTCTGGGCATTGCTCGAAGACTGGCAGGTGCCCGAGGTCGCTCCTGACGAAGCTCTTCGCCGCGAGCTCGAAGCCTTCGCCGCGGCAAAGGGCTGGGAGGCGCTCCACAGCCGCCTTGCCTCCGTTGACCCCGTGGCCGCGGACCGCATCGACGGCCGCAACGTCCGCCGCGTGGTCCGCGCCATCGAGGTCTACGAAAAGAGCGGACGGCCTATCTCTGACTGGCAACGAAAGGGCACGCCCGACTTCGAGTTCCTGCTGTTTGGCGTCGACCTGCCCCGCGCCGAGCTCTACCCGCGCATCGACCGGCGCGTCGACGCGATGTTTGCCGCCGGGTTCATCGAGGAGGTCCAGGCATTGCTCGACGCCGGCGTCCCCGCCGATGCCCCCGCGATGTCGTCCATCGGCTATGCCGAAGTCGTGCGCCACCTGCGCGGCGAGCTGCCGCTCGCGGCGGCCATCGAGAAGACAAAGCTGGCCACCCACCGCCTCGTGCGCAGCCAGGACCAGTGGTTCCGGCGCGACGACAACCGCATCACCTGGGTACGGGACGCTGACGGCATCGAAATGCAGGCGAACATCTTCACCGGCGCCTGTACGAACGTGATCCGCGGCGAGGCACGCTGAGCCTTCGTTATTGATACCTTGTCCCATTGATGCGGTCGCAAGTGTCCGCTACACTCGGCCCATGCGCGTCACCAAAATGCACGGGCTCGGCAACGACTACGTCTATCTCCTCCCCACCGGCGACCTGGACTGGCCCGAGCTCGCCCGGAAGGTCAGCGACCGCCACTTCGGCGTTGGCAGCGACGGCCTCATCCTCGCCCTCCCCTCCACTACCGCCGACATGAAGATGCGCATGTTCAACGCCGACGGCTCCGAGGCCGAGATGTGCGGCAACGGCATCCGCTGCGTCGTGAAGTTCGCCGTCGAAGAGGGCCTCGTGCCCGGCGACCCCGACATCGTCACCGTCGAAACCCTCGCAGGCATCAAGACACTCGAGCTCTTTCGCGAGGGCGGCGTTATCGTCGCCGCGCGCGTCGACATGGGCCCGCCGAACTTCGACCCGGCCTCGCTGCCCGCCAACGTCGAGGGCGCCGGGCCGATCATCGACCTTCCCCTGACCGTCGACGGTATGGACCTGAAGCTCACCCTGGTGAGTGTCGGCAACCCCCACGCCATCCACTACATCGACCACGACCCGGACCAGTTCCCGCTCGAACGCATCGGCCCGCTGGTCGAAAACCACCCGCTCTTCCCCCGCCGCACGAACTTTCAGGTCGTCCAGGTGCTGGACCGCGGGCACGTCAAGCACCGGGTCTGGGAGCGCGGCTCGGGCATCACGCTCGCCTCGGGTACCAGCGCGACCGCGGTCGCGGCGGCATCGCGCCTGCGCGGTTTCACCGGCGATCGCCTCATCGACTCGCTCCCCGGCGGCGACCTCGTGCTCGAGTGGGACGGCCAGGGCTCGGTCTTCATGACCGGCCCCGCCACCCGCGTCTTCGACGCCGAGTGGTACGCCTGACGTACTCGTTCCGCTGATTTTCGGCCCTTCGGTCCCCTATCTTGAACCCGATCGTGCTTCACCGTTCGCCACCGTGTGAGAAGCTGGATGCGGACCATCGCAGCACTTGGAGGTGCCCCGCGTGAAATTGGAATCGATCCTGGCGGCCAAAGGCCCCCTGGTCATCACCACCGGGGCGGGCACGTCCATCCCCGACGCAATCGCTCTCCTCGCCCACCACAACATCGGTGCGGTCGTTGTTGTCGACCCGGCCGGCGCACCGTCTGGCATCCTCTCCGAGCGCGACATCATCCGCCACCTGGCCGCCTCTGATGCGCCCGCCGGCGCCACCGTGGGCGACTGGATGACCACCCCGATTACCGTCGCTACCCCTGCCGACGATGTCGACGCTGTCCTCCAGACCATGACCGCTCGCCGCTTCCGGCACGTGCCGGTGGTTGAAAGAGGACAGCTCCTCGGCATCGTCACCATCGGTGACCTCGTGAAGGCCGAACGCGACGACTTCCAGGGAGCCATCGAATCGCTCGAAAGCCAGTTGCTCGACGCATGAGCGGCGGAACCTTCCCTCCAACCGTCCTCAACGTCGCCATCATTGGAGCCGGGCCGGCCGCCTTTTACGCCGCCGAAGCCCTCCTCCGTGACGGCCCGCCCGCCACGTATGTCGACATGTTCGACCGGCTGCCCACCCCCTTCGGCCTCGTTCGGCACGGCGTGGCCCCGGACCACCAAAAGATCAAGAACGTCACCAAGAGCTTTTCCCAGGTGGCCGCCGACCCGCGCTTCCGCTTCTTCGGAAACGTCGAGTTTGGGCGCGACCTCTCGCTCGATGACATCCGGGCACACTACCACCAGGTGCTCTTTGCCACGGGTGCCCAGACCGACCGGCGCATGGGCATTCCCGGCGAAGACCTTCGCGGCAGCCACCCGGCCACCGCGTTCGTCGCCTGGTACAACGGCCACCCGGACTTCCAGGATTGCCAGTTCGACCTCTCCCAGGAGCGCGTCGCCGTTGTAGGGGTGGGCAACGTCGCGGTCGATGTGGCCCGCATCCTCTGCCTCTCCCGCGAGGAGATGGAACAGACCGACATGCCGCGTCATGTCATCGAGGCACTCAGCCAGAGCCGCGTCCGTGAGGTTCATCTCCTCGGCCGCCGCGGCCCCGCCCAGGCCGCCTTCACGAACCCTGAGCTGAAAGAACTCGGCAACCTCGCCGACGCCGACCTGGTCATCCGCCCCGAGGAGGCCGCGCTCGATGAACTGAGCCGCGCCGAAGTCGACGCCAGCGGCGACCGGATGCTCCAGCGCAAGGTCGATATGATCGCGGAGTTCGCCGCCCGCCCGCCGGAGGGCAAGAAGCGGCAGCTCCTCATCCGCTTCCTCGTGTCGCCCGTTGAGCTGATCGGCGATACCTCGGGCACAGTGCGGGCGCTCAAGCTGGTGCGCACCCGCCTCGTCGCCTCGGCATCCGGCACGCTCGCCGCGGAACCAACGGGCGAGTTCGAGACCATCGAGACAGGCCTGGTGTTCCGTTCGGTTGGCTATCGCGGCGTCCCGCTTCCGGGTGTGCCGTTCCACGAGCGCTGGGGCGTCATCCTCAACGAGTCGGGGCGCATCCTCGACGAAGCGAGCAACGAGCCCCTCCGCGGCATGTACACCTCGGGCTGGATAAAGCGCGGGCCATCGGGGGTCATCGGCACGAACAAGCCTGATTCGGTGGAGACCGTGGCGGCCATGCTCGAAGACGCCGCTGCCGGCCGCGTCTTCGCCCCGGTCGAACTTCCGCGAGAGGCGTATCCGGCCACCCTCGAGAGCCGCGGTCTCCGCTGCGTTACCTTCGGCGACTGGTGCCGTATCGATGCGGTCGAGCAGGCGCTGGGCGCTCGCGAAGGCCGTCCCCGGGCGAAACTGACGTCCGTCGCCGAGATGCTGGCCTGCCTTGAGGCACCGGCGGAGAACTTGCCCCACGCCGCAGCCGCCGCGGGGTAGTACCCGGCCGATGTGGCCGTGTCCGGGGCGCATGGTAGGATCGGGTTCGTGCCGCGAAGGCCGGGCCGCCCCGTCTCCGCCGCCGCTTGCCGGCAGCACCTCAGACCCGACACAGGACTCAGACCATGAAGCTCGCGAAGCGCGTCGAGGCACTGCCTCCGTATCTCTTTGCCGAAATCTCCAAGAAGATCGCCGCCAAGCGCGCAGAAGGCATCGACATCGTCACCTTCGGCATCGGCGACCCCGACCTCCCCACTCCTCGGAACATCCTCGATGCCCTCCACCAGGCAGCCGAAGATCCGGCGAACCATCGCTACCCGGAGTCCGAGGGCCTGCCCGAACTGCGCCAGTCCATTGCTGACTGGTACGAGCGCCGCTTCGAAGTGAAGTTCGACCCGCTGAAAGAGACCCTTCCCCTGATCGGCTCGAAAGAAGGCATCGGCCACATCGCCCTCTGCTTCATCGATCCGGGCGACATCGCCCTCGTCCCTGACCCCGGCTACCCGGTGTACGAGATCGGTACGATGTTCGCAGGTGGCACGAGCTACAAGCTCGACTGCACCCGCGAGAGTGGCTGGAAGCCCGACCTGGACGCCATTCCTGCTGACATCGCCGAAAAAGCGAAGGTCCTCTGGCTGAACTACCCCAACAACCCCACCGGCGCCGTCGCCGACTTCGGCTTCTTCGAAAAGGCTGTCGCCTGGGCCAGGAAGTACGACGTCGCGATCCTCCACGACAACCCCTACTGCGATGTCGCCTACGACGGCTACAAGCCGCTCAGCATCTTCCAGGTGCCCGGCGCCCGCGATGTCGCCGTCGAGTTCAACTCCTGGTCGAAGATCTACAATATGACCGGCTGGCGCATCGGCATGATCGTGGGCAACGCCCAGATGGTCGATGCCCTCATGCGCGTAAAGTCGAACATCGATAGCGGCATCCCCCAGGCCATCCAGAAGATGGCCATCGAGGCTGTCTACGGCCCCCAGGACTGCATCGACGAACACAACGCCATCTACCAGCGCCGGCGCGACCGCATCGTCGAAGTGCTGCGCAAGTGCGGCCTCGAAGTCGACACGCCCAGGGCATCGCTCTACGTCTGGGCGAAGCTCCCGGCCGGTGTCACTAGCGCCGACTACGCTGCCCGCCTGATCGATGAGACCGGCGTGGTGGTCACCCCGGGCCGCGGATACGGCCTGAATGGCGAAGGCTACATCCGCCTGAGCGTCACCACCCCCGACGACCGCCTCGAAGAGGGCATGCGCCGCCTGGAGTCCTGGTCGGCGAAGTGACGGGCCTACCCGCCGCCCCGGCCCGTACGGGCAGTGATCGCTCCCGGTGCGCCGAAGCCGCCGTGATAAACTGCGTCTATGACGAATGAGTTCACGGCCATCGTTGAACCGGCAGATGAAGGCGGTTTCTGGGCCTATTGCCCGGAAGTCCCCGGCGCAAATGGGCAGGGCGAAACGGTCCAGGAGGCGTTGGACGATCTTGCAGCGGCCATTGAGCTCATGCTCGCAGTTCTGCGCGAAGAGGGCATAAAGCGAGCCTCGGCGACCGCGACACGGGAAACCGTCCGCCTCGGGTGAAGCGCGTCAATCTCATTCGGGCACCTCTCCGCCCACGGGTGCCGTCTGCTCCGCGAAGGGCGTTCCCATTCCGTCGGGGTCAACCCCGCAACAGGTGCACGCGAGGCCATTCCCCGCCACAGCGAACTCAAGGACCAACTCGCACGCAGGATTGCCCAGAGGCTGGACGTGCCACCTCCTCCCGGGCAAAACGCTCCCGGCGGACGTTGTCCTCGGCACGCTCCGGGAACTTTCGCCTTCTGAGGCCTACGCTGGACGCCGCAGCGGTTCGACCTCTCGCTCGATGGTGTCGCCCAGCCCCCGTTTGGCTCTGCGGATGTCGAACTCGGTCTGGAGGTTCAGCCAGAACTGGGCCGATGTCCCGAAGAACCGTGCCAGGCGCAGCGCAGTGTCTGCCGTGATCGACCTGGTACCGTGAACGATCTCGTTGATGCGCCTCGGAGGCACCCGCAACTCGCGGGCGAGCCGGTACTGGCTCATCCCCAGAGGCCTGAGGAACTCCTCGATGAGAATCTCGCCCGGAGGGATGAGATCGAGGAGTTCGCTTCGGTCATCAGTGGTAGTCGGTGATTTCGACATCGTAAGCATCTCCTTGTTCCCAGCGGAAACAAATCCTCCACTGGTCATTGACCCGAAGGCTCATCTGCCCTGCCCGATCGCCCGCCAGGCGCTCGAGCCTGTTGCCGGGCGGGCTGCGCAGCTCCTCAACAGCGAGGGCTGCGTGAAGCACGAGGAGCTTGCGGAGCGCGACCGGCTGGACCTCGCGCGGGAGACGACGGGCCAGCTCTCCGCGGAACACCCGTTCGGTTTCGCTATTGCCGAACGACTTGATCATGCCCCAGCTTGAATCGCATCCATGCATAACGTCAAGCGTTATGCATGGGTTCTTCCGGCACAAAGCCTCGCACCCCGGCCCCACAACCCGCTACGCTGGATCCAACACATGCCAAGAACCCTTCAATCAACAGCCCGAGTCGCTGACCGCGCCTACCTGGTTGCCGCCGATACCCCCGGCGCCCTCCTCCCCGCCGAAGAGTCGCTCCAGGAGCTCGCCGAGCTGGCAAGAACTGCCGGCGCCGATGTCGTTGGGTCCGCCACCCAGAAGCTCGATCATCCACACCCGGCCACCTACATCGGCAAAGGCAAGGTCGATGAGGTCACGGAGGCCCGCAAGCAGCTCGGCGCTAACGTCGTTATCTTCGATGACGAGCTTTCCCCTTCCCAGCAGCGCAACCTCGAGCGCACCCTGGGCGTCAAGGTCATCGACCGCACCGCGCTAATCCTCGACATTTTCGCGACACGCGCCCACACCCGCGAGGGCCGCGCTCAGGTCGAGCTCGCCCAGATGCAGTACCTCCTCCCCCGGCTCGCCGGCCAGTGGTCCCACCTCGAGCGCATGGAAGGCGCCATCGGCACCCGCGGCCCCGGCGAAACCCAGATTGAGACCGACCGCCGCCTCATTCGCAACCGGATTTCCAAGATCCGCCGTGACCTCGAAGAAGTCCGCACTCAGAGGGATCTCTACCGTCGCCGCCGTGCGCGCAACAACATGCCGGTCATTGCGCTCGTCGGCTACACCAACGCCGGGAAGTCCACGCTCATGCGGGCCCTCAGTGGCGCCGACGTACTCGCTGAGGACAAGCTCTTCGCCACGCTCGACCCGGTCACCCGGCGCATCAGCCTCCCGTCCGGCGAGGTCGTCCTCCTGACTGATACCGTGGGCTTCATCCAAAAGCTCCCCACCGGGCTTGTCGCCGCCTTCCGCGCCACGCTCGAGGAACTCGAAGAAGCCGACTTGCTCCTCCACGTCATCGACATCTCGCACGCCAACGCCTACGAGCAGACCGAGACGGTCGACGCCACCCTGAAGGATCTCGGGGTTGAATCGAAGCCGCGCCTGCTCGCACTGAACAAGGTCGACTTGCTCGCGAACGAGGACGGCACCCGCGTCGCCGACTTCGATGAAGCGCGGGCAGCCCTCCAGGGCGCCGGCGCCCCGCCGCGCAATGTGGTCGCTATTTCGGCCGAGCGCCGCTGGGGACTCGACCTCCTCCGCCAGCGCATCCAGGACGCCCTCGATGGCGACCTTGATGGCGAACACGAGCCGCTGTCCACGCTTATGCGTTCGGCCGTTTGAACCCCGCCCGGCGAACCGGTAGAACACCCCTGTATGAACCCTGAGAGCCCAACTATCCCGCTCGAACACCCCGCGGGGCCCCTCACGGGCTACCGTGTGCTGGACTTTGCCGACCAGAAGGGCCAGCTCTGTGCCCGCATCCTCGGCGAACTCGGCGCAGACGTGATCAAGGTCGAACCTCCGCGCGACGGCGACCCAACCCGCCAGAATGGGCCGTTCTTCAAAGGCGAAGCTGGTCCGGACACGAGCCTCTTCTGGTGGACGATGAACGCCGGCAAGCGCTCCGTCTCGCTCCAGCTGAAGCTCGAGGCCGGGCGCGACATTCTCCGCCGGCTCATCGCCGTTTCTGACATTGTCATCGAGACCAACATGCCCGGCGACGCTGCGCCTCTCGGCCTCGACTACGAGTCCGTCAGTGCCGCGAACCCATCGGCCATCCTTGTGAGTATCACCAACTTCGGCCAGGCCGGGCCTTACGCGAAGTGGCAGGCCACCGACATCATCGGCCAGGCCATGGGCGGCCTGATGCACCTCAACGGTGACGACGAGCATGGTCCCGTTCGCGTCACCGCGCCCCAGGCCTACGCCCAGGTCAACTTCCAGGCCGCGGTCGGCGCGATGGTCGCGCTCTATGCGCGCGGCGTGAACGACGGCATCGGCCAGCACGTCGATGTTTCGATGCAGGAGGCCGTCGCCAACGCGATGGACAACAACCAGCAGATGTGGGACATCCGCCGCATAAACGCCTCCGGGCCAGGTTTGCATCGGAATGCCAACGGTGTGAAGGGCCCGCGGTATCTCTTCGAAACCGCCGATGGCTGGCTTGTCGCGCTCCAGACCGGTGGCCTCATCGGCGCCAGCGCAAACCTTACCATCGACTGGCTGGCCGAGGCCGGCGAAGCGCGCGGGCTCGATTCGCCCGAATGGCGCGCGCGCCTTACCTCGCCCCAGCCACTGCCGCCGGATGATGTCCGCTTCGTCGAGGAGACCCTCGCTGCATTCCTCCGCACCCGCAAGAAGGAAGCGCTCGTCGAAGAGGCCCAGCGGCGTGGTGCGGGCTGGGCCCCGGTCTTCAGTCCTCGCGAGATCGTCGACAGCAAACACCTCGCAGCCCGGGACTACTGGATCCGGGTCATCCACGAGGACATTGGCGAGTCGTTTATTTACCCCGGCGCCCCGTTCAAACTCAGCGAGACACCCTGGAAGCAGCGGGGCAGGGCGCCCCATATTGGCGAACACAACATCCAGGTCTACGGCAGCCTCCTTGGGCTTGACCAAGCAGAGCTGCGGCGCCTCAAGCTGAAAATGGTGGTGTAACCCGATGGCCGAAGCACTCAAGCAGCCATTCGCCGGCCTCCGTGTGGCCGATTTCGCATGGGTCGGCGTCGGGCCCATCGTCTCCAAGTACCTGGCCGACCACGGCGCGGAAGTGGTCCGCATCGAATCCAGCACCTACCCCGAAGCCCTCCGCCGGGTCGGTCCGTTCGTCGACGGCCAGCCCGGCATCGACCGCTCGGGCTACTACGCGAACTTCAACAGCTCCAAGCTCGGCGCCACCGTGAACCTGAAGCACCCCCGCGGGCCTGAACTCATCAAGCGGTTCATCGCCACCTGCGATGTTGTCACAGAATCCTTCACGCCGGGCACCATGGCGAAGTTCGGGCTCGACTACGATTCGCTCCGCCAGCTCCGGCCTGACCTCCTCATGATCTCCATGCCGCTCTACGGCCAGACGGGCCCGTGGGCGAACTACATGGGCTATGGCCACGTCCTCCAGGCCGCGGCTGGCTACAACCATATGACCGGCTGGCCCGACCAACCGCCAATCGGTACTGGCGTGGCCTACACCGACTTCCTCGTGCCCCACCTTGCCGCCACCGCCCTCATCGCCGCGCTCGACTACCGCCGCCGCACCGGGAAGGGCCAGTACATTGACTTCAGCCAGATGGAAGCCGCGGTCCACGGCCTCGGTACCGCCATCCTCGATTGGACTGCCAACGGCCACGAACAGATCCGTCTGGGCAACCACGACATGGAGGCTGCCCCCCACAACGCCTACAAGTGCCGCGATGGTCGCTGGATCGCCATCGCCTGCACCACCGAGAAGCACTGGGAGGGCCTGAAGGCGGCCCTCGGGCGCCCCGAGTGGTGCGACATGGACCGCATGCGCCGCCGCTGGCAGCGCATCAACGAGCTCAAAGAGATCGACCGGCACCTGGGCTACTGGTTCGAGGACTTCACCCGTCTCGAGCAGGAGCCCGCGCTCCAGGCCGAGGAAGGAGTCGAGGCGCCGCCCATTCGCAAGTTCACCACCCAGGAGGTCGTCGAACTGATGCAATCGTTCGGTGTGCCCTGCGGCATCGTCCAATCGCCCGAAGCCATGCACGCCGACCCCCAGCTGGCCCATCGCGGCCACTACTGGAAACTCCAGCACCCCGTCATGGGTCTCCGGACCTACGATTGCCCGGCGTTCCGGCTTTCGAAGACGCCAACCGAACTGCGCAAGGCGGCCCCCTGCCTTGGCGAGGACAACGAGTATGTCTTCAAGGAGGTCGTCGGGCTCAGCGAGGACGAGTTCATCGAACTCCTCGCCGGCGGCGCGTTCGAGTAGGCTCTTGCGCCAGCAAAACGAAGCCCCGGCGTTTGCGCCGGGGCTTCGTTTTGTCTTCCGTTTGGGAAACCCTACTGCACGACGAAGTCGCCAAACATCTCCGTCGGATGGAGATCGCACATGAAGTAGTACGTCCCGGCATCCGCCACGGTGAAGCTGACCGTATCCGTCTGGCCACCGTCGATGATCTTTCCCTGGGCGCCGTCGACCAGCGTCTTCCCGCCCTTCTTGTCGAGGAAGTGGATGTTGTGCTTCGCCTTCCCGTTGTTGGCCAGGGTGACGGAGAACTCCTCGCCGGCCTTGGCGTTGAGCGTGTTCTTGTCGAACTTGTTGTCTGTCGCGACCACCTGCTCGCCGCCGGCCGGGACATCCCCGCCCCCGCCGCCTGCGGTCTCGCCCGTGCCGGTCGGCCCGCCCTCGACAACCTTGAAGGTCCCATTCATCTGGTCCGGGTGCAGGTCGCACAGGAAGTAGTAGTCGCCGACACCAGGAGTCGTGAAGGTCAGCTTCGTTTCTGTGCCGCCCCCATCGATGATTTCTCCCTGCGCTCCATCGGCGAGGGTCGTGCCCCCCACCTTGTCCAGGAAGTGGATGTTGTGCTTCGCCGCCCCGTTGTTCACGAGGGTGACCGTAATCTCCGCGTTCGGCCCGGCCACGATTTCGGCCTTGTCGAACTTGTTGTCGGTTGCGACCACGCGGAAGGCGTTGCTCGGCGGGGGGGTCGGCTCAGCGGTGCCGCCATTGCTGCCGGTGCTATCGCTCTGGAAGAGGCTCAGGCCGGCGCCGACCATGAACCCGCCCACCATCAGGGCAGCGAGCGTCGTGAATGCCGCGCCCGCTCCGAACCGGAACGACACGTCCTTCGTATCGCGCACCACTTCCATGTCGAACACCTGGACCGAGCCCGGCACGACTTCGTCGGAGTGGTTTGCAAGCAGGTCGAGCATCGTGTGACGGGTCTGTTCGTACGTTGCCAGCCCTTCCCGGTCAGACCACGTCGTTTCGACCAGCACCTGTGAGGGACCGGTCTCGGCCGGAGAGAGGATGATCCGCAGGTCCTGGAAGCCATCCAGGTCTCGGAGCCCGCTGTTCGAGGATTCCAGCTGATGAATCACTCCCGCTGTGCGGGCGGTCTCGACCTGGCCCTCGGCGATGCCAAACGTGACGACCTGGGTATAGCGCGCTTCGCGCGGGCCGCGGATGTGGCTCTGCTCGGCCTTGCGCTTCATGCGGCCGTCTTCGTACGCCCATCCGAAGACAGCAAGGAGTGTCGAAACGATCGCGGCCCCAAGGAGCGGCCCGGCGAAGTCGTTACCCGTATCGCGCGACCAGAAGATCAGCGCGGCCCCGAGAAAGAGCCCTGCGGCACCAACTACGAGCGGCCAGACGCTCGGGTCGGGGAGATGTACTTCCCCGTGTGAGCCGTTTTCGTTGGGCTGGTGATCCATACAGTGCTTCTCCCCATGAGCAGCTCAGGCTGCTGTGCTACTTAACGATATACAGGACGGTGAAGAGGGCAATCCAAACGACATCGACGAAGTGCCAGTAGAACGAGCAGGCTTCGACGGCTTCGTGGCGCGCTGCGGAGAACTGACCTGCCATGGAGCGCGCCAGAATCACCCCCATGAAAATGACCCCCCCGGCGACGTGTGCACCGTGGAAGCCGGTCAGAGTGTAGAACGTTGTCCCGTACACGGTATCGCCCGCCCGGAAGTGGAGCTGGCTGTAGTCGAACATCTGGGCCGTCAGGAACACCAGGCCGAGCACGATCGTCACCATCAGCCACCGGATCAGGGCCGTGCGATCGCCCCTTCGGATGGCCCACACCCCAAATTGGATCGTCACCGAACTGAGCACCAGCAGGATCGTCGCAATAAACGGCAGCGCGAATTCGACTTCGAGCTTCACGCCGCGTGCGATCTGTTCCGCCGTGAGCATGTTCTCGGGAGGCCATTCGGTCGCATCGGCGCGAGCGATGAAGTACGCCGCGAACAGGCCGCCAAAGAACATCACCTCCGAGGCGATGAAGAGGATGAAGCCGAGCATTCCGTTGCTCAGGCCCTGTTTGTGCTGTGTGGCTATTCCGTGGGTTGCCATCGATTACGTCTCCCTCAGATTCGAAATGCGGCGGGTCGGGTCAGTGGCCGGCGCCGCCGTGGCGGGCATCGAAGAGCGGCCGCTCCGAGTGAACCTCCGGGAGATCATCGAAGTTGTGCACCGGCGGCGGCGACGTTGTCCACCACTCAAGCGTGTTGGCGTTCCAAGGGTCGTTGGGCTGGTCCTTGGGCCGCATGAAGGCCGCCACCACTGCCACCGTGAACGGGATCATTGATGTAGCGATGAGGAATGCCCCCACCGTCGAGGCCAGGTTCAGCGCTTCCCAGCCCGACTCGTTCGAATAGGTCGCGATCCGCCGCGGCATGCCGTCCAGGCCAAGCAGGTGCATCGGGAAAAACGTCAGGTTGAAACCAATGAACATCAGCCAAAACTGCGCCTGGCCGAGCCTTTCGTTCAACCGCCGGCCCCAGATCTTCGGGAACCAGTAGTACAGGCCCGCAAACACCGCGAACACCGAACCCCCGAACAGCACGTAGTGGATGTGCGCTACCACGAAGTAGGTGTCGTGCAGGGCGAAGTCCACCGGCACCGCCGCCGAGAACGTCCCGTTGATGCCGCCGATCAGGAACATGCTCAGGAACCCGAGCGCGAAGAGCATGGGCGCCTCGAAGCTGATTGAGCCGCGCCACATCGTGCCCAGCCAGTTGAACATCTTCACGCCCGTCGGCACGCCGATCATGAAGGTCATGAACCCAAACCAGGGCTTCAGCACCGCGCCCGTCGTGAACATGTGGTGCGCCCACACGCTGAAGCCCAGGCCGCCGATCCCCATCGTCGCGAAGACGAACGCCGTGTACCCGAACAGCGGCTTGCGGGAGAACACCGGCAGGACTTCGGAAATGATGCCCATGCCCGGCAGGATCATGATGTAGACGGCGGGGTGCGAGTAGAACCAGAAGATGTTCTGCCACAGGATCGCGTTCCCTCCGCCGTTCGGGTCGAAGAACGCGCCGCCGAAGTTGCGGTCGATGTAAAGCATCGCCAGCGCCGAGGCCAGCACCGGTGTCGCCAGGAGCTGGAGGACCGCGGTCACCAGCATCGTCCAGCAGAAGATCGGCATCCGGAACATCGTCATCCCCGGCGCCCGCATCCGGAACATCGTCACCATGAAGTTCGCCGCGCCGATCGTCGAAGAAATGCCGAGCAGGATGACCGCGATGATCCAGAGGTCCATGCCGGGCCCCAGGCCGCGAGCCAGCGGGCTGTACGCGGTCCAACCGGCCTGCGCCGCGCCGCCATCCACCAGGAATCCGGAAAACATCAGGATCCCCGCCGGCGGCACGAGCCAGAAAGAAAGCGCGTTGATCCGGGGGAACGCCATGTCGGCGGCGCCGATCTGCAGCGGCACCACGTAGTTCCCGAACCCCGCCCACACCGGGATGATGAACAGGAACAGCATGGCCGAGGCGTGCATCGTGAAGATCTGGTTGTAGGCGTCGTTGCTCACGAACGAGTTGTCGGCCACCGCCAGCTGGGTTCGCACCAGCAGGGCCAGGACCCCGCCCACCCCGAAGAAAAACATCGTGGTGTACAGGTAGAGAATGCCCAGCTTCTTGTGGTCGACCGTTGTCAGCCAATCAAGAAGTGCGGGCCTCGGGTGGGCAAAGCCCTCGGGGCGTGGTACTACGATGCTGGTCATACGTCCTCCCGGGCCGTGGCCCATCCCTTCGGTTCGCAAACCACGCCCGGCCTGGGTGTCGCCGGGCGCGTCATCGATATGTCGGCGCGGTCAGTCGGCGCGGCGTACAGCGGAATCTCCAGTGCCACCCGTCTGCTCGGCCACCCACAGGTCGAACTCGTCACGGGTCACGACCTTGAGCTTGAAGCGCATGAGCGCATGGTTCAGCCCACACAGCTCCGCGCACTGGCCGAAGTAGTCGCCAGTTTCCCGGGCCGTGATTACGAAGCGGTTATCGCGCCCCGGTACCACGTCCAGCTTGTAGAGGAAGTCGCGGATGTAGAACGAGTGGATCACGTCGTTCGAAAGCAGCCGGAACTCGATGGGCTCGTCGATCGGAATGACCAGTGTCGGTTCCTCGGCCGCCGTCCCGATGACACTAATCTCACCGGAGGCAGCCGGGTCAGAGTTCACGCCCAGGTCGTTCAACTGGTAGGTGAACTGCCACTGGAACTGGAAGCCCTGGACCTCGATCGTCATGTCCTCGGCCGCGGCGGTGTTCTCAACGTCACGCAACACGATGAACGAATAGGTGAAGAGCGCGATCACGATGAGTACCGGGATGCCGGTCCACACGAATTCGAGCACGGTGCTCCCGTGGGTCTGCGCCGGCAACTCGTCGTTGCGCTTCCGGAACCGCACGAGCGCGTAGATGAGTGCCCCTTCGACCACCACGAAGACGACCGCCGCGAGCGCGAGGGTGAAGATCCAGAGGTCCTCGATCTTCCGTGCTTCGTCGGTGATCGGCTTTGGCGTTCCAACCTGGGCCGAAGCCACCCCGATCGAAGCGAGCGCGAACAGAGCGACAGTGACAAGTAGGAGCGAGCGGCGCACGTGCCGTCGCATGCCGGTTACAGCCATTACCCGATGCTCCCCCCGCGACCCCGCCCGTCGTCCGCGCGCGGTGTGAGCTCCGGCTGCGCGGCCCGATTGTGAACGGCGTCGCAATCGCGTTATAGACTCGGCCCGCAACCGCGTCAAGCCAACGGTCAACGGCCCTTTGGCCCCGAAAACCTGGCCCTTTCGGGCCGTGGTTTTCGGGGTATCTGTGGTTGAAACGCTATCATTGCCGATCTGCGGCGTAGCGACCAGCGGTCCATTTCTCGGAGCGCAACGCTACCCGCCGTACGGCTCCGGGTAGGGCTCAGCCGAGCAGGAGCACGTCGGCGCCCATCGCCATGAAGAGAAGCGCGAGATACAGCAGTGAGTACTTGTACAGCCGGATCGGGGGTGTGGTCTGGGGCGTCCGCCAGAGTTGGCCTGCGTAAAACAGGAACAGCCCGCCGAGCACGACACACGCGCCCACGTAGACCGCGCCAAGCCCGGCTGCCGGGGCCAGCATGAGCGTCACCAGGACCAGCATCACGCTGTACCGGAAGATCTGGATGCGCGTCACCTCGGGCCCCGCGATGACCGGGAGCATCGGCACACCGGCCTCTGTGTAGTCCCCCTGTAGCCGCAGCGCCAGCGCCCAGAAGTGGGGCGGCGTCCAGAAGAACACGATCAGGAACATCACGACCGGAGCGAGTGAGACGTCACCCGTGACCGCCGCCCATCCGACCATCGGCGGGAACGCTCCGGCGGCGCCCCCGATGACGATGTTCTGTGGCGTCCGGCGCTTGAGCCACATCGTGTAGATAAAGACATAAAACAACAGGGCCGCCAGGGCCAGCATGGCCGCAGCCAGGGTGGTCGCCACCCACAGCAGCACAAACGCCAGCGCGCCCAGACCAATCCCGAAGGCGAGCGCATGGGACGGTTCGATCACCCCCGTCACCATCGGCCGGCTTTGCGTCCGCCGCATCACGGCGTCGATGTCGCGGTCGTACCAGCAGTTGATGGCGTTCGCCCCGCCCGCCGAAAGCGAACCTCCCACCAACGTCCAGAGGATCAACCAGCCCGATGGCCACCCGCCGTGTGCAACCACCATCGCGGGCACCGTCGTCACCAGCAGCAGCGAGATGACGCGCGGCTTGGTCAACGAGATGTACCCGCGCACGGTTGCGGCGAGGTTCGGCCGGGCCATCGGCACGACATTTGCGGTCATGCAGTCGCACCTGCTTTCGACAGCCCACGCGCGTGCGACTCCGCCGCCGGGGCGTAATAAGTCAGGGCAACCGCCGCCGAGAGGGCAAACCAGATCGACGCGGCAAGCACCGTATGCGAGACGGTCAGTTCATCCGGGAACGTGTACCAGACGTTCAGCGCACCCACCAGCACCTGCGCGGTATACAGCACGCCGAGCACAATCGCGAAAGGCCGTGCCCACGCCAGCTCGTCCCGCTTCTTCCACGCGAGGACGAGCAGCGGTATCAGCAGGAACAGGAAGGCGCCGGCGATATACCGGTGCACCATGTGGGTGATCTCTTGATCTTCGGCCGCCGGGAGTACCGATCCGTTGCACAGCGGCCAGCCTTCGCACGCGGTTGCCGCGCCGCTCTCGGCCATATAACCGCCGATCCAGAACACTGCCGTCAGCCACAGGATCGATACGAGTGCCCAGCGCCCCACGATCCGCGGTCCTTCGACCATCCTCCGGAGCTGCTCGCCGTGCGCCGGGTCTTCCATGTACATCGCGACGAACACCGCGATTTCGCAGGAAAGGACCACCATCGCCGTTACCAGGTGGGTGGCCACGATCTCGGGCGGCAGTTCGCGCACCACCGTGATGGCGCCCAGCAGGCCCTGGAAGCCCACCAGCGGGACCGTCGCCGTCGCCACCCACACGATGAAGGGCACATGCCGGTAGTGCTTCCAGGCCAACACGGCGACGGCAATCACCAGCAAGCCGACCACCGACGCGACAAACCGGTGCGAAAACTCGATCAGGGCTTCGCGGTGGCCCGGCGGTACGACCTGTCCGTGGCAGGTCGGCCAGTCGGGACAACCCAACCCTGAACCGGTGGCGCGGACATACACCCCCACCCCGATGAGCACGACGGTCAGAAACGCTGTAAGGAGCGCAAGGCGCTGAGCGATCATCATTACCGGGAACGCGGTGCCTTTCCGGCGCCGTGCGCCGAACGCTTGCTCTGCTTTGGCGGGCTTGTCCCAGCCCGGCCACCGATCGTCAACAGCGTGCCATCGACCACCGAGAAGGCGCAAGGCGCAACCCCTGCGGCGAACACTTGACTTTCTGCCCCTAACCTGCTTTGAAACGCTAGAAACCCTGCGTGCCGTCCAGCCAACGCAATCCGTCCACCAGGATCCCCGCGACCGCCAGCTCCCAGTGCAGGTGCGGACCTGTGGAGAGGCCGGTCGTGCCCACGAGTCCGACGGTGTCACCGCGGGAGACTGTGTCGCCCACCGCCGCGCGCAGCTCCTGCATGTGGCCGTAGCTCGAAAGGACGCCAGCGCCGTGGTCCACCACCACCAGGAAACCGCGGATGAGCGTCTCCTCCGCCAGCACCACGGTGCCGTGGTTCGTGGCGCGCACCGGTGCTCCTGCTGGCGCCGCGATGTCCGTCCCTCCATGGTGACCGCCCCGCGGGCCACCGTTGAACGACCGCTGCTCCCCGAAATACCCGCTGATCCACACCTCCCCGCCCAGGTCGATGGGGATGATCCACGGGCCCGACCAGGCCCGGGGCGTGACGGTCGCGTAGAGCGCATCGAGCCGCGGCTGCTCGTTCTCCAGCGGCGGCTTCGTCGATGGCGTCGCGTTCGGGTCAGGCGGTGGCGGTGGGGGGATGTAGATGTCGTCGTAGGTCCACTGGGTCGCCTGTACGGTGATGGCGTACGCTGCACTCACCGGCTGCCCCATCTGGTCGATCACGTCGGCGGCAAGTGTGGTGGGTCCCACCGGATCGATCGTGCCGAAGCCGACGAACCCGGCCAGCCCCTCTGGCCCTGGCGCAAGCTGGTACTCCCGGCCGAACACGGTCGCAGTGCCCGAAAGCGCGTTCCCCACCGTCACGAGAATTGCCCCACCCTGGTACGGCGTCGTTTGCGAAAGCTGGATGTCCGGATGGAACCCGTCGGTGCCGATACCCGGCGCGACGAGCTGGTACGGGAGGCCGGACTGTCTCTGCGGCTCTGGCAACTGTGCGCCCAGCACTGGTGCGGGCCCCGGTGCCGAGGCCGTCCATGAGCGCGAAAAGGCGGCGACCACCAGGCCCCCGGACGCGCCCGCGAGGAATCGGCGCCGGCTCAACATGCCCGACACGTTACCCCGCCCTGCCCGGGCCCGTCACCCGAACCAGGTAAATTCCGGCTCAGAACGCCCCCCGCAACGACCTGCGCGAGGCGTCACGCGCCGCGTCGATGGAGGCAAGCACTTCGGTCGGCTTCGGGATCCCGGAAAGGACGAAGTTCGGGACCTCGCCCGCCGTCTGGCAGCGGACATCGCCGAAATTGAACATCGTTGGCAGGATCCCGTGCCGTACGACGTTGATGTCCTCCACGTCGACCAGGTCTGCCGAAGACATCCGGTGGTGGAACCAGTGCCGCCGGATCGAGTCGACAATCCGCTGGTTGGTCACGGCCCAGAGGTCGTTCTCGTAGCGGTACCAGGTGAAGTAGCCGCGCACCAGCCAGTACAGCGCCCACAGCGCGATGACGCCGACCGCGATCCGCCCAGGGTTCCCGTCGAACCCGAACGTCTTCGCCACCAGGACAATGCCAAGCACCGTGCCGAGCACCCCGGCGCCCGCCACGCCGAGCATGCGCAGGGTGAAGTACAGCCAGTGCCGCCTGACCACGATCAGCAGATCCTCGTCGTTCTGGAGCGCGAACGGCAGCTTCCGCTCCGTGCCGGTTGGAGATAGAGGCGAGGTCTGCGTGTCGCTCAAGAGAGCCTCCAGGCCGCTGACTAACCGGTGACGGCGCCCTCGGCTGCGCTCGACACGCTGGCGGCGTACTTGGCGAACACGCCTCGCGTGTACTTCGGCGGCAGCGGCTTCCATTCCGCCCGGCGCCGCGCGAGTTCGGCATCGCCGACTTCGACCGTGAGTTTCCGTGCGTTGATGTCGAAAGTGATGGTGTCGCCTTCGCTGACCAGCCCGATCGGGCCGCCCATCGCGGCCTCCGGGGCGACGTGGCCTGCCATCAGTCCGCGTGTGGCGCCGCTGAAGCGGCCGTCAGTCAGCAGTGCTACCGACTCGCCCAGGCCCTCCCCAACGAGGGCAGCCGTGACGCCCAGCATTTCGCGCATGCCCGGCCCTCCCCTGGGGCCCTCGTTCCGGATGACGACCACATCCCCCGCGTGGATCCGGCGTTCGGAAACGGCCTTGAAGGCGTCCTCCTCGCACTCGAACACGCGCGCGGGGCCCTGGTGAAACAGCCGCTCGTGGCCGGCCACCTTGATCACGCAACCGTCCGGCGCCAGGTTCCCTTTCAGGATCACCAGCCCGCCCGTGGGCTTCAGTGCCTTCTCCACCGGCAGGATGACATCCTGTCCCGGTTCTTCCTGCGCGTCGGCGGCTTCCTCGGCGACCGTCTTGCCAGTCACCGTCATCACGTCTCCGTGGAGCTTGCCGGCTTCCAGCAGCCGCTTCGCCAGCAGCTTCGTGCCCCCTGCCCGGTCCATGTCGAGCGCCACATACCGGCCCCCCGGCCGCAGATCCCCAATCAGCGGCGTCCGCTCCGACACCTCGTCGAAGTCGTCGATGTCGAGCTCCACGCCGGCTTCCCGCGCGATAGCGAGCAGGTGCAGTACCGCATTCGTGGACCCGCCCGTCGAAGCGGCGCAGATGATGCCGTTCTCAAACGCCTTCCGCGTCAGTATGTCGCGCGGCAGCACGCCGCGATTCAGCACGTCCATCGCCAGTTCGCCGGCCCGGAAGGCCACGCTCTCTTTGCGCCCGTCCGTTGCGCCCACTGTCGCACTCCCCATCGGCGATAGACCGAGAAACTCCATCACGGTCGCCATCGTGTTGGCCGTGTACTGCGCGCCACACGCCCCCGCCCCCGGGCAGGCTGCATCGACGATCTCCTCCAGCTCGGCTTCGGTAATCGTCCCGGCAGCCTGCTGGCCGACGCCCTCGAATACATCCTGGATGGTGATGTCGTGCCCACGGTAACGCCCCGGCGCGATCGAACCGCCGTAGAGGATGACGCCCGGCAAGTTGAGGCGCGCGAGCGCCATCGCAGCCGCCGGGATCGTCTTGTCGCAACCCACGATGACCACCACCGCGTCGAACGAATAGCCCACCGCCGCAAGCTCGATCGAGTCCGCGATGACCTCCCGCGATATGAGCGAGGCCTTCATCCCCTCGGTCCCCATCGAGATCCCGTCCGAGATCGAGATCGTGTTGACTTCCATCGGTGTCCCGCCGGCCTTCCGGATCCCGGCCATCACATCCTGTGCCAGCTCGCGCTGGTTGAAGTTGCACGGCATTGTCCCGATCCACGAATGCGCCACCATCACCAGCGGCTTCTTCAGGTCGTCCGATGTGAATCCGACCGACTTGAAGTACGAGCGCGCGGGAGCGCGGCCCGGCCCGTCGACCATCGTTCGGCTGTGGGCGCGTGGATCGGTGTTCATTTGGCGGACTCCAATGGGTGGTAGTCGAAGCTTAGCGGTGCACCCGCTGATGTTCGAACCGGCACTCCATTCGGTTGGTTGCTGCGAGCAACCCAGTGGCATTTCGTGTTAATGTACGGCCATGCGCCGCACCAGCTTTGCCGAGATGGAATGCTCGGTCGCCCGCACCCTCGAAGTCATTGGCGAGTGGTGGACCATGCTGGTCATCCGCGAGGCTTTCAGCGGTGTGCGCCGCTTCGATGACTTCCAGGGCCGCCTCGGTATCGCCCGCAACGTGCTCGCTGCCCGCCTTCAGAGCCTCGTTGACCACGGCGTCCTCGAACGCCGCCAGTACCACGACCGCCCGCCTCGCTGCGAATACCGCCTCACTGAAAAGGGCCGCGACCTGTATCCCGTCCTGATCGCCATGCTCACCTGGGGGGACAAGTGGACCGCCGGCGAAGCCGGCCCCCCGCTCAGGCTCACGCACGAGTGCGGCCACGACCCGGAGGCCATCCTGGTCTGCTCCCACTGCGGCGCAAAGCTCGATGCTCGCCAGGTCCGGGCCGAGCGCGTGCGCCCGGCGGCTGCCGCCGACGCCGGTTAGCGCGGCCTACACCATCGGCCAGGGATAGTGCCGGCTCTGCCCCGGCACCGGGAACTTCCGAACCTTCAACAGGCTTTCGATGCGGTGCAGCAGCGGCGCCGCTTCGTGTTGGTGGAGCAGCCCAAGCAACGGCGCTGCCTCCTCCCCTTCCTCGGCAAGCGCCAGCCCCGCATCCTCGACGTCTGCGAGGATCTCCTCCGGGATGTCCTCCCCGGCCCAGTCCCAGATCACCGAGCGCAGCTTGTTCTGCGGGTGGAAGCACAGGCCGTGGTCGATGCCCCAGATGTGGTGCGAGCCGTCGAGCAGGCAGTGGCCGCCCTTCCGGTCGGCATTGTTCGCAACCGCGTCGAATACGCAGATCCGCTGGAGCTGCGGGATGAGCTCGGGGTCCTCGCGCTGCTGAAAGAAATGCTGCTCCGGGTCGTGTGGGATGAATACCTGCACCGACCCGACCCCCTGGGGACCGTCGCGAACTACGGTCGGAGGCACGAATGGCCAGCCGAGCAGCTTGCCTAGCTCGTAAGCCGCGGCTTCGTGGCGGTAGAGCGATCCTTCCGGGAAGTCCCACAGCGGCGACTCACCCTTCTTTGGCTTGTAAACTGCCGCGAATTGCTGGTCGCCTGCGCAAAGCTGCGCCAGGTACACATAATTCGAGGAGTACCAGAGCGGGCGGCAGTCGAGGAACTCGGCCGCCCGCAGCAGCTCCTCGGCCTCGGCGAAATCGGTGCCTTCCGTCACGATCGGAGCTTAGCAGAGCCCGCGATCGACGGCGGAAAGGGCCGGATCAGACCGTGATTGTGCCCGATGGGAAGTGGCCTGCATCCGCGCCTCCGTGAGCCCTTCAGCTCGCGTGACCACTTCGCAGGGTTGCCGGCGTAGCGCCGGGTGGTGAATGCGCCGACAATCTTGACCTGGTAATCGGGCATGCCCCAACGATAGCAGCCGCCACACTGCCGTCAGTGCCCTGTTCCACAGGAGGGTGAGCTATGGAAGGTTTTCCGCTCGAGGACGATGCGCTCTGCGCCGAGATCGGCGAGCTACTGGTCGCCCGCGGGGAGAAAGTGGCCGTCTCCGAGACGACCGCCGGCGGGCTCATCAGCGCCCGCATGCTCAGCGTCCCCGGTGCATCCCGCTGGTACGACGGCGGCATCGTGCCTTACGCCGGCGCCCACCGCTGGGAGCAACTCAACCTTGACCGCGAGATCGCACGTGAGCATGGCGCCGTCAGCCCGCAATGGGTTGCCTCCACGGCCGAAGGTCTGCGCAACGCCATGGGCGCCGCATGGGCCGTCGCCGAAAGCGGCATCGCCGGACCGCAGGGCAGCCGCCGTTCGCCGAAGCCCGTCGGCTCAGCCGTGATCGCCGTTTCCGGCCCGAACGGCACCGTGACCGAAGAGCACGTCTTCCCCGGCACTCGCGCCCAGGTGATGGTGCGGATCAGCGAGCGGGTGCTGGAGTTGCTGCGGGAACGAATCCAGACGCCTGTGGAATGATCTCGCCGCCCCTCAGAACACCTCGAACAGGCTAAACCGAGGCCCGTCCTTGCAGCACAGCTTCACCCCGTGGTGCTTCGTGAAGATGGCGCACCCGTAACACATGCCCCAGCCGCACGGCATGTTCTCTTCCATCAGGATCTCCGGGGACTGCCGCCGCCCGCTGAGGCGGAGCACGTCCGCCAGCGATTGGAACATCGGGTTCGGCCCGCACGCGTAAATGCGGTTGGCCCACTCCTGGTACTTTCCCAGGTGCTCGGTCACGAACCCTTTCGGCCCCGTCGAACCGTCCTCGGTGACCACCACATACTCTACTTCCCGCGGCCATTCGCTGGCCGCCAGCAGGTGCTGGCCCGTCCGGGCGCCCATCATCGCAACTACATGGTGCCCCGCCCGCACCGCACGCTCAGCCGTGTCCACCAGCGGTGCCACACCAACCCCGCCCCCGATGAGCAGCAGGTTTGAAGGCGCGTCCGGCAGCCGGAATCCATTACCCAGCGGCCCGTACATGCGCACGGACGTACCTCGCGCCTGCTCGCTCAACCACCGGGTGCCGCGCCCCACCACCGCATAGCAGATTGCGAACCGGTCTCCGTCCAGCCGGTAGTAGCTGAACGCCCGCGCGAACATCGGGTCGGTGCGTTCTGTGCTGCAGTGCACCATCACGAACTGCCCGGGCTCGACGCCCTGGGTCAGCCCCGGTGCGTGGAACCAGGTGATGTACGCGCCATCCCATGCGCGCTCGGTCGAGAGAAGGAGCGCGTCTTCGATGTTCATCCGACGTACTCCCGGAGTGTTTCCACCTCATACTCTGATGGGTTGGCGAGTGCCTGGATGGCCGCCCGGGCCGTGTCGATCGACGTGAAGCACGGGATCCGTTTCTCCGCCGCGGCGCGCCGGATGTGGAAGCCGTCTCGCAGCGACCCCGTATACCGGTTCTCCGAAGTGTTGATCACGCCCTGCACGGTGCCCTCCATGATGACGTCTACAACGTTCGGGTGGCTCCCGCTCAACCTTTTCGTCACGCTTGTCACCTCCAGCCCGAGCGCCTCGATCATCGTGCTCGTCCCCTCGGTCGCGTAGAGCCGGTAACCTGCCTCACTAAGGAGCCGGATGAGTGGCAGCGCGTCCGTCTTGGTCCGGTCGCTGATGCTCAGGAGGATGGCCGCGTTGGGCTTCAGCGCCATGTCGGCGGCGATCAGCGCCTTCGCCACGGCCGCCTCGAATGTGCGGTCGATACCCATCACCTCGCCCGTGCTCTTCATTTCTGGCCCGAGGTAGGTGTCCACGCCGGTGAGCTTCGACATCGAGAACACCGGCGCTTTGACCGCCACCAGGTTCCGTTCGGGCCACGCCCCGTCCGGGTAGCCCTGGTCCTTTAGCTTCCGACCCAGCATCGCGCTCACCGCAAGCTGCACCATCGGCACCCCCGTTACCTTCGAGAGGAACGGCACGGTCCGGCTGGCACGCGGGTTCACTTCGAGCACGAACACGCGCGCGGGTTCGCCTTCCTTCCGCGGCAAGACCACGTACTGGATGTTCGTCAGCCCGATGGCGCCCAGCCCCAGCACGATTCGGCGCGTGTAGTCCACGATCGTCTGGCGCTCGTCCGCATCGAGGTGAACCGGGGGGTAGACCGCCATCGAATCGCCGCTATGCACGCCGGCGCGCTCGATGTGCTCCATGATCCCCGGGATCAATACCGTCTCGCCGTCGCAGATAGCGTCCACTTCGACCTCGCTCCCCTCGAGGAACTTGTCGATGAGGATGGGCTTGCCCTGCGCGGCCTCGGCGGCCGCGGCGACGAACGTCACCAGCTCGGTCGCGTTCTGGACGATCTCCATCGCCCGGCCGCCCAGCACGTACGAGGGGCGCACCAGCACCGGGTAGCCGATCGCTTGCGCCGTCTTCATCGCCTCTTCGATGTCCATGATCGCCGCCCCGGGCGGCTGAGGGATGCCAAGGCCCTGCAGGAAGCGTTCGAACAAGCGCCGGTCCTCGGCCGTGTCGATCGACTCCGCGCTCGAACCGATGATTGGCAGCCCGGCTCGTCGCAGCGGTCCCGCGAGGTTGATCGCCGTCTGTCCGCCGAACTGCACGATGCTCGCCGGGAGCTCGTCCCCGTCGCCGCCTTCGTTTTCGATGATGTCGCGGATCGATTCCTCATCCAGCGGCTCGAAGTAGAGGCGGTCGGAGGTGTCGAAGTCTGTCGAGACGGTCTCCGGATTCGAGTTGACCATGATCGAACGAAGACCCGCAGTCTGAAGCGCCCACGCTGCATGCACGCTTGCGTAGTCGAACTCGATCCCCTGGCCGATGCGGATCGGCCCGCTGCCGATGACCACCGCTCCAGCCCCGGACTCGGGTGTCGCCTCGTTCTCGGTCTCGTAGGTGCTGTAGAAGTACGGCGTCGCCGCGTCGAACTCCGCGGCGCAGGTGTCGACCATCTTGTACACGGGCCTGATGCCCCATTCGTGGCGCTGCGCCCGGATCTGCTCAGGCAGGCGGTCTGCCAGCTGTCCCACCATCTCGTCGCTGAAGCCGTGGCGCTTGGCTGCGCGCAAGAGATCCGGGAGGAGCGGCTCCGTCAGCAACCGCTTCTCCATCGCAACGATGTTGCGCAGCCGTTCGATGAACCACGGGTCAACGCCGTTGGTCTGGTGCGCCAGGTCCATCGTCTCGGCGCCCTGGCGTAGCGCCGCCATCAGCGCCCACAACCGCTCGTCGGTCGCGTGCAGCGGCAGCGGAGCGCCGGTCCGCCACTCAGGCTTCTCCCAGAGCAGGCTCCGTCCGCCGACCTCCAACGAGCGCACCGCCTTGTTCAGCGCGGCCTCAAAGGATCGGTCGATCGCCATGACCTCGCCGGTCGCCTTCATTTGCGTACCCAGCGTCCGGTCGCCCAGCGCGAACTTGTCGAACGGCCAGCGTGGTATTTTCACCACGCAGTAGTCGAGCGCCGGCTCGAAGGCGGCGGTCGTCTTTCGCGTGACCGCGTTGGAGATCTCGTGGAGCCGCTTGCCGCACGCGATCTTCGCGGCGACCCGCGCGATAGGGTAGCCGGTCGCCTTCGAGGCCAGCGCCGACGAACGCGAAACGCGCGGGTTCACCTCGATAACGTGGTACGGGAGCGGCTCATTCGGGTCGCCTTGCCAGTCCCGCACATCCTTGCGCGGGGCCAGCGAGAACTGGACGTTGCAGCCGCCCTCGATGCCCAGTTCGTCGATGATCCGCAGTGCCGCCGAGCGCAGCATCTGGTAGTCCTTGTCGCTCAGCGTCTGCGAAGGCGCCACCACGATGGAGTCGCCCGTGTGCACCCCCATCGGGTCGAAGTTCTCCATGTTGCAGATGGTGATGCAGTTGCCCCCGCCGTCGCGCATCACCTCGTACTCCACTTCCTTCCACCCGAGCAGGTTCTTCTCAACGAGCACCTGGGTGATCGGGCTGGCAGCAAGACCGCCCGCGGCCACCGTTCGCAATTGCTCCATGGTGAACGCCATGCCGCCGCCGGTGCCGCCCAGCGTGTACGCGGGGCGCACCACCACCGGGAGGCCTATCTTCTCAGCCGCCGCGACACACTCGTCGAGCGTCACGCAGATCTCGCTCTCGAGGACGGGTTCGCCCAGTTTCGCCAGCATGTCGCGGAACAGCTCCCGGTCTTCCGCCCGCCGGATCGCCTCCAGTGGTGTGCCGAGGAGCCGCACGTTGTACTTCTCGAGGATGCCCGCTTTCGCGAGTTCGACCGCCAGGTTCAGGCCAGTTTGTCCGCCCAGCGTTGGGAGCAGCCCCTCCGGCCGTTCCCGCGCGATGATCCGCTCGAGGACGGCCACCGTCAGGGGCTCGACGTAGACGGCGTCCGCAACGTCCAGGTCGGTCATGATCGTGGCCGGGTTCGAGTTCACCAGGATGCTCCGCACGCCTTCTTCGCGCATCGCTTTGCAGGCTTGCGTGCCGGCATAGTCGAACTCCGCCGCCTGGCCGATGATGATCGGGCCCGAGCCAATGATCAGGACGCTGGCTGGTTTCACTGCGGCCCTCCGGGCTGGATGTGCCGGGTTGCGGGCCAGATGGCGCCCTCCCGGCGGGTGTTCGGGTGTCCAGGTGACTGCTTCATGGGCGCGCTACCTGAAGATGTCGCTGCGCGGGTGCACCATCTTCGAGAGGTGCCGGCGCACGGGGCGGAAGACGAAGATGAGGAGCGCAAACGGCGCGAAGAGGAAGGCCTCGGCGGGCCAGAGGAAGAGGATCGCCTCCAGCGTTCCGATGACTGCGCCGATGATCACCGGCGTGACGTAGTGGTCTGCCTGCCGCCGTTCCCCCCGGAGCAGCATTATCCCGATGAGGAAGCCACACAGGCCTGCGAGCACGAGCGATCCCGCGAACAGGCGAGCCAGGTCCGTCCCCGCGTCGCCTGCCGAGAGGTCATCGTCGGTGAACGTGGCTACCACGAAGATCGCCGCCATGACCCACGCGCACATCGCCAGCGCGAACAGGAAATCGGGCACGCTTGTTGCCGGGCGCGGTGGCCGCACGGGCGCGTTGTTCCGGCGCCGGAAGCCAGTTCGCGCGCTGGTCAAGAGGCTTCCCTCATACGTGATGGCCCCCACCTCAGAGCGGCAGCTCGAACGTCATGTCCGGGTTGCGAAGCGGCACCATTGCCCCGATCGACGAGAGGAAGCTGAGCGCCGGCTCGTTCCCTTCCGGCAGCCGCCCGCGAATCTTGCGGTAGCCCCGGTCCCTCGCGAACGCCACCAGCATCTCCGCCAGGTCTGTCGCCAGGCCCCGCCGGCGGTGGCCGGGGAGCACCCACACTCCGAGCAGCCCCGTGTCCGGCGCCGCCGTGTCGAAGTCCAGCGCTCCGAACGCGACCGGGATGCTACCATCGAATGCGATGTAGATAGCGCCCTCGTCCCCGAGCCGTTTTATCCAGCCGCGGGCGCGGTCGGCATCGAACTCTCCCTGGAGGCCGACGTTTTCCGTTCCCATGCCGCGCATGATGGCGGCGATCCCTTCACAGTCGCTGTCGTTGTCGGTCGCGCGATGGATTTCAGTGGCTCGAGTCATGCACTAACCCCTCCTCGTACGGTGGCTATCATCTCTACAAAGCGGTCGAAGATGTACGCGTTGTCGAGCGGCCCCGGACAGGCTTCGGAATGATACTGGATGGTCATCAGTGGTTCGGTCTTGAGCGCGATGCCCTCCACCGTCTGGTCGTTGAGGTTGATGTGGCTGACGTACGCAGCCGGGTCGAGATGGTCTGGGTCCACAGCGTAGCCATGGTTTTGCGCGGTAATCGTCACGTGCCCGGTGAGGGTGTCTTGCACCGGGTGGTTGCCCCCCCGGTGCCCAAAGGGCAGCTTGAACGTCCCGGCGCCGAGCGCGCGGGCGGCCAGCTGGTGTCCGAGGCAGATCCCCAATACCGGCACTTTGCCGATGAGCTTCCCCACTTCCCCCGCCATCCCGTCCAACTGTCGTGGGTCACCCGGGCCGGGAGAGAGCACGATCCCATCCGGGTGCATGCGCAGCAGATCCTCGGCGGGTGTCTCCGCCGGGAACACGCGCACCGAGCATCTCCGTGATTCCAGCGACCTCAGGATGTTTCGCTTCACGCCCCCATCGAGCAGTGCTACCCGGTAACGGCCCTCGCCCGGCGGGATGGACCAGTCGAACACCCGGTCGGTCGTCACCGTCTCCACCCAGTTCACGCCGTCGTAGTCCGCAAGTTTCCGGAGGCGCGCAAGCGCTTCCTCGACCGTCTCCGCCGTGGTGATCGTCCCGGGCATCACGCCGTGCTGCCGGATCCGCCGGGTTACCGCGCGCGTGTCGACCCCCTCGATCGCGACGACGCCTCGCTCCGCCAGGTAGTCGCGCAGCGTCCGGTGTGACCGGATGTGGCTCGGCGCCACCGCCGCCTCGCGCACGATCAGCCCGGCGGGCTGGATCCGCGACGACTCCTCCACGCGCTCGTCCATCCCATAGTTCCCGATCAGGGGATAGGTGAGCGTCAGCAGTTGCCCCGCATACGACGGGTCGGTGAGCATCTCCTGGTAGCCCGTCATCGACGTGTTGAACACAACCTCGCCATCCGCTGTGCCTTGAGCCCCGACCGATTGCCCGGGGAAGACCGACCCGTCCGCGAGGACCAGCAAAGCGTCAGACATGGGCGGCCTCCAGTTCATGGGCAAGCATCCCGTCGAAGACGGCGGCCCGTACCGAGCCAGTGAGCTCCACTCCTGCGAGCGGTGTGTTCTTCCCCTTCGAAGCCAGCCGCGCCGGGTCCACCGTCCAGCGGGCGCCGGAGTCGAGCAACACCAGGTCACGCGACACTCCCGGTTCGAGCCGCCCCGCTCCCGGTATGCGCGCGTCGATGGCGAACACGCGTGCGGGGTTGAAGGTGAGCGAGCGGATGGCCGTTACCAGGTCGAGTTCGCCGCGCTCCACCAGCGTGAGCACCGAGGCGGCCGCCGTCTCCAGACAGCTAATCCCGAAGGCAGCGTCGTCGAATTCCTGCAGCTTGTCCTCGCTCGCATGGGGGGCGTGGTCCGTCGCAATCGCGTCGATGATCCCCCCGTTCAGTCCTGCCAGCAGCGCCCGCCGGTCCGATTCGGTCCGCAGGGGCGGGTTGATTTTGGCGTTCGTGTCGTAGGCGGGTTCCTGTCCCGCGCCAAACACGCTCTCCTCTGTCAGGAACAGGTGGCTTGGTGTCACCTCGCAGGTAACCGGCAGCCCGCGCGCCTTCGCCTCTGCCACGAGATCGAGCCCCCGGGCCGTCGTCACGTGGGCGATGTGCAGCCGGGCGCCGGTCATCTCGCAGAGGGCGATGTTGCGGGCGATAGCGGTGGTCTCGGCCGCCACCGGCTGCCCCGGGAGCCCCAGCCGCTCCGAGACGCGGCCTTCGTTCATCGAGCCTCCGTGGCTCAGCTCCGGCTCGTCGCAATGCTCGCTGATCGGGAGCCCCAGCGCCGCCGCCAGTTCCATCGCATGGCGCATCAGGCGGGCGTTCGCCACGGGGTTGCCGTCGTCGCTCAGCGCGATGCAGCCGCTGGCGGCCAGTTCTGAAAGCTCCGCCAGGTCCTTCCCTTCACGCCGCCGCGTCACGCACCCGATCTGGAGCACGCGGACCCGGGCATCGCGTTGAATGATCTCCCTGATGGCCTCGACTGCGGGAGCCGAATCCGGCGCGGGGCTGGTGTTCGGCATGGCGCACACAGTGGTGAACCCGCCTCGCAGCGCTGCCAGCGTCTCAGTGGCGATGGTGCCCTTCTGTTCGAACCCGGGCTCACGCAGGTGCGTGTGGAGGTCGACCAACCCGGGTGCCACGATGCAGCCAGTCGCGTCGATGACACGCGCCCCGTCCGCTTCAATGCCGGCCGCGACCTTCGCCACCACGCCACCGGCGACCAGCACGTCGAGCACCGCGTCAACGTTCACGCCCGGGTCAATCACGCGTCCACCACGAAGGAGGATCCGGTCGTTCATGCATGCCTCGCAGTCGCCATGAGATAGAGGATGGCCATCCGTACGGACACGCCGTTCGCCACTTGCTCTTCGATGACCGAGGTCAGACCGTGCGCAACCTCGGGTGAGATTTCGATACCTTCGTTCATCGGCCCGGGGTGCATCACCAGCGCGCCGGACCGTGCCAGTGCCAGCCGCCGCGCGTTGAGCTGGTAGCCGGCGATGTACTCACGCAGTGACGGGATGAGCCCCTTCTCCTGGCGTTCCTTCTGCATCCGCAGCGCCATCACCACGTCCGCACCTTCGAGTGCCTCATCGAAGTTGGTGGTCACCGTGCACCGGCCGTGTTCGGCCGCCGCACCCTGCAGCGACCGGGGCACAAGCGTGGCCGGTCCGCACAACGTCACGTCAGCGCCCGAGGCCAGCAGCGTCCACAGGTTCGAACGCGCCACCCGGCTGTGGAGCACGTCACCAACGATCACGACCTTCTTCCCGGCGAGGTCCCCCACGTGGGAGCGTATCGTGAACAGGTCCAGCAACGCCTGCGTCGGGTGGGCATGCGTGCCGTCGCCGCCATTGATGACCCCTGCCGACGTATTCCGCGCGGCCAGGTACGGCGCCCCGGACTTCCCGTGGCGCATCACCAGGAGATCCGCGCCAATGGCCTCCAGCGTCCTCACCGTATCGACGAGCGATTCGCCCTTCTCCACCGAGCTGCCCGAGGCAGTCAGGTTCACCACGTCGGCGCCCAGCGCCTTCGCGGCTACTTCGAAGCTTGCCCGCGTGCGGGTGCTCTGCTCATAGAACAGGGTGACTACCGTGACGCCCCGCAGGGTCGCCACCTTCGCGACCGGCCGCGAGCGCACCTCGCGCATCCCTTCAGCCGTTTCGAGGATGAGCGCGATTTCGTCGGCGCTCAGCGTGTCGGTGTCAAGCAGGTCTTTGCGCGTCCACTCGGTCGGGGCAGGCGCATCCGTGGGCGCCGCCTGCGTCCGTACGTCAAGCATTGGCCGCCCCCTCTCCGTACACGTACACGCCGTCCTCGCCGTCGACTTCGGCAAGCCGCACCTGCACCTTCTGGACCAGCGCGGTGGGGATGTTCTTGCCCACAAAGTCCGGCCGGATCGGCAGTTCGCGATGGCCGCGGTCCACCATCACGGCGAGCCGCACCCGCGCGGGCCTCCCGAAGTCCAGCAGCGCATCCAGCGCGGCCCGGATGCTTCTCCCCGTGAACAGCACGTCGTCGACGAGCACCACGGTCTTCCCGTCGATGGTCCCCGGGATGTCGCTCGGGCGCACCGGTGGGGGTGCTCCACGCCGCGTCACGTCGTCGCGGTAGAGCCCGATATCGAGCGCGCCGACCGGTATCTCCACAGCTTCGAACTCGCGGATCGCCGCGCCCAGGCGCCGTGCCAGCGGATAGCCGCGCGAAAGCAGGCCGACCAGGACCAGCCCTTCCGTGCCGTGGTTGTTTTCGACGATTTCGTGCCCCAGCCGGCGGATCGTCCGGGAAAGTTCATCAGGGCCGAGATAGAGGGTAGTCATGAAAAACGCCTCCCCCGGACATCGGAGCAGGCGCACGGCGAAACACACTTGCCGGCCATGCCGGCACCTCCTCCCTTAGCAGCCTCACGGGACCACCTTAAAGGGTTTCACTGAGCGTACCGCAGCCCGAGTGCTGCAGCAATCACTTCTGCTGGTTCATCACGCTCACGCAGGTTATCCGTAACGGCTGCCTCGCTATACTCGCCCGTAAGGAGCCCCCCGCGGGCGCCATCGCGTAGCCGCCCGGAGCGAACACCGTGAGTGCCTCACCCGCAGCCGAGCCAGGACGAGAATCCGAAGTCCGCGATCGCATCTTTAGCAGCGCGCTTCGCCACTTCTCCCACAAGGGGTTCGCTGCCACCTCCCTACGCGAAATCTCCGAAGACGCCCAGACCACCAAGCCGATGATCTACTACTACTTCGGCTCCAAGGATGGTCTCTACGCGAGCATCGTCCGCCAGATCCTCGAAGAGATGGCCGACGGCATCCGCTCCCACCTCCCCGTGGAGGCCCCGGTACGGGACCGCGTCATCGCCTATTGCGAACGCTACCTCGATCATTTCCTCGTGCAGGAGGAGATCATCGCTCTCGTGTTGCGCGAGGTGTTCGGCCTCGGCGGCGTGCCCATGGCCGAGTTCTCCCAGGCGCTCGGCGAACGTGTCCGCCAACCGCTCGATGAGATCCTGCGCCAGGGCATGGAGTCGGGCGCGCTCTCCCACGACCACGTGGCCACCTGCGCAACCGCCATCACCGGCATCCTCAACATGTTCATCCTGGCCCACGTCTTCGGCGGCGCCCCCATCGACCGCGAGACGCCGCTACAGCACGTCCGCTACTACATCCGCGGGCTCGCGGCACCAGCTTCTTAGCCCCCTTACCCTCTAGTTCTGGCGAAAACTGCCGTTTCTTCCTGTAGGGAGGCGGAGTGTGTCCGACACGAGACTCATCGACTATTACGCGGTGCTGAACTTGCCACCGAAGAGCGACCTCTCCGGGGTCGAAAACGCCTACGCGCGCCTCTCCGACGACCTGATGAAGCAATCCGAACACGACGAGACCGCGCGCGAGGCGATGCAACGCCTCAACGAGGCGTACGCCGTCCTCTCCAAGCCGGAGCTGCGCCGCGACTACGACCGCGCCTTCTTCAGGGGCGAACTCGAACGCCTCGAGAAGGAAGCCCGCGCCCTCCAGCGCCGCCGCACCATGGCCGGGAACCTGCTCGTCGGCGCCCTCGGGCTCGTCGTCGCGGTCCAGGCTGGCGCCCTGCTCTACCTCGGCTGGGATAGCGCAACCGGCCTGTTCCAGGCCATCGGCGGCCTGCTCTTCTAGCCAGGCCCCGGTCTATCCCGCTGCTGAACCCCCGGCCAGTTCCGCGAGGCGGGCTGCCTGGGCCTCCGCATACGGCGTGATCGTCTCGACCACGTTCACGTGGCTGTCCAGCCGCTTCTGCAGTCCACTCATCAGCCCAAGCACGCGGAAAATCAGCAGGATATCGCCCGGGATCTCGGTCACCGGGTTCGCGTTCAGGATCCGGGCCAGCCGCTCGTTCACCTCCGGCATCACGTCCGCATCGATGTACGGCTTCTGGTCGGCGCCGGTCGATTCGAAGAACGACTGCCCGAGCGCTACCAACGACTGCGGGTCCTCGCTCTTCGTCTTGAATCCGAGCGCCCGGAACGCCTGCACCATCTGGTCTTCGTCCTGGCCGACCAGCGCCATCACCAGCCGGGCATAGTTCAGGCGGAAGCCCTCCGGCAACTCCTTCGAGAGGCCGAAATCGAGGAACACGACCACCGGCCCCGGTAGCACGAACAGGTTCCCCGGGTGCGGGTCGGCATGGAAGAACCCGTGGACCAGGATCTGTTCGCAATACGCCTCGGTCATGATGAGCGCGACCTGGTTCGGGTCGATCCCCTGCTCGATCAGCTTCGGTATCTCGGAGATCTTGGTCGCTTCGATGAACTCCGTGGTCAGGACGCGCCTGGCCGTATGCTCCCACACCACCGCTGGGATGCGGATGTCGGCGCGATGCGCAAGGTCCCGGGCAACGCGCTCCGAGCTGTGTCCTTCGCGAACAAAGTCCAGCTCGCCGGGCACGTCCTTGTTCAACTCCGCCATGATCACCCGGAAGTCGAAGTTCGGCTCGATGCGAGCGAGGATCCGGACCAGGATGGCGATGTTCCGCAGGTCCGTCTCCATCACCCGGTCGATTCCCGGGTATTGAACTTTCACCGCCACGTCCCGGCCGTCCTTCGTCCGGGCGCGATGCACCTGCGCAAGCGAAGCCGATGCAATCGGCCTGCGCGAGAAGTCGTCGAAGATCGCGTCCGGGTGTGCCCCGAGCTCGCGTTCGATCAGTGCCGCCACGTCGCGGAACGGCCGCGCCGGCACGCGGTCCTGCAGCCTGCTAAGCACGGCAACGTACTCCGGAGGGGCCACGTCGGCCCGGCTGCTGATGAACTGGCACGTCTTGATCAAGAGCCCTTCCATCCGCGTTGCAAGCCTGTAAATGCGCTTCGCGCTCGACCGGTGTGCCGCTGAGATGCGGCGTTCGCGTTCAGCCGGCGCGAGCTTCTTGTTGCGCTGGATCCGCTTGTAGCTCCAGTAGATCGCCAGGAATGTCGAACCGACATCGACGAAGCGGCGGATGCGGTGGGGCCAGGAGAGCGGCCGGGCGCCGGTGAGCGTGTTTGCCATTGGAATCGAGCGTATCCGGTGAATGGTAACCAAGCGATGAGGCCGGGCAGCGCCCGGCCTCATCGACAAACTGCTCGCGTGCGGTGGCTTACGCCTTCAGCGCAATCGCGTCCACTTTCCACGCGCCTGCGACATCCTTCCAGCGGGTGGCGATCGTGCGCGAATCGCCTTCGCCCGCCATCACGATGTCGACCAGGTGGTCGTCGCCTTCCTGGCCCTGCACGTTGATGGTGATCGCCGGGGTGCCAGCGCCCTGTGGCCCCGCTGCCTGCATCTGGGATTGCAGGGCCATGGCCTGGCCCATCCCATTCGGGGTGAACACCATCATCAGCCCCGCGATGTTTTGCGCCAGCAGGTCCTTCGCAAACTGGTCCGCAGCGTCCTTCAGTTCCGCCATTATTGCTACTCCTTGAGGCCTGCCCGCTGGTTTTGGGTGGGACAGGCGAGCATTAGGGTAGGGAGCCCCGGTAACGTGTCAAGTAGTTGCATACATCGCTCGCCAGCCGGAGTAGGATCACTACCAGATACGGCGGAGGTGCGGCGATGAATACGCGGTTCGTCAAGAGCCCGGATGAAGTCTGGAGGTTGCAACAGGCCTACGCCGCACCAGCCTTCCTCGATATGCGGACGCTGGCCGTCACCTTCGAGTCTGACCCCGGCGTCATCGCCGGGTTGCTCCCGCCACCGCTACTACCCGCCGCCGATCCCCGTGTGACTGTCTCCATCAGCGAGATCGCCCGCTCCAACTGTGTCGGGCCGTTCAACGCCGCGGCCGTCAACGTCGCCTGCCGGTTCGAGGGCCGGGAGGGCGTGTATTGCCTCTCCATGCCGATGAGCACCGACACCGCGGTCATCTTCGGCCGCGAGCTCTACGCCGAACCGAAGAAGCTCGCTGAAATCGAGCTCGACCAGCGCCCCGGTGGGCGCGTCCGCGGCAGGGTCACGCGCCGGGGCATCACCGTGATCGAGATCCGTGCCCAGTTCGAAGATGGATTCCGTGAAGCCAATGCCGAACGAGAAAGCGGGAACTATTACTTCAAATTCCTGCCTTCCGCCGATGGCCTGGGCTTCGCTCACGCCCCGGAGCTCATCGAAGTGACCCACCGAAGCACCATCCGCCGTAGCGTTCGCGGCACCGGCACGCTCACTTTCCGCGAGTCCTGCCATGACCCCCTGATTGATATCCCCGTGCTGTCCATCACCGGCGTCACGCTCAGCGAGGGAGATCTGTACACCACGGCGCGTGTCGCCGCGACCGTCGATCCCGCGGCATTCATGCCCTATGCCTTCGCCAAGATCGATGACCTGACCGTCTGGGCCGAAACGCCGGCCTCGGTGACCGTCTAGAGTTCCGCCGGGAGGAACTTCCGGAACTGCGGTAGCAGGTCCGGCCCCTGGCGAAGATGGTGCCCCCCGTCATCCGCCAGCACCACGCCCGTGATCCACGCGGACTCCTCGCTCAGCAGGAACGCTACCGCGTTGGCGATGTCCTCCGTCGTCCCCAGGCGCCGCACGGGCATCCGCCGGAGGTACTCATCCACCGTTTCCGGGTTGCCGGCCAGCCCGCTCGCCAGGTCAGTGGGCACCAGCCCCGGCGCCACCGCGTTCACGCGGATTCCGTGTTCGCCGAGGTCGTCCGCCGCGCAGCGGGTCAGCATGTTCAGTCCCGCCTTCGCTACGCAATAGGCCGTCATCCAGTGGTGCGTGTGGGTGCCCGCGATCGAGCTGATGTTGACGATGCTTCCGCCGCCCGAGGCCTTCAGCAGCTTCGCCTTGTGCTGCATCGTTCGGAAGACGCCGTTCAGCGTTGTCTCCATCACCCGGTTCCATTCAGCCTGCGTGCTGTTCAGCACTCCGCCTACCGCCCCTGTGCCGGCTGCGTTCACCGCCAGGTGTAATGCCCCATAGCGCTCTTTGACCGTCGCGAAGGCCGCTCCAACCGACTCATCGGAGGCGACGTCGCATTGCACGAAGGATGCGGCCTTCCCCAGCTCTGCTGCCGAAGCTTCGATGATGTTCGTACGCCGCCCGGCGAGCACCACCTGACCGCCGCCATCGACGATCGCCCGCGCGCAGGCGAGACCGATCCCTGTGCCGCCCCCGGTAACAAACCCGACCTTGCCTTCGAACCTGCCCATGCTCGCCTCCGATCGTGAAGAGGCCGCGAGTATGCCACCGGCAGCGTCAGTACGCCCGGCTGTCCCAGAGCACGTCGCCCGCCCCACTCAGCCGCGCCTGGTGACGTGACGCCACAAAGAGGAAGTCCGACAGCCGGTTCAGGTAGGGGATGACGTGGTCACCCACTTCTTCCTCCCGCGCCAGCGAGTTCACCAGCCGCTCCACCCGCCGGCACACCGTCCGCGCGACATGGAGCTGCGCCGCGGCGAGGTCACCCCCCGGGAGGATGAAGCTCTTCAGCGGCTCCAGCGTGTCGTTCCACTCATCGATCCACACTTCGAGCTGCTCCACATGCCGCGGCTCTATCTTGGGGACCATCAGCCGCTTCTTGTCCTCTTCCAGGATGCAGAGGTCCGAACCGAGGTTGAACAAGACTTGCTGGATGATGTGGAACCGCTCCCGCATCGAGGCATCGAGGCCCGACGCGACCGCCACGCCAATCACGCTGTTGAGCTCGTCGACCGTGCCATAGGCTTCGATGCGGAGGCTGTCCTTGGGGACCCTTTGGCCCCCGCCGAGCGCGGTCATCCCGGCATCGCCGGTGCGGGTGTAGACGCGGTTGATGTGGACCATGCCCAACAGCATGCCCGACCGCGCACCCTTCCGCGACCCCGCTTTCGTGAGACCCGCGCCGGCGCCACAATAGCGTCGTCCCCGATCGCACATCTCGTGGAGTGCCCAATGAGCACCGAATCCCCGCAACGCTGCGTCCGCTGCCATTTCGTCTACACCGGTGAGCCGTTCCTCATGGCCGGCCGAAAGTACTGCTGCTCGAACTGCTCGGTGGGCTCGGCCTGCGAACACCAGGGCATCCACCGTGGCACCAACGTTCGCCGCTATGGTCCGACGTTCGACCGCTTCCGGCAGGTGGTGAAATGGGCCACGCCCTACGAAACCGAACAGCGCGTGAGCTGACGCGCGAAAAGTTCACGGACCGCGTCGTCATAAGAACGCCGCCCCGGGCCCTTGCGCTGGTAGAGTCCCGCCCGAGGGCTCGGCGCCTATCCCAGGACAGGTGCTCGACCCGCCGGCCTCAGAGACTGGGTGGTGGATGCGCGCCCGCCCGCGCCGCCGCACCCGGCGCCAGCCCTCCCGTACCTGCTCTGTTCTTCCCGCTGGTGCCGGGGGCGGGATTCGAACCCACATGCCTTGCGGCCGCCGGGTTTAAGCCGGCTGCGTCTGCCATTCCGCCACCCCGGCGCAAATCCCAGTAGAACACGCCTCGCCCGGCCTAGGCGACCCCGGCCGTCCCGCACTCCGGACACAGGCCGTAGAGCTCCAGGCTGTGGCCCTGCAGGTGAAACCCGTGCTGCGCCGCCTGTTCCTGGATCCGGGTGTCCAGCTCCAGGTCGGCAAATTCCGTGAACCGTCCGCACGCGCGGCACACCAGGTGGTGGTGGTGCGTCCCCTCCGAGAGTTGATACCGCACGCTTCCGTCTTCCAGCGGCACCCGGCAGAGCAGATCGAGCTCCTGCAGCAGTTTGATTGTCCGGAAGACCGTCGCCCGGCCCACGCCCGGCAGCTCGCCCAGCAGGTCCTCCACCGTGAACGGCCCGGGGGCCCGTTCGATCGCCTGGAGCACCGCCCTCCGCGGAGCGGTTGATCGAAACCCGATCGTTTCCAGCCGCATCGCCGCAGCTTCGGTAAATGCCACGGTTCGATGGTATCAAACTCACCCTCACCCGCTCCAGAGCGTCAGAACTTCGCCGATGATCACAGCACTCCCGGTCTCACGAGGTGTGCGCTGTGTCGGATCTGGCTCTGTTGAGAACTCCCCGCCAGCTCGTCCTCTTTCGTGTTGGTGACACCCACTACGGCCTCGATATCGAGGCCGTCGACGAAATCCTGCCCTTGATCGCCATCACTCCCGTGGCCGGCGCCCAGGGCGGCGTCCTCGGCCTCGCCGATGTCCGCAAACGCGTCGTGCCCGTGTTCGACCTGCACTGGAAGTTCGGCGTGCCCCGTCCTCCCGATGGACGAGACAGCCGGCTCATCCTCGTCGATGCCGCCGAGGGGCCAGTCGCGCTCCTCGTCGATGCGGTGGAGGAGGTGCTCACCGTGCAGCGCGAGGACTTCCAGCAGGTGGCGCCCCCAGGTGACCGTCGGGGCCTTGGCTACCTCAATGGCGTGGTCCGGCGCGACAACGGTCTCGTGGTCTGGGTGGACCCTCGCCGCCTCGTGCCCGATGACGTCTCCTCGGTCCTGCAGGCAGCCTAACGCGCTCCCCAGCGGCCCTCCGCGGTGGTCGCCAGGCCCTCTTCCTCCAGCACATCCAGGTGGCCCTGTACGGTGGCGATGATCTGCCAGAACCGTTTCCGCAGCGCCCGCGGGTACAGTCCCTCGGCCAGCGCATAGAGCGTCGCGCCGCTGTTCTCGCGCAGTGCTTCGAGCACCCGCGCGGTCCGCTGCTCCGCCTGGGTGAGGTTCGCATCTATGGTCGCGGCAACGTCTTCGAACGGGTCGCCGTGCCCCGGGTAGCACCGGGTCGCGTCCAGCCCCCGAATTCGGCGCAACGAATCGAGGAACCGCGGAAGGCTGCGGAACCGCCAGGGTGCTCCGGGCGCAGACTGAAAACGCTGGATCGCCGGCGTGGGCGCTATTTCCGGGAGCAGCTGGTCACCGGAAAACAGCCACCCTTCCGCTTCCAAGAACACCACCAGGTTGCCCGGTGTGTGTCCCGGTGCGGCCATCGCCCGGACGCCCGGCGCCACTTCGGTCACGTCTTCGACGAGGACGCGCCGGGGCTCGAATGGCTCATACCGGAGCCCCGTGGGCCAGTGGGCATCCCGCCCCGCGGGCCGGTAGTCGCGTGTCTCCACGGCCTGGCGCGCCCACGCCCGGCGTGCCGCCAGCCCCGCCAGCGCCTCTACCTCAACTTCCCCGGGGGCGCCGCTCCCGCGTACGAACCCTTCCAGCGCCCGCAGTTCGTCGTCGTCGAGCTGGTGCCCGGTGGAGTAGTGCAGGTCTTCCTCGTGCAGGGCGACCGGGATCCCCTGCTCTTGCCACCAGTGCCCGAGCCCGGCATGGTCCAGGTGGCCGTGGGTCGCCACCACGAGTGCCGGCGGTGAACCGGCCACCGCTGTGGCAAGCACGTCCTTCGCACCACGGTAGTCCGGGCCTGTGTCGATGAGCACCCGCTCGCCCCCGGCTTCCACAAGGTAGGCGCTGTTGTAGGCGAGCCGGATGTGCCGCACCGATGTCATGGGCGCGAGTGTACGGGCCCCGCCAGCTTCACCACAGTTCGCATCGCGGCTTCGCGACCGGTACCATCCCCGCCGTGACCACAGTCGAACACCCGGATCGTCTCTCGCCCGAAGATGTCGCCCTCATTAAGGCGACCGCCGAGCGCCTCCAGGCGAGCATTGAGCGCGTCATCGTCGGCAAAGCCGACGTGGTCCGCCTCGCGCTCGTCGCCCTTCTCTGTGAAGGCCACATCTTGCTCGAAGACGTGCCCGGCCTTGGCAAGACCACCATGGCCAAGGCCATCGCCCGCTCGGTGAACTGCTCCTTCCGGCGCATCCAGTTCACGCCGGACCTGATGCCATCCGACATCACGGGCATCAACTATTACAACCAGAAACTCGGCGAGTTCGTCTTCCGCGAAGGACCGCTTATTGCCCAGGTCGTGCTTGCCGACGAAATCAACCGCGCGACTCCGCGCACCCAGGCGGCGCTGCTCGAGGCCATGGAGGAGCACCAGATCACCGTGGAAGGAGTCACCACCCGCCTCCCCAGCCCCTTCCTGGTGATGGCCACCCAGAATCCGGTGGAACTCGAAGGTACCTTCCCCCTCCCCGAGGCGCAGCTCGACCGCTTCCTGGTCCGACTGAAGCTTGGCTACCCCGGCGAGGACGACGAAGACGAAATCCTCCGGCGCTTCGAAACCGTCAACCCGCTGGAGTCGCTCGAGCCGGCCATCGATGGCGCCGAGCTCGTGCGCCTCGCGGCGGCGTTGCGCCACCTCCACGTCGAACCGGCCGTGCGCCGCTACGCCGTCCAGATCGTCCAGGCCACCCGCACCGACCCGGCGTTCGAGCTGGGGGCCAGCCCGCGCGGAAGCCTCGCACTCTTTCGCACCGCGCGGGCCCTTGCCGCCATCAGCGGCCGCGACTACGTCCTCCCCGACGACGTGAAGACCATGGCGCCGTACGTGCTGCCCCACCGGCTCATCCTCTCCACCCAGGCCCGCCTCCGGGGCCGGGGCACAGACGAGCTGCTGGCCGAGGTCCTCCAGCGCGTGCCAGTCCCGATCGGAGCCTGAGATGCCGTTTCGCGACCTTTCGCTGGTCGTGGGCGGCGTGCTCTTCGTCGCTGGCTTTGCCGCCTCGCAGCCCGCCATCGCCTCCGTCGGGCTCGTCATCATCGTCCTCGGGTGGGTCGGCAGATATTGGAGCCGCCACCTGTTCGACCGGGTCACGCTTCGCCGCACGCCGGCCGAGACGCGCGTCTTCATCGGCGAAAAGGTCCCGCTCAACGTCGAACTCACCAACCGCAAACCCCTGCCGCTGCCGTGGTACGAATGGCGCCTTGGCCTCTCCGAGCACCTCGTAGTGGATGGCGAACACCTCGCTGCCGCCGCGGTGCCCGGCCAGAAGTGGCTCGTCCGCCGCGGGGCCCTCGGCTGGTACCAGCGCCACGACTGGACCTTCACGCTGGCCCCCGACGAACGCGGCTATCACCAGGTCGGGACCGCCATCATCCGTTCCGGCGACCTCCTCGGCGCTTACCCGCGCTCCATCGAAGACGACGAACGCGAACACCTGGTCGTCTTCCCGCGCGTCTTCTCGATGGAGGACATGGGTCTGCCTTCCGAGCGCCCCTTCGGCGAGCGCAAGGGCGGCAACCGCGTCTTCGAAGACCCCCTCCGCATCGCCGGCCTGCGCGAGTACCGCCCCGGCGACCCCCTCCGCCGCATCGATTGGAAGGCCACCGCCCGCTCCGGCGACCTCCGCTCCCGCGTCTACGAGCCCTCCGCCACCCAACAGCTCTACCTGCTCGTGAACATCGACACCATGGAACACGCCTGGGAAGGCTACCTCCGCGACGAGCTCGAACGGATCGTCTCGGTCAGCGCGTCGCTTTGTGTTTGGGCTGCGGGAGCGCGCTACGCCGTCGGCTTGCTCGCGAACGGCGCCTTCCCGGACGCCGACCGCCCCATGCGCCTGCCCCCGTCTCGCTCGCGCGACCAGGTCTCCCGCCTCCTCGAGGCGCTCGCCGTCATCCAGCCGCTCACCATGGGCGACCTGGCGGGCGCCATCCAGCGCGAAAGCGGCAAGCTCCCCCAGGGCTCCACCCTCGTGGTCGTGTGCTCACTCATGCCGCCTCCCCTCGCCGGGGTGCTCGCACGCCTCCACGACGAAGGCCACCACGTCTTTGTCATCGCGACGTCCGGCCGCGTCCGCGAGTCGGTCCCCCCGGGCATCGCCATGCGCGAGGTCGGCGGCGTGTTCCAGCGAGCCGAGGTGCTGCGGTGATCGCTGCCATCGCGGTCGTTGCCTCCCTCCTCGCCGATGCCTTCCTCTTCGCGGCGCTCGCTGAGCTGTTCGCCAATGCGTACACCGGCGATGCCCCGCAGGCGGTCGGCTGGTGGGGGTTCGTCCTCGTGGTAGCGGCCGGGTTCTGGTTGCCGCGCTTGCTCAGTGGCTTCGACCTGGCCCCGCGCCGAGCCTACCTGTTGACCGCCTATGGCGGCCTCGCGCTCATCTACCTGGTCATCCGCGTCGAGATTGCCGGCGACGTCGCCATTTGGAACTTCGGCTGGATCGGTGACTTCCTCGATGACGCCACCGATGCCCTCGAGCGCGGCGGCCGCGGCATCATGGCGGCGTTGCTCCTGGGCGCTGCCTGGGCCCGCGCGTCCTATCGCGCTGCCGACGAAGTCGAGATGGAGTCGATCCCGAAGTCCGCGGCCATTCCGTTTGCGCTCGGGACGCTGATCATCATCTTCGGCGCCGCCTCGGATCGCTCCGGTGAGGTGGGGCGCGCGGGCGCAGCGTTCTTTACGTTCGCCATCGTCGCCCTGGCTGCGTCCCAGCTCTCGCTGAGCGGCACCACCTTTGGCGAGGCACGGGCGGGAGGGACCGCCGGTGTTCTGCTTGTGGCCACCGTCGCGGTGTCTGCCCTGGGCCTCGTCATATTCACAGTGGTGGCGCCCATCGTCGGCCCGATTGTCGGACCCATCGTTGGCAAGGTGGTCGAAGTCATCCTGACCATCATCCTCATGCCGATCGCCTGGGCCCTCACGAAGTTCTTCCAGCTGATCATGGGCAGCAACAACCCCTTTGAAGGGCTCTCGGAAAACCTTGTCCAGCGCACTGGAGAGGCCGCGTCCGGAGAGCCCGAAGAGCAGTCCCCGGTCAGCCGCGCGAGCATGTACCTGCTGCGCGTGCTCGCACTGCTGGCCATGACCGCATTGATCAGCGGCCTCGTCGTCGTGTTCGTCCGACTCAGGAAGCGCCAGGCTGCCCGCCTCGCCGATGCGACCGCGACGGGCGTCGCAGGCGACTTCCGCGACGACCTCCGGGGATGGCTGCGGTCTCTCATTCCGGGCCGCCGCGGTGGCCACCTCGATCCCGGCGGTTCGGAGGCCGCTCGCCTTTACGTCGAGGTGTTGCACCGGGCCGAAAGCGAAGGCCATCCGCGCGGAGAGGGCGCCACCCCCCGCGAGTACCTTCCTGAGTTGCACGCGACGTTCGCCACCAACGTGACAGACGACATAACAGCCGCTTTCGAGGAGGCCCGCTACGCCGGCCGCGAGCCGGACCCGCGCTTGCTCGAGGACCTGCGCCGCCGCTGGCGCGAGGTGCGCTGACCTACCGCCGGTCTTCGAGCAGCGCCCAACCCTGCCCGTGCGCCGTCACGGCCGGTACCGCCAGCGAGCTATTCCGCTGGAGGGCAAAGTCCAGGTCGGCCCCGAGGCCCAGCTGGCGCATCACCCCGGCGTGTTTCGACTCGGAGATGAGCCGGTCCAGTTCGCCCGTCTGCGATGCCAGCAGCGCCAGGTCGCCGAGAGCCGCTCCCGGGTTTCGTGCCAGCAGCCCATGGACCACCTCCGCCGCCGCGGCGAAATCGTCGAGCCCGAATCGCGTACCCCGGGCTTCTCCCGCGCACACCAGCGCGACGGTCTCGAATGGCTGGCAGAAGCCGGTCACCACATCCAGGTTCGCGAGTGCCCCGGCCACCACCATGCCCCGCCCCGCCAGCGCGCAGAGCGCGCTCGTCCCGTTCGTGGTGTAGAGCAGTCCGCGCGCCCCGGCCAGGTTGAGCCCGGCCGCCTCCACCGGCGAGTTGCCATAATCGAAATCTTCCGGAGGGAGAGCGCCGACCTCGCCGAAGAGCACCCGGCCCTCCGCCCCGCCACGGATGCGCGCCTGTTCGAGGTCATCAGTTACCACCAGGTCGGTGAGCCCCCGGGCGAAGAGCGTCGCGATGGTGGTCGTCGCGCGCAGGCAGTCGATGACGACGTAGCAATCCGCCCGGATCAATAACGCCTCGGCCGGGATGGCCGCGACCTCGATGCGAGAAACCATCCCCGCAGAATGCCCCACCCGGGCCGTTCAGGCACTCCGTGCTATTCTTTTCCCTCGATGGACCGTCGGCCGGTTGGGATGTTCGACTCTGGTGTGGGCGGCTTGAGCGTCCTGAAGGCTTTCCGGCAGCTCGCCCCCACCGAGCGCGTCATCTACTTTGCCGATACGGCTTACTTTCCCTACGGCCCGCGGCCCGCGCCCGAGGTGCGAAAGCGCTCATTCGCCATCGTCCAGCGCCTCGTCCAATCAGATGTGAAGCTCGTCGTGGTCGCCTGCAACACCGCCTCGGCCGCCGCCTTGCCGGACCTTCGCGAAGCCTTTCCCGTCCCGTTCGTGGGCATGGTCCCCGGCGTGAAGCCTGCCGCCTCCCGCTCCAGGGCCGGCCGCGTCGCCATCCTCGCCACCCCTGGCACACTCGATGGCGAGCTCTTTGCCCGCGTCGTCGATGACTTCGGGCGCGGCACGCGCATCACGACGATTCCGGGGAGCGGCCTTGCCGAGCTGGTCGAGTCGGGCCAGGCGGGCACTCCGCGCTCCCGGGAAGCCCTGCGCGGTCTCCTCGGCCCCGAGGTCCAGGCCGGAGCCGACACAGTGGTCCTGGGTTGTACGCATTACGCCTTCCTCCAGGACGACATCCATGCTGAATTCCCGAATCTTTCTATCGTCGACACCAGCGAAGCAGTTGCTCGCCGCGCGGTCCAGTTGCTCGACGAAGGCGGCCTCCGCGGCCCTTCGGACCAGGAGGGGGAACTCGATCTGATTGTGTCCGGCGACCGCGAGCAGTTCCGGGCGATAATGCGGCAGCTCAGCTTCGAGCCCGCAACGATGGAGGCACGGCAATGAGGTTCTTCGAACAGCTCGCCCGGCGAAGCAGCGAAATTGACTCCCTCGTCTGCGTAGGCCTCGACCCCGACTTCCGCAAGCGCCGCATCGAAGACGTCGCCGCCTTCAACCGGGCCATCATCGAGGCGACCACCCCCTACGCCGCCTGCTACAAACCGAACATCGCGTTCTATGAGCAGTTCGGGCTCCCCGGGCTTCGCGCGCTCGAAGCCACCCTCGCCGCCATCCCCCCGGGCATCCCGGTCATCGGCGACGTTAAGCGCGGCGATATCGGTAACACCGCCGAGGCCTACGCCCGCGCCATGTTCGAACAGTGGGGCTTCGGCGCCGTCACCGTGAGCGGATACCAGGGCCGTGACACCGTCGAGCCTTTCCTCGCCTACGAGGGCCGTGGGGTCTTCGTTCTTTGCCGCACCTCGAATCCCGGCTCGCGGGAGTTCCAGGAGCAGCGCCTCGCCAATGGCCGCATGCTCTTCGAGGAGGTTGCCCTTACTGCCTCGGCCTGGTCGCCAAACGTCGGGCTGGTTGTCGGCGCGACCGCCCCGAACGAACTTCGCACGGTCCGCGCGCTGGTGCCCGAAACGCCCCTCCTTATCCCCGGTGTGGGCACCCAGGGCGGCAGACCCGAGGAGGTTGTCGCGGCTGCCGGTTACCTGCCCGGCAAGATGGTGGTCAACGCCTCGCGCGGTGTCATGTACGCCACCGAGGGCCCCGGCTTCGCTGAAGCTGCCGCTGAGGCGGCCCGGCTCCTTCGCGACCAGCTCAAGGCCGCGGCCGCGGCCCACGCATGATCGCTGAGATCCATGCCGGCGAGGTCTACCGCATGCGGCGCCAGCACCCCTGCGGCGGCTGGGAGTGGAAGGTCTACCGCACCGGAGCGGACATCGGGATCGAGTGCCTGACGTGCCACCGGCGGGTGATGGTCGAGCGCCGCCGCTTCGAGTCGCGCATGAAGTCACTCGTCGGCCGCGATGACTGACGCCCCCATCCAGGTGTCGCTGCCGCTGCTCCAGCAGCGCCCGTTCCGGATGCTCAGCTTTACGCGCTTCTTCTCGCGCGTCGCTCAATACGGACTCAATTTCGCCCTCGTCCTGCTGATCAACGAAGAAACCGGCAAGGCGTTTCTCAGCTCGCTCCTGGTCCTGGCGCTGGTGGTCCCGTCTACGGTCGCGGGCATCGTCGCCGGTACGGCAGCCGATGTCTTCCCCAAGCGTGCCCTGGTCTTCCTCGGTGATATGGCCAGGGCGGCCTTCTGCGTCTACTTCGTCCTGAACGCGAGCGGTGTCGCGTCCTACTACATCGTCGCGATCCTCCTTGCCACCGCGACGCAGTTCTCCAGCTCGGCCGAGGGAGCAATCATGCCGGCGATTGTCGAACGCTCGGAGCTGGCCCGGGCGAACGCCATTAGCCAGGCGGTGGGCGGCGCCGCTCAGCTCATCGGGCTCGGAGTCCTCACACCGATCGTCCTCCGCGTGTTCGACAGCCGGGACGCGCTCTTCCTGATCTGTGCGGGCCTGTTCTTCATCGCGGCGTTCCAGGCGCTCTTCATTGGGCGGATCCACGCGCGGGGCCGAGTTGATATCGGTGGCGAACCGGCCGGCCGCTGGTGGCTCGTCGGCTGGCGCGCGATCAAGGCGGACCGGATGGTGACGCACGCCGTGATCGAACTCACGCTCATCGCCTCCACCCTCATCATCCTCGGTGGCCTGGTTCCCAAGTACATCGACGATGTGCTCGGACTACCCGTCGAGATCGGCGCCCTCATCCTGACCCCGGCCGCCGCCGGTGTGATCGTCGGATTGCGCGTCGCGGGGTTCCTTGCCCGGCGTGTACCCCACGGATTCCTGAGTACTACCGGCTTCACCATCTTCGTCGCGTGCCTGGCGCTTCTCGCCTTCGTCAACGAAGAGGCGGACTTCCTCGGTGGATTCGGTGCGTTTTCCTGGCTTAACTCTGTGGACATTGGCAACTTCGACGCGGGCGGCGTGATGGCAATGGTCATCACGTTCCCGCTCGGGTTTTCCTACGCCGTCGTCTCGGTCGCGGGCAACACCGTCATGGATGACCGCGTCCCGCTCCACCTCCGGGGCCGCGTCGGTGCCACCCAGGCAGCTCTTTCCGCCATTGCATCCTCGGTGCCCGTCCTGGTTGCCGGAGCCCTCGCCGACTTCATCGGCGTGGCCCCTGTCATGGCCATGGTGGCGGGGCTCGCCGGTGTGGTGGCAGTCGCCAACCTGCGCGAGCCAGGCGACAACTCCGGCGCCCCCCGCAGGCCCGTGGGCTGATGCTCTCGTTGACTGGCCGATCCGGGCGAACCTATCATCGAGGCAGGCCCAGTGGGCCCGGAGGGGTCAATCCGTGAAAGAGCTGAGCATCGAAAGCATCAGGCTCAGCCTTATGAACTACCAGCGTGTCGTCATCCTCCGCGAAAAGGATGCCGACCGGTACCTGCCCATCTGGATCGGGCCGGCCGAGGCCGATGCCATCGCCGTGCGCCTCCAGGATGTTTCCGTCGCCCGGCCCCTCACCCATGACCTCCTCCGCAACCTCATCGAGCAACTCGGCGGACGCGTCGTCTACATCCTCGTGAACGATCTCTCGAACGACACCTTCTTCGCCCGCATCGTCCTCGATGTGAACGGCGAGACCCTGGAGATCGACAGCCGCCCCTCCGACGCCATCGCCCTCGCTGTCCGCGTCGACGCCCCGATCTTCGCCGCCGAAGACGTCCTCGACCGTGCAGGTGTGGTTCTCGATGAGGAAGGGCAGCCCGGCAGCGCGTCCTCGGCTTCGATCGAAAGCCGCCCGGTGGACCCCGCCGAGCTCGAACGCCTGGGCGCTTTCAAGGACTTCATCGAGGGACTCGATCTCGATGATTTCGACCAGCGCAAACGCCCCTGACGGTGGGCCGTAGATTCACAAACCAGGGACGTTAGGGGCCCGGATCTGCTTGCGCATTGCTTCACAATCCGCCTATGATGCCCGGGGTCTGGAGTCCGGGCGCCTGGGAGGCGTGTGTGGGCAGCTGGATGGTTCCGACTGCCTCACTGCTGGGTGCGGGGTGGTTCTTTGCCACCACAATCATCCTGGGAGTGCTCATCGGCCACTGGGTCGATGGGAAGACCGGCCTCGAGCCCGTATTCACACTGATTGGGATCGCCCTCGGATTGGCCGTGGCTGCGGTCGGCGGCTACCGAATGCTGTCGCCGTTCATGCGCTGGCTCGGGGATAACGATTCAGAGCAGGGTTGATTTGAAGCTCCTGAAGATCGCTGGTATCGCCGCTGTCGTGATTGGCTGGCTCGCCATTGGCCTGCTCGTTGCCCGTGGCCCGCAGCCGGAAATTATCGTTCCCGCGGAAGTGATCACCACGGTCGGGCCCCTCAACCTCACCAACTCGCTCATCACCTCCTGGGTCGTCATGGCCCTGATTATCCTCATTTCGCTCATGGCCACCCGTTCGATGAAGCTCATCCCATCGGGCATCCAGAACTTTGTCGAGGCAGTTGTCGCGTTCCTCGTCGGCCAGGTCGAAGAAATCGCCGGCGAAAAGAACGGCCGCCGTTTCTTCATGGTCGTCGCCACCATCTTCATCTACGTCATTGTCAACAACTGGTTCGGCCTGATGCCGTTCTTCAACGCCTTCGGCAAGACCGAGGACGTGAACCACCACGTGTTTGAGGAAATCTACGAACACGCCCACGACAACAAGGTCTACGAAGAGCGCGAGCACCACGCAGCCTGGTTCATGGAGAACACTGCCGGCATGACCGTCGCCAAGAGTGGCGCGAAGGCGGTCAAGTTCGAAATCCTCGCCGGCGACTCCGCCGGTGTTGCCACGGACCGCTACATCATCTTCCTCGCCGAAGAGTTCACGGATTACGAAGGCCCCGCGGACCACGAGGCGGCCCCCACCGAGGCTGACGTCCGCGCGGCCCTCGCCGCCCTGGAGGCTGATCCAAAGGCCCCCAAGATCCATCTCGTGGAAGCCCACGGCGATGGCGAGGCCTCCGCCGAAGACTCGGGCCACCACGCCATTCCCAGCGCAACCCTTGGCGGAGATGTCGAGTACATCGACTTCCCCGGCGAGAAGCTCGGGCTCGTCATCCCGCTCTTCCGTAGCGCCTTCAGCGATGTGAACAACACGCTCGCCCTCGGCATCGTCGCCTTCCTCTGCATCGAGTTCTGGGGCTTCCAGGCACTCGGGTTTGGCTACCTGAAAAAGTTCTTCAACACCGACGGCATCATGTCGTTTGTCGGCATCCTCGAACTCCTCTCAGAGTTCATCCGGGTCATCAGCTTCGCCTTCCGTCTCTTTGGGAACATATTCGCGGGCGAGGTCCTGATCCTCATGCTGACGTTCCTGATGCCGTTCCTGTTCGTGGACATCATCTATGGGCTGGAGCTCTTCGTAGGCTTCATCCAGGCGGCGGTGTTCGCGATGCTGACGCTCGTCTTCGCGGTCAGTGCGGTTGAGCACCACGGCGAAGACGAGCACCACGATGGGCACGAAGGCGGTGAGGCCGACGCTCACCCCGCGCATCCCGAAACTGGGGCAGTCCAGGCTCACTAGGGCCTGTTCGCAATAATCGGAATCTGAAACGCACCCGGAGAGGTGCAACGGAGGCAAGTCAGACATGGACCTTTTGAGTGCTCTGCCGTTCCTGGTCGTCCTGGAGACAGACGCCGCCAAGGCAATCGGTGCCGCCATCGCGATGGCGGTCGGTGGCCTGGGCCCGGCGCTCGCAATCGGCAACCTGGTTGGTAAGGCCATGGAAGCGCTCGGCCGCAATCCCGAGGCCCGCGCCGCCATCCAGACCAACATGATCCTGGGCGTCGCGTTCGCCGAAGCTATCGGCATCTACGCGCTCCTTTCCGCCCTCATCATCGCCTTCGTCATCTAGTCTCGGCAGCAGCCGGAACTGAGGTTCCCGCATGGACAAAGCAGTCGAAGCGCTCGGCCTTAACCTGCCGCAGCTCATCGCGCAGGTGGCGAACTTCTTCGTGCTGCTCGTCATTCTTCGGCTGACGCTCTACAAGCCGATCCTGAAGATGCTGGACGAGCGAAAGCAGAAGATCGCCGAAGGCCTCAACGCCGCGGAAATCGCACGCGCCGAGGCTGCCTCGGCCCAGGCCAACATCCAGGTGCAACTCGACGCCGCCCGCAAGGACGGCCAGGAGATCGTGGCGAATGCCCAGAACATCGCCACGCGCATCCAGGCCGATGCCCGGGAACAGGCCGGCAAAGACCGGGAGGCCGCTCTTGAACGGGCTCGGACCGAGATCCAGCTCGAACGCGACCAGGCCATCGCCGTGCTTCGCGCGGAGTTCGCCGGCATCACCGTCTCGGCTGCCGAGAAAGTCATCAACCAGTCCCTCGACCGGCAGGCGCACCAGCGAATCATCGATGAGACGCTCGCCGAGTCGAACTTCAGTGGGAATTAGGCGATGGCAGATCTCCCGGCGGCCAGAAGGTACGCACAGGCAGCTTTCGGCATCGCCCGCGACGCCGGCGCCATCGCCGCATGGCGGGAGGAACTGAACGACGTCGCGACCGTGCTTGCGGAATCCGGCCTCGCACCAATCCTCTCCGACACGCGCGTGCCGGTGGAACAGCGGCTTGCCATGGTCGAACGCAGCCTGGACGTCAGTCCACTGACGCTCAACCTCGCGAAGCTGCTGGTCTCCAAGGCCCGCTCCGGTGAGGCTCGAGCGGTTGCCGAGGCGTTCGGGCGCCTGGCCGATGACCACGAGGGCATTGCTCACGCCGAAGTGACGACGGCTGTTGAGTTGGCGCCAGCCCAGCTCGACGCCATCGCGCAGCAACTCGGCACTTCGCTGGGGAAGCAGGTCCGCGCAATCGGCACTGTCGACCCCGGCATCGTCGGCGGCGTCGTTGTGCGCGTCGGCGACAAGCTGGTAGATGGAAGCGTTCGGACCCGGCTCAAGCGGCTACGGCGCGAACTGGAGGGTGCCCGCTAACGCGGGTGTTCGGACGAGTTGAAGAAGAGGTAAGCCGCAATGGCAGTACGTGCTGAAGAGATCGCCTCGATCCTGCGCGAGCAGATCGAGAGCTTCGGGAGCACGGTCACCGCGACCGATGTCGGCTCGGTGATCGAGGCTGGTGACGGCGTGGCCCGCATCCACGGGCTTTCGGGTGCGATGTACTCGGAGCTCCTGGAGTTCGCCAACGGCACCATGGGCATCGCCCTTAACCTCGAAGAGGAATCCGTCAGCGCCGTGGTGCTCGGTGAATACGCCGACATCAAGGAAGGCGACGAGGTCCGCTCCACCGGGCGCATCATCGAGGTCCCCGTCGGCGATGCCCTCATCGGGCGCGTCGTCGATGCCCTCGGGAACCCTATCGATGGGAAGGGCCCCATCCGCACGGACCGCACGCGGCCCATCGAGCGCATCGCACCTGGCGTGACGCTCCGCAAGAGTGTGAACCAGCCCGTTCAGACGGGCATCAAGTCCATCGACGCGATGTTCCCCATCGGCCGCGGCCAGCGCGAGCTCATCATCGGCGACCGCTCCACCGGCAAGACCGCCATCGCCCTCGACACCATCATCAACCAGAAGGGTGGCGACCTGGTCTGCATCTACGTCGCCATCGGCCAGAAGGCCGCCAAGGTCGCCCAGGTCGTGGGCATCCTCGAAGAAGCTGGCGCGATGGACCACACCATCGTCGTTGCCGCCAATGCCTCCGAATCGGCGGCACTCCAGTACCTGGCGCCTTATACGGGCTGCACCATGGGCGAAGAGATCATGGAAAGCGGCCGCGATGCCCTCATCGTCTACGACGACCTGAGCAAGCACGCCTGGGCCTACCGCCAGATCTCGCTCCTTCTGCGCCGGCCTCCAGGGCGCGAAGCCTATCCGGGCGACGTGTTCTACCTCCACAGCCGTCTGCTCGAACGGGCCGCCCGTCTCGAAGCCGGCGGTTCCCTCACCGCCCTCCCAATCATCGAGACGCAGGCGGGCGACGTGTCCGCCTACATCCCGACGAACGTCATCTCCATCACCGACGGCCAGATCTACCTGGAGTCCGACCTCTTCAACGCGGGCATCCGGCCGGCCATCAACACCGGCCTTTCGGTCAGCCGTGTTGGCTCCTCAGCCCAGACCAAGGCGATGAAGGCCGTCTCCGGCGGCCTGAAGGGCGATATGTCGCAGTACCGCGAACTCGCCGCCTTCGCCCAGTTTGGTACCAGCGACCTCGACGCCTCCACCCGCCGTCAGCTCGAACGCGGCCAGCGCGCCACCGAAGTCCTGAAGCAGGACCAGTTCCAGCCCCTTAGCCTCGCTGAGGAAGTCGTCGTCATCTACGCCCTCACCGGTGGCCTCCTGGATGACGTGCCGGTCACCAAGGTGCGCGCCTTCGAAAACGAGCTCCGCAAGTACCTGGGCAGCAACGAGCGAGACCTCATCGCCGAAATCCAGGCCAACCCGGTGATGACGCCCGAATTGCAGGAACGCCTGCGGGCCGTGATCGGTACCTTCAAGGACACGGTCCCCTACTAGGACCTGACGAGACCGCGGCGGGCAGCGATGCCCGCCCAGCCCGGGCTGCTGACCCAACGGCAGCCGTGAATCCGGGGACGAGAGACAGCAATGGCGACCATCCGGCAGCTCAAGCGGCGCATCCAGAGCGTCAAGAACACGGCGAAGATCACCAACGCGCTGCAACTCGTTGCAGCGTCGAAGATGCGCCGCGCCCAGGACCGTGCCGAGCAGTCCAGGCCGTATGCCCAGAAGCTCCGCGTCGTCCTCGCCGGGCTCGCCTCCCAGTCGGGCGAAGACCAGGACGCCGCCCGCCACCCGCTCCTCGTCTCCCGCCCGGTGAACAACATCGCCGTCCTCCACATCACCCCCGACCGCGGCCTGTGCGGCGGCCTCAACGCCAACATGAACCGCAGCGCCGGTACGTTCGTGGCAATGCAGCACGAGCCAGTCCAGGTCGTGGCGGTTGGCAAGAAGGGCCGCGACTTCTTCGTCCGCGCCCACGTCCACCTGGCCGCGGAATTCACCGACCTCGGCGACTACCCGTCCCAGGCCGACACCCTGGGAATCGCTCGCCTCATCATCGACGACTACCTGGCCGGGAAGGTCGACCGCGTCTATGTCAGCTTCCCCGAGTTCGTCTCGACGGCGACCCAGCGGCCCGCTATCCGTCAGCTTCTCCCGATCGAGCCCCCTGCGCCGGTCGATGGCGTGGACGAGGCGCAGTTCGCGGATTACATCTTCGAGCCCTCCCCGGACGTCGTCCTCGCCGGGCTCCTGCCGCGCTATATTGAGATGCAGATCTACGAGGCGATCCTCCAGAACGCCGCGAGCTTCCAGTCGGCCCAGATGGTCGCCATGAAGAACGCGACCGACAACGCGCAGGACATCACACGCGAACTCACCCTCACCTATAACAAGGCCCGCCAGGAGCAGATCACCAAGGAACTGCTCGATATTGTTGGCGGCGCCGCGGCGCTGGAGGGTTAGCCTGGCTCCCTACGCCGCAGTCATCTTCGATATGGACGGCGTCCTCGTGGACGGCGAGCCGCTGCATTTCGAAGCGGTCAACGAGCTCCTCGGCGAAGAAGGCCGCTCCATCTCGCTCGAAGCCTACAAGCCCTACATGGGCACCAAGACCGGTTGGGCCGACATGCTGCGCGACTACGGCCTCTCCCGCCCCCGGGAGGAATACTCGGCCCGCTACAGCGAGCTCATCCTCGAGCGCTACCGCGACCGCAGCGAGCCGCTCCCCGGCGCCGTCAAGCTCGTACGCTCGCTCCGGGCCGGGGGCCAGAGGATGGCGGTTGCCTCCTCGTCCATCGAGCCCTGGGTCGAGGCCTGCCTCGCCCGCATCGGTCTGCGCGGCCACTTCGAGCTGCTGGTGACCGGTAACGATGTCGAGCGCGGCAAGCCCGAGCCAGATATCTATCTGCTCGCCGCCGAGCGGCTGGGAGTCGATCCCTCGCACTGCCTGGCCTTCGAAGACGCCCCGGCCGGCATCGAATCCGCGAAGCGCGCAGGCATGACGGTCTGGGCCGTCCGGACCGACTACACCCGGGGGCTGGCGCTCCCGGATCCCGATCGCGAGTTTGACTCGCTCTGCGATGTTGAGCTCCACGCCATCCTTGGGATGGCGGCATGAACACCCAAACGTTGAGCAACGCGCACCCAGGCGCGCTGCCCCAGGTCACTGCGAAAACCCCGGAGGTTCTCCCATGGTCATGACTGCCACCAACGAGGGACGTGTCGTCCAGGTCATCGGGACCGTGCTCGACATCGAGTTCCCGCCGGAACACCTCCCGGCAATCAACAACGCCGTCAACGTCATCCGCGACGACGGCAGCGCCCTCGTCACCGAGGTGCAGCAGCACCTGGGCAACAACTGGGTGCGCTGCCTTGCCATGGACTCGACCGACGGCCTCCGCCGCAACACCCGCGCGGTCGACACCGGCGAAGCCATCTCGGTCCCCGTCGGTGAGCTTTCCCTCGGCCGCATGTTCAACGTGCTCGGCAAGCCGATCGACAACCTTCCCGACCCGACGGAAGCGCCCCGCTGGGGCATCCATCGCACTCCGCCCTCGTTCGAGGAGCAGGAGACCACCCCGTCGGTCCTCGAAACGGGCATCAAGGTCATCGACCTCATCGCCCCGCTCGTCCGCGGCGGCAAGGTCGGCCTCTACGGCGGTGCCGGCGTCGGCAAGACTGTTGTCATCCAGGAGCTCATCTCCAACATCGCGCGCGAGCACGGCGGCTTCTCCGTCTTTGCCGGCGTCGGCGAGCGCTCCCGCGAAGGCAACGACCTCTGGCACGAAATGCGGGAATCGGGCGTACTCCCCAAGATGGCCATGGTCTTCGGCCAGATGAACGAGCCCCCCGGGGTGCGCCTCCGCGTCGCCCTTACCGGCCTCACGATGGCCGAGTACTTCCGCGACGAAGAAGGCCGCGACGTTCTCTTCTTCGTCGATAACATCTATCGCTACACCCTCGCCGGCATGGAAGTCTCGGCGCTCCTCGGCCGCATGCCCTCGGCCGTGGGCTACCAGCCCACCCTCGCAACAGAAATGGGCGACCTCCAGGAACGCATCACCTCCACCAAGAAGGGCTCGATTACGTCCTTCCAGGCCATCTACGTGCCCGCCGACGACTACACCGACCCTGGCGTGGCCACCACCTTCGGCCACCTCGACGCGGTCGTCGCCCTCGAGCGCGCCCTCGCCGAGCAGGCCCTCTTCCCCGCCATGGACCCGCTCACATCGTTCTCCCGCGCCCTCGAACCCCGCGTCGTTGGCCAGGAGCACTACGAAATCGCCCGCGGCGTCCAGACCGTGCTCCAGCGCTACAAGGACCTCCAGGACATCATCGCCATCCTCGGCATTGACGAGCTTTCGGACGATGACAAGCTGACCGTGGCCCGCGCCCGGAAAATCCAGCGCTTCCTCACCCAGCCGATGTTCGTGGCCGAGCAGTTCACCGGCACCCCCGGCCAGTATGTCCCCATCCGCGAGACCATCCGCGGCTTCAAGGAGATCCTCGACGGTCAGCACGACGGCCTCCCGGAGCAGGCCTTCTACATGGTTGGCAATATCGAAAGCGCGGTCGAAAAGGGCCGTCAGCTGGCGGAGGCCTAGACCATGCCGCTCACGGTCGAACTGGTGACCGCCGAGCGGGTCGTCCGCGTCGAACAGGGCGTGGATGTGCTCGTTGTCCCCGGCAGCGAGGGGCAGATGGCCATCCTCCCCCACCACGCCGCTCTCATGACCACGCTCGACCCTGGCGAACTCGTCATGCGTCGCGCCGGGCAGGAAGACGCCTTCGCCGTCACCGGCGGCTTTCTCGAAGTCCGCAACGACCGCGTGACCGTGCTCGCCGACGCCGCCGAGCCTTTCGAGGAGATCGACGCCACCCGCGCCGAGGCGGCCCGTGCCCGCGCCGAGGAGCGGCTTCGCCTCTACCGCGAAGGCCGGGCCGGCGATGTCGACGTTGCCCGTGCCGCTGCCGCGCTTCAGCGCTCGCTGATGCGACTCCGCATCGTGCAGCGCCGACGCCGCCCGGGTCCGCCCCGCGTGTGACCCACCCACCCGGAGCGAATCACCGAGCCCGCCGTACGGCGGGCTTCGTGTGCGTGCCGGACTCCGGAGACAATGTTCGCCCCAGTGGAATGGACGCCATAGACTGGCGAAAGAGATGACTACGCGTCTGCGCGGCGGGAAGTATGTGGTACAGGGCGGTGTGGTGCTCCGTGGCGCCGTCGATATTTCCGGCGCCAAGAACCACGCCCTCGCCGCGATGTGCGCCGCCCTCCTCACCGACGAGGAAGTCTTCCTTACCAACGTCCCCTACATCAGCGACGTCGATAGCCTGAGCGAACTGCTGGTAAGCCTCGGTGTAGTCGTGGAGCGTATCCCGGGCGGCTCGCTTCGGATGAACGCCTCGGGCGTCAACGTGTTCGAAGCCCCCACCGAGCTCATCTCCGAAAACCGCGCCTCGTTCCAGGTCATGGGTCCGCTCCTTGCGCGTCACGGATTCGCGGCCTCCGCGCCGCCCGGTGGCGACGTCATCGGCCAGCGTCCGATAGATGTCCACCTTTCAGGTTTCGAAGCGATGGGCGCAGTCGTCGAGCGGGAGGGCGAACGGTTCGTCGCGCGTACCGGTGCCGCTGGACTGACCGGCGCCCGCGTCTTCATGGACTACCCGTCCGTCTCTGGGACGCAAAACGTCATGATGGCCGCGACCCTCGCTCGCGGGCACACCACCATCGTCAACGCCGCCACCGAGCCCGAAGTCCAGGAACTCGCCCTCCTGCTCAACGCCATGGGCGCCCGGATAACCGGCATTGGCAGCCAGATGCTCGAAGTCGAGGGCGTCGACCGGCTGCACGGCACCACGGGCCGCGTCATGCCCGACCGCATCGAGACCGGCACCTGGGCTATCGCCGCGGTCATGACCGGTGGAGACGTGGTGATTCGCGATGCCCCGGTCGGCGTACTGGACGCGCTCATCCACAAGCTGCGGGCTACTGGCGCCCACATAGAGGAGGCGGAAGGCGCGTTGCGCGTCCACGCCGAGGCGCCCATCCGCGCTGTGAGCTTCCAGGCTCTGCCCTATCCCGGCCTGGCGACCGACCTCCACGCACCCTTCGCCGCGCTTCTCACGCAGGCCGCCGGCGTCTCCATCATCCACGAGCGTGTGTTCGACAACCGCATGCTGTACGTGAGCGAGTTGCGCAAGATGGGCGCGGAGATCGTCAGTACCGGCTCTTCCGCCATCGTCTCCGGACCGACCCTGTTGCACGGCACCCGGGTGCGCGCCCTCGACGTCCGGGCAGGCGCGGCAGTGCTGCTCGCGGCCATGGTCGCGCAGGGGACCACGATCATCGACGATGTGTATCATCTTGATCGCGGGTACGAACGCCTGGACGAAAAACTCAGGGCACTTGGCGTGGAACTGGAGCGGCACTAGATGGCCATGGAATTCCTCGCCCCCAAGAAGGCCGGTATCGACCTCGGGACGGCAAACATCCTCGTCTACGTGAAGGGCCAGGGCATCGTGGTGAACGAGCCCTCTGTCGTCGCACGACATAATCGTGACAATGCCATCGTCGCCGTGGGCAGCGAAGCCCGCGCGATGCAGGGCCGGACGCCCGGCTCGATCAGCGTCATTCGTCCGATGCGCGACGGTGTGATCGCCGACTATCTCACCACTGAGGCCATGCTTCGCTACTTCATCGGCATCATCACCGGACGCTTCAACCTCATCCGTCCCGAAGTGATGGTGACCGTCCCGGCAGGCGTCACCAGCGTCGAACAGCGCGCCGTCCGCGACGCCTCGGAGCAGGCCGGCGCGCGTAAGCCCGCCCACCTCGTGCCCGAGCCCCTCGCTGCTGCCATCGGCGCCCGCATCCCGATTGGCACTGCCCGCGGGAACATGGTCGTCAACATTGGCGGTGGCCGGACCGAGGCCGCGGTCATCTCGCTCTACGGTCTGGTGGTCAGCGAATCGGTCCGCATGGCCGGCGACCGCATCGACGAGGCCATCGTCGCCTACGTCCGCCGCCGCCACAACCTCATCATCGGCGACCGCACCGCCGAGGAGATCAAGATCGCCATCGGGAGCGCTCTCCCCGTCGACGAGGGCCTCGCGACGCAGGTGCGAGGCCGCGATCAGCTCAGCGGTCTTCCGAAAACCATCTCGCTCACCAGCAACGAGGTCGCCCAGTCCATCCAGGACTGCCTGGGCACGATCGTCCAGACCGTCCGCGCCGTGCTCGAAAAAACGCCTCCAGAGCTTGCGGCGGACGTTATCGATCGGGGCATCGTGCTCACCGGCGGCGGCGCGCTCCTCCGCCACATGGACGAACTCCTGACCCAGGAGACCGGCGTCCCCTGCTACGTCGCCGACAACCCGCTGGAGTGCGTGGCCATCGGCGCTGGCATCGCCCTAGACCACCTCGACGTCATTAAGCGTTCCCTGCCGACCGAAGAAGAAAACCTCGTCGGCCTCTTCCCGGGGCCGGACCAGCGCTGAGGCCCAGGCCCCGGGACCAGCCGCTAACGCTGCTCGCGACCGTGCGACCACCGTCCGCCCGCTACGGTCGGAGCGTCATCCGCCAGTCTCCGCGGATCAGGCTCGATGGGTTACCCCGGTAGGTCACGGTGACGGTTTCGGCGAGGTCATTGAGGCTGTCGTAGAAGAACCACATCTCCGTTCGAGGGCAACACACGACCCCCGTCAGGTCCTTCGAATAGCCGACTCCCGACCCTCCGCTTCGCAGTGCCTTACCCAACGCGGTCACCGCCGAGTAGGACTCCTCGCCGCCTCCCGCTGGGGGAAACGCGCCGTCGAAGGTGAGCCTGATTGCCGGGAGCACGCTGTCCTTTCCCCCGGACGAAGAGATCACCCTGGTGAAGGTCAGCAACGTTGGCGTAAGCTCAACTCCTTCACGCCGGACCACGTCGGCGGCTGCGAGCGGTGTCTCCTGGCCATCGGCGCCGGAAAGGCCGGCGCGTGCCATCGCCGCCGCAAGGTCTATCTCCACCGAACCGCTCGTCCGCTCCAACGCCCGTTCAAGTGGTCCGAAAGAGACCTGCACCATGCTCCCGAATTTCGTTGGTGGGAAGCTGTAGGTCAGGAGCTGCCCGTCCTCGCGGCGCGAAATGAGCCCTCCGTACAGCGTCTCGCCGGCTGCTACCATCGATGGCTGTCCGACCTGGGCCACCGGGTCGTCTGAGTCTATGCGCACCGTGAGGAGTGTCTCGCTGGTGGATCTGACTGCGCCTTCGACGGATATCCCCACGCCGCCAGACTCGATGCGTCCCCCGCCGAGGTGCTCAACGCGCAGGCGCGAAGCAAGGTCGCCAGGCACCTCGAGCCTGATGCTCCATTCGCCCGTAACCGCCCTCGGCGGCGTTTCATCTGCTGCCAGCAAGGTGACTGACTGTATCTGGAGAGTCCCCTCGCCACGAAGTAATAGAGGCGGCAATCGCACGACGCCCGGCGACGCCAACGGCGCGCTGAACCCGCCAAACCCCGACTCGACCGCCGCCTCGTCCAACCGGAGGTCACTCGGGTCGATGATGGCGCGAACGGCGCTCCCAGTCCCCGATGGGTCGTTATCCTCGGCCCGAACCTCGAGTTCGACGAAGGTAGCCGTCCCGCTGAAGTGCGCCCGCGTCAGCGAGACCGTGATGCCCTGGTCAGTTGCGCTGCCGGACTGTTTGACGTCCAACTCCGGCAACGTGCCGCCGGCCGGTTGGCCGTCTCGCCCTGCGAGCGCGATCGCCACCGCGCCAATCGCAAGGAGAGTCACGCTGGCGACGGCCACCAGCAGGAACCGCCCCATATCCAGGTTCGCCACTTTCTGTCTCATTTTGATGTCCCCTCAACAGCCGTACGAGTGCGGAAGCTTTTTGAACCCACAATTACCCCATCCGGGACTGGTGGTGTTGTAAGGTATCGTCGCGCCGAGAATATTGCCATAGTCCGGATACGTCACCATAAACGAACAATGTGCAGCATGAACGTAGGCGGTTCCTTCGAGATCAACGTTGGTTGGAGTTAGGGTCGGACTCCAGTTGTATGGTGTGTTGTAGTAGTTCAGATATAGTGAGGTCCCGTTCCAATTATTGGGAAACCATCCCCCGGTCCCAGATCGAAGGATACCTGCGCTGTCGTAGTGGTATCCGAACTCGGGGGACGCAACGATATTAACGTATGATGTGACTTGACCGAACCAGCACCAGCCACTGCCGCATCCCCACCAGTTTGTGCTCATTCCCCGGTATGCGTAGTTTCCCCAGGCATCTCGCAGATACGGTTGGGTCGGCCAGTTGAATGTCACGGCACTCGCCCTGGAAATGCGTTCCGGAGCAACAGCGGCGAAACCAATGATAATGCTCAGAAGTAGCGCGGTAATAGTCATCACCCTTACTCGCGTAGCCATGTTGATCACGTCTTCCTATCAGTACCCCGGTTGGGCGGAGTTCCCATAGTGCAGATTCTGAGAGGTGGAACGCGACCCGCGCAATACGATCTTGATCGTATCCCTCAACCTTCTTCTTGCCTCCGCAACGTCCCCGTCCGGTCTCTCACCCAGTTCGTCAGTGCGACCTTCGAGTGGATGTCCAGCTTGGTGTAGATGTTCTCTCGGAGAGCCTGGTCGCCAGCGCAATCTCCCGTGCGTCGCGTCGTCGGCCACCAACACCGCAATTTCCCACTCACGGTCCGTCAGCTTCTGTTCCACGGCCGTCCCTCCGGCCCCCCGGGTCCTGCCTGTCGGGGTCGCCGTATCCATACCACAATCGCGAATGGCCCGTCTACCACCACAGCGTAAAGCGCAGGGCCGGGTTGCGGGCCATCATTCGCGCTGGCGCGGCTTCCGCCCCGTGATCCAGAGCAGCCCTTCCCGCTTCGAAAGCCCGCTCAGTTCCGTATCGTTTTGCGCGATAAACGCCTGCACGGCCGCCGGGTCCGTCTTCGAATACTCCCGCAGCGCCCACCCGATCGCCTTCCGGATGAAGAACTCGCGGTCCCCTGCCCGCCGCTCGCAGAAGCGAAACAGGCGAGCTTCGTCGGTCCGGCCCTTGTAGGTGAGCTGGTGCAGGATCGCCGTCCGCGCCAGCCAGATGTTGTCATCCTCGATCCACCGGTCCATCTCGGCTGCCAGCGCCGGATGAGCCAGGACCAGCGGCCCCACCACCCGGGCCGGCAGCCCGTCGACCGTGTCCCACCACGACTTCGTGGTGATCAGCTCCCGCGCCACCGCCAGGAACCCGGGCCCACAAACGCGCACATGCCGCACCACGTGGTCGACGGCCACGTACTGGTACTCACGCTCCGGCAGTGCATACAGGCCATGCGCGAGGCCGGTCAGGTCGGTTTCCGAGGGAACGGGCATCCCGGCAAGCGCCACCTTGTGCAGCCCCCGCCGCTCGCCGGTTGGGATGCCCAGGAACGCGAACTGGTCGCGCACGTACCGCGACATGCCAACAGCCCGATCGGAGTCACGGCGGGCACTGAGCGCGGCCACAACGCGCGCAAACGCGTGCCCCGAGTAGTCCGTCACGATGCGCCTCCCGAGGGGGCCGCCCTACTTCCCGCCCGGTTCCGCCCGCTTGATGTAGAAGGTCATGCTCTGCATGGCAAGGACGGGGTCGATGTGGCGGATGGAGACGTCGCGCGGGACGTGGGCTGTGATGGGGGCGTAGTTGAGGATCGCCCGGATTCCCGCCTCCACCAGCTTGTCGACCACTCCCTGGGCCGCTGACGCCGGTACCGCGACAATGCCGATATCGACCCGCGCGTGCCGCAAGAAGGTGTCCAGTTCTTCGATGTCGTGGATGGTAACCCCACCCACCTGCCGGCCGACTACGTCGGGGCTCGCGTCGAAGGCGGCCACGATTTCGAACCCCTGGGGTCCGAACCCGCCGTACTCAGCGATCGCCTGGCCCAGCCGCCCCACGCCCACCAGGCACAACCGCCACTGCCTGTCGATACCCAGGATCTCCCGCAGCTTGTTCAGCAGGCTGGCGACGTTGTAGCCGCGCCCCTGCTTCCCGAACCGCCCGAAGTAGCTCAGGTCCTTCCGGATCTGCGCTGGTGTCACGTCCAGCAGCTCACCAAGTGCCTGCGAACTTACGACCGTATCCCCACGCGCCGCCAGCTCGGCCAGGGCCCGCGCGTACACCGGCAAGCGGTTGATGACGACTTCAGGGATCTCGAGGGTCATGGAAGGTTGTGAAATCCGTAACTTTCGCTGGACTATAGGGCTCCGGACTCGTTGGGGTCAATTCAGCGGAGCGATGGATCGCACGCTGTTTGCCTATCCTCCGGACTCGCTTAACACCCTTGTAACCGCCTCTTCCACGATCCGATCGTCAGTTGGATCTACTGTTCGCGGGTCCAGCAGGACCGCCCCGTCCTCTATGCGCCCGATCACGGGCGCATAGCGCTCGCGCAGATGGCGCGCCAGCCCATCGGCGCCATCAGCGTGGGTTATCGCCGCGCACCACGTTTCCACGCCCTGGCCCGGCAGCGAACCACCCCCAACCATCGTCCTCGACCGCACAATGGTTCCCCGTTCGCCCGCAGCCCGCGCCCAGCGCCGCGCGCGCCTTCGCAACGACGCCGGCTCGCGCCGCAGCATTTCCCAGACCGGTATCCCGGAGTCCTGCCTGCCCAGCACGTATTGCATCAAAGTCGCGTTCAACGCAGCGATGGTCAGTTTGTCCAGTCGCAGGGCCCTGGCGAGTGGATGCCGGCGGAGCTCGGCGACGAGATCGCTCCTCCCCGCGATGATCCCGGACTGGGGACCGCCAAGCAGCTTGTCGCCGCTGAACAGTGCCAGGTCAGATCCCGCCGACAGGCTCTCCTGGACGGTCGGCTCGTGCGCCAACCCATAGGCCCGCGTCTCCACCAGGCAACCGCTCCCCAGGTCGTCGATGAGTAGTACACCCTTCTGCGCCGCGACGCTCGCGAGCTCGTCAACGGTAGGCTCGGCAGTGAACCCGACCACCTGGAAGTTGGACGTATGCACTCGCAGGATCGCCGCCGTGTCCGGAGTGACGGCTGCCTCGTAATCGCTCGCGTAGGTCCGGTTCGTAGTCCCGACTTCGACGAGCCGCGCCCCGCTCTGCCGGAGCACGTCCGGTATACGAAAGCCTCCCCCGATCTCGACAGCCTGCCCCCGGGAGACGATGACCTCGCGCCCCTGCGCAAACACGTGCAAGACCATGAACAGCGCCGCGGCGTTATTGTTCACGGTGAGCCCGTCCTCTGCCCCGGTGGCCCGCCGGATCATGTCGCGGACGTGGTCGTGGCGGCTGCCGCGCGTCCCCGGACCGAGGTCGAACTCGAGATTCGAATACGCCGCCGCCTCCGCAATCGCCTCCAGCGCCGCCCGCCCGAGTGGCGCTCGCCCGAGGTTCGTCTGGAGGATTACCCCCGAGGCATTGATCACCCGCACGAGCGACGGGGCGAGCCGCCGCTCGATCACGAGCCGGGTTCGCGACGCCAGTTCCTGGAGCGATGGTTGTGCTCCCGCGCGTGCGCCGTCGCGCGCCTCTGCCAGGACCTCTCTGGCCGCCTCGGTGGCGAGCGCCCGCTCCCGGCCCCCGGCGGGGAGGCCCGGCAGCGCGACCAGGATCGCATCGACTGACGGCAGGCTGCGACGGGGGTCGGTGGTCACGAGCGAAGTGTACCCCGTGCACGCCGGTATCGATGCCTCAAAGGTGGGCCATCGAATCTGCAATCGGACATAGCTGTCATCTTTGATTGACCATGCTGGGATAACCGTTGACGATAAGGACACCCTCTCTCGGAGACTCCTGTGAACCTGCGGATACCCGGACCGACACCATGCCCGGAGGAGGTGCTGGCTGCCGGTGCGAAGCAAATGATGAATCATCGCGGCCCTGAATTTGCCCAGATCCTCCGGCGCGTCACCGACGGACTGAACTGGGTCTTCGGCAGTTCCACCGATGTCCTCTCCTTCACGACCTCCGGCACCGGCGGCCTCGAAGTCGCCATCGTCAACACGCTCAGCCCGGGCGACCGCGTCCTCTCGGTCTCCATCGGCTCCTTCGGCGACCGCATCAAGAGCATCGCCAAAACATACGGCGCCGACGTCGTCAGCTACGCCCTCGAATGGGGCGAAGCGGCCGACCCTGCCGTCGTGGGCAAGATGCTCGACGACGACGCCAGCATCAAGGCCGTGCTCGTCACCCACAACGAGACTTCGACGGGAGTTACCAACCCCCTGGAAGCGATCGCGAAAGAGGTTCGCGCCCGCGACCGCCTCATCATCGTCGACGCCGTCAGCAGCATGAGTTCGATCCCCTGCCCGGTTGAGCGCTGGGACCTCGATGTGGTCGTCAGTGGGTCGCAAAAGGGTTGGATGGTCCCGCCCGGCCTGGCCTTCGTCTACATGGGCGAGCGGGCCTGGAAGGCCAACGCCGATGCGAAGATGCCACGGTTTTACTTCGACGCGGCAAAAGCCAGGGATTCCCTCGAAAAGCTCCAGAACCCCTGGACGCCCGCAATGTCGATCTACTACGCCATGGACAAGGCGTTCGAGCTCATCCGCGCCGAAGGCCTCGAAGGGGTCTTCACCCGGCACGAGGCGATCGCCAGCTACACTCGCCAACGCGTGAAGGGCCTGGGCCTGAAGCTCGTCCCGGTGAATGAGCAGTTCGCTTCAAACACCGTCACCGCCGTCTGGTGGCCCGACGGTGTCGATGGCAAGGCCATCAGCAAGCGCGCTCGCGAAGAGCACGGCATCGTCCTCGGCGGCGGCCAGGGCAAGCTCGACGGCAAGATCTTCCGTGTGGGCCATCTTGGCTGGGTTCAGCAGCACGAAGTTGCCGAGGCGCTAGACATCGTCGAGAAGCTCCTCGCTGAGGCGACGGCGAGCGCCTAACCGGTCCATCCCCCATGAACCTCCTTCGAAGGCCCCATGCAATTTGCATGGGGCCTTCTCGTTCATGCATACTGCATGGCATATGGACGCCGCCGAGTTTGCCGCCGCCCGCATCGCCCTGGGCCTCTCCCAGTCGGCCATCGCCACTGCACTTGGAGTCGATCAAGGCACCATCAGCCGCTGGGAGTCGGGCAAAGTCCGCATACCCGCCGCCATCCAACTCGCCCTCGCCACGCTCAAGGAGAACCTCGAACCCATGCCAGAGAACCGCCGCCCGCGCATCCTGATCGCCGATCCCGTCGCCCCAGAAGGCATTGAGATGCTCCGCACGGCCGGCGATGTCGACGTGAATACCGGGCTCGCCGCCGATACCCTCATCGGTATTATCGGCAACTACGACGCCCTCGTCGTCCGCAGTGAAACGAAAGTCACGCGCCCCGTGATCGAGGCGGCAACCCGCATGCAGGTGATCGGTCGCGCCGGCGTGGGCGTCGACAACATCGACCTCGACGCCGCCACCGAGCGCGGTGTCATCGTGGTGAATGCGCCCCAGGGCAACACCATCGCTGCCGCCGAACACACGCTGGCGCTGCTCATGGCGCTCGCCAGGCATGTCCCCCAGGCCGACGCTTCGATGCGTTCCGGGAAGTGGGACCGGAAGAACTATCTCGGGACCGAGATCCGGGGCAAGACGCTCGGCATCGTCGGTCTCGGTAAGATCGGCTCGGAGGTTGCACGCCGCGCCGTCGCGATGGAGATGCGCGTCCTCGCGCACGACCCCTTCGTCTCCGCGGAGCGTGTCCGCGCGCTCGGCGTCGAGTCGGTCGATTTTGAGCAGCTCATCATGCTCTCGGACTTCATCACGGTGCATCCGCCCCTCACCGCTTCGACCCAGGGCATGATCGGCGAAGCTGAGATGGCGCGAATGAAGGATGGCATCCGCCTGATCAATGTCGCCCGCGGTGGGATCATCGATGAAGCCGCCCTGGTTGCAGCGGTCGCAAGCGGGAAGGTCGCCGGGGCAGCCATCGACGTCTTCACCGCCGAACCGCCCCGTGACAACCCTCTGATTGGCGACCCGCGCATCATCGTCACGCCGCACCTTGGGGCGTCCACGGCCGAAGCCCAGGAGCGCGTGGCTGTCGATGTCGCCGAGCAGATCGTCGAGGTGCTGGCGGGCAAGCCGGCCCGTTACGCGGTGAACGCCCCCATGCTCGCGCCGGAAACGCTCAAGGTCATCCAGCCCTACATGGCAGCCGCCGAGCTGCTCGGCAGCGTCGCCACCCAGCTGGTAACCGGTAAACTCGAGTCCATCGAAATCGAGTACTACGGCGAGATCGCCGAGCACGACATCACGCCGTTGCGCGCCTCGGTCATTCGCGGCCTCCTCCGCCCCATCAGCGAAGAGAACGTCAACATGGTCAACGCGAACCTCGTTGCCCTCTCGCGCGGTTGGAACATCGAGGAGCGCAAGCGGACCTCGCACGATACCTTTCTCAACCTGATTCATGTGAAGGTGGGCACCACCGAGTCCGAAGTCACCGTCGGTGGCACCGTCGAACACGGCCACCCGAACATCGTCATCATCAATGGGCTCGATATGGACCTCGTTCCCGAGCCGGGCACCTTCCTGCTGGCCTGCGACAACGAAGATCGCCCGGGCATGATCGGCCGGGTGGGCACGCTCCTGGGCGGCTGGGACATCAACATCCAGTCGATGCAGGTCGGCCGCCGGGGCCGCCGGGGCCGGGCGCTCATGGCCATCGCTGTCGACGAAAGCCCGACGCCCGAGCAACTCGGCGCCATCGAGGCGATCGACGGTATCTACAACGTTCGGCTGGTCCGCTTCTAACCCGCGAGTAGCCAGGAACGTGCCTCGCCGAGGTCGCTGAACACGCTGGCGGTCACCCCTTCGCGGACGCCGGCAAGCTGCAACACCTGCCGGTTGAACCCGAACATGGCCGGCCTGGGGGCGTACACCGCAACCTTCACGCCCGCCGCCTGCTGCTGCCGCGCGGCGCTCGCCAGCAGGAATGGGTCGAGCCGTATCTCCGTCACCGCCGAGTAGTCGACCAGGACGCGCCGGAGCTCGCCGGCCCGGGCCACCACGGCCTCCTCGATGACGAAACCCTCCTCGATAACGCCCTCGAGGCGTATCTCAAGGTGGGTCATACGATCGACAAACTGGTACGGCACGGGACTCCCGCCCCAATCCTGGGGTCGTATCGAGTGTACGCGTTCCGGGCAAGACGAGGTGGGCCGGGCCGCCCGTTCCTTACCCTCGGGGCCGGCCGTAGCCGAACATCACCTGGGCGATGCGCCGGATCTGGATCTCCTCCGAGCCCTCCGTGATGCGGTAACGCCGGTGGTGCCGGTAAATGTGTTCGAACGGCAGGTGGCGAGTGTAGCCCACGCCGCCGTGCACCTGGATCGCCTGGTCCGCCGCGTTGCACACCAGGCGATTCGCCCGGTAATTGCACATCGCCACCTTGTCGCTAATTTCCATGTGATCCACGGAGTCGAGCTCCCAGGCCGTCTTGTACACCAGGTTCCGCACCATCTCGCATTCCGTCTGCAGTTCCGCAAGCGGCCACTGGATGGCCTGCCTGGTCGACAGCGGCTGACCGAAGGTGACTCGCTTGTTCGCGTACTTCACCGACTCGCTGATGCAGTACTGGGCCGCGCCGACGCCGGAGGCCGCCTGCCGGATCCTGTTCTCATGCGTGAAGGTGTTGGCCAGCGCCAGTCCGTCGCCTTCCTGGCCGAGCATGGCGTCGGCCGGCACGCGCACATCACTCAGGGTGACCTCGGCGTGGTCCGAAGGCATGTTCAGCGTCCACCACATGAAGTCCACCGAGAAGCCTTCTGTGTTCACGGGCACAATGAAGCAGCTGATGCCCTTTGGCTTGCCTTCCTCTCCCGAGGTGCGCGCGAAGATCAGGTCATGGGTCGCATTGTGGAGGCCGCTGTTAAAACGCTTCTGACCGTTGATCACCCAGTCGTCGCCGTCCCGGATCGCGCGCGTTTCGAGCCAGCTCGCGTCGCTCCCGTGATCGGGCTCGGTCAGCCCGAATGCCACCCTCGTCTCACCGGTGAACATGCCGTCCAGGAACTGCTTCTTCTGAGCCTCGGTCCCGTATCGCTCCCACATCTTCACCGTCGGGAAGTTGCCGACCACCGACGACTCGTTCTGGAGGTCGTTGTGGAGCCCGAGCCCCTTGGCCGCCAGGTGCTCGCGAATGACGGCCATGCCAAGGTTCGTTCCGCCCTTGCCGCCGTACTTCACCGGGAGCGAGTAGCGCAGGAACCCCGCCCGGTCCGCGCGCCGGCGCATCTCGGCGAGCAGCTCTTCCCAGTCCTTGCGCGGCGTCCCGCCGTTCTCGAAGTCCGTCCTGGCGAACTCCCGCCGCTGGTCGAAGAACCGCATGTTGTCGTCCTGCTGTTCCAGCGGCTTGATTTCGTCCTCGATGAACTGATCGAGCTGGCGGAGGAACTCCGTGATGTCGTTAGGTATCGTGAAGTCCATGACGGGTGCACCTCTGCGCGGATTTGCCGTCCGTTCGTACTCCCTCCGGGGGCGCAACGCAACCGGCTCCGGGCGCAAACGCGAAGGCCGCCGGGTTTCCCGGCGGCCTTCGGAGGGTGCGGCGCGAGGCTTCGCCTAATCCGAGACCAGTACCAGCGTCCCGGTGGTCGAAAGGCTTCCACCCGTGCCGTTGACCACGCACGAGCGTGCCTTTGTCTGCTTGCCCGGCAGGCCGCTGTAGCCGCCGTCCTCGGCCGTGCCCGAGAGCTGGCGGTAGGCCTCGACGAGGAGCTGCATGCCGTACATGCCAGAATGGTTGAACGAGAGCCCGCCGCCATTCGTGTTGATGGGCAGTCTCCCGCCCGGGGCGGCGTGCCCATCCTTCCACAGCCTGAATCCCTCGCCCCGCGGCGCCAGGCCCAGCATCTCCGCCGTGATGCCCGCCGTAACCGTGAACGAGTCGTAGATCATGGCCATTTCCATGTCCTCGGGACCCATGCCGGCCATCTTGTATGCCGAGGCCGACGATGCCGCTGCGGAGGTGGCGGTGAAGTCACCCATCTCGAGCATATTCGAGTGGCTCATGTTCTCGCCCGCGCCAGCGATCCAGACAGGCTTCGTCTTCACGCTCCGAGCGATCTCCGGCTTGGTCACCAGCACGGCTCCGCCGTAGTCAGTCACCAGGCAGCAATGCAGCAGCGTCAGCGGCCACGACACCAGGCGCGACGTCTGCACGTCCTCGACCGTGATCGGCCCGCCCTGGGGATGTGTCTCGCGCGAATGCATGATCGCCCGGGGATTGAGCGTCGCCCACTGCCGCGTGACCACGGCGATGTGCGCGAAGTCTTCCGGTGTTGTGCCGAAGCGGTGGTTGTGGCGCGTCATCGCGTGCGAGTAGTTCGAAGGCGCCCCGGATATGCCGTAAGGCCCGCTGAATTGCGAACCCGGGTCCCACGGGTCGCCCATGCCGCGCGGGCGGCCGGTGCCCCGGCCCTGGTTGGCGCGTGCCGACCAGCCGGACTCACCGTGGGTCACGAGCGCAATGTCGATGATCCCGGCGTGGATGGCGGCGAGCGCGTGGTGCACGTGCATTTCGAACGAGCAGCCGCCGACCGAGGTGGTGTCGATGTATCGCGGATGCAGGCCGAGATGCTCGGCGATTTGCGATGACCAGCCGGCACTGAAGATCCCGTCGATTGCGCTGATCGGGATGCCCGTCTGGTCGCTCACGTTCTTGATAGCCTCGATGTGAAGCTGGAGCGAAGTTTTCGGTGTTTCGGGATAGCCGATTTCATTGGCTTCGGCCGCTCCGACGATTGCCGCGGCCCGGGAAAGTTCTCCTGGCATCTGTGTCTCCTGGGCCTAGATAACGCGCCAGAACGGGATGTGCACATCCTCGCTGGCGGGTTCGAATTCAACGCGGACACGCGCACCGATCTGGATCGTCTCGGGCTTGTTCGGGTCTACCCCGCGCAGCACCGTGAACATCCGGTCGCCCTCGTTGATGTCGATGTAGGCCGTCACGAATGGGACTTCGTCGGCCCATCCGCCGAAGGCGCGATGCTGCACCGCAAAGGTATGGATGCGGCCCTCGCCGCTGCCCTCGAACCACTCGATGTTGCGCGAGTGGCAGAACGGGCAGATCCAGCGCGGGTACCAGTGCACCCGGTTGCAGTCGGTGCAACGCGGGAGCATGAGCTTGCCAGCCTTCGCGCCGTCCCAGAAGGGACGGGAGAGCGGGTCTGGCTCCGGTATGGGTTTGTTGTAGGCCAAGGATTGCCTCCTGCGGAACGGCGCGCTAACGCATGGCACGCCGCGCCGCGCACTGTCCGCAAACTGGGGATATGCGACCGTGACGCTACGGATCGCAGGGGCACCGGTCAACCGGCACGCCTCCCGACGCCCGGCGCAGTGCCCCCTTTTCCTACTCTGTCACGCTGAACCGCCCCGAGTCGCTACGCCCGAAGACCTCCGGCAGATAAGTCTCTTCCGCGTGAGTCGGCGCCACGAAGAAGTCCCCCGGCGTGGTGGCTCGCGCGTAGTACGTGTACTCGTACACGCCCTTCGGCAGGTAGTCCGTGAACAGCACCGTCCGGTCATCGCGCAGTTCGACGTGCTGCCACGGGCTGTAGTACCACCCGAACCATGGCGCGGCGTACCCGCCCCGCTGCTTCTGCAGCGCCGCCACCCGCTCGGCTTCGAGGAGCGCCTTCAGGGCCGGATCGATCGTCTGCAGGCGCGCGTCAATCGGTTCGAGACCGCCCGGCAGCAGGTCTTCGATGACCACGTAGTTCCGGTCCGCTGGAGCCAGGATGGTCAGCTTCACGCGGACCGTGTCGCCCAGCTTTGCACTGGTGACCTTCGTCGCAGCGTCACCAAGCAACGAGTACTCGTGGCTGACGGCAAACCCGCGATTCACCGCCTCCACGTCCTTCGCTGGAGTCAGGTAGCGCAGGTTCAGCGTGTAGTAGAGGCGCCCCTGCTTTTCGAAATCGCGCAGGAATGCGAGCAGTGCGACTTTGCCGGGGGTAAAGTCCGTGAGCGCGACATCCTTCGCGGCATCTTTCAGCGGCTCTCCCGGCTTCACCAGCCCGCCCAGGATCTGGCGGTCGTCCACCGTAACCTTGTAGCTGAAGTTACCTGCGAGCTCTCCGGTCACCTCGGCGTAGGTGGTCAGCGCGAGGATCGCCTGGGCGCGCTCCACCGTGGTCTGCCACCGTTTCGCCCCCCGGGCGATAACGAGCCAGCGCACCGACTGCGCCAGCAGCGGCTGTTCGGGCTGGATGCGCGCCAGGGCGAGCGTTACAAGCCCCGTCGTGGCCGTGTTCGTCATGAACATCCCTCGGACTGGCGGGTCTTCCCAGTGGTTGCCGTTCGCGCTCGGGATGGTGGCTGCGGCAATGTCGTTGAGCAAAGCCCGCACCTGTTCGTCGCTGCCTTCCACCCCCGCATCGACGAGCGCCATCGCCAGGTAGGCCCGCCCCCAGGTGTTCAACTGCGTGCGGTACTGTTCGAAGAGCGCCCGCGCGGGCGAGATCGCCGACCGGCTGCTGTCGGCGCTCGCGATAGCTGCCAGCATGAACGCCTTCTGGTTCGGGTCAGCCGGATGCGCAACGTCCGCCGTACGGTTGATGTAGCCGGAAAGGTACGTCCCGGCCCGGCCGATCCCAGATTCGTCGAAGGTCAGCCCATCGCGCCGGGCCTCGCCGAGAGCCAGGAGAACCCACGCGGTCACGTTCGGGTCAGAGAGGCACAACGGTTCCGTGCACCAGGACCAGCCGCCATCGGGCCGCTGGCGGGAGACCAGGGCCGCCAGGTCGCTGGTGATCCGTCCACCGTTCGTTGACGAGTTGCCGGCGCTCCGCTCCGCCCGGGCGACGCCGATGTTTGCCGTGAGCCGGCTTGCGATGTAGACCGTGTCTTCGAACGGCCGTGGCACGAACTCGCCCAGCTCGTCCGCCATCGACCCCCCCAGCGCCGACTGCACCGAGACCTGCAATAGCCCGTTCTTCAGGATCGCAAAGGGCGGCAGGTAGAGTGCCTCGACGCCCGGCTCGTTCGTCACGATGCCGCCGGTTGCCATCGTCTCCGGGGTCACGTCGAGCAGGAGCGGGAACTCCTGGGTCACTGCGTCCTCCATCCCGCCCCCGGTCGCGGTGAAGGTCAGCCGCGCCGTCCCGTCGGCGGTCACCTTCGCGGGCCAGCTCACCGGGACCGACTCCCCGGCAGGGATCTTCACGGTCCGCGCCGACTTGTCATCGAGGTCGATGCCCTCGGCGCTGATGGTCACCTTCACTTCGTGCTCTTCCGCGGTTGCGTTCCGCACCAGCAGCCGGATCTGCGTCTCGTCGCCAACCCGCAGGAAGCGGGGTAGAGCGGGCCGCAAGAGCAGCGGCAACGTCGAGACCAGCTCGTTGGTACCCTCGCCAACCATGGTGTCCCCGCTCACGGCCCGGACCTGCATCCGCCAGGTGGTCAGGTTGTCCGGCATCTTCACGTCCACGCTTGCCCGGCCGTTCGCGTCTGTCTTCAACTGGGCCGACCAGTAGGCGGAGTTTCGGAAGTCCTGTCGCAGGCGGTCGTCCTCGAGGCCGCCGCCGCCTTTCCCGCCCCGCGGCGGCTCGGCGATCACGTCGTTCGACCGGTTGATCGAGACCGACATGGAGGACGACGTCGCCACCGCCAGTCCGCGCTCGAACCAGAAGGCCAGGAGACCGTTCGGCCCGCGCTCCTCTTCGAGCGAGAGCAGTGCCTTATCAACGACCGAGACCGAAACCTCGGAGGCGACGCCCTTGCCGGTGCTGTCGGTCACTGTGATGTCGTAGCGGACCGTCTCGCCCGGTTCTGCCTGGTCCTTGTCGGGACGTATGGAGACGGTGAGTTCCCGCGTCTCGGTGGAGACCGGCAGCTGCACGTAACCGACCTTGTAGCGGGGCACCGGGTCTTCCGCCGTCGGTGGCCGGTAGAGCACCACCGAGACGAACACGTTTGGCACTGACCGGTCGGTGATTGGGATCGAGAGCCGTTCCGTATTGGTGGGGAAGGCCTGCACCGCCCGGGTGATCACCTTGCCGCGCTCGACCGTCACCAGCCCGACCGCCCCCTCGAACGGGGCCGGGACCAGGATCTCGGCGGTCTCGCCAACCTCGTAGCTGTCCTTGTCGGCCACAAGTGCGATCGTGTCGTCGTTGCTGATGCGCCAGCTGGCGAACTGGCCACCCCAGACCCACAGGTAGGCCGCCGAGCGCGCGGTCCGCCCCTGGGCATCGGTCACTTCGGCCACCAGCCGGAAAGTGCCCGTCTTGTCAGGAGTGACCGTCACGGTTCCCTCGCCATTTGCCCCCGTGGTGGTGTTCAGGGTGGTCACCAGCGTGTCGCGTGGTTCGCTCTTGTAGCGCCGCGCGCCGTCGGGCGTCTGTTCTTTGGTCGTAATCCAGTCACGCTTGTACACGCGCACAACGACAGCCTGGTTCCCCAGGATGTTGCCCTCTGTGTCCACCGTCACCAGGTCCACGCCGGTCGCGGTGCCCGCCTGGGCCACGTACTCCTCGGGCTTGATGCCCGCGTAGAGCGCTGCAGGGTGCACCGTCACCGATGTGCTGGATGCCACCGCCTGCGCGTTCTGGTCTGTCACCGTGGCCGAAAGCGTGAGCTGCTGCGCGCTTTCGCCGGGCTGGAGCGCCGCGGGAATGGTGTAGGCCGCCACGCCATCCGCACCGGTCACCGCCGTGCCGCTCGCACGGATCGGCGTCGTGCTGACCGCGGTCCGCCAGTAGTCATAATCGGAGAACGAGTATCGCTCGTAGCCCTCGACCCGCAGCCCCGCCGGGCTGCCGAGGACCGACCACTCGACTGCGGCCTCCGGGACGGCGCCGCCGAAGAAGAACGAGGCGGTTGTCCGCACGTCGATCGAGTCGCCGTTCACGTACGAAGGCTTTCCGGTCTCGACTTCCACCTGGAATTCGGGCTTGCGGAACTCTGCAACGAGGTAGCTGTTCCCGGCTACCGCCCAGAACCCGTACTCGGGCGCCCCCTTGAGCTGGATGCTGATGGAGTAGTCGCCCACCGGTGCGTCCGCCGGGATCAGGAAGCTCCCGGCAAAGGTCCCGAACTCATTGGTGTGGACATCCTCGCGCACAACCTCCTGCCCGCGAGAGTTGAGCATCACGAACTGCAACGGCGGGTCCGACGGCGGCACGGAGTAAGCCGCGTCGTCGTCCGCCCGCACGACTCCCTTGTACGCCACGGTTTCGCCCGGCCGGTAGATGGGGCGGTCCGTGTACACCTGCCCGACCCATTCCCGCGCAAAGTAATCGGTCGGCAGGTTTAGCTGGTACGGCGCGCTCCCCTGCGTCCATCTTGTGGAAGTCACCCCCCGGTGCACGCCATCGTCCAGGAGCAGGTAGTACGAACGGTCGATGTTCTTCCCCAGCGTCGGCAGGGGGACCTTGAACGACGCCAGGCCGTTCGCGTCGGTCGTGGCCTCTGCCGGGGAGATGTCGGGCCCGGAGGCCGTGATGGTTGCACCCGAAATCGGCTTCCCGGTGTCGTGCTCGATCGCCCACGCGAGCAGCTCGTCGTTCGAGACCTTGGTCACGAGCACCGTGTCGACCACCGCGAACGCGAATTCCGACTGGTACTGGCCGCTCGACCGGACGAAGTAGAAGCCCTTCGCCAGCGGCCCGCCCGTCCCAGAGATCGAGGTTGAACCAAGGACGACCTCGTTCTGCGACGCGGTCACCGGCTCGGTCCAGCTCCGCATGGCCGGCAGCGATGGTTCGAACTTCGGGCCACCGTAGAAGTTGTGCAAGAGGCGCTGGCCCTCGTCCGGCGTCAGCGGGTAGAGCGTGAAACGCGCCTCGTTCATGTTCTGCGCGTGGAAGAACAGGATCGGCTCCGCCGATGCCGAGTACGTCGCTGAAGCGCTATACCCCGGCAGTGCCAGCGTCACCTGCGATGGCAGCGCCCCCGTCGTGAACGAGATGGTGTGCGCCCCCATCACCTGGCCGTAGCGGTCGAGGGCTCCGGCCGCAATCGTCACCGTGTAGGCGGTCGATGGCTTGAGCGGCACGGAGACGTTCATGTCGAACTCGCCGATGTAGACGTTCCCTTCGAGGTCCTCCGCCGTGAAGCTCGAAACGGAGACCTTTCCCTCCAGCGAGTCGATGTCCATCGGGTTCGAGAAAGAAATGCTGATCCCGTAGCGCTGGGCAGCCGTCTCGCCGTTCCGCGGGAACGACGACGACACGACCGGGAGGCCGACCGTTGTAAACCGTGCCCGCCGCTCCTCCGCGGTTGCCCCGCCCTTCGCCCCCGGCAGGCCGGCCGCTACCACGGCTTCGTACGCCGTCCGGTAGCCAAGCTGCACCGAAGGCGTGAAGGTCGCGACGGTGTTGCCCTCGCTCCAGGCGACGCTTCCCGGCACCGCCGTCCCCGCAAGGTCCACCAGTGAGATCCCGGAAGCCGCCGCCGGGTCCATCGGCTGGTTGAACGTCACCGCGACCTGCTGGCGCGGGCTCGCGAAGTCCGTGTTGTTGTCGGGTGTGAACTTCGCGACGGCCGGGCTGACCGTCGTGAAGCTCCAGGCATAGTCCTCCCGGAGCACGCCGTCCGCCGCCGATGTCAAGCCCTTTGGAATCTTCAGCTTGTAGGTCGTGTAAGGCTGCAGGTTCGCCGGCACGAACCGGTAGATCGAGGTGTTGAGCCATTCTCCCGTCCCCTCCAGCGGCGGGTCGAACTCGATGACCGCAGCCGTGCTCTGCGCGCTGAGGGTGGTCAGCGGCGCCACCGAACGGCTGAATTGGATCATCACCGGTGCGTTCAGCGGGACTTCCGTGTCGCCGTTACCCGGGATCGCCTGCTGCACCGTGAGCAACCCGGTGACGGTGAACTGGCGTTGGACCTCGCCGGTCAGCCCGGTTTCGGGGCGCGCCGCTACCTTGACCGTGTAGGTCGAGCCGCGCAGAAGGCCCGGGTACTCTGGCTGGAAAAGCACCGTCCGGTCGCTTAGCCACGCGTAGCTGCCGGGGACCGCCGGCTCCACCTGGAGTAGCTTCTGCGGCTCGCGCTCGTCGGGAGCGGCGGCAAACGTCACCTTGATGGGCGTCAGCCGGGGCACGTCGTCGCCTTCGGGGCTTACGGCGAATCCCGGCGGCTCGACATAAGGGGTGTGCTCGCCCTCCCGCGTGAGTGCGAACCACGACAGCCCCGCCACCGCACCCACAACTACGGCCGCCCCCAGCGCCGCCGCTGCCTTACGGACCGGTGTATCGAGGTATCCCGAGAGCCTTGCAATCTGCCGTTGGAATGCGTTCTGGGCGGGTTGTTCGCTCATCGCGGTTTCACCTCGAAAGTACTTGTGGCGACGGCCAGCGAGCCATCGCGGAGTCGTGCGGTTACCTGGAGTTCGTGCACCCCGGGCCGGAGCGCCCAGACGAGCCTGGCGTCACCGGGAGAGACCTCGGCGAGCGTATCGCCGTTCATCTGGAACGTGACGGTTGTTGCGTCCGCGGGCGCCTCGGCCCGGAGGGAGAGCTCTTGCCCACGCAGCTCGGGGGCCATGTAGAAGACGCTCCCGGGCTGCGGGTCAACGATGCGCAGCTGACCGTTCCCGGCCTCCGGGATCGAAACCTGAAGCCCGGCGTCGCGGGCCCACGCCATCGCCGCCGCGGGCGGAGCGATCGCGACGCTGCCATCGGCCTGGCGCCGGTAATAGGTCTCGATCGTCACCGGCGCCGTCCCCGCCACGAAGAGCTCTCGTTGCGGGTGGAGGCAGTCTGGCCCGGGCAACAGCCCGGTGGGGCTGCACACGTCCGCTTCGACTATGGCCGCCGGGCGCGAAGGCCATCCGGGCTCCTTCACCATCGCCGCTGCGAGCATCACATCCCGCCAGATTGGTCCCGCCCCGTCCACACCCGACACGTCGCGCATCGGTGAGCCGTCGGCATTCCCCACCCACACGCCGACCGCGAAGCTCGAAGTGAACCCCATCGTCCAGTTGTCGCGAAAGCCCGTGGTGGTACCCGTCTTCGCCGCCGCGTGGAAGGGCAACTCGAACGGCGTCGTCATCCCGAACCCCGGGATGCGGGCATCGGAATCGTCCAGGATGTCTGCCAGCAGGTAGGCATGCTCGGGGCTCGTCGCTTCCCGGGTCGTTGGTGGGCGCCGTTCGTACACCACCGTCCCGTCCGCCGCCCGCACACGGGTCACGGCGAACGGCTCCGCGTACGCACCACCGGCCCCGAGAGCTGCATAAGCTGCAGTAAGGTCCAACAGGCGCACCTCCGCGCCGCCGAGAGTCAACGCCAGCCCATACCGCTCCGCCTCGGTCAGTGTGGTCAGCCCGAACCGCTGCGCGACGTCAAGAAATGCCGGGATGCCGACCGCCTCAAGCGTCCGCACCGCAGGGACGTTGAACGACGATGCGAGCGCCACGCGTAGCGGCACCACTCCGTGGAAGCGCTTGTCGAAGTTCTGGGGGCTGTAGAGGCCGTCCTTCGTTTCGAACGCGGTTGGCACGTCGAGGAGCGGTGTGGCAGCGGTGTACCCGCGTTCGAACGCAGCGGCATAGAGGAACGGCTTGAGGGCCGAACCCGGCTGGCGGGGCGTGACCGCCATGTTGATTGCGCCGCCGGTCTCTTCGTCGCCGATACTGCCCACCATTGCCAGCACGCGCCCGGTCTCCGGCTCAACCACGGTCACCGCCGCGTTGGTCACGTTCCGGTCGCTCAGGTTGGCGACATGCATCCGCGCCAGCCGTTCGGCCTCCTGCTGCAGGCCCGCATCGAGGGTCGTCTCGACCACCAGGCCGCGTGCGCCGGCGAGGTCCGGCCGCAGCCGAGCCACCTCCGCCATCGCCCATGCCACGAACTGCGGGGCGACCGCCGGTTCGATTTCCGGCAGGAGGGCCAGGGGCTCGCCCTCCGCCGCCAGTGCCTGCTCCGGGGAAATCGATCCATCGGCCGCCATCCGTCCGAGCACGTAGGCCTGGCGGGCCCGCGCAAACGTTTCATCGACCGACGTTTCGTAGACGGATGGCAACTGCGGCAACCCGGCCAGGAAGCTCGCTCGCGCGAGGTCCAGGTTCGCCGCCGAAACCCCGAAGTACACCCGTGCCGCCGCTTCGATCCCGTAGGCCCCCCGCCCGTAGTACACCTCGTTCAGGTAGAGCTCGAGGATCTGGTCCTTCGAGCGGTGCGCCTCGAGTTGCAGCGCGATGAGCGACTCGCGCACCTTTCGCACGGGGAGGGGTCCGCCGCCGCCGTCGAGGTAGATCCGCCGGGCCAACTGCTGGGTGATTGTGGAAGCGCCCGAACGCTCCGACCGGAACTTCCATGCTGCCCGGAGCAACGCCACCGGGTCGACTCCGGGGTGGCTGCGGAAGCGCTGGTCCTCGGCGGCAATGGTGGCCTGGATGACGACGGGCGCAACCTCGTCCAGCGAGACCGGGATGCGGAAGCCCTCGCTCCCGTCGCGCTGCAACACAGTCCCGTCCGCCGCAAGCACCACTGTCCCCGGGACGGTGAGCTTCTGTTCCGGGGCGTCGAACGGTGCGCAGAAGGCGTACAGCGGTAGTACGGCCACCGCGAAGAAGGCAGCCGCCGTGCTCGCATACCTGCGGCGCACTCGGTGGCGCGGGGCGATGCCGCCCGCTGTTCTCATAATCACCCAACGTTTCGGGGCGCGTACCGGTTCCACAATACGCTCACCCGCCAACAACTTGTTGGTCCGCCTCCACCGTCGAACGCACTCCGGATGCAAACCTATCGGCAGACCGTCCGGAAAGGTTTATGGTGGCACCGCGGCCCTCTCAAAACGGGCCGTCAAGCGAGGAACGCGAACTATGGGATGGCTCAAGAAACTGCTCGGCCGCCAGGAAACTCATGAAGAGTGGCTGGAGGCTCACCCCGGAAAGCATTCGAACAAGTCTGCTCCCCCGTCGATCTCAGCGGAAGACGAGAAGGGCATGCGCGACCGGATGGAAGCCGAACTGGCCGAACAACGGGCGAAGCGCGAGGACCAGGCCTAGGCTTCCGCCGGTGCGCCGGGCATCACGCCGCGCGTCCTGTCCTGAGCGCGGCCGTTCTCCGGCTGCTTGCGCTGCTCCAGCACGTTCGGAAGTGCCATCGCCAGCAATGCCATCCCCGTGATCACCAGCCCGGACTGGTAGGTGCTGTGCAGTCCGATGCCGCCGGTGACCAACAGCAACAGGCCTGCGGCAGCCAGCCCATTCCGGGACCTGGCGAACGCGGCCAGCGTGGCTGCCAGGCACCCGGCCGCACCGGCGTACGCCACCGAAGGCAGCACCCCCGAGAGTCCTTCGTTCCAGAGGAGCAAGAAGCGCGCCGTCGCCCCACCATTACCCAGGAAGGCCACGAACACGACCGCCGCCACCACGATTCCAGATGCGACGGACACGCGGTCCAAGACACCTCTCGCGAGCAGCGGAACCGCCAGGGCAAACGCCACCCCAACCACCTCCGCCGCGGTTAGCGCGGAATCGGTCCGGAGCGTCAGCAACCCCTCCTGAGCAGCAGATTCACCGAGCGTGTGGGCACTGCTGAGCACGAACGCGCCCGCGAACAGCCCGATCGGCACGGCCACGGTCCAGCGCCGCGTCAGCGAGGCCGTGCCGACGGCGAGAACGGCGACTGTCCCGGCCGTCGCGGTATCCAGCGCGAGTCGTCCAGCGAACTCCATGGCCGCCAGCCCACTCATTGCCGCGAAGCCAGCCATCGCCACCGCCATCCCTCGCCGCACAGGCCCACCGCGACTCCACAACGTCCATGCTGTCGCCGGTACCGCGAACATCAACAGCGTGATGGCAACGAAATAGGCGTACCGGCCACCGAAGCTCAACACCTCGTACGGCTCCCGGAGCGCCGTGATGCCCGGGATGTGGATGGCTGTTCTGGTGAACGTCCGCAGGATGAGCAACTCGAATGCGGATGCAATTGCCAGGCCTGCCGCTCCGAGGGCGATCACCGGTGGAAGTGCCGCCCCCGGGTGCCGTTCTGCCATCTGCCGCGCAGCCATGGTCCTACCTCTTCCCCTCCCGGTAGCCGTACACCCCAAGGCCGATGCCCAGCGCCGTGAAACCAATCAACATCGCGGCCCCGAGGATTACGGCCGTGGAGTTGAACCCGCCGCCACCAGGTACTTTCGCTCCGGCGATGGACAGCGTGATGAACTGCGAAGCCGACTTCATGCCGTTGCGCTCGTCCTGGCTGCCGTCCCACACCGCGAACGCGATGTCCGTGCGTGCGCCAGCCCCGAACCCGGCATGGTCCGGTCCCTCGCTCGTGTAGGGCCGCGCAAACACCACCGCCCAGGCATCGTTCGCCCAGGCACCCTTACCCTGGACATCCTGCACCGTCGAGGTGGTCAATTGCCCAAAGGCTTGTGAGACGAGCGTCTGGACCGCGCCAAGGTCCGGGTTGGCGTAAGGGTTGCCAGCCGCGCGCGCCGTGTAAAACAGCGTGTCCGTCGACGGGTATCCATCGACAGAGGCTCCCGTGTAGATCTCCACCGGGTCCTTCAACCCGGCGTCGGAGTCCGCCCGCCAGTGCCAGATGTTCACGCCTGCGTCAGCCTGGCCCATGCACACTGACGGCACCGTCGAGGCTGTCTTCGCCGGGAACTCCAGTGCTACCGCGTCCGAAAAGTCCTCGACGCGCGTGCTGGCGTCGTCCTGGGTCGCGTCCTTCCATTCCACCCGGACGTAGAGCGTGTCGTTGTAGTGCAGCGCCTTGGCGCTCACCGTCTGTACAGTCCCGCCACCGGCCGCGTAGGAGCCCAGCTGCGCGGTAAGCGGCACGCGGACAGCGACCGCATCTTTCCACGCCCCGTTGGACGGGTTCAGGCCCGGGTCCTTCCCCGATTCGTAGGCCGTCAGATACAGAGTCTGCGACACCGCGGGGTTGGTGTTCGTGAATTGCAGCACGCCCGCGAGCGCGAGGACCGCTACCACGCCCACTGCAATGCGGCGCCGTTTCACCAGTTCGAGCAACATGGTCACCTCAGTTCGCCACCGAAATTTCGTCGATCCCAATCAGTGGGCAATCGCCCTGGGCACCGCAGGCCCCATCATCTGGTTCGGGCCAATCGAGCCGCGGCTCTTCCATGGAACGTGCCGGTATAACGTCGAGTCGGTCGCATTCGTCGATGAGCCAATCCGTGAGGAGCCCGCCAACAGCCGCGTAAAATGAGTCGGTGCCGTCGGCCTGCGCCCGCACGCGGCGTCCGAATGCGGGGCCCCAGCACCCGAGATGGTCGCGAAGAAAGAGCGATTGTGCCTCCCGGGTCACCTCGGCCTCGTGCGGGCCAAGATTTTCGAGGGCATGAGCCTCCTTGAAGGCAAGGACGCTCATGAACTCTAGTTCCGTGGAGATGTGATCCGGGCGCTGGTGCTCGATGCCCCCGACCTGAAGCCCGTATGCCCGGTAGAAGCCAGCAATGTCAGCCATCGCGTGTGCTTGTTGGAAAATATCGCCTGGGTCGTAGGCGGTCTCGTAGTCGGGGCAGTCTGCCGAGACTGTGAGCGTGAACAAGGCCGTATGTGCTGCCCGCCTCTCCTCAAGTGGAGTGTCAACGCCGCGAAGAGCCTCCCGCAGGTCCTGACCACCATCGGCCAGGTCCAGTTCGGTGAGAATGGGTGCGATATGATCCCGAAGCACCGCCTGATGCTCCTGGTTCGGGTAGGCAAGGGCCCTTCCAAGGAAGGTATACATCAGCCCGCGCACGATGGCGGTCTTATGCTCCAGGCCCTGGGCCCGTGGATCGGTTGAATTCACAATCGTGCTCCTGCTACAGCGAGTTCAGCTGGCCTGGGCGTTCGGCGGTGGGCTCATCCACCGTGACGCGTACGATTTCACCGCCGTTGCTGTCGAGCCCAATGATCGTGTCGTTGAAGATCTCCCTCGTCTGCCCGCCCACGTTGAGTTCTCCGGTCTTCGGACCCTGTTCTATCCTGTACCCGAACACGATGCGCTGGCTGGCGCGGAAGAGTTGGAGCACAGCGAGCGTCTCGCGCGTGGGGTTCGTATAGGCGGCGATCGCATCATCCACGCCCGGCCCGAACATCTGGCGAAGGTAGGGACGGGGTACCCAGCGGGGTGGGATGTAGTAGACGTTCGGTTGTGTGCCGAACTGGGGGTAGAGCGGGAGGGCAATTTTGGCCACATGGACTAGGTAATATAGCGGGTTCTTCCGGTCCTCGATCCACTCGCCATTCGCGTCGACCTGGACCAGCCCTTGCAGGCGAATCTTCCCAACGCAGGCCGTCATGCAGCGTGTTTCCATGGGCAGGCCTTCCGTAAGCGGGTCCGACGCTTCGACCCTGGGGTAACAGGCGATGCACTTCTCTGACGTGCGCGTGCTGGGCCGATACATGGACTTCTTGTAGGGGCATGCTTCGACGCACTTGCGATAACCCCGGCAACGGTTCTGGTCGATGAGCACAATCCCGTCCTCTTCACGCTTGTAGATCGCGTTGCGTGGACATGCCGCGAGGCACGCTGGATATGTGCAATGGTTGCAAATGCGTTGGAGGTAGAAGAACCAGCCGGCATGCTCCGGGAGGGAAGCGCCTCCGGCAGGGATGGCTGTGGAAGTGTCCTCATGGATGTTCGGGGCCTTCCAGTCGGCTTCGGGCGGGATGTAGCCGGTGGCCATGGTGTTCACACCATCGGCGGTCTCAAAGATGGTTTTGCCATCGAACGTGCCGTAAGGGGCTGTCTTCGGGTCCTTCTTGGCCGGATCCCATACCTGTCCGCCGGGATTCGCCTTTTCCTGGAGTTCGAGGATATTGACATCCCAGTGGTTGGGGTACCCGCCATAGGGCTTCGTCTCGACGTTGTTCCACCACATCAACTCCTGACCCGGCGAGAACGTCCAGGTCGATTTGCATGCCATGGAGCAGGTCTGACAGGCGATACATCGGTTGATGTTGAAGACGGCAGCAAACTGCCGCTTCGCCGCCCCACCCTCGAAGCGGTAATCCATTTCACGGCCGAGTTGCCAGTTGTAGACCTTCGGCATTACGACACCTCCTTGATCGATCCTGTACGGAACACGTCATCAATGATTCCTTGCACGAACTCCGGTCCCCGATTTTTCAGGATCGCATTAGTGCCAGCGAAAAAAGGTGAGCGAAAAAGCTTCGCGATTTGCTCGGGTGGAGTACCAAAGAGCGCATATTCTTCGATGAAGCAGCGTGCCATGACCGCGTCTGAATCGACCGTGGGATCGACGGGGTAGCGAACCGCAACGAACTCCAGCGGGTCATCGGCTTCAAAATCCTTTTCAGCCATTACTGGACTCCCGTCACGGTGACGATTGAACCGGCCAGGTAACGCTTCATGAAGTCGCTCTCCGCGGCCGGGCTCATGCCAGATGTTCCGGGCTTCCATAGCCCACTACCCGCAAGCCCACCGTCCTCGGCCTTCGTGATGCGTACGAGGGTTTCTTTGGGCGTCGTGTTAATCGCGTGGTTGTCTTCGTCAAACCCGAAGACAAACCCCATCCCGCCGACTTTCTTGTGGAACAGTGAGTCGGTCTGGTGCATCGGCGGTGCCCAACCTCGGGTAACACTCTGCTGGCTACCGTGCCGAAAGCTGGCCTGGTAGCCGGTTTCCGCGGCAAGCGCCCGGCCGTCTGGGCGTTCTTTCTGGGCCCGCACCGTTCGCGGCGTGGCCATGTTGTAGGCATGTTTCAGCATCGTCACACCACGCGGGAAGCCCGGGTTGAAGTTGGCCCGGCCCATCAGCCGTGCCACATCCGTGGACGACGGGTCTTTATCCGCGCCGATGTATGGCCGGTCTGCCGGGTTCGCGTCAATCCAGACGTAGTCACCGTCGCTGATGCCGAGTGCGGCTGCGTCCTCCGGGTTCATATGAATCTGGACGTCGCCGATGCCGGGCATCCGCTTCTCCTCACGATAGACATCACTGAAGTTGCTGTTCCAGATCCAGTTCCAGTCGGTGACGGCCCATGATGAGTGCGTGCTGTGCCGTGATTTTGGCGTGAGGAAAAAGAACTGGAAGCCCTGGTCCCACAGCGGGTTCGCGGTTGCCTTCACCTGCGACCATGCCATTTTGATGTTGCGGACGGCCCGAAGGTCCGGGTCGGCGGTGTCAAGCGAGATGCCATAGTCGGTCGGACGAATGTACGGGCTCGTCGACACGATCACGTTCGGCAGGTAGCGCGTCGCCTCCACGGCTTCACGGTGCACGATGAGGTTCTCGCCGTATTCGATCGCCTCAGGAATATCGACGTATGCGTTCATGCGGCCGGTGTCTGTGTAGAACGGGAGGCTGTCCTCGACCTGCTCCTTGAAGGGGATGCGTGGGTAAGAGCGGTATTGGAAGAGAGCGCCTCCCTTAACGCCGTACTTCCCGGCCATGATGTCCTCGACGGTGTAGCCCTTCGTCGTAAACGATGCGGCGAGGACCCGGTCGAGATACACTTCCGGTGTTTTCGAGAACTTGAAATAGTCGGCGAATCGGGACTCCCCGGTAACCTTCGTCAAGGCGTTGGCGACACCGGCGAAGATCTCGACGTCATCCCGCGTATCGTTGAGGCTGGGGATGCCGCCTTTCCAAATCTGGAGGAAGGGGTTGGAACAGGAGCCACCCATTTCGAGGGTCTGAGCCTCCAGCCAGGAATTGGCGGGCAGACAAACATCGGAAAACTCCGTCGATCCAGTCCACTCGATTTCCTGATCGACGATCATGTCGACCTTGGGGTTCACATTCTTGATCAGGTGATACGCCCATTTGGCCTGGTTGATCAGATTGGCATTGTTGAACCAGAGGACCTTCGTGGGCGTTGGCATGTGGGTCGTGCCCGTAAATACCTTGCGGCCAGCCGTCGGCGTATCCACGATCAACGGCCGGTCGCCGAATCCCCAGTAGGCCGTCTCTTCGTCGTGCTTGTACTCATGTGTTGTCTGGGCCGTATATCGGCCAGCCGGGTCAAGGACGGGGTTGAACGGATCTTCGTTTGCGTATCCGCCGACACCCGGTCCGTACCAGGGGGCAGCATGGAAGATTCCCCCCTTATAGTTCCCGGCCCACGTGCTCACACCACTCCCGTACCGTCCGATGTTCCCGGTTAGCATCGCGAGCAGATAGGCAGCCCGGTTATGAAGCGTGGCATGGAAGTAATGGTTAACGCCTTCGCCGATGTGGATGGCGGCCGGCTTAATCGTTGCCAGATCAGTGATGAGCCGCTCGATCAGGTTCTTGGGAGCACCGGTAATCTCGACGACCGTGTCAAGGTCATAGTCCTTGAGGTGCTCACGGTACATCGTGAGCACGCTCGCAACCTCGACCTCCGTGCCGTCCGCAAGCTTCGCTTTTCCGCGGTAATCAAGCGCCGGATCGATCTTCTTGGCCATCATGCGGTCGCCAACGTCTTCGCGGCTGAGCGGCCGAAGGCTGTTGGAAGCAGAATCGAAGACCACGCGGTCGCCGTTCTGCTTCGCCTGGTCGGCGGTCATACCATGCAGGGCCATGCTGGGCCCGGCCGGATCCAGCGGTGCGCTATAACCTGCGATGAGTTCATCGGCGCGAAGTCGTTTGAGCGTATCCAGCCGGACCAGCAAGGGCAGGTCCGTAAATCGCTTGACGAAGTCCACATCGACCAGGTCCCGGTCAATGAGCGCCTTTGCGACTCCGAGGAGGAGTGCGGTATCCGAAAGGCCCGGCCGGACGGGAATCCAGTAGTCCGACTTCGTCGCCGGTGGCCCGTACTCCGGGACGATGGTCACGATTTTCCCGCCACGCTCCATGGTCTCGTGGAAGAAGTGGCTATCAGCCATTTTGTTTTCGACGAGGTTCTTACCAATCATGACGAGCAGCTTGCTGTGGCGCAGGTCGTTGAAGTCGGTCTCCGTCGATTGGAGCCCATGGACGAAGGGGAAGCCGGGCGCCTGGTCCCCGCGCCAGGTGTATTCAGACCAGCCGCGACCGCCCTTCGCCTCGTCTGGGCCCACGTTGCGGGCCTGAGCATCGAGTAGGGCGAGCATATTGGCGAACCGGAACGGTCCGAACTTGCCAGCAACGCCGTGCGGCGGCAGCGAAGACCCAAATTTCATCGTGCGGGTCCCGGCGCCTTCCAAGTGTTCAAGCATCTCTTCGGGATAGCCGTCTTTGTCGATGAGACGGCGCCCACCTTCATCGCCGCTATACGCCTTCGCGATGGCCACGAGCGCCTTTGCGACGTAGTCGTTGGCTTCGTCCCATGACATGCGGACCCACTGGTCCTCGCCACGCGCATCGAATTTATACTTCGAACGCAGCGACGGGTCGTCGGACAGCGGCGGAAACCCGTCGTCAGCCCACTGTTTCCAGCCCTGCCGGATGGCCGGGTTCTTGGCCCGGTAGGGGCCATAGACGCGCCGGTGGAGTGTGTAACCCTTCAGGCAAGCACGTGGGTTCCAGGCGACGCTCGAACTGTTGCCCTGCGGGTCCTCGTACAGGCCGCCGTCATAGTTCTGTTCGATCCGGACGACCACGCCATTACGGACCATTGCCCGCAGACGGCACATATGCGTGTCGTTCGGCGCGCACACGAAGGTGAACGAGTCGTCGTAGGCGTATTGGTCCCGGTAGATCTTCTCCCAGCCGCGGTTGGGGTAGGCCTGGAGGGGATTGGTGATCCCCGGCGCCGATTGCAGGAACGCCATCTTCCGCTCGACGTAGAACGCGGTACCCGCCGCGACGGCCGCTGTGCTGACTTTGAAGAACCCTCGCCTATCCAATTGCAGGCCCCCTACCGACGTATTTCGTGATCAGATCGGGATCGCTTCCCCCCGGAAGACAGGGGCGCCGAGACCCACGAGAGTGTACGCTCCTGCAGGAAAACCCGGACGATAGCGAAACGGAATGGTTACGCCAACGTCCGTTGGTCGCGTCCTCGTGGGCCGAAGGATCCTGCCCGGCGCGATCGAGTCTTCCCATCCTTCTCCTCTTCCAGTCCGGGCACCCGGGTCTGATCGAATAACCGGTGCGCCCGCAACTGTTGGTCAGAAAGTGCGCTGCGGAACCTCGAAAGAATGTGACATTCGTCACGAGCGGCCGGGCGAGTGGGCCCGATGCGTCAGTTTGTCCCATACTTGGGTCTATGCCCTCTGTGACCGCCGAACTCGTCCTCGGCATACCGCACCTCGCGATGCTCCCGCTCGCAGAGGCCGAACGCTTCGCCCGCGATGTCGTTGTCCGTCAGTACGCCGCCCGCGAGTTCATCGCCGTAGAGGGCGAGCCCTGCCGGGGCTTCTTCGTCTTGCTCTCCGGCCGGGCCCGCATCTTCCGCTCCGGGGCCGACGGCCGGGAACAAATCCTCCGTCTCCTTGCGCCGGGCGATACATTCGGCGAAGTGCCCGTTTTCGACGGCGGGCCGAACCCCGCGACGGTCGAAGCTCTCGACCTCTGCGACGTCGCCCTCGTTCCCTCGGCAGCCTTCCGGCTGATTGTGGCCCGCTATCCCGAAGTGGCCGTAGCCCTGCTCGGGCACTTCGCTCGCCGCCTGCGCTCGTTCACGGAGCTCGTCGAGCAAATCAGTCTCCAGACCGTCCAGCAGCGGATCGCCCGGTACCTCTATATGACCGCGCGCGAGGAAGGCGTCGAAACGCCCGATGGACTGGTGATCCCCCGGTCCATCACGCAGCAGGACCTGGCGGCCCTTGTCGGCAGCGTTCGCGAAGTCGTGAGCCGCACCATGCGCGTGATGGAAGAAGATGGCGTGGTGGAGATCCGGCGCAAGGAGATCCTGGTCCGCGACGCCGCCGCGCTCCGCAGCCTTATCTAGGGACGAGCCCGAGCTGGCGCAATGCCGCCATGTCCGCCATCCGGACATCCCACGGCGGATCGAACACCACCTCCACGCTCGTCGTCCCGTCCCGCTCTCCGTACTCCAGCACCGACTCGACCATCCCCACCAGCGCCTCGCCCATCGGGCACTGGGGGGATGTTGTCGTCATCGCGATGTGCACGTCCTCGCCTTCGACTTCGATGCCATACACAAGCCCGAGCGACACGATGTCTATCCCCAGCTCCGGATCGATGACGTGGCGCAGCTTCTGTTCGACGTCTCTGGTGTTCATCTTGTTGCTACCTCTCCAGGGCCGATGCGGCGTGGTGCGGGCGCGTGTGGCGCCAGGACAATGTGGGCGAGTGAAACCATGTGAAGCGCCGCGCCGAGCGTGAGCATGAGGCCTCCGGCCCGCAGGATGTTGAGGTCGCCGAGGAGTGCCCCGGCAATCGCCACGATGGTCCCCGTGGTGTGGACAGCGAGGACCGCCCGGGCGGCTCCTTCGCTGTAGATGTCGGCCACGACGGGCACCGGCCGGATTCCGGCCAGTTGCCGGTACCGGTGGTACCAGACGAGGAAGGGCAGGATCTTGTAACTGTTGCCGATGAGCATGATCCCCGCCCACCCGGAGACCCCCGCGATGCCATAGCCCAGGAGAAGGCGTGTTGGTTCGTGGCCGGGGCTGACCGGCTTGCCGATGGCCGCCAGCAGGCCAAGGCAGATCGTCACGACCAGGAACCCCAGCGAAACGAACGTCGCCCGGCCCTGCACATCAAGCGTCCGTCTCGAACGCGCGAGCATCAGGCGCAACATCTCTATGCCCCATGCGCCCGGGCCCGCGGCCATCGCCGCTGCCACCGCAAGACGCACCCACGGCCCCGGGTCCGCCATGAGTACCAGTCCGCCTCCCAGTGCGGCCGTCACCGTCAGAGCGAGGATCGGTCCGCCCGCCACCGGGCGTTTGCGCTGGACGACGTTGAACATCGGGGCGAGCTGGTAGGCCACGCCCATCAACGTCAGGCCGAGCCACCCGAGGAGCCCGAGGTGCGCGTGCCCGGCCAGTCTGCCCATGGTCACCGGGAACCACAGGTGCTGCAGGGTGCCCGCCCAGGTGATGCCGAATCCCGCCGTCACGGCCAGCATCACGAGCGAAGCCCCGAGGTACCGCGCGGGCAGCGCGCCCCGCCGCAATGTGCCGATCGCCGGAAATGCATTTATGAGGAAGAGGATGAACGAGAGCACCAGTCCCGAAGCGGCATAACCCATCAACCGGACATCCCACTGCCAGAACGTCCAGACGAAGGCCGGAACGACCGTCGCGTGCACGAAGAAGTGGACGCGCGCCAGCCTGGACGATACGAGCCGTCCCCCCAGGACCGCCGGCCCTAGCTGGTAGACGGCGCCGAAGATGCCCATCGTGAGCCAGCCGATCACCGCGGCATGTGTCAGCGCCACTGTGCGCGGGGCGTTGATGGCCAGCAGCGTATCTCCGTTGGAGAAGGCCAGGATGAGCCCGGCCAGGGCAAGGCCCAGGGGCGCCGCCAGGAAGAATGGCGCCACCAGCGCCAGCGCGGGCCCCCGCCCTGGCGCTGCCAGGGTCATGCGGTAACCCTCCGGACCGTCAGGACGAAGGCCTCGTCACGGCCATCGAACTCCCAGGTGAACCCACGGCGTTCGAGCTCCGGGTAGAGCAGGTGCGGCTCCCGGTCCATAAGGGCAACGACTTCATCGTCCGCTGCGAGACTGCCAAGCGCGGCAAGGATGCGGACCATCGGCTCGGGCGGTTGGAGCCCCCGATTGTCGAGTTGTATGGTGGCCATGTGCCGAAGATACCGCGATTGACTCCGTCCACTGCGACAAAAGTCACGTCGTAAGCGGTTCCCGGGTTATTATCAGGGGCGGGATCACGCTCCTCGAGCGTTGGGGCACCCTGCCCTGAATCAGGAGCACGGTTCACACGGGGAAACGCAGGTCGACACTGAGCGCGCCAGGGTGCCACGTCTGGCTGTCAGTCCGTCGATTTGGGTCCCAAGGGGCCGTGTCCCGGTATCCGATTCCCGGCAAGCATGAGGAACCGGTTGCATGGCACGGGCGCCCCACTGAATGGGCTTGTGATTAATGTCACAGTTCCCCCCGGAACCCGGTCAGAGACTGGGGTTAAGACCGCGTCAAGCGTACCGCGAGAGTGCCCACCACTTCTCGCGCGGGCGCTCGGACACCACGCAAACAGGGAGAACCACAGACCAATGAAGCTCAACACCTGGAAGAAGGCACTCCTCATCGGAGTGGCCGGCCTGCTTCTCGTCCCCCTTGCCGCTGCCTGCGGTGGCGACGACGACGAGGGCGGTTCCACCATCACTCCTGGCGCTACGGCGACCAAGGACGATGACAACGGTGATAACGGTGACAACGGTGGCGAGGCCCGCGAAATCACTGTCGACATGACGGACAACGTGTTTACCCCGAAGGACATCAAGGTCCCGGTGAACACTCTCATCAAGTTCGAGGCCGACAACAAGGGCACCGCTATCCACAACATGCGCATCTTGAGCAAGGCCACCGAAGGCAAGGACTACGCGAGCGACCTCCTCGTGAACCCCGGAGAATCGAGCAGCTTCGAGGTCAAGTTCACCAAGAAGGGCGTGGTCGACTTCCAGTGCGACTATCACGTGCCCGAGATGGTCGGAAAGATCGTCGTCGAGTAGGCGGCAACCCAAATTGGAACACGCGAGGCGCCCGCGTTCAGGCCAGGCGCTGACGGGCCGGGGCCCCCGGGAAGGGGGGCTCCGGCAACGACAAGGAGAGAAAACCAAGTGGCAGTAACAAGGCGAGAACTCATAACGGGAGCGGCAGCCGGCGCCGCCGGCCTGGTGGTCGGCGGGGTCGTCGGCAAGGTCGCCAGCGATGACGGTGGCGGAGGCGGCACAAGCGGCCTCTCCGGGGATGCCGGCGATATCGCAAATGCGCGCGGCCTCGCCGCCGATGATGTCGCCCGCGCGGTAAAAACGTTCGTCCCGCCCGGCAAGTACGACGAGTATTTCCTCTTTTGCTCCGACGGGCATGGGGGCCAGATTCTCGTAGTCGGCGTGCCCTCGATGCGCATCCTGAAGATGATCGGGGTCTTCACCCCCGAGCCCTGGCAGGGCTATGGCTATGGCGCCGACTGGGGTGAGGAAGTCCTCGCCGCTGGTACCGACTTCAAGAAGCCCACGTCGCCCGGGCGCGGACCGTTGACCTGGGGCGACACCCACCATCCCGCCCTCAGCGAGACCAACGCCGAGTACGACGGCCGTTACATCTACATTAACGACCGCGCCAATGGCCGCATCGCCATGGTCGATCTCCGCGATTTCAAGACGAAGCAGATCCTGGACGTCCCAAACCTCGACTCGTCACACGGTGGATGCTTCGTCACGCCCAACTCCGAGTACGTCCACATCTCGACGATGACCCCCACCCTGGTGGACTTCAACAACATCCACGGCGCGCTCGACAACTACGATAAGGCCTTCCGTGGCTTCTCGACCTTCCTGAAGATCGACCCGAACAACGGGAAGATGCTCGTCGACGAGAGCTTCCAGGTCGAACTTCCTCCTTACACCCAGGACCTCGCTGATAGCGGCAAGCTTGCCAGCGATGGCTGGGTCTTCATCAACTCCTACAACGCCGAAATGGCCGTCGGCGGTAACCTGGAAGGCAAGCCCTCCATCGAGGCCGGCGCATCCCAGGGCGACTACGACTACATGCACTGCATCAACTGGCGCAAGGCTGAAGAAGTCGCGAAGGCCGGCAAGACACGCACGATTAACGGCATGAAGGTCATCTCCCTCGAAACCGCCGTGGCCGAGGGCCTCCTCTACCTTCTGCCCGAACCGCGCAGCCCGCACGGAATTGATGTCTCACCGTCCGGCACCTACCTCACCGTTGGCGGCAAGCTCGACCCGCATGTCACCATCTACCACATCGATAAACTCAAGGCGGCCGTCGAGGCGAAGGACTACGAGAAGATCGACCAGTTCGGTGTCCCGATCCTGAAGTTCGACTCTGTCATGGAAGCCCGCATCGAAGTCGGCGCCGGCCCTCTCCATAGCCAGTACGACGACAAGGGCCACGGCTTCACCAGTCTCTTCGTCGAAAGCGCTGTCGCGAAATTCACACTCGGCAAGCCCGACTACGATGGACCTCAGCCCTTCACCCTCGTCGACAAACTCCCCATCCATTACAACATCGGCCACCTCTGCACGATGGAAGGCGACACCGCCAAGCCCGACGGGAAGTACCTGGTCGCGCTCAACAAGTGGTCGATTGACCGCTTCCCGCCGGTTGGCACGCTGAAGCCCCAGAACTTCCAGCTGGTCGACCTGACCGGTGAGAAGATGGACATCATCACGGATATGCCCATTGGCATGGGTGAGCCCCACTACGTCCAGGGCATCAAGGCAGATAAGATCAAGTCCTGGGAGCTCTACCCGCCCGGCACCAACCCCACGACCATGGAGGTTGACCCCAACGCAGTGGCAGCCGGCCAGGAAGCCATCACGCGCACGGGCAACACCGTCACCGTGAGCATGACCATCACGCGCAGCCGCTTCAAGCCCGACACCATCAAGGTGAACAAGGGCGACAAGATCGTTATGCACCTGACGAACATCGAAAGTACGCCGGATGCGACCCACGGCTTCGCCATCCCGCGCTATAACGTCAACATCAGCCTCGACGCGGGCGAATACACGCGACTCGAGTTCGTGGCCGATGTTGAAGGCGCCTTTGCGATGTACTGCACGGAGTTCTGCTCCGCGCTCCACCTGGAGATGCAGGGCTGGATCCTCGTCTCCTGACCATAGCGTTGTCGGCGGGCAGCCGGGTTCCATCCCGGTTGCCCGCCCTCCTGGGAAGGGGGAGTTCCGTGGTAACCAGGAGACAGTTTCTTCTTATGGCTGGCGGAGCCGTGACCGTCGTTGCCGCCGGAGCGGTAGGATTCACCCTCCTGCCCGGCGATGAGCCACAGACAGGCATCCCGGAGATCAAGCTCGGGAAGCAGCAATGTGCCCGCTGCGGCATGGTCATCGCCGATGGCCGCTTCGCCTCCGCCTGGCGTGACGCCGATGGCAAGGGCCGCGTCTTCGATGACCCCGGCTGCATGCTGCTCGACCAGATGAAGCTCGCTCCCGCGGACGGGACCGAATACTGGGTCGCCGACTACCGGGACGAGACCCTCATCGATGCGACCCTCGCTGCCTACGTGGTTTCCGATGCAATCCGCAGCCCGATGGCCTACGGGATCGCCGCCTTCGCGACCCGGGCCGCCGCTGAGGGCGCCCTGGGCGAGCTCGGCGGGACCGTCGCGGACTGGCCCGGCGTATTACGAGAGATGGAAGGGCGCGCGTCATGAGCACACTCACCAAACCAAAGGAATCCACGCGTGAAGTGACCGCCGAAAGCCCGGTACGCTTCGAGAACCTCCGCTCGGACCGTCTCTGGGTCGGAAGTGTCGGCCTGGCGATCGTGCTGATGATCGTGAGTTACTTCCTCCCGCTCTGGAAGATGAACCTCGAAGCCCCCCAGTACCCCCAGGGTCTCGTGCTCACGGCGTTCGGCAACCGCATGGAGGGAGACCTCACGGAGATCAACTCCCTCAACCACTATGTGGGCGTCAAGGAAATCAAGCCTGACTCGGTCTTCGAGTTGAAGCTCTTTCCGTCCGCACTCTGGGGGACTGTGGCGATCCTCATCGCTTCCGCGCTCCTGATGCGGCCGGGCTGGAAGCGCTGGCTCGTCGCCGCACTGCTCTGGGCGTTTCCAATCGGGCTACTGCTCGACCTCCAGTTCTGGCTCTACAACTACGGCCACGATCGGGACCCTACCGCCCCCTACCGCATCGAAGACTTCACCACGAAGGTCCTCGGGACCACACACGTCGTCAATTTCACCACCAGAACGATGGTGAGCTGGGGATTCGTCACGATGGTCGCGGCAGCGCTGCTGGTTACCGTCGGCCCGCAGGTTGCCCGCTTCCTGCGTGACACCTGGCAGAACACCGGTACCCCTGGTGCCGTGGCGGGCATCGCCGGAGTCCTCCTGCTCGCTGGCCTGGCCGCCACCGCGCAGCCGGCCGCCGCCAGTGTCCAGCAGCCATCCATCGCATCCCTGATCGCCGCCGCTTCACCCGGCGATACCGTCATCGTCCCTCCGGGGACATACAGGGAGCAACTCGTCATCGACAAACAGGTGACCCTCATTGGGGAGGGGAGGCCAGTCATAGACGGTGGGGGCACCGGAGACGTGGTCGTCATCACCGCGGATGGAGTAACCATCCGCGGTTTCGTTATCGAGGGGTCCGGGACCAACGTTTCAGACGAGCCCACCGCCGTTCGTCTCCGCGGAAACAATGCCGTCGTCGAGGACAACATCATCAGGAACGTGCTCTACGGCGTGACGCTCATCCAAAGCGAGGGGCACACGGTCAAGAACAACCAGATCAGCAGCATCGACGAGTTCTCGACCGAGCGACGGGGGCATGGCGTCTACCTCTACTCGACCAGGGACAACCGTATCGAGGACAACATCATCACCCGGACGAAAGACGGCATCTTCCTCGGGTTCGCGGAGTTCAACACCATCGAGCGCAACACGGTCACCGACGTCCGCTACGGCATCCATTACATGTACGCTGATGACAACGTCTTCATGGACAACTCGTTCACGCACAGCACCGCTGGTGGGGCGCTCATGTATTCCCGGCGGCTTCGGTTCGAACGCAACGAGTTTGGCTACAACCGCTCTGAGGCCTCGGGATACGGGCTCCTCTTCAAGGACGTCGACGATGTCGTGATGATCGACAACCTGATCCACCACAACCGCCTCGGCATCACCATGGAAGGGGCCCCCCACACGCCAGGCTCGGTCGTCGAAATCACCGACAATCTAATCGGCTTCAACCAGGTGGCAATCGAACTGACGAGCACGACCGGCGCCGTCTTCAGTGGGAACTCCTTCGTGGGAAACCTTGGCCAGGTTGAGGGCCGGGGAGGCGACATCCAGAAAAACAACCTGTGGTCGCTCGAAGGCCGCGGCAACTACTGGGACGACTATCGCGGCTACGACGCCAACGGCGACGGCATCGGCGACCTCGAATACCGGTACGAAGGCGCGTTCGACGACCTGATCCAGCGGAACGACGCCATCCGCGCCTATCGCTTCAGCCCCGCCCAAACCGCCCTCGACCTCGGCGCGAAGTGGTTCCCTGTCTACGAACCCAAGACCCGCGTGGTGGACCCCCACCCCCTCATGTCGCCGACCATGTCGCTCGCCGGCTCCGGTGACAACGGTCCGCTCATGGTATACGTGGCATTACTGACACTCGTCGCAGTGCCGGTCGCCGTCTTCGCATCCGCCGCGAGGGGCAGGCGAGGGGGGTGGCAACCATGCTGACCGTGCGCGAAGCGCGCAAACGTTACGGCGCAAACGCCGCGCTCGACGGCGTCTCGCTCGAACTCGAGAAAGGCTCCGTGCTGGCCGTCATCGGCGCGAACGGCGCTGGCAAGACGACGCTCCTGAAGTGCATCATCGGTCTGCTGAAGTTCGAGGGCCAGGTCCTCATCGATGGCATCGATGTCGCCCGCAAGGGCAAGCAGGCGCGCCGGCTCGTCGGCTATGTGCCGCAGCAGCCCGCCCTCCACGACGACCTCTCCGTCCGGGAGACCGGCATGTTCTACGCCGATCTCAAGGGCGTCTCCCACGACCGCGCCCGTGAAGTTGTCGAATGGGTTGGGCTCGCCGACCACACAGAGAAGCGCACCGACGCCCTTTCTGGTGGGATGCGCCAGCGCCTGGCCCTCGCCCTTGCCTTGCTGGCTGACCCGCCGCTTCTCGTCCTCGACGAGCCTGCGTCCGGTCTTGATGTTTCCGCCCGCCTCGAACTCCGGCGCCTGGTCCAGGACCAGCGCGAACTCGGCAAGGCGATCATCCTTTCGACCCACTGGCTCGAGGACGTGCCCTACGTCGCCGACGACGCGCTCGTGCTCGACCAGGGCAAGGCCGTCTTCCAGGGTCCGGCAAAGCAATTGACCGCTCACGCGGCGGTCGGGAGCAAGCTCTACCTCCGGCTCAACGGGCAGAGCCCCAATGCCGTGCCGGTGATTCAGTCCACTGCCGTTGCGGGCGCCGTCGACCGGGCTGGCGACTGGCTGGTGGTCACCTGCCGCGCCGAGAACAAAGCTCAGATCGTCGAAGCGCTCTTCAGCGCAGGCATCACCATCCTCGACTTCCGCGTCGAGGAGGCCTCAGTCGCCGAAGCCGTTATCGACCTCCAGAACGTGGCAGGGAAAGACTCATGAGAGCCATCCGCGCCATTATGTGGAAGGAACTGCGCGATGCCGTCCGCAGCCGCTGGCTTGTTGGCTACGCGGCGGCCTTCGCCGTCGTGGCATTGGCCATGTCGCAGCTCCAGGGCGGCGACATCGGCTCCCAGGGCTTCAACCGGACTACCGCCGGGCTGATCAACCTCTGCATCCTCCTCGTGCCCCTTCTGTCGCTGGTCCTTGGCGCGGCTGCCATTGCCGGCGAACGTGAGCGCGGCACGCTGGCCACCCTCCTGTCCCAGCCCATCTCGGCCGCCGAACTGCTTGCCGGGAAGTACGTGGGACTGACCATCGCCGTTTGGAGCGCCATTGCCCTCGGTTTCGGCGCTGCCGGCTTCCTCGTCGCGCTCTTCGAGCCAATCACCGATCTGAAGCACTACCTCCTCTTCGTGCTGCTTTCCGGGGGCCTGGCCAGCGCCACTCTCAGCATCGGCATGCTCATTTCGGTCATCGCCGATAGCCGCGTGAAGGCGCTCTCAGGCGCCGTGCTCGCCTGGTTCCTGCTCGTCCTCGTGTACGACCTCGGCGCGATCGGCCTCGCCCTCTGGATCTCGTCCTCGGGACGGACGTTGCTGGCTGTCGCACTCGGCAATCCTGTCGAAGCCACGCGCCTGCTTGCTGTCCTCAGCGTGGAGCCGGACCTCCAGATCCTGGGGCCGCTTGGCTCGTACATGATCGACCGGCTCGGGACCGCCACGAGCGCGGTCCTCCTCCTCCTGTCGCTCGCCGCGTGGTCCGTCGCTCCGCTTGCTATCGCCGTGCGGATCTTCCAGTCCCAGGACGCTTGAGTACCGGATTCGCGAGCCCTACGGGGTCGGAACGAGCTTCTTTCGTCCGTAGTACGGGAGGTCGACTTCGCCGTCGGTCACCGCGGGTTTCGCCATCGCGATCGATGTCGGGTGCGGCTGGTCCGGGTCCGTGATCACGTTGATGCACGCCGGCTTGCCGCTGGCCAGGGCCCGTTCCAGGGCGGGACGGATCTCCGACGCCTCGGTAACGAACTCCCGGTGCGCCCCGAATCCTTCGGCCACCACGTCGTACCGCGTCGCACCCAGCTCGGCGCCGACCACATGGTCATTTCCATAACGAGCGCGCTGGCCGTGGCGGATCATGCCCCAACCCTGGTCATTATTGACGATGACGACGACGGGGATGTTATGCCGGACCGCCGTGTCGAATTCGGCGATGTTCAGTCCCGCCGAGCCGTCGCCGATGATCGCAACCACGCGCTTTTCAGGGTGGGCAACCTTGGCTGCGATCGCGAACGGGATGCCGGTGCCGAGGCAACCCAGGTAGCCGTGACTCAGGAAGTCGCCCGCGTTCAGCACCACGGCCTGTTCGGCCATCCAGAGGGATGTCTCGCCGCCGTCGGCCACGATGATGCCGTCGCCGGCGATAACGTCCGCAACTTCGCGGGCCAGCCGCGATTGGTGGATGGGCTGGTTACGCGCGGCGGCCGACTCGTGCATCGCGCGCATCGTCTGCTTCGTGGCCGCCAGGCCCTTGACCCACGCGGTGTGGTCCTTGAACTCCCGGCGCCGCGCACGGTCCATCATCAACAGGAGCGTCTCGCGAACGTCGCCCACGAGCGCGACATCCACATCGCGCGCCCGCCCGATCTCTTCCGGCTCGATGTCCACCTGGATCACCTTCGCGCTCGCCGGGATGAATGAGCGTGGCCCGGTACCCGTGAACATGCCGACCCGGGCACCCAGCAACACCACGACATCCGCCGGGCCGCCGGCCGCCTGGGCCGCTATCGGTGATGCCGCATAGGCGAACGATCCGTACCCGAGCTCGCTCCATTCGGGGACCACCCCGCGCGCCTTGGCGTTAGCCATCACCGGGATCTGCAACATAGCGGCGAACTGGCGCACCTCTTCCTGGGCGCCCGAGAACATTGCGCCGCCGCCCGCGAACACCACGGGCCGTTCCGCTGTTTCCAATAGGTCCAGGGCCTGGTCGATGGCCGTCACCGGCGGCACCGACAGCCTCCCCTCATCGAGTTGGCCGAGGTTTGCCAGAGCCTCGTCGCTGACCGGTGTGAAGAGTACGTCCACCGGGATGTCGAGGAACACCGGCCCCGGCCGCCCGGTCGTCGCGTGGCGCCAGGCCATGTGCAGGTACTCCGGGATGCGCTCTGGTTGCAATACCGTGCGTGCGAACTTCGTCACCGGCGCCATGAGCGCGACCTGGTCCATGCCCTGCAAAGGCAGGCGGTCGTCGTCGCGCAACGGGCTTCTCCCGCCGATGCAGATCATCGGAATGGCGTCCATGTACGCATTCGCGACGCCAGTGATGGCGTTCGTGACCCCGGGCCCGGCCGTAACAAGGGCAACGCCCGGCCTGCCAGTGGTGCGGGCGTAGCCGTCGGCCATGTGCGCGGCGGCGGCCTCGTGGCGCGTATCGATGATGCGCACACCGTGGGCGGCACATGCCTGGAAGATCGGGTCCAGGTGCCCGCCAGAGAGCGCGAACACCTCGGTCACGCCGTGTTGGACAAGCGCACGGACCAGCAGGTCGCCGGGTTCGGCCATGGCGTTTTTCTCCCTTCAGCGCTCAAAACTCGTTACAGGCATCGTTCGCCCATCGACCCCCGATTGATATGACGCAGCGCATATCGCAGGTTCAGGACCGGCCGCCAACATGCCTCCCAGTGGAAGTACTCGAGCGCAGGGTTGCGTATTACTCGGAAGGGGATCGCATTTCGGCGGTCCTCTACCTGCCGGCCGATGCCTCAGAGCAGAACCCCGTCCCCGGGGTGGTGCTCTGCCATGGTTTCACCGGTATCAAGGAGATCATCCTGCCCGACTACGGGCGTGGGTTCGCCCGCGCCGGCATCGCCGCACTGGCTTTCGACTACCGGGGTTTCGGTGAGAGTGAAGGCTCGCGCGGCAGGCTGGTCGCCCGCAGGCAGATCGAGGACATCCACAACAGCGTCACCTTCATGGAGACGCTTGCAGAGGTCGATCCGCGATGCGTTGGGCTCTGGGGCACGAGCTACGGCGCCGCGAACGCGATAGTCGCCGCCGCAGCGGACCTTCGGGTCCGCTGCGTTGCGGCGCAAGTTGGATTCGCCGATGGTGGTCGCCGCATGCGCGAGCGCCCGCCCGAAGAAACCGCTCCCGCCCGGGCTCTCATCGAGGCCGAACGCATCCAGCGGGTACTCACAGGCCAATCCACCATGGTCGATCCGCTCCAGATCCTCAATGACGCGGACAGCACCGCGTTTTTCAGCGTGGCCCGCCGGGAACTCCCGCAGCTTGCCGAGCCAATCTCGATGGAGTTCCTGGAGTCGACCTCCGATCACCGGCCGATTGCGGTGGTCGACGCCCTGGCCGGGCGGCCACTCCTCCTGGTCGCGGCCGAGTTCGATTCGGTGACGCCCGCATCCGAATTCGAGGCGCTCTACGCGGCTGCCGCGGAACCAAAACGGCTGGTCGTCATCCCGGGCATCCGCCACTACGAAATCTACTCCGGCGAGCCGCTTGAGCGGTCTATCGCCGAATCCGCGGGCTGGTTCGCCCGCTATCTCAGCCCCGTTACTGCGGCAGCCTGACGCCGACAGTTGCGGTCTCCCCCCAGGGCCGGTGGCTTACGCCGCCACCGGCCCTACCCCCCAAAACCGGCCGGCAATAAATAGCAAAGTGCCCGCGACCTGAACAGGCAGCGGGCACTTCCCTGGCAGTTCTCCGTGTGGCTGGTGGGAGCTACGCTCGGATGTACTTCTCGCCGTCCCAGGTGATCCACGACCCGGCGGCGTCCGTCGTCTGGCCGCGCACGTCCAGCTCGGTCCGGAGCAAGTGCAGCTCCTCCTCCGTTGGAGGTTCGAGCACCTGGACCTCATCGGCCACGAGTGGTTTCCACTCGCACTCCGCCAGGATCTCGTCGACGGTTACCCATGGTACGCGGGCCATGAGCCGCAGACGCCTGGGGGCGTAGTCATACATTGCCCAGGGCGTCACCACGCGCCAGGGCCCCGTCCCCTCGGGCAGCCCAGCCCGCTCGCGAGCTCCCGGCGTGCCATCCAGGAATCCCGGCGACGAGATGAAGTCCACCTCGCGCACGAACTTCCGGCGCTCCTGGTCCGTGATCAGGATAGTCCGCCAGCAGCAGGCAGCGATCGTGTCCGCTCCGCCCGGTCCGCCGAACCTGCGGCCAGCACCACCGTATTCACCGAGGAACGTCGAGTTGATGTTGCCGTGCTGGTCGACCTGGAGCGTGTTGAGCACGCCATAGTCCATGTAGCCCAGCTGGGCGTGGATGCCGGCCGAGTTCATCGTGCCCCAGGCCAGCGCCCGGTAGACCGCCCGCGAGGCCACCATTGTCATCATCGGCTCGAACGGCAGCATCGGCTCCGGAGCAATGACTCCGTCTTCCGTGATGTACTGCGCCTCCGGGGCATATAGTTTTTTCCCGAGCAGTACGGAATAGAGGGGCGTACCGCCGCCAGCCGCCCAATAGGTGCGTCCGTCTTCCACCAGCCGCGCCACCTGGCACATCGCTACTTCGCGGTCCGAAAACGCTTCAGCCCTGGTCATGCGCTGTAACCCTCTTTCACCACTTCGTTGGCGCGCATCGCGTCGAGCTTCGCCTGCCCGACCTGCTGCTCCAGCATGTCCTCAAACGTCTCAAATGGCCGCACCCACTTGTCGAGGTAGGCGGGCACTCCGTTTCCCATCACCGCCCGGAAGACTTCGAACACGCCTTCAGGATCCGAGCCGTAGTAGCCCGGGCACGTACCCGGGTAGCTCCCGAATGGCGACGACACAACTGCGTCGACGGCGTAGTACGGAATGCTTGTCGCCCCCGGATTCCGGCGGATCTCCTCCGTGTCCACGATCTCCTCCGCCGAGATGATGACTTTCCGCGAGGCCATCGCTGCCTCGACATCGGAGATCCCTGTACCGAAGATCCGCGCGTTGCCGTAGATGTCGGCCTGGTGCACGTGGATGACAGCGACGTCGGGGTTCAGCGCGGGCACGATCGTGATCGGGTCGCCCGTGTACGGGTCGCTGATGAGCTTTGCGCCGGAGTGGTCGAACCCCGTCGTACCGCCGAACGATCGCACTGGCAGGAACGGCAAGCCCATCGCGCCAGCCTGAATACGCAGCGTCATGATGACGTTGCTATACTCGTACACTTGCAGCCGCCCCTCCTTGAGCGCCCGATCGACTGCCGGGGCAGAGAGGAAAAAGCCACAGTCGATCTTCGAAGCGCAGCCTGCATCCACCAGCAGTGCGACATCCACGTAAGTGAACTTGCCCGCGATCCAGAGGTCCTTCTTCCCCTGGCGGATGATTTCGTGGAACACAGCGTTCGGGCCGCGCATCAGGTAGTTGCATTCGTAGGTCAGGTAGTCGCCGTCCGCGACGAAGCGGTCCACCGCTTCGCGGGCGGTCATCAGCCGCGGCTGGAGCGCCCGGTTCTTGTGTTCGCGGACGTAGTGCCGGAAGCCATCCGGGTCGACCGGGTGATAGGCGCCGCTCCCCTGGCGAAGGATCTCGATCTGGCGGGAGCTACTGGGCGAGAGCGTCATGGCATTTGCCCCTTTGGGAGGTGCCAGCAGCCCGCGCGAGCGGGCTGCTGGAATCGTGCGGCTGGTTCCCTGCTCATCGCACCAGGATGGTGACGCACATCGCTGCGGCATCCGAACCGATGTTGCCACCGCCGTTGTGTGCGAGCGCCACCTTCGCTCCGGCGACCTGGCGATCCCCGCTCCGGCCCTGCAGCTGTTCCGTCAGCTCGACGATCTGGGCAATCCCGGTCGCGCCCACCGGGTGCCCCTTGCGAAGGAGCCCGCCCGACGTGTTTACCGGCTGCGTGCCGCCGAGCCAGGTTGCGCCCGAGTCGACGATCGACCCGCCTTCGCCCTTCGCGCATAGCCCGAGCGACTCGTATGCCATCAGTTCCGCCGGGGCCGAGGCGTCGTGAACTTCCATGACGCTGATGTCGTGTGGCCCGACGCCGGCCTCGGCGTACGCCTCACTCGAACAGACCTCCGCGAGACCAGGCTCATCTCCAACGTGGTCCCAGCCCGATCGGAGCACCATCGAACTGATGCGGACGGGGGAGGTCAGCCCCATCTGGGCCGCCTTGCGCTCGCTAACGATGATCGTTGCCGCGGCGCCATCGCCGATCGGCGAACACATCGGGCGCGTCAGCGGCTCCGCGATCATCGGCGAATTCAGGACGTCTTCGATCGTGAGCTTCTCCCGGAATTGCGCGCGCGGGTTCAAGCTCCCGTGGAAGGAGTTCTTGGCGGCAATCCGCGCGAAATGACGTTCGGTCGTGCCGTAGCGCTTCATGTGGTTACGAGCCGATGCCGCGTAGATGTCCATGAACATCGAGCGGTTTTGGCCTGCACCCTCAGTCGCCTTGGCCGCGCCCGTCTCCTCCGCGCCCTTCTTCAGGCGCTCCATGATTTCGGCCAGCGCTTCCACGTCCACGGCGCCGCTGAAGGCCGCGAAACTCTTCCGCTTGTCTTCGTCATAGAGCTTCTCGACGCCCAGTGCGAGCACCACATCGTAGAGGCCGGCAGTTACCATCGCTGCAGCCTGGTGGAGGGCGGTCGAGGCGCTGGCACAGGCATTCTCCACGTTGATCACCGGGATCTTGCCGATGCCCGCCGAACGCAGGACAACCTGTCCGCGGATGCACTCCTGACCCGTAACCAGGCCGGCCGCCGCATTCCCGACGAACGCCGCCTCAATCTCACTCTTCTCGATGCCGGCGTCCTTGATCGCGGCTTCAACGGCTTCGGCGCCGATGGACTTGAGTCCCCGGTCCAGCATCTTGCCGAAGCGGGTCATGCCCACTCCAGCCACGACGGCGTTCATTTTCATGGTGTTTGTCTCCCGCGGGTTAGATAAGACCGTTTCCCTTGATGCCAAGGGCGTTCTTCAGGTAGTCCAGCTCGGTTTCGCGCCAGGGCGTTGGCGCCGGGCTCTGGATCAAGTGGTCGGCCTCGAGCTCCTCCACCACTGCCTGGCTGCGCGGGAATGGCTTCCCGTAGCCGTTCATGTGATAGAGGCCCTCGAATGGCAGGCGAGGCCGTTGTCCGCCGGCCTCGGGGCTCTCGGCAGGATACCCCACCGTTTGGAGGATGAGAATCCGGGCACTCTCGGGCAGCCCCAGGTTCTTGTGCATCTTGTCCGTGTTCCCGCCGCCCAACAGGCAAGTCCCGAGACCCTGCTCGAACGCCATCAGTGTCGCCTGGGCGATGCCCTGGCCACAGTCCATCTCGTTCAGTCCCGGCGCCTTGAGCCGCTCGCGAATGCCATCGAAGAACGGGATAAGCTGGCGCTCCAGCGCGGCTTCCTTTTCGGCGCCGAACCCGAGCGCGCCTGCTTTCATCAGTTCCCGGAGCCGGTCCGACTGATCGTCCACGGCCGCCGTCTCGACGTACCAGACAATCACCACCGGGGCGATCCGGATCTGGAAGCCCGCCACCGGCGCCGTGATCGCGTCGATGATCTCCTGGGGCGCGCTGTCCTTGAACACCACCACCGCCCGCAGCGATTGGACGTTGCCCCAGTGCGAGGCGATTCGGGCCGCCTCCAGCATTCGCTGGATCTTTTCGGGTTCAACCGGCTTGTGGGGCAGCATGAACCTGATTGAGCGTCGCCTGCCGATGATCTCTCGAAGTTCCAAGGGCAGTCCTCCTCCCTGGGTGGAGCTACAGTTTCGCGGCGCCGACGAGGCTCAGGAGGTCGTTACAGCCGTCCTCAATCATCGATGCGCGCGCATCCCGCATGATCTTCTCGATCGGGAAGTCCCTTGTCAGTCCATTCCCCCCGAAGATCTGGAGTGCCTGGCTTGCCACTTCGAATGCAGTGGTCGTTCCAAAGACCTTGGAGGCAATGGAATACTGGAGCAGCGGCGGGTTGGTCGCGTTGTAGTACACCACGCGCCGTGAAAGCGACCGCGCCGCTTCCACCTGCATGAACATCTTGAAGATCCGGGCCTTTACGCTCTGGTGTTGGATGATTGGCACCCCGCCCTGCACGCGCGTCTTGGCGTAATCGAGCGCCAGCTCGTAGGCCGCCCTCGCTGTACCGACGAAGATTGTGCCCATGCTTGCGTTCGCGCCGGTCAGGATCTGCTGCACGACTGCCGAATAGTTCTCTTTCCCAATGACCATGTACTCGGCGGGGATGCGCACTTCGTCGAAGAAGATTTCGCCCTGGTTCAGCGCCCGCTGGCCGAGCTTGTTCGTCGGCTTCCCGCGGGACACGCCGGGCAGGTCGAGCGGCACCACCGCCACGCCGCCACCGCTGAAGCCCTGGTCGCCATCGATGGTGCAGAAGAGCGCCGCCACCGTCGCGATCGTCCCGTTGGAGACCCAGGCCGACTTCTGGCCGCGGATGACGTAGTCATCACCGTCGCGCGTCGCGATGCAGTTCGCGCGGATGTTGGGGTCCGTGAAATGGGGTTCGGTGACGGTCAGGCTGTCGCTGCCGTGGTCGGGCTCGGTCACCGCCCAGCAGCCGATTTCGTCGGCGCCCCCGCGGACATAACGATCGATGAGCGCCGGACGGCCCGACATCATCGCGAACGTCTTGTGGAAGTTCGCGACCCCAAGGCTGATTGCGAGTCCGGAGTCGCCCCAGCCCATCTCCTCGCTGACGAGTGCCCGGATCTGGGTCCGCTCGATCGGTGCCAGCTCCATCGTCGCCGTCTCCAGGTCGTTCAGGCCGACCTCGCGGTGCTTCCTAAAGACATCCCAGAGGATGGAGTTCGACGCGATCACGTCCTGCGGGTCGGCGAGCTTGTCGAGTTGTATGCCCGCCGGGCGCATGACCTCTGCGGCGAATCGATGGGCGGTGTCGCGGATGTCGCGCGCTTGTTCTGGGAGTCCAACTTCGATATCGGTGAGCACTGTGCACGGCCCCTTGGCTACTATTGACCGCACCCTAGACGAGGCAGTCACTGAGTCTATATGACCGGGATCATCACGAGCCCGAAAGCGCGCCGCTTACCTTTGTTCTAGCGGCCCGGCATATGCCTGTCCGCTGTACACGGAGAAGGAGCACACCATGTTTGCACCATCGATCAATGTCGACCTCGAGAAGCTTCAGCAGTCATCTGAAGAGACGCCGGCCCCCCGCAAGACCGCCGGCCGGGGCCGTGCCGCCGCGGGCCGCAAGGCCGCCGCTGCCAAATCCGAATCCGAAAAGAAGGAATCCTAGGCCCAGGAGGCCGATCCATGGCCACCGTTGCTGCACCGCCCGCGCCGCTTAAGCGCCTGGCGCCACTCGATGCTGGCGCGAGGCTCGATGACCTGCTATCCCGTCCCTACGAGTACCGCTCGTGGGAGGACGTCTACCGCGATCAGTGGACCTGGGACCGCGTCGTCAAGGTCACCCACACGCGCGTGAACTGCATTTCCGCCTGCTCGCTCGATGCCTACGTCAAAGATGGCATTGTCTGGCGGGAAGAGCAGAACGCCACCTACGAGAAGTCGTTCGCTGACGTCCCGGACTTCAATCCGCGCGGCTGCCCGATGGGCTGCGTCTACAGCTCGGTGATGTACGACCCCACCCGCATCAAGTACCCGATGAAACGGGCGGGCAAACGGGGCGAAGGCAAGTGGGAGCGGATCTCGTGGGACCAGGCCCTCACCGAAATCGCCGATAAGCTCATCGACGTGGTCGAGACCGACGGCTCCGAATGCGTCGTCTACGACAACGGCACCACCAACCTGGACTTCGGCATCGGCTCTCCCATGGAGGGCCATCTCTTCACGGCGGGTGTCGGCAGTACCACCATCGACTCCTACGCCGGGGTGGGCGACCTCCCGGTGGGCCTCATCCAGACGTGGGGCCTCTACATGTCCGAAGGCACCGCGGACGACTGGTTCCTCTCGGATTACATCCTCATCTGGATAGGCAACCCCTCGTACACGAAGGTGCCCGAAGCCCACTTCATGTGGGAGGCGCGCTACCGGGGCGCGAAAGTCGTCAGCATCGCCCCCGACTACAACGCTTCGACCGTGCACGCCGACCGCTGGCTCAACGTGCGCTTCGGCACTGATGCTGCCCTGGCGCTCGGCATGGTCAACGTCGTCCTTTCGGAGAACCTCCACGACGAGGCCTACATCAAGGAACAGACCGACCTGCCCTTCCTCATCCGGGAGGATACCGGCCAGTACCTGCGCGAATCCGATGTCTACGAGGACGGCTCCGACGGCGTCTTCTTCGTCTGGAACACGTACACCGGGCGCAAGGAAAGCCCGACCGGTTCATGGGGCTCGGCTTACTCCACGATCGCGGCCGACGAAGACCTGGATCCCGCGCTTGAAGGCGCCCACCGCGTGCGTCTCCTCGATGGCCGGCGCGTCACGGTGCGCCCGGTGTTCGAACTGCTGAAGAAGCGTGCCGCGGAGTACAGCCCGGAGAAGGTTGAAGAAATCACGGGGGTTGCCGCGAACAACATCCGTGTCGTCGCCCGTGAGTTCGCGGCTGCGAAGTCGGCGATGATCTACTCGTCGTGGGGCGCCTGCAAGCACTACCACTCCGACCTCTTCCAGCGCGGCATGGCCTACCTCTGCGCCCTCACTGGCAACTCGGGTGGCAAGCCTGGTTCGGGGATAAAAGTCTCCACCTGGTGGCCGCCCCCAAATGGCGCACTCACGGGTGGCGGGCTCGGCGGCCCCTCTGTGCGGCTCAACACCGAGCCGGTGCCGGAACTCCCGGTCGACCGCGTCTCGGTCCAGGACCTCTCGAAGATCACGTTCCAGGCAGGCCGCCAGGGCAACGCGACGCCGCTGATTCCCTGGCTCTACGCCCACGACAAGAAGTGGGCGGAGATGGCGAGCAAGCAGGAGTACAACGACCAGTCGCTGCCGCGCCCCGCCCGGGAGTACATCGACGAGGCACTCGCGGCCGGTTGGCAGCCCATCTCGCCACGCCTGCCAAAGCGGCCCCGCTTCCTCTACTACTCCGGGCCCAACCCGCTCAGACGGTGGCCCAATCCGCGCATCATCCGGGACAGCCTCTGGGCGAGCATCGACACGATCGTGACGCTCGACTTCCGGATGTCGACTTCCGGGCTCTGGTCGGACTACATCCTGCCGGGGTGTGGCTACTACGAGAAGCCGGGGATCAAGTACACCAGCACCTACGTCCCGTACGTAGTCGTCGGCGACCGGGCGGTCCCGCCGCTGTACGAGTCGAAGCATGAGTGGGATGTTGCTCTCCTCCTGGCGGAGAAGATCCAGGAGCGGGCGAAAGCCCGGGGCATCGAGCCGTATACCGACTCGCGTGGCATGCAGCACAATCTCGCGACGCTCTACGACGACATGAGTGCCGACGGCGCCTACACGCCTGACGCCGCCGGCGAAGAGCGGGCGCTGGACTTCATCCTCCAGTACTCGCACATCACCCGGAACAGCGGCCTTGGCGAAGGCGCCTGGGCAAAGGCTGCCGAAAAAGGCATGGTCAAGATCAAGGCCGTCCAGCCTTCCGCGCTGGCAGTCGGCTTCAACTCTGTCTTCAGCGACTACACCGAGGACCGGCCGATGTACTCGTGCGGCTGGTTCGTCGAGCGGAAGAACCCCTGGCCAACCCTCACGGGCCGCCAGCAGTTCTACATCGACCACCAGTGGTTCCTCGAAGCGGGCGAAGAATTGCTCGTCCACAAGGAACCTGTCGCCGCGGGTGGCAAGTACCCGCTCCGGATGACCGGTGGGCACACCCGCTGGAGCATGCACAGCATCTGGCGGGCGAGCGAGGAGCTCCTGCGCCTCCAGCGCGGTGAGCCAGTCGCCTACATCTCGGTGGCCGACGCCCGCAGCCGTGGAATCAGCGACCACGACAACATCCGTGTGCACAATGACGTGGGCACGTTCCAGCTGCGCGCGAAGGTCTCTCCGGCGGTCCAGCCGGGCACCATCATCGTCTACCACGCCTGGGAGGGTTACCAGTTCAAGGACTGGGCAACCCAGAACGACGTGACCTCGAGCCCCATCAAGCCGACGAACCTCGTTGGCGACTACGGCCAGCTTCACTACCGCATGGCCTCGTACACCATGAACCACGTCCCCAAGGAAGT
>PQAO01000022.1 GCA_003104995.1 Dehalococcoidia bacterium
GGGCGATGGGGATCGCACCCTCCTTGACAGTCGGGCCTCGCTCGGGGGGTGGGAAGTCTGCCGAGGTTCGGGCGAGTTACAGCGCAGCGCGCCATGACTGGCGCGCCTCGGGCCCCCTGGGGGTGGGGATGCCGTTAGCTGATGCGGCGCATGATGGCGAGGGCGCCCTTTTGCCAGGCGACCCGGTGGGTGACGCCTGTGTCGTAGCGTCCCTTGTTTTCGAGGTACCAGTCCCAGGCGCGGATGAGGGCTTCGGCGTTCGAGTATTTCGGCTGCCAGCCGAGCAGGCGCTTCGCCTTGTCGACTTCGACGTAGGAGTCGCGCCACATGGTGCCGTAGTGCCAGGCGGCCAGGGGCGAGAGGTGCAGGAGTTCGAGCAGGCGCAGGGCCCATTCGCCGGGGCGGGCGGGCAGGTGCCAGAGGCGCGAGCCTGAGCCGGCGCGGTCGAAGAGGGCCTGCATGTCTTCGTTGAGCGTGTCGTAGCGGTCGGCGCCAACGTTCATGGTTTCGTTGACCACGTCCGGCTTGATGGCGGCGCGGTAGATGGCGTCGACCAGGTCGGTGACTTCGAGGAGCTGGTAGTGGTTCTTGCCGTTGCCGAGGAGGGGGATCTTGCGGCCCTCGGCGATCCACTCGAAGAGGATTTCGAAGACGCCGAGGCGGCCCGTCCCGAGGAAGGTCTTGGGCCGGATGATGTTCACTTCGAGGCCGCGCTGCTGGTACTGGTGGCAGATGTCCTCGCCGACGACCTTGGAGGAGCCGTAGTGGCCGAGGGGGATGAGCGGGGAGTCCTCGTCGATGGGGTGGACCTTCGGGACGCCGTAGACGGCGGTGCTGGAGATGAAGACGACGCGCTTGATGCCGGCTTTCAGGGCCTCGTGGAGGACATAGCGGGTTCCGCGCACGTTGACGGCGTAGATCTTCTTCTTCGAGACCTGGATGGGGAGAGCGGCGGCGGTGTGGATGACCACCTCGGCGCCCTGAAGGGCTGCACGGATCGCTTCGCGGTCTTGCACGTCCCCATCGATGACGGTCACGCTGTTGCGGATGTCGTCGTCGTCGGGGGGCAGGGCGGCGGTATCGAAGAGCACCGGGTGGATGCCCTCTTCGAGGAGCCGGCGGGCGATGTGCGAGCCGAGGAATCCGGTGCCGCCGGTTACAAGCCAGCGGGGAGCGTTCGGTTGAGCCATATGATCGTTCAGCCTGTGTGTGCGATGACTTCGTGCACAGCGTCGCCCGGGTTACCGCAGGACTCAAGCCGGGGGCCTACTGATTGGCGAGGGGCCCGAGCACGATGAGGTCGGCAATGACGGCGTCCTGGCGCTCATCGAAGCCGCCGCGGATGGTCACGTTGTGGCCCACGGCCGTCTCGCCGGCGCGGAGATTCTCCAGCGTGAGGCCGCTCCGGCCCGCCAAGATGCGTGTGTGGGAGCGCAGGAGGACGGTGACAGGCCCTCGGCCGGTCTCCACGGTCACCCGGTCCTTTTCGCGGGCAGTGATGACGCCTTCGATGCGGACGAGCGACGGGTGCTCGCCGTGGCCATCCATGCCGGGGCCGCTCCCCGGAGGAGGCGGGCCGCCGCCAGCCGGGGGCGAGCCGGCGATGGTTTCGAACCGGAAGACGCCGCGCGGGAGCGAGTCGTCACGGATGATGCGGACCCGGCTGCCGAGCGGACTCCCGGCGCCGCCGACGAAGTTCTCGGCGGAGGCGCGGTCGACGTTGACGACCAGCTGGGCACCCCGGCCGGCATCGATGAGGATGCGGGCGCCGCGGCCATCGGGCGCGATGGCGAGGACGGTCACCGTGCCTTCGATGCCTTCCTCGAAGTCGCGCAGTTCCTTCAGTGGCACGGTTGTGGGCATTGCATCGGGGCCGTTGGACGCCAGAGCGAGCGTGTTGGCGTCGATGCGGATGTCCTTCTTGCGGGCATCGCGGACGACGCCGCTGACGAGGACCGTGTATCCGGGGCGGAGAGCGGAGCGGTCGCGCACGGTGTCGTTGTCAACAATCGAGGTGCCAGCGGAGAGCCCGATGCGAAGCTTCCCGAACTCGGAGGACTGGACGGTGACGTAGTTGTCCGCGGTCTCGGAGACGACGCCCTGCACCTGGACGTAGTCATCGACACTCAGGGCGGAGGCAGTCTCGACGCCCGAGAAGGGCTGGGCGATGAGGATGGCGGCGATGGCGATTAGCCCGATGGCCGCGACGGAGGCGGAGAGCCTGAGCGCACCCACCGATCCGAAGAGGCCGCCCAGGAAGCCCGTCCGGGACTTTGCCGGTCGAGTGGAAGCGGGCGGGTGCGCGGAACTGCCGGACGCGGCGATGTGACGCTGGAAGCGGGCACGGGCCACCGGCATTGCGGCGTCGGCTTCGACGTGGACGGCCTCGGCGGCCCGGCGGAGGGCTGCCACGCCTGCGAGCATCTCCTCGAGATGGGCGCGCTCGTCCGGCGTCGCCTCGGGCGGGATCGCGCCGGCGGCGAGCGTCTCATCGAGCAGCTGGTCGAGGCGGTCGGGGGTCATCTCATGCCGTCCATGGGGTAGTCCGCAGTGGCGAGCGCCTTGTGCATGGCAGCAAGGGCGCGCCGCTGGAGGTTCTTGACGGCGTCTTCAGAGCGGTCCATCAGGGCCGCCGTCTCGGCAACAGAACGGTCGAGGAGGAAGCGCAGCCGGAGCACTTCCTGCTGGTCCCCGGTGAGCGCGCCCATGGCCGCGAGGAGGTCACCGCGTAGATCGACGGCGTCGGCACGGTCGGGCTCAGAGAGCTCGACGGATTCATCGAGTTCGGCATCGAAGCCGCGGCGGCTAAGTTTCTTGACGTGGTCGCGTACGAGGTTACGGGCGATGCCGATAAGCCAGCCCTCGATGGGGACGCCGCGGTAGTCAAAGCGGTCGGCGCGGGCGTAGGCCACTTCGAAGACCTGGGATGCGATGTCCTCGGCTTCATCGAGCGCGCGAAGGCGGTAGCGGACGTAGGAGAAGACGGAGCGGTAGTGCTGCTCAAAGATGAACTCCCACGCGGCCGGGTCGCGCGAAACGGCGCGCGCGGCGATTGCTTCCGCGTCGGCATCAGCGGGGCCAGGCTCCAGCGGGGCATCGGAAAGCACCTCGGTATCGCGCACAGCGAGATTCACTCTAGAGATGGCGCGGCCACTGCAAAAGGTGACGCGTCTTTACCTTCGACCGCGGGGGAAACAGGAGGTCAATCGCCGGTGTGCCGTGGGTGGCCGAGGACCGCCGAGACCGAAGCGCGGCCGGGGCCCCGCCGGGTGCCCGGATTTAGCCGCCGTTGCGGGATTCGAGGTAGGCCATGGTGGGGCGGTACTGGTCTTCGGTGATGTGGCCGGCGGACATGAGGTAGTTGGCGATCTGTTCGAGCGTGAGGATGGAAACGAGGTTGAGGCCGGCGGCCTTGAGGGCGGCCCGGCCGCCTTCCAGGCGGTCGATGATGGCGACAGCGTCGCGGACGACGAGGCCTGCCGCGCTGAGGGTAGCAGCGGTCTGGAGGATGCTGCCGCCGCCGGTGATGAGGTCGTCGATGATGAGGCAGCTCTGGCCGCGGACGTAGATGCCTTCGATGACGTCGGCCTTATCGGTGGCCGGAGGATGGATGTAGATCATGGGGGTATTCACGCTGAGCGAGAAGGCTGTCGCGACATGCAAACCGCCGAAGGGGACGCCGGCCACAAGCGTGAAGGGGTGGACATGCGGGTTGCGCATGGACATCAGGGCTTCGAGCTCTTCCTTGATGATCTTGGCGCAGCGGGCGAGGGCCTTCGGATTACTGATGAGCCGGCGGAAGTTGATGTAGATGGGGGAGTGGACGGCAGTGCGCCCGAGGGTGAAATCACCAAACTCGATGGCGTCGAGTTTCCACAGTTCTTCGGCGAGCCAGAGATTTCCGACCGGCCTGGTTGACTTGCTCAAATGATTCTCCGGGGCTGTCCATCTCGGCTGCTAGTGCGGCGGACTGCGCGTACCGTCCTTTGTCCGATTTACCTCGTTATGTGTCAAGTCTGACGCGGGTTCGCGGGATGGTTGACAGGGTGGATGGGGGGCGTGCCTTTGAGGACAGCGATGATGTTTTCGGCCGCCATTTCCGCCATGCGGGAACGTGTGGCAAGGCTGGCGCTGGCGATGTGGGGCGTGATGACGACGTTCGGAAAGCCGTAGAGCGGGCTATCGAGGGGGAGGGGCTCAGGGGTGGTGACATCGAGTGCGGCGCCCGCGATGGCGCCCGAGCGCAGGGCCTCGATGAGCGCGTCCTGGTCTACCACGCCACCGCGCGAGGTGTTGACGAGGATGGCGGATGGCTTCATCGCGGCGAACTGCCCGGTGCTCATCAGGTGGCGCGTCTCGGCGGTGAGGGGCGTGTGGAGCGAGACGAAGTCGGACTCAGCGAGGAGCTCGGAGAGGGGGCGGTGTTCGAGCCCCAGGTCCGCCTCGAGGGCGGGCTTGTGGGTTCGGGAGTGGTAGAGGACGCGCATCTTGAAACCGGTGGCGCGCCGGGCAACGGCCTCGCCGATTTCGCCGAGGCCGACGATGCCGAGTGTGGCGCCGAAGACGTCGACACCGAGGAAGCCGGTTGGCGACCAGGTCTGCCAGCCGCCAGCGCGGGTATCCCGATCGCCGGCGACGACGTTGCGCGCGGCCGCCATGAGCAGGGCCCAGGCCATGTCGGCGGTGGTCTCGGCAAGCACGCCGGGGGTGTTGGTGACCCAGATGCCCATCCCGGCCGCCGCTACGGGATCGACGTTGTCGTAGCCGACCGCCATGTTGGCGACGATCTTGAGGCGTGGGGCCGCGGCGAGCATGCCGGTGGAGACGAAGTCGACGACGGTGGTGAAGGCGGCATGGGCGGCGGCGAGCTTGGCGCCGAGAGTCTCGGGTGGGGGCGGCAGATCGCCGGACCAGGTCTCGACGGAATGGCCGGCGGCGGTGAGTAGATCGAGGGCTCGCCCGGGAACGGCGCGCGAGATGAAAACGTGTCCCATGGGGAAATTCTGGGGTTCCCTACTCGCAGGTTCCAGCGGCCGTTGTAAGGTGTCGGGTAGATACCACGCGGGAGAGCAGGACGCATGACGACCGAGGCACCAGCGCCACACGCCCACCTTTCGCCGAGCGAGTCCGTTCTCAATTCGGTGTACCAATCGGCCGAGCGGCTGCAGCTGAGCCCAGAAGTAGTGGACCTGCTGCGGACATCGTGGCGGGAAGTGCAGGCACAGCTGCCGGTACGGATGGATGACCGGAAGTTGCGGATTTTCGAGGGGTACCGCGTGCAGCACAACGGTGCTCGCGGGCCGTACAAAGGTGGCGTGCGCTTTCATCCCCAGGCAGACCTGGACGAAGTGCGGGCACTGGCGATGCTGATGACCTACAAGTGCGCACTGATGGAGCTGCCGTTCGGCGGAGCGAAGGGCGGGGTGATGTGCGACCCCACGCGGATGAGCGACACCGAGCTCAACCGGCTGACGCGGACGTACACGCAGCACATCGGGATGGTGCTTGGGGTCAGCCGGGATATCCCGGCGCCGGACATGGGCACGAACGCACAAACGATGGCCTGGATGATGGATGCCTACGGACAGAAGTACGGGCACACGCCGGGGATCGTGACAGGCAAGCCGGTGGAGCTTGGGGGCAGCTACGGGCGCGACCAGGCGACCGGCCGGGGCGTGGCGGTGTGCATGCGCCAGTACGCCATTATGGAGCGGGCGGACGCCCGGGACCTCAAGGTAGTCATCCAGGGATACGGCAATGTGGGGTCGTGGACGGCGCGGATCGCCAGCGAGATGGGGTTCCGGATCGTCGGCGTGAGCGACGTTAAGGGTGGCATCGCCAACCCGGATGGGCTCGACATCGCGTCACTCGACGCCTGGTTCGCGGTCGCCGGCAGCGTGGCCGGATTCGAGGGCGGGGAGCCGGTGACGAACGAGCACCTCCTGGAGCTCGAGTGCGACTACCTTGTGCCTGCGGCGCTGGGCGAGGTCATCACGGAGGAGAATGCGCCGCGGGTCCGGGCGCGGGCGGTGATTGAGGCGGCGAACCACCCGGTGACGCCCCCGGGTGACGAGGTCCTCGCCGCGCGGAATATCCCGGTGCTACCGGACATCCTGGTGAACGCCGGGGGTGTTACGGTGTCGTACTTCGAATGGACGCAGAACATCCAGCAGTTCCGCTGGTCGCTGGAGATGGTGAACTCGGAACTGGAGAAACGCATGGTGGCGGCGTTCCACGAGTTGATGGCGCGGGCCGCCCAGGATGGCACACTGCCGCGGCAGGCAGCGTTCGATATCGGCGTGGAGAGGGTCGGCCGGGCGATTTTGTTGCGCGGCTTCGTTTAGGCCGGACACACGGGATAGCGGCACGTCCAATGACCCAGTTAGGATGGGATGAATGATCTCTGCCTGGGCCCACAACACGTTTAAATCGCTGAAATACCGGGAGTACCGCGTCCTCTGGATTGGTACGTGCTTCTCGTTCCTGGCGTTCATGATGTCGTCGGTGGTCCAGGCGGTGGTGGCCTTCGACCTGACGGGGAAGAACGGCGCGGTGGGATTCGTCTCGCTGGGGATGGGGATCGCGACGATCCTGGTATCGCCCTTCGGAGGGGTGGTTGCAGACCGGTTCTCGAAGCGGCGGATGTTGTTCTTCGGCCAGACGATCATCGGGTTGAACTTCGCGCTCGTGGGCGTGCTCATCCTGACCGACCGGATCACGATCCTGGCGCTCGCGGGCTCGACCCTGGTGCTGGGCACGGTGTTCTCCTTCATCGGGCCGGCGAGGCAGGCGTGGGTGGGCGAACTGGTGCCGCAGCACGACCTGCCGAACGGGATTGCGCTGCAGCAGGTCGGGATGACGGCGACCCGGATCTTCGGGCCGTTCATCGCAGGGGGGCTGATCGCGCTGAGCTTTGTGGGGACGGGCGGGACGTACCTGTTCATGGGTGGGCTGTTCGCAATCGTCGTGTTCACGCTTACGTTGCTGCCGTCGTCGAAGCCTGTGGCGCCAGGGAACCGCTCCTTCTTCGCGGATATGGCAATGGGCGTGACGCACATGCGCGACCGGCCGCGGCTGATGCTGCTGGCGCTGTCGTTCATCGGCGTGATCATGGCGGGGTTCTCGTACTTCGTGATCCTTCCGGGATTCCTCGAGAACCAGCTCGGGCGGAAGACGGAGGATATGGCGTTCCTCCTCGGGATCAGCGCCATTTCGGGGTTTGCGGTGACGATTTTCCTCGCGGGGTTCGCGGGTTCGAAGCATGCGTGGACGCTGATGATGGCCGGGGGGGTTGTGCTCGGTGGATCCCTCTGGCTGCTGGCGATTGCACCGACGTTCACGGCGGCGCTCGGGGCCATGTTCCTGATGGGGGCGGGATCGAGCGCCTTTCAGCTGATCAACAACGCACTGGTAATGAAAGAGGCGGACCCCGCGTACCACGGCCGGGTGATGTCGGTGACGATGCTGGCGTGGGGAGCGAACAGCCTGGTGGCGTATCCATTCGGCACACTGGCGGACCGGATCGGCGAGCGCGAAACGCTCCTGGCAATGGGCTCGGGCGTGGTCCTGGTGACGCTGGTGACGTGGGTATTTGCGCTGGCATTGGGGCGGCGCGAGGCGAACGAGCCGGTGCAGGTCGCCACGGTGGCCGGGGCAGAATAAGCTCTAGGTACCATCCACCCGGGAGTTCCCATTGGGAAGAGAAGAGATCGCCGCGCTCATTGCCATCCTGACCGCCGAGAAGGAGAGGGGTCCTTCGAGCCCGGCCATCGGGACGTGGAAGATCCAGTTCGACAAGAAGCGCGGGGCGTTTGTATTCGACAAGTGCGAGAACGAGGGGTACTGCGAAGAGCGGCCAGCAGTTATCGCGCTCGACGGCACGGTGCTGGACCCCGGGGGACCGCTTTTCGACTAACCGTTACCGACGATCCACGGAATATTTCCACAGATTGCTCCCATGCCCTCCGCTTGTGCCTGGTGCTTGCCGATAGTGACAGTGGGAGAAGAGCATCGCCGTGATCGCCCGCAGCGCACCGCCAGCCGAAAAACCGCGCGTCCTTCGCGTGCTGATCGTCGACGACTCCATCGAGGATGTGCGGCGCGTTCGGGAGTTGCTGCATCGCACCGGCGATTTCGTGACGCACGCGGCGCGGACGATCGAGGAAGCGCAGGCGTTGCTGCACGACGGGTCGTTCGATGTCGCGCTGATCGATTCGGCGCTCTGGAGCGACCCCGCGGCGGTGCTGGTCCAGTACCTGCGGGAGCACCGGAACGACGTGGCCGTCGTGCTGCTGACAAGCGGCGAGAACGAGCGCGAGGCGCTGCCGGCGATCAAGCTCGGCGCGCACGACTTTCTCAACAAGGCCCACCTGGAAGATGGGCAGCAATTGGTGTTGCGGATCGTGGGCGCGTTCGAGGAGAACCGGAACCTGCGGCGGCGGGACACGATGGTCCGCTGGCTGGAGCGGGAGGCCCGGACCGACCACCTCACGGGGTTGCACAACCGGCACGCCTTCGATGAGCGGCTGTGGGAGGTGTGCGAGAAGGCGCGGGCCGCCCGGCGGCCGGTGACGCTCGTCCTCGTGGACATCGCGGGCACGCGGATTGTGAACGAGGTGCATGGCCACGATGTGGGTGACGACATGATCCGGCGGACGGCGGCAGGTATCTCCCGCTGCATCCGCGGATCGGACTTCGCGGCCCGCATCGGAGGTGATGACTTCGGCGTGATCCTCCCGGACGGGGACCTGGCTCTGGGGCGGCTGATTGCCCGCCGGATTGCCCACGAACTCGAGCGGCTTAACGGCGGCGAATGGGCGGACCAGCTGCCCGTGACTGTGACGTTCGGGATGGCGACCGGCGCGAGCTGCGACCCCGGCGAACTGTTTGCGGCAGCGGACCAGCAACTCGCCGACCACAAGACCTTCCGGCCCGTGTTGAGCCTCTTCCGGAGCCCCGAAGAGCCGAACGGCCCATCGGTCGCCTGAAGGCCCGCGTCAGCGGTCCTCGCTCGCGGCGAGCCGCGCGACAGCATCGACGATGGACTGGGTGCCATCGGAGCCACGGCCCCGAGCCTGGATGACCTGGAAGAGCTGAGACACGAGAGCGGTGCCCGGAAGCGGCGTGTGCCCGCGGGCGGCCTCGTCGAGCACGAGGTGCAAATCCTTTTGCATGAGGTCGACCATGAACCCGGGGGCGTAGTCGCCGCGGATGGCGCGGGGAGCGAGGTTGGCGAGCATCCACGACCCGGCGGCGCCAGCGCTGACCACCTCGAGCATCTTCGCGGGGTCAACCCCGGCGCCCCGCGCGAGCGAGATGGCTTCTGCCATCGCCAGGAGGTTCAGGCCCCCGGCGACCTGGTTGCAGAGTTTGACGACCTGGCCTGAACCAGCCGGGCCGACGTGGACGATGGTCTTGCCGATGGCTTCGAGGACGGGAAGACAACGCACGAAGACCTCGGCCTCGCCGCCGGCCATGATCGCAAGGGTGCCGGCCTTCGCACCGACGTCGCCACCACTCACGGGGGCATCGAGCATGGCAACGCGACGGAGGGAGAGCTCGGCAGCAACGCGGCGCGCGGTCTCAGGGGCGATGGTGGAGCAATCGATATAGACGGAGCCGGGGGCCGCGCCTTCTCCGACGCCGCGTGGTCCGAGGGCGATAGCCTCGACGTCCGGCGAATTGGTGACGCAGGAGAGGGTGACCTCGCTCGCAGAGGCCACGTCAGCGGGGGAGTCCGCCGCGAGGGCGCCAAGTTCGACGAGCGGCTCCATCCGGGATGGTGTGCGGTTCCAGACGGTGAGGGAGAAGCCGGCCTTGAGCAGGTTGGCTGCCATGGGGGCGCCCATGATGCCGAGTCCAACGAATCCGACGCGCTTGATGGCCATGGTTGCCTCCGGTTGGTCAGCCGAGCGGCGCGTCCCATGGGAGGGTCTGGCGGTACGGCTGGAGAATGGGCTTGAGCAGCCCATCGGCGATCACAGCAAGGATGTCATATCCGCCGTAGAGCGTGGGGTCCATGCCGCGCAGCGCCCAGGAGAGCTTCTCTTCGTCTGCGTAGGTTGCAGCCCCGAGCACAACGAGCGCCCGCGAATCTGCGGGGCGGGAGAGGCCCGGAACGGCTTCCTTGAGGAGGCGACGGAGGTTGCGGCGCAAGGAGGAACTCCACTCGTCGTTTTCGGGCGCAGGGGTGCCGAGGACGCACGCCTGCCCCGCGCCGAGCTCATTGGCTGTCCAGACGTCCTCGGCAGGAATGACGTGGGTCTCATCGATATCGGGCTGCTGTGCCGCGAGGACGATGCGCTCGGCGAGTTCATCGCGCTCCTCTTTCGAGGCGGGCAGGCGGAGGAGTTCCGCCGAGTTCAGCTGAAAGCTGCCGGGCACGCGGTTCGTGAACTGCGCCCAGTGCGCCGCAAGGCCACCGACGGCGGTGACCACAGAGCCGGTGGTGTCAGCGCGGCGGAAATACAACTTCACGGGGCGCCGGACTTCGAGACGTCCACCATCGATGGTGTTCGCCTCCGAAAGGGCGAGGACCAGCTCGCTCAGCCCGGGTTCGCTCGCAGGAAGCCGGGCGCCGCGCGGGGCCCAGAGGGCGACCGGGCGGCCCTCGGTATCAAGGCGCTGCTCGACGGCAGCGCGAGCCGCCTCCCACTCGAGGTTGGCATCGGCCGCGAGGGTGTTGAGGACGGTGACGGCGAGGGACCACTTCCGGCCGACTGAGACATCAGCAGTGAGGGTGGCGCCATCGGAGTTTGCGGAGCTGACGGCGACCGAACGGGCGTAGTGGGGACCGAACCAACCAAGGAACAGGCGCAGGGCGGCCTCGGCAGGGTCGGCCGGGTAGCTGTATTCGGTCACGACGCCGGGGTGTGGGTCATTCGGCTTCGGCTTCGACATCGGCCACGCGGATGCGCGGCGGGTTCACGATGGCGACCACGATGGCGGGGTCGGTGAGGATCTCGACACCGTCGACTGGTACGACATCGCCGACGGTGAGCGTCAGGTCGAAGCTTTTCAGGCCCGAGATATCCACCGGCAGGGAGTCCGGGATTGCGAGCGGGAGGCAGCGGACCGCAACGACCTCGAGGGCGGGAAGAAGTGTGCCGGCGAGGTCGCGGACGGCCGGGGCTTCGCCGACGAGCCGGATCGGCACGTTCGCCTGGATGGGGACGTTGGGGTCGACCTGGAAGAAGTCGATATGGATGGGCTCGCCGGTGCCGCCGGAGCGGGACATACCGCGGAGGATGACGTAGCGGGGGTCCTTTTCGCCTTCGATGGTCAGCTCAATCATGGCGCGAAGGCCGGCGGACTTGATGGTGCGGGCGAATTCGCGGGCATCGATGTCGATAGCGCGAGACTGAAGGCCGCGGCCGTAGACGTTCCCGGGCAGCCGGCCCTGGCGGCGCAACTGTTGGACCTTTTTGCCGAGGACGGTGCGCGGCGCCGCCTTGATGATTACTCGTTCAGCCATTGGGAAAGTTCCTCCGCGCCACGCTCAATACGTAGCGCAACATTTCCAATCTAGCGGGAAGGCCGCCACGGTCAAGCTCAGGCACCGGCCGGGCCAACCGAAAGCCGCCCTTTTGGAGCGGCTCCGGCAATAAGCGAGGTCAGGCCGTCGCGAGACGGATCAGCCCTTGAGTGCGGCGACCTTGGCCCGTGCGGCAGCCTTGTCGCTGTACCAGAGGACGTTGATCTCCGTGAAGGGGGCCTGGTCGCCGGGGACATCGTCCTCGGCGAAGATCGCGGTCACCGGGCAGGCCGGTTCGCAAGCGCCGCAGTCAATGCATTCATCGGGGTTGATGTACAGCATGACGTCGTCGCCTTCGTCGAAATGGATGCAGTCAACAGGGCAAACCTCAACACAGGCCTGGTCCTGGACATCGATGCAAGGGCTAGTAATGACGTAGGTCATACGAGAATGGCTCCTCTCTCGCCGGGTGCTGCGTTCAAGCCACGGGGCCTTCGCATATTACTATCGGCGGGGGTGTGTGTGAAGCGAAGCGAGAGCCGGGGATGAGGCGGATGACAGCTAGGCTTCGCTGGGCAGAGCGCGGGCCGGCACGGGCTTGCCGGAGCGCATGTCGACGGCGTAGAAGCGCCCTGACTTGATGGCCTCGATGAGCTCGCGTTCGTCCCGGATGTCGGCTTCGAAGTAGGTGGCGCACTTGCCGACGTCGCTGATGGCGTGGGAGTCGGTGCCCCCGGTCCCCGGGAGCTGCATCATATCGGCGAGGCGGCGGGAGAACTCGTTCTCCTTGTCGCTGCCGCGGCCATTCAGTTCTTCGAGCCCCCGGACGTACTGGTAGGCGGGGTTACGGGAGGCCTTTTCGAGCGCGGCCTTGTACTCGTCGTCGTTGCGGCTGAACCAGGGCATCTGGCGGCGGTAGGGGTGGGCCGCGACCATGGCGCCATCGACCTTTTCGACGTAGCTGGCGAGTTCCTTCGAGCGGTGCATGCCGAAGACGTACTTGTCGATGCCGAAGGTGAGGATATGGCCGTCATCGGTGCTGATCTCGACGCCGGCGAGGACGAGGAAGTTGTGCTTGGCGCGGAGTTCCTCGATCGACTTGTAGTCCCAGACGGTATCGTGTTCGGTAAAGACGATCGCGTCGAGGCCAGCGGCCTTGGCGCGCACGATGAGGTCGTCCGGGTTCAGGACGCTATCGTGGGAGCGAGGCCAGGTGTGGCTGTGGAGGTCGATGAGCATGGCAGACTGCGGGCTACTATAGCCATCCCTTCCGTACGGGGGCAACGCGAGTGGGCCGGACAAGGATGCGCGGCCAGCGAGGTTTCCGGGTGGCAGGAGACATCACGTCCATTTCCCAGCGTGAAACCCAGGGGATGGGACAGCAGCATCATCGAACCTGTGAATACCGCTGGCTGAACTTCGTCAACGTGCGGGCCATGGCCATCCGAAGCTCGAACCGCTTCGCACAGGGCACCAATCGGCTGACCGCCTAAGGATTCCCCGACTGGCGGCGGGCAACGAGGTCCAGCCGCGCCTTGCGCTGGTTCGGCTCCTTGCCGAGGAAGTTGGGGCGGTAATCGCTCTGGCGGCCGAGCACCTGTGCCGCGTGCTGGCGGTCGTGCCGGTAGAACGAGCGAAGCCACTGGAGGACGGTGAGGGTGCCGAAAACGGGGCTCGTGGCTGTGCGATCGAAGCCGTCGAGCGGGATGCCGTCGATGAGGCCGAGGGTGTAGGCGCGTTCGAGTTCGAGCGCGCGGAGGAGTTCCGCGACGGTGTGAGCGTTGGCACGCTCGATGGGGATGGAGACGGGCTCGGACCTGACAGTGGAGATGTCGGGGTTGTCTTCGCGGAGGGCGGCGCGGACCCAGGCGTCGTAGGCGCGCTCCATTTCGAGGAGGTGGGCAAGCTGCTCGAGGGCGGTCCACTGTTCCTCGCCCTCGGCATCGACCGGCACGTGGAGGGCGTCTTCTGGCGAGAGGCCGGCGGCGGCGGCGATGAGGGCGGCGCGTTCCTCGGCCATCTTCTGCTTGAGTTCGGCGACCTGTTCAGTTGTTGCCATCGCGGCTGTCTCCTTTGACCCATGCTCCGAGGCGCTTGAGGCCCTGCCAGATGCCGTAAGGGATGGCCGCGAGGAGCGCGGCGAGCATGATGACTCCGCCGTAGAGCGTCCCAAAGAGCCATTCGAAGGCGAAATCGAGCATGGGGATTCATGGTAGCGGAAGCGGGCGTGCATGGGTGGCGACTGCAAGTGCGCGGTTGGGCACACTCTTGTCATGGCGTTTCGAAAGCTGCTGGGAGGTGGCGGGCCGCGGTTTGCCGCGGACTGGCTGATCGTCGGGTTAGGGAACCCGGGCGAGCAGTACGCCCGAACGCGCCACAACGTGGGGTTCTGGGTGGTCAACACACTGGCGAAGCGGGCCCACACCCAGCCGAAGGCGACGGGCAGCCTGATGCACATCGGCGTGGGCGAGCTGGCTGGCCAGAAGGTCGCGCTGGTGAAACCAAAGACGTACGTGAATCTGAGCGGAAAAGCGGTATCGCAGGCACTGCAGTGGACGGGTTGCGACATCCAGCACACCGTCGTGCTCTATGACGAACTGGACCTGAACGTCGGGGCCTTGCGGGTGCGGGCCGGAGGCGGACACGGTGGGCACAACGGCCTGAAGAGCATCGGCCAGGCTGCAGGCCCCGAGTTCGTGCGGGTGCGGATCGGGATCGGGCGGCCGACGGTGAACGGCGAGCCCACGTGGGACCCGGAGGTGGTTTCGGGGTGGGTGCTCGGTGTGCCGCACGGCGAAGACAAGCGGGCGCTGGATGCGGCGGTAGAGTACGCGGCGGATGCGGTGGAAGCGATCCTGGCGGAGGGACCGGAGGCCGCCGGGAACCGCTTCAACCGGAAGTGAACCGGACGACCGGCCGAGCAGTCAGCGGCGGTGGTCGTTGCGCGGCCCGATGAGCACGAGGACGAAGCTGAGGAGCAGGAAGCCACCGGCGACGATGACGAAGTAGGGAACGGGCGAGGCGACGGTCGCGGATGGCGGGCGGGTGGTAGCGAGATCGGCAGATCGCGCTGCGCCGGCGCGCAGGGGCAAGGGCGTGATCGACGCCGACGCGACGGCAACGGCCACCGTTACGAGCATCAGGAGCCTTCGCATGCGATTCCAGACGTTCGCAAGGTCGGGAATGTTCCTCAGGCGAGGCTGGCGAGCAGCGCCGCGACGCCGGGGTCCGCCCGGCCGGAAGCGTCAGTGAACCACTCCTCTTCGAGGAGGGCGGCGACGATACCGGGCGGGAAGAGCGCTTCGGGGTCGCCCTCCGGGAGCTGGCTGAGGTGGGCGCGGATACTCGCGAGCTTGGTTTCGCGCACGGCCCGGATATCAACCGTGTAGTGACGTTCCCGGGCGCCGATCTCCGAGGGGGAGGGGCTGGGAGGATCGCCCATCATGCCGATGCACTTTTCGTACTGGGGTAGGAACAGGGCGGGCGGGAAGGCGGCGTACAGCAGGGGCGGTTTCGGGTCCGGCAGAGCCGCCCACGCTTCGGTTACCCACTGGTGGAGGGAGATGTGGTCCGGGTGGCCGTAGGCGCCGTCGGAGCCGAGGGTGAGGACCAGCGCGGGATCGAGACGGTTGATCGTGGACGCTATGCGGGGCTGTTCGCCCCGGTGGCTGCGCAGTTCGCCATCCGGGAGCCCCCAGCAGCGAGGCCGGTGCGCACCGAGGAGCCGGCAGGAGGCTTCGAGTTCAGCTTCGCGCGCTTCGGCGACGCCGTTCGGGCTGGTGTCACCGCTGTCGTGGCGCTTGCCGCGCTCGCCGAACGAGGCGCACTCGATGAAGCAGTCCCATCCGGCGCGCGCGGCCAAAGCGACCGTGCCCCCGAAGCTGTAGGACTCATCGTCGGGATGTGGGATGAAGGCGAGGAGGCGCGGCATCGCAAAGATCGTAGCGGGTGGAAGCGCCGGACACCCGCGGTCAGCTTTTGCTAGAGTGTGCCCGCTCATTCGGCAGGCCTGAACTACCGCCTGGCCGCTGGGACCGCACAACACCATCTCAGGAGTACACGGACATGGCTGGGAGGCTCGCAGGCAGGGTCGCAATCGTCACGGGCGCGGGGCGCGGGATCGGGAGGGGCGAGGCGCTGCTCCTGGCGAAGGAGGGTGCGAAGATCGTAGTGAACGACTTCGGCGGCAGCACGGCGGGCGATGGTGGCGCGACCTCGCCGGCCGACGAAGTTGTCCAGGAAATCAAGGACATGGGCGGCGATGCCGTCGCGAACTACGGGAACGTCGCCTCGATGGCCGACGGCGAAGCCATGGTGAAGCAAGCGCTGGACAAATTCGGGCGGCTCGACATCCTCGTGAACAACGCCGGCATCCTGCGCGACCGGATTATCTTCAACATGACCGAAGAGGAGTGGGACGCGGTGATCGCGGTGCACCTGAAGGGGCACTTCACGATCACCCGGCACGCCTCGATCGTGATGCGGCAGCAGCGCGGTGGCCGGATTGTGAACACGTCCTCGGAGTCGGGGCTGGGGAACCTGGGACAGGCGAACTACGCAGCGGCGAAGGAAGGCATCGTGGGGCTGACGCGGACGCTGGCACTCGACCTCGGGAAGTACGGGGTAACGGCGAACGCGATCCGGCCGCGGGCCGCGACACGTCTGACGCTGAGCCCGGAGATGGAGGCCGCCCGGGAGCGGCGGCAGCAACTGTCTGCGAGCGGGGCGGCCCCCGCCGCGCCGGCAACGCCGGCCGAACAGGCGGTGGTGGGCATCGCGGCGATGGCGCCGGAGCTCGTGGCGCCGCTGGTGGTGTACCTCTGCTTCGATGAGGCCAGCAACATCAACGGGCGCGACTTCATCGTCGGCGGCAACGAGGTCAGCCTCATGTCGCTGCCGCAGCGTGAGCGGACCATCTACAAAGAGGGTGGCTGGGACGTGGACTCGCTGGTGAAGGTGTTCCCGAGCACGCTGGGGGCCGGGATGGTGAACCCGAAGCCGGCCGAGGGGAAGTAGGGGCTCACCCCTCCCGGCAGGGATCGGTTGCCCGGGGCACACTGTGGAAGTGCTCGATGATTGCCTGTCTTCGGGCAATGGGGGCTCCGTGAAAGGTTCCAGCGCACCGGCTTTGCCCACGTTCCGAAGGCCCAATGCCGGTGAAAGTTGGCACTGGTCGCAAGGCTGGTAGGCTCCGCGCCCACAACCCCACGGGAGGTCGACTATGGCTGAGCGTCCAATCGAATTCGGCATCCAGACCGGTCCCCAGCACGTCACGTACCCTGAGCTGCTCGCCGTCTGGCACCACGTGGAGCGCGAAGGGTTCGACCACGCCTGGACCTTCGACCACTTCATCCCCATCTTCAGCAACCCCCTCGGCCCCTGCTTCGAAGGGTGGACGACGCTCACCGCGCTGATGGCCCAGGTGCCCCGGCTACGGGCCGGCACCCTGGTCACCGGGAACTCGTACCGGCACCCGGCGCTGCTCGCGAACATGGCGGCCACCCTGGACATCGTGAGCGGCGGGCGTCTGGAAATGGGGATCGGCGCCGGCTGGTGGGAGATGGAGTACCGGGCGTACGGCTACGACTTCCCGCGGGTCGCGGACCGCATCCGGGCACTTGAGGAGTCGGTGCAGATCATGAAGTCGCTCTGGGTCGAGCCGAGGACGAACTTCGCGGGGAAGCACTACACGATTACGGACGCCCTGTGCGAGCCAAAGCCTGTCCAGTCGCCCCACATCCCTATCTGGATCGGCGGCGCCGGGCCGAAGCTCACCCTGGGGGTGGTCGCGCGCCACGCCGACGGCTGGAACACGTTCCTCATGCCGCGCGAGGACTACCAATTGCTCCTCGGCGCTCTCGAACGACATTGCGACAAGGCAGGACGGGACCCGGCGAACATCCGGAGGTCCCTTGCCTGCAGCCTCGTGATTGATGCGGATTCCGCGAAGCTGGACGAGAAACTCGCCGCCATTGCCCGGCAGCGAAATGCGACCCCGGACCAGGTACGGCAACGGACGCTGGTCGGGACGCCGGACGACGTGGCGGCGCAGGTGCTGGGCCTCGCTGAACAAGGTGTAGACCACATCATCCTCAGCGTCCGCGCACCGTACCCGTTGGACGACCTGTCGCTCTTCGCACGCGAAGTCATTCCTCGAGTGCGAAAAGCGGGGCCCTAACCACACAGGGCTAGACGATCACCTGCTCGCGGTACTCGCCGTAGACCTTCCGCCACATGTTGCAGACCTCGCCGACCGTGGCGCCGGCGCTCACGGCGGCGATGATGTAGGGCATCGTGTTCGCCCTGGGGTCGCGGCTTGCCTGTTCGAGGGCGGTCATGGCCGCGGCGTGGGCCGCGGCGTCGCGCTCCGCCTTGTGCTTCTTCAGCCGGGCCAGGTGGCGCTTCTCGCCCTCCGGGTCGAACTGGAGGATCGGGATGTCCGGCTTCTCTTCGCTCACGTACTCGTTCACGCCCACGATGATCCGGTCGCGGGTATCGACTTCGAACTGGTAGCGCGCCGAGGCGTCCGCGATCTCCTTCTGGAAGAAGCCCGTCTCGATCGCCGGGATGACACCGCCCAGCGACTCAATCTGTTCGAAGTACTTCAGCACTTCGTTCTCCATGTCGGTGGTCAGCTTCTCCACAAAGTAGCTGCCGCCGAGCGGGTCGACCGTGTTGCTGACGCCCGACTCGTGGAGGATGACCTGCTGGGTGCGGACGGCCAGCCGGGCGGCCTTGTCGCTGGGGAGGGCGATCGCCTCGTCCATCGCGTCGGTGTGGAGCGACTGGGTGCCGCCCATGACGGCCGCGAGGGCCTGGATGGCCACGCGGACGAGGTTCATCTCGGGCTGCTGCTCAGTCAGGGAGACGCCGGCGGTCTGGGTGTGGAAGCGCATCAGCCACGAGCGCGGGTTCTTCGCGCCAAAGCGCTCGCGCATCTGGCGCGCCCAGATGCGGCGGGCAGCGCGGAACTTCGCGACCTCTTCGAAGAAGTCGTTGTGGCTGTTGAAGAAGAAGCTGATGCGGCCGGCGAACGAATCGATGTCCATCCCCCGGGCGATGCCCCATTTCACGTACTCGATCCCATCGGCGAGGGTGAAGGCGAGCTCCTGGGCGGCCGTCGCTCCGGCTTCGCGGATGTGGTAGCCGCTTACGCTCACGGGATTCCAGAGCGGCATTTCGTTCGCGGCGAACTCGATCGTGTCGGTCACGAGCCGCATCGAGTGGTCCGGCGGGTAGATGAACTCGTTCTGGGCGATGTACTCCTTCAGGATGTCGTTCTGGAGCGTCCCCGCGAGCTTTGCCCTCGGGATGCCGCGCTTCTCGGCGGCGGCGATGAACAGCGCCCAGACGACCGGTGCGGGGCTGTTGATGGTCATCGAGGTGGTGATCTTCTCGAGCGGGAGGCCGCTGAGGAGGATCTCCATGTCGTTGAGCGAGTCGACGGCGACGCCGCAGCTGCCGAACTCGCCTTCGGCCCACGGTTCATCGTGGTCGTAGCCCATGAGGGTGGGCATGTCGAAGGCGATGCTGAGGCCGTTGTTGCCGGTGGCGAGGAGATCCTTGTAACGCTGGTTGGTCTCTTCGACCGAGCCGAAGCCGCTGAACATGCGGATGGTCCAGGGCTTGCCCCGGTAGCCGGTGCGATGGATGCCGCGGGTGAAGGGGTAGTTCCCGGGCAGGTTGATGTCGCGTTCGTAGTCGAGACCGGCGATGTCGGTGGGGTCGTAGAGGCGCTCGATGGGGCGGCCGGAGACGGTCATGAACGGGCCGGCGAGCTCTTTGCCCTCGTTCAGGACGGCTTCGTCGTACTCGGTGCGGAGCTGCTTCGCGCGCTCAAGGTTGTCGGTCATGGCGGGCACACCTCGCCGGAAAGAGGGTGGAAGAAGTGTAGCGGGTTTCCCACGGCCGGGGGTCGCGGTGCCCGGAACCGTCCGAGACGTGTAACCTTCATCCATGGCGAAAGACGAATCGTTCGACATCACCACCGGCTGCGACCTCCAGGAGGTCGCGAACGCGGTCAACCAGGCGCGGAAGGAGATCTCCACGCGGTTCGACTTCAAGAACGTCGTGGCTGAGATCGACTACGAGCACGGTGCGACGAAGATGGGGCTGCACGCGGCCGACGACTACAAACTGGAGGCGATGTGGCAGGCGCTGAGCCAGCGGCTCATCGCCCGAAACGTGCCGGTGAAGAACCTGGTCCGCGCGACACCGCAGAAGGCCTCCGGCGGGACAGTCCGGCAGGAAGTGACGCTGGTCCAGGGGATTGAGCAGGACATCGCGAAGAAGATCGTGAAGTTCGTGAAGGATCAGAAGTACAAGAAGGCCCAGGCGCAGATCCAGGGGGACGCCGTGCGGGTGAGCGCGCCCGCCCGCGACGAGCTGCAGCAGGTGATTGCCGACCTGAAACAACAGGACTACGGGATCGAGCTGAAGTTCGGCAACTACCGGTAGCGGGCCCCAGGCCCGGCGCATGGCACCCTGAACGTGGCGCTACTACCTGACGCCGAACGCCTCGAAGGTGAGGATGGTGAAGGTGTCCCGGATGTGCGGGATCGTGTGGATTTGGCTCTCGATAAGGCGGCCGAGACCGTCAACGTCTTCGATGTAGAGCTTCACGAGGAGGTCATACTGGCCGGTGATCGAGAAGCATTCGGAGAAGCTATCGACCTCGGCGATACGGTTGGCCACTTCGGTTGTGTGGCCGGGTTCGGCTTTCACCATGACGAAGACTGCGCGCATGGCGGCAGTGTACGACAGGGCGTGCCAAATCGCCGTCTTGCCGCACCCGGTGGCGATCAGTAATCGTTGGGAGCGGCTGAACCGCCGAGGGCGTCGCGCAACGCGGCGATTCGGGCGCGTTCAGCAAGCAGGTTCAGGATTTCGAGCGCCTCCGAGGGAGTAGGCGTCTCGCCCGCCTCCTGGATGAGCCGGGTGACCTGGCGGTCGATGTCGCGGATCTGGCGTTCGACCTGGTCAAGGGTGACCGAAGGGCTACCGGCGCCGGGCGTGGGCGTCCTCTCGCCCTGTCCCGGCCCTGGGGTTGCGGCACCGGGGGTGCCGGCGCCGGGTGTCCCGGACCCCGGAGAGGGCGTGCCATTCCCGTTCTGGCCGTTGCCACCCGGTGATGGCGTCGCCTGGGGGCCGGGTTGCGTGGGCGATCCTCCGGGCTGGTCGCCGGGCCCAGGTGTGGGAGTGGCGGTCTCTGGCGGTGGTGCAGGGGGGTAGAGGAGGCGGAGGACCACTTCGTAGTCGTGGCGCGACTCATCGGTGGGGACTTCGAGGAGGGCGCGGCGGAAGGCTTCGAGAGCCTCGGGGAGGCGTTCGGCGGAGAACTGGTGGTGGCCGATGCTGGCGTAGGCGCGGGCGCGGACATCAGGGCTGTTCGAGACGAGCGCGCGGCGGGCGGAGAAGATCGCCTCATCGAAACGGCCGACGGCATGATAGGCAGCGGCCAGGTTGATGGCCACGTTGGGGTCGTCGGGGCGGTCGACCTGCGCCTGGAGGAACTTGTCAACAGCGAGGGCCGTATCACCCTGTTCGAGGGCTTCGCGGCCGGCTTCGTTGGCCTCGTAGGCGCTCGTTGCGCAACCGGAAAGCAAAAACATTGCGGCCGCCAGCGCGGCTCCCCGGCGCCAGCCACCGCGACCGATGCGTTCGGCGAGCGCGCCAAGGACCAGCAGCGCGAGGGCGGCGCCGGCGAAGTAGCGGTGGCGCTCGATCGGTATGGTCGTGGGGCGGGCGTCTACCTGGGCGCGTTCCAGTGCCTGGAGGCGCCCATCGACCACTCCCGGCACGACGGAGAGATCGGAGCCGAGGTAGCGGCCACCCGCGGCGGCGGCGAGGGCGCGGAGGAACGGTTCGTTGAGGCGCGTGACGACGGGCGCGCCGGACTCATCCCGCAGGGGCTCCTCGGTGCGGGTGCGGAAGTCGAACACCGGGATCGTGGCACCGTCGGCCGTACCAATGCCGGCGACCAGGAGGTCGGCGCCGGATTCAGCGACGAGGAGCGCGCTTGCGGCGGAATCCCCTCCGAGGTCGTCGCCGTCGGTCAGCAAGAGAATGACCCGGCCACTGGAGGACTGGCCGGTCAGCAGGTTGACCGCCTCTTCCAGCCCGGGGCCGGCAGCTGATCCGCCTTCGACGAAGACGACCCCGGTGGCCAGGGACCCGATGACCTGGTTGGCGGCCGCGAAGTCGGTTGTGAGGGGGAAGCGGGTACGGGCACTGCCGGCGAATACCACGAGACCGACCCGGTCGCCGCCCAGGCGGGCGAGTGTCGCCGCCACAGTATCTTTCGCGGCCTGGAGGCGGCTGGGCGCGATGTCACGGGCGTCCATGCTGCGAGAGATGTCCATCACGACGACGAGGTCGGCGCCGGTGCGGGGTACGCGGGACTCCTTCGTGCCCCAGCGCGGCTGCGCGGCTGCACCGATGGCGGCCACGGCGGCAAGCGAAAACAGAGCCGCCGCCAGGTAGGGCGGGGCCGCACCCCGGACGCGAGAGACGGCGCGGGCGCGTTGCTCGCCGTGGCGGACGCCCCGGAGCCAGGCTGCGAAGCCGGCGGGCACCACGGGAAGCAGCGCGAGCACCCATGCGTTGGCAAAGGTCACGTCGCTCATGCGGGCGACCTCCTGAGGAGCGTGCCGCGGAGCACCAGCTCGAGCAGGAGGAGGGCGGCAGCCCCGCCGGCGAACCAGGGAGCGAGCTCGGTGAAGCGTTCGAAGGATTCACGGCTGACGCGGCTGGTTTCGAGGCTGCCGATCTCCTCGTAGACATCCGCGAGCGCTTCGGGGCTGCTGGCGGTGAAGTAGCGCGCGTTAGTACGTTCGGCGATGTCGCGGAGGAGCGCTTCATCGACCTGGTCGTTGTTGAAGGGGCCGCCGCCGGAAACGACACCGATGGTATAGACGCGGATCTTGAGGGCGACGGCGAGCTGGGCTGCCTCCTCGGGGCTGATGGAGTCCGCGTTATGTTCGCCGTCGGTCAGGAGGATGACCACCCGGCTGGCGGCGGTAGAGTCCTGGAGCATGTTGAGCGCGTTGGCAAGGCCGACCCCGATGCCGGTCCCATCGGGCAGGAGGCCGCTTTCGACGCCGGAAATCATGCGGTCGAGCGCTCCGTAGTCGAGGCTGGGCGGCGAAAGCGACAGCGCGTCCTTCTGGAAGACGACCAGGCCGATCCGGTCGTTCTCGCGCTGCTTGATGAACTCGCGGATGACGTCCTTCGTGACTTCGAGCCGGGTGGAATTACCGAAGCGCTGCTCCATGGAGCTGGAGATGTCGAGCGAAAGGGCGATATCGATGCCTTCGCCGGGGATGGCCGCAGTTGCGTTGCCCCTGCGGGGCCCGGCGATGGCAACCGCGAGAGCCACCACCGCGAGCACGCGAAGGACCGGCAGGGCCCGGGCGGCGCGCAGGCGCCAGGTCGGCTGGATGGCAGCGACCGGCGAGACCGAGGGCACGGAATAGCCGCGGGCGCGGCGGCGGGCGAGCCATGCTACCGGGAGCGCCAGGAGGGCGAGTGCGAGGGCGGCGGGCAGGGCGAACTCCATCAGGCGCTCTCCTCGACGATTTCGCGTGCCATGGTGAGGTCGGCCTGGCGCCGCTCGGCCGCGGGGCGGTAGCCGGCGTAGATGACGGCATCACACTCTTCGAGGAGGCCGCCGACCAGGCGCGCCTGCCAGCGGTCAACGCCCCGATCTTCGAGCCGCCGTCGCAGTTCGTTGCTGGTGAGGGCGGTCGCGCGCAGGTTGTAGCGGCGGGCGAGCTCCGTCTTCACCACGGAGGACATGACGCGGTAGGCGGAGACCGGGTCGGAGTCAATGACGGCTTCGGCGGTCTGGAGACCTGGCAGCTCCTGCACAACCGCGGGGCGGGCGACGACGGGGCGCGGACGCCGCATCCAGCGCATCACGAGTACCCAACTGAGCACACTGAACAGCGCAACTCCCAAGACTGCGCCAGCAGCGATGGCCGGGCGCAAGAATGGCGATTCGGCGCCCTCGATGGCGACCGGGGGAAGCAGCGGCGTAAGCTCCAGCGGGTCGTCAGGGCCGAGCGCCGGGAGGACGGTGAGCGGGACCGCGGGAAGCGTGCGGGTGGTGACTTCGGCCCCCGACACGATGACGACGGTCGGGGCGAACGCGATATCACCCGGCAGGAGCGGCGCGACCTTCACCTCGAAGATCCAGAGCGATTCGGCGCCGCGGGTGACCACCGACGGGGAGGCTGTCGTGACAAGTTCGACGCCGGCCCACGACGGTGTGCCAGGGGTGATTTCGACGACGGTCCCGGCGGGGGCAGTCACGCGGATGGTGGCAGACAGGTGCTCGCCGAGGAGCGCGGATGCGCGGCGGAGTTCGACCCGATCTCCCTCGGCGGACTGTGCTGCGACGAACGTCACCGGGACCAGCCCGGCATACGCCAGGAGCAAAACCATGAGGGCGCTTCGCATCAGGCGACCCCCACGGACCGGCGCCGGAAGAACTGGAGCAGCGCGGGCACGTAGTCAACGCCGACCATGAGGGGGATTTCGTCGATCCCAATTGCGCCAAACAGGCGCCTGCGTTCGTCATCGAGTTCGGCGACGCGGTGAGCGTAGGCGTCGCGGACGGCACGGCTGGCGGTGTCGACTTCGATTGGCTGGCCGGTCTCGCTGTCACGGAGGGTGATGAGACCGGCATCTGGGAGGCGCTCGTCGATGGGTTCGCGGGTGCGGAGGGCGATGATGTCGTGGCGGCGGGCAGCGGCGCGCAACTGGCGCGGGTCGATACCGGCGAGGAAGTCGGAGACGAGGAAGACCGTCGCGCGGCGCTTCTGGACGCCGGTCAAGTATTCGAGGGCCGCGCCGATATCCGTACCGGTGGTCTCGGGCCGGGCCCAGAGCATTTCGCGGACGACGCGGAGGACATGGGTGGCACCGCCAGAAGGGCGCACGTAGCGCTCGGGCTTGCTCGCGAAAAGGAGCAGGCCAACCCTGTCCTTGTTGCGGATGGCGGCGAGGGCGAGGACCGCGCAGACTTCGGCAGCGAGGTCGGCCTTGCTCTGGGGAAGGGCCCCGGCACGCTGCGACGCGCTCACGTCGACCACGAAGAGGACGGTCAGGTCGCGGTCTTCCCGGTAGCGGCGGATGGAGGCCTGGCCGGTGCGGGCGTAGGCCTTCCAGTCGAGGGAGCGCACGTCATCGCCGGGGACATAGGGGCGCAGCTCGTCGAACTCGATGCCGCGGCCCCGGAAGACGGCGTGGTACTCACCGAGGAAGAGGCTGTTGACCAGGCGGCGGGCCTTGATTTCGATGGCGCGGACGCGATCGAGCAGTTCGGGTGGAATACTGGCCGGTCCGGCAGCGGGCGCGCGGCGCTTCTGGAGGCGTTCCCAGCGGGGGTCGGTTGGCGGCCTGCGGCGGAATGGCAGCTTCATGGCGAAGCCCTACCCGGCTAGGGGACATCAACCCCATCGAGCACGCGGTCGATGAGGTCGTCGGTGGAAAGTTCCTCGGCTTCGGCCTCGTAGGTGGTGACGATGCGGTGGCGCAGGACATCGTGGGCGAGCGCCTTCACGTCGTCGGGGGTGGTGTAGGCGCGGCCCTGGAGGAAGGCGTGCGCACGGGCCGCCTGGGCCAGGGCGATGCTCGCTCGCGGAGAGGCGCCGAACCCGATGAGGGACTGGAGCTCGGGCAGCCGGTAAGCCGCGGGGCGGCGGGTCGCGAAGACCAGCTGGATGATGTAATCCTTGAGTGCGTCGTCGATGGCGACCTCGCGGACGGCGCGGCTGGCCTCGGCGAGCGCCTCGCGGGTGGCGACGACGTTCGCGCCGTGGCCTGTGCCGTTGAGGCTCATGTCCAGGATCTGGCGCTCCTCCTGGCGGGAGGGGTAGTCGACCTTCACCTTCAGGAGGAAGCGATCGAGCTGGGCTTCGGGCAGCGGGTAGGTGCCTTCCTGCTCGATGGGGTTTTGAGTGGCCATGACGAGGAAGGGCTCATCGAGCGGGAAGGTTTCGCCGCCGATGGAAACCTGGCGTTCCTGCATGGCTTCGAGGAGGGCCGACTGGACCTTGGCGGGAGCGCGGTTCACCTCGTCAGCGAGCACAAGGTTGGCGAAGATGGGGCCGCGGCGCACGGAGAAGCGGCCTTCGGCGGCGTTGAAGATTTCGGTGCCCATGAGGTCGGCGGGCAGCAGGTCCGGGGTGAACTGGATGCGGACGTACTGGAGGTCGAGCGCCCGGGCGAGGGTGGAGACGGTGAGCGTCTTGGCCAAACCGGGGACGCCCTCGACCAGGATGTGACCCTGGCAGAGCATCCCGATGAGCAGGCGGTCGATGAGGTCGTCCTGCCCGACGATGACGCGATGGACCTCTTGGCGCACGCGGGTGAGGGTCTCGGAGGCGCGGGCGGCTGCGGGGGAAAGGGAGAGGGCTCCGGTGGCCAAAGACTGCTCCGGGGCGAGTGGTTCTTTGCATTGTACGGGGCCATTTGAGAATTCGGGGGCTGGCTGGTTGACCGAGGTAAGGACGACGGAAGGGTGACATCAACCACACGCATAACGCGGACGCGCGGTGGATTCAGTCATCAATCGGTGCGGTCGTCGCTGGCTCGTAGCTCGCGCGGGCGAAGGCGACGGCCCAGACCTCGCGCGCGCCCGCGTCGCGCAGGACGAGCGCGCACTCGTGGACGGTTGCGCCCGTGGTGACGACGTCATCGATGAGGGCAACGCTCTGGCCGCTGAGGCTCGGGCCTGCATAGACGAAGGCGCCCGCGACGTTGGTGCGGCGCTCGGCGATGCGCTGGCCGACCTGGCGGTCGGTGCGGCGGACACGCGCCAGGCCGGGCGAGGGTTGCGGGAGCGGAGTATTCCGCAGCAGCAGTTCCGACTGGTTGAACCCGCGCTCGCGGAGGCGGGACCGGTGGAGTGGCACCACGAAGCAGGCATCAAAGGAGAGCCCGGGCAGTGCCTCAGTCAGCAGGCGCCCCATAACGGGCGCGATGGCCCGGTAGTAGCGGTACTTCAGGTCGTGGACGAGCTTGCGGGCGGGGCCGGCCATCTCGAAGGCGGCGCGGACTCCCGCCAGGTGCTGGAGGTGGAAGCAGCGCGGGCAGAAATCGGCGCCATCCCAGCGGGCCGAACAGTGGCGGCAACGTCCCTGGCCGGTGGCCGGCTGGAGTGACGCCTCGCATGGCCCGCAGAGTGCCGTATCGAAGGCGCCACAACCGGCGCAGCGGAGCGGCAAGAAGAGGTCGGCGGCGGCTTGCACCAGGCGGGGCGGCACGGGCGGCAGTCTACGGGAACGGGCGGTGAAGCGGTGTTTGTCTCTACAATGGGGTGGTGAACGTAACCGTGTTGCTTTTCGCTTCGGTGGCTGACCGTGCGGGCACGCGCCGGGTGGAGTTGCCATACGTGGCCGGGGACACGGTGGCGAGCATCCGCGCCCGGTTGCTGGAGCGGTTCCCGCAGCTGGCGGCGGCGGTCCCGACGCTCATGTACGCCATCAACGAAGAATATGCGCGCGAATCGGACCCGGTCCCCGCCGGGGCGACCCTCGCGATGATCCCGCCCGTTTCCGGAGGCTGACCGATGCTGATCCGCGTGACCCCAGACGAACTCGATACGGCAGAAGCGATCCAGGCGGCTGGATCGCCCGCGGCTGGCGCCATCAACGTTTTCCTCGGTGTGGTTCGCGACAACAACCTTGGCCGCAGGGTGCAGTACCTGGAGTACGACGCCTACCCCTCGATGGCGGAGAAGGTGATGCGCGAGCTGGCGGTGGAGGCGAAGGAGCGGTTCGCGCTGGAGGACTGCGCGGTGTTGCACCGGACGGGGCGCCTGGAGATTGGCGAGGCGAGCCTGTTGATCGCGGTGAGCTGCGGGCACCGGGCGGCATCGTTCGAGGCGGGCCACTGGCTGGTGAACGAGATCAAAAAGAAGGTGCCGGTGTGGAAGAAGGAAGTCTGGGAAGACGGCGAGGCATGGGTCGAGGGGCCGGAGTCGCTGGGCATTCAGCAGGCTCCGGCGAGCATGCGATGAGCGTGCGATGAATGGCGGGAGCAGCCACCCGCACGCCTTCAGCCGGTTCTGCATGCATTGTGGCCAGCGGCTGACCTCGGCCATACCCGAGGGAGCTACGAAACGGCGGATGGTGTGCCTGGACTGTGGGTTCATCCACTACTTGAACCCGCGGCCTGTTGCGGGGACGATCCCGGTGCGAGGGGACGGGCACATCCTGCTGGTGCGCCGCAACATCGAGCCGCGCTCCGGGTACTGGGTATTTCCCGGCGGATATATGGACGTGGGCGAGACCGCCGAGGAAGCGGCGCTCCGGGAGACGCTGGAGGAGGCCCGGCTGGAGGTTGGCAGCCTTGAGCTTATAGGCGTCTTCACGCGGACGGGGCCGGGCGTAGTGGTGATCGTTTATGAGGGGGTGGCGCTCGGCGAGGGTGAGGCAGGCGACGAGACGAGCGAGGTACGCTGGTTCGCGCCGCACGAGATCCCGTGGAGTGAGCTTGCGTTCGACAGCACGGAGTGGGCGCTGCGGGCATGGGCGGCGAAGCGCGGGTTGTAAGGCATGATAGGCTGGAAGCGATGACTGCGACCCGGTACATACTCAGCGACTACCTCAATGCCGCTCTGGACCGTGCTACGTTCAAGGCGATCGAGGACGGCTCGTTCGCCGGGCGAATTGCAGGGTGCGATGGCCTGGTTGTCTTTGGCGAAACCATCGAGGAGTGCGGCGATGAGCTACGCTCGACGCTCGAGGACTGGGTACTGCTCGGGCTAAAGCTGGGGCACACCCTCCCGGTGTTCGCAGGTATCAACCTCAACATCGAGCCAGCACTTGAGCCGGTGGACTCCCTGTAAGCGCCGTGACTTCATGCGCAAGCTGCGCGCGCTCGGATTTGCCGGGCCATACTCGGGCACGCGGCATCAGTTCACGACTCTGGGGGCCGCACGTCTCGCTATCCCGTCCTCAGAGGAAATCGGCGTCGCGAAGGTCCGTGAACTGATCCGTGAGGTCGAACTATTGGTGGGTCGAACCATCGAGGTGGATGAGTGGAACCGCCTGCCTTGACTGTCCAAGGCGATTCATCCAGTGCGGTGGTCGGCCGCTCCTTCGTCGCACCGGGGGACTTCAGTCCAGGTAGGCCGCGAGGTCGCGCGTCGAAACGGACGACTCGACGTAGGTGAAGGTGCCGCGCTCGAGGGTCTCCTTGGCGGCGGCCATGAAGCCGGTGACGGCGGCCTTGTAGAGGGAGGTCGCAAGGCTGATGCGCTTGACCCCGGCGGCAGTGAGCTCGGCAACAGTGAAGGAGCGGCCCGGGATGCCGACCATGAAGTTCACCGGTTTCGAGACGGATTGACAGACCCTTCGTACAGAATCGATATCCGGGAGACCGGGCGCAAAGAGGACATCGGCGCCGGCCTTTTCGAACGCCTGGAGCCGCTTGATGGTGTCCTGGAGGTCCGGTTTGCCGCCAACGAAGTTTTGGGCGCGGGCGGCGAGCATGAACGGGAACCCCAACGAGCGCGCTACGCCGGCCGCGGCAGCGACGCGTTCCACCGCGAGCTCAAAGGCGAAGAGCGGCGCCGAGGGGTCGCCCGTGGAGTCCTCGATGGAACCGCCCACGAGGCCCACCTCCGCGGCCATCCGGATGGTCTCAGCTGCCTCTTTCGGGTCATCCGCGAAACACTTTTCGAGGTCGGCGGACACCGGAAGGCTGGAACTCTCGACGATGAGGTGTGCGTGCTCGAGGGCCTCTTCGCGGGTGATCCTGCCATCGCGGCGGCCGAGGGTACCGGCGCAGGCGCCACTCGATGTGGCGAGGGCGGGGAATCCCAGGCCCTCCAGGATCTTCGCGGACGCGCCATCCCAGGGGTTCGGGATGATGAACGAGCCGGGGGCCTCGTGAAGTTCGCGGAAGCGGATTGCCTTTTCGCGTTGGGTGGGCATTGGACCTCCAAACCGGGAAGGGATGGTACAACTATGCCCCCTGGCGTTGCGGGGCGTCTCGAACCACTCCCCGGTGGCGGGCCGGGCGCCACCCGGCGCTGCCCAACGCAGCTGGTCTTCGCTCAGTCCAACCTGACGATATCGACGTAGCCGAGCGTGCCACGGACCAGGAGCATCGCCGGCTGGCGGCCCTCCGGGATCTGGAAGCTGATCCAGCCCGTGCGCGACTGGCCGGCCGCGAGGTCGCCCGAGTCGAAGTTGGGCTCCGAGTTGGTGATGGCCCAGGAGTGCTCGTCGCCGGCGCTATCGCGAATGCGGAAGAGCCCGAAGCTGTAACGGACGGACCCTGTGGCCGCCTCCTGGCGGACTTCGATGGCAATGCGGCGCATGCCCGGGTTGGTGACGAAGAAGCCGGGCGGCTCCGGGTCGGCCACCTGGAGGACCGTATAGATGGAGGCCCCCACGGTTACCGGCTGGCCGGCCGCGACCGGTGTGACCTCGCCGGACACCGGCGTGCGTGCCGCGGGTGTCCCGGGAGCGCCCGGTGCGGTCGCGGTGAGGGTCCTGGAGATTGCGGTCAGGGTCGCCCGGGCCTCCTGCGCGGCATCGCCGCCGGAACCGGCCGGGGTCGCCGCCTGGCCTCCGGTGCGGGCACCGGAGGAGTACTCGCCGGCATCGGAGCTGAGGAAGCTCGCATCGACCTTCACGACCATGGCGGCGATCCCGCCGCCCAGGACAATGAGGGAGACAACGAGCAAGGCGATCGCGCGGCCCATGGTCATGCGGAGAATCCTACCGTTGCGGCGGCTAACGCGGACGGCGGTACTGGCGCTGCACCGATGGAGCCTCGGGCGACCGGCCGAGGCGGTAGTGCGGAGCGAGAATGACGAGGATGGTCCCGGCGTGGGGGTCGGCCACGCGGGCGACGATGCGTGGGTGGGCTGCCTGGAGCGCGTCGAGCGACTGGTCGGAAGTCACCACCGTGGGCAACCCGGCGACGTGGCGGTAGTTGACCACCTGGTAGAGCTTTTCCTGGGCCCACTGGGTGGTGGCCTGGGCGCCGAGGTCGTCGAGGACGAGCAGATCCACGTTGCGGACGCGGTCGAAGAGCTCGTCGTAGGGGGCTTCCTTGCCCGGCGCAAAGGACGCGCGGAGGTAGTCGAGCAGGTCGGGCACGACGGCAAAGAAGACGCCCATGCCGCTTGCGAGGGCACGGTTGGCAATAGCGCAGGCGAGGTGGGTCTTGCCGCAGCCGTTGGCGCCCTGGAGGGTGAGCCAGCCGCGGGGGTCCTCGGCGAAGGCCATGGAGGCGCGGAAGGCGGCTTCGAGCGACTCGCGCTCTTCAGCGCGGAGGCCGGGGGCCCGCAAATCGAAGTTGCGGAACTGGAGTTCGGCAAGGCGTTCGCGGGTCATCCCGCCGACCTGTGAGTAGCCGGCCTTACCCGCGCCATCGAGCACGAGCACGCGTGACAGTGCTTCGTCGCAGAGGCGGGTGGCCAGGCGCTCGTCGAGCTGTTGCGGGCGGGTGGTGGTGGTGAAGACGGTGGGCAAGCCGGTGTTGTAGCGGTGGTTCACGACCTGGAGAAGCTTCTCCTTGGCCCACGGCGTGCCGGATCCGGAGTCGATGTCGTCGAGCACGAGGAGGGGGGCGTTGCGTACCTGGTCGAAGAGCTGGTCGAAGCCGAGGTCCTCGTCGCCCGCTTCGTAGCTGGCACGGAGGGCATCGAGGAGGTCGGGCACGACCATGAAGAGGACGGGCTGGCCGGAGGCGATGCGCTCGTTGGCGAGGGCGGCGGCCAGGTGGGTCTTGCCGCTGCCGGAGCTGCCGGTGAGGACGAGCCAGCCTTCGGGGTTGGCGGCGTATTCGCGGGCCGCTGTGAATGCTCGCTGGAACCAGTCGCTTTCGCCGGTGCGGCCGGTTGGCACAAGGGACTCGAAGGTGAAGCGGCGGAGGGCGCCGATGTTGCTGATGCGCTCGAGGCGGCCGCGGCGGACGGTCTCCTCTTCGGAGAGGACACAATCGCAGGGCTCCGCCTTGCCAAAGCGGGGGTGGTCGACCGGATAGGAGCGGCGGACGAAGCCAGCGCCGCCGCAGATGGGGCAGAGCTGGGCCTCAGGCTCGTCAGCGATAGCGGACGACGTGGCCGAGACTTCCCCCGAGGTAGCGGCGTTTTTGGTCTTCGAAAGAATCTCGTCCAGCCGTTTCATTGGGGCGTCCCTCCTCGGCCCAGTTGCGCAGGATGCGCTCGATGTAGCGCCAGTTGCGGATGTTGAGTTCGGCCGCCTCGCGGAAGGCGTCCTCGATCCATTCCGGCGAGTAGGTCTCCTCGGCTTCGACGAGCCTGTCGCCAATCATGGGGGTAATCGTGCCGATGTGCTCTTCGTAGAGGCGGAAGATGCCGGGACGCTCCTCGCGGAGCGTGAGTGGACGGGCTGCCGTGTCCGGGCGGATGCGGAGCTCGCCGGCGCGTGCGCGGGCAACGGCACGGCGGGATCCCGGGTTGTTCAGGAAGTACACGGCCCCGGGTTCGGGGCCGCCGGTGAGTTCGAGCCCAAGAAGAGCGCGCAGTTCGACGCAGCGGAGGAGGCCAGCATTGAGCCCCTCGCGGCCGCCACCGATGGTTTCGAAGCTTTCGCGGGCGGCTGGATGGCTCCAGATTTCTTCGGCCGCGACGCAGCGGGCATCGCCGCGTTGTTCCTGAACCAGCCGGGCGACCCAGAGGAACGAGAGGAGGGCGCCGGGCGAATCGAGGCGGGGCAGGACGGCCGCGAAAAACAGGTTCGGAATGGCCGTCGCCTTGCCGATGCCCGGGAACCCGGTGAAGCCGTCGTCAGTCGCGGATGTCATCGGTACGGAGCACCCAGTCTTCGAACTTGGCGAGGCGTTCACGGAAGCGAAGCTCAACCGTGCCGGTAGGGCCGTTGCGGTGCTTGGCCACCTGCACCTGGGCGACGCCCTTCGGGTAGGCGCTTTCCGGCAGATCCGGGTGTTGCTGGGCCCACTGCTCGGGGGTGGTGTACAGCTCTTCGCGGCTGAGGAAGATGACGATGTCGGCGTCCTGCTCGATGGAGCCGGAGTCGCGGAGGTCGGAGAGCATGGGCGTCCGCGGGTGGCGATTTTCGATGGCGCGGGAGAGCTGGGCGAGGGCGACGATGGGGACATCGAGTTCACGGGCGAGGCCCTTGAGCGTGCGGGAGATGTAGCTGATTTCCTGGACGCGGTTCTCGCGGCCGCTGCTGCCTTCACCCTGCATAAGCTGGAGGTAGTCGATGACGATCAGGTCGAGCTGCTTCGATTCGCCGGCGAGGCGGCGGGCCTTGGCGCGGAGTTCGGCCGCCGTGAGCATTGGCGAGTCGTCGAACCAGATGTTGGCTTCGGAGAGCCGGGCCGCGGCGGCGACGACGCGGCGCTCTTCGATTTCGGTGTTCTGGCCAAGGCGGAGGCGGCTGCTATCGACCCCGGATTCGGCCGAGAGCAGGCGGATGGCCAGTTGCTCGGAGGACATTTCGAGCGAGAACACGGCGACGTGGGCCTTCTGCATGATTGCCGCGTTGCGGGCGATGCCGAGGGCGAAACTCGATTTCCCGACACTGGGGCGGGCGCCGACGATGACCAGGTCGGAGCGCTTGAGGCCGGTCAGGAGCGTATCGAGGTCGGTGAAGCCGGTGCGGATGGCGGAGAGCTCGATGCGTTCGATCTCGTCCGGGTCCTGGTCGAGGTAGGCATCGAGCAACTGGCGGATGTGGACGAAGTCGCGGAAGTTCTCGCCACCGCGGAGGCGCTGGATGAGGTCTTCCGAGCGAGCGAAGACGTTCTCGATCTCGGCGGGGGCCTCGTAGGCCATCTGCATGATGCCGGTGGCGGCGTGGATCAGGCCGCGGTAGGTCGCGTCGCGCTTGACGATGCGGGCGTAGAACTCGACGCCGAGGGAGGTCGGGAGGCGGCGGATGACGTCAGAGAGGTAGGTCTGGCCGCCCGCTTCTTCGAGCAGGTCGCGGGTGGCGAGCTCGTGGGCGACGGTGATCTGGTTCACGACCTCGTCGCGGTTCCAGAGGGAGACGCAGGCGTCGTAGATCCAGCCGTTCTTTTCGCGGAAGAAGTCATGGGCCTTGAGGATGCCGACGACGGCGAGCATGGCCTGGGAGTCGACCATGAGCGACGCGATAACAGCCTCTTCGGCCTCGATGTCGTGCGGGGGTAGCCGTTCGAGTTGAGCGAGGGTCATTCGGAAAGGAGGAGACCGGAGGCGGGCAACGCAACGGTGCGTGGCAACGGAACGGACCGGTCCCTGTCGTCCTCCTTTCGGGAGTTATTCGGCGGTTTCGGTATCGGTTTCGACTTCCGATTCGGCTTCGGTTTCCGCGGCGGCGCCCGCAGCCTTCGCCTCAGCTTCGGCACGGTACTTTGCCTCGGCGGCGGCCTTTGCCTCGGCTTCCGCCTGGGCGGCGCGCTCGGCCATCAGCTTCTCGACAACCGGCCTGGAGGCCTCGTCGGGCACCACGTCGACGGTAACCTCGGCGGTGACGTTGCGGGTGAACTTGATGGTGACGGGGCGGGGGCCGATGTCGCGAATGGGCTCGGGCAGGAGGACGATGTGGGGGTCGACGTCGACGCCGGCCTTCGCGGTAAGGGCTTCGGCGATATCGCGGTTGGTGATCGAGCCGAAGAGGCGGCCAGTCTCGCCGACGCGGGCTTCGAGGGTGACGGTGTAGCCGTCGAGCTTCGCCGAAATACCGCGTGCCTCGCCGTCGATCTTCTCCTGGCGGCGGGCTTCCTTCTGAGCGAGGGAGTTGGCGCGCTGGAGGTTGTCCTTGGTGGCGGGGCCCGCAGTGCCGCGGGGCAGGAGGAAGTTCCGGGCGAAGCCGTTCTTCACTTCCTTGACTTCACCGACCTGCGCGGTGCCTTCCACGTCTTCGAAAAAGACGACTTTCATACTGACTCCAGGATTCGGGATGGCCGGGCCGGGACTCGGCGGGGTGAGGGGCCCGCCCGGTGCAATCCCGGGGGCACCGTAGACCAATCAGGATAGCCGAACCATTGGTTATCGTCTCGTCGCGGGAACCTTGATGTGAGATTCACGGAGGTCACGGGTTATGGATAGCGGCCGGTCGCGACAAGACGTGTCGCGATCCGATAGCGCTACCGTGATGTCACGTAGATCTCTTCCGCCTGGCTCCCGCTGTCCCGATCCACGCCCCGGACCACGTAGGCAATGTGCCGGCCATCCGCCGACAGCGCGGGCGCCTCGTAGGTGACTTCCAGATTTGCACCCGGCACAGCCGACTGGAAGCGGTACGGGAATTCGGCAGTGAACCGAGTGTCGTGCCCGAAGGGGTCCATCAGGACGATCCGGGGCCCGGCCGGGGGCCGCAGGTGGTCGACGTAGGCGAGGGCAGCGCCTCCAGCGGTGTACCAGGTGTCGAACGTCACTTCGTTCGTGGCGCCGAGCTCGGCCAGCTCCCCTGTGGCGGGGTTGTAGCTGGCCAGCCGAGACTCGATCAGGCGCTGGCCCCCGGACCCTGTGAGCACCGGATCAAGGACCGTGTAGGTGAAGACCACGCCGCTATCCGTGAGAGATTGCGAGAAGGGGCTGAGCCTGGCGACTGTCCCGGCGGGCTGCGCGACGGGCACACAGTGGGTGCCACCATCCCGGAGGTCATGGACGAACAGGCGCTGCTCGTCCTGAACAGTGCCGTCCTGGATGCGTGCGGAACCAATCACCGGGCAGGTGCTCTCATCGACGCCCGGGGCGCGGACTGCCCGGAATGAGAGCCATCGCCCATCGGGCGAGATGAGCGGCCAGTCCAGGACGGACACTGTTCCCATGGGGAACTCCAGACCCCACACCTCGGCACCGGTCTCGCGGTCGTATACAGTGAGCCGCGCGCCCGAGACCGCCGGAGCCACGGCGAAACCATCAACGACCACCGCGTTCGGCGGCCAACGGAGGACCGCATAGGCAACGAGCCTTCCGTCGGCGGTGATCGACGGCCCCAGCGCGGGCGACCCCGGAAGCGTCTCAGTGGCACCCGAGTCCATGTCGCGGACGATCACTTCGGGCGCCGGAGTATCTCCAGCCGCAAGCCTCGATGCGACCATCGCGATGAAGCGGCCGTCTTGGCTCACGCTCGGGTTGCTGTAGCCGAGGGTGCGCCAATCGGGCGGGAAGTCGCTCACGAGTTCGGTCTGGCGCGTTACGCGATCGAATCGGAAGACGTCAGACTCACCGTCGGTATCGGCAGCGACGAACTCATCGGTCGGGCTGGCAAAGACGACATAGCGGCCGTCGCCGGAGAGCACGGGCGGCTCGACACGGGCGTGCATCGGACGGCCGTCGTAGGTCCTGGTGATGACGCCATCGTAAAAGCCGGGCGCTTGTTCGACGAATAGCGAGCCGGCCGCCAGGCCGCCGGCCACGACAACGGCGGCTCCTCCCAGCGCGAACCGTCCAAAAATCGGCACGGCGAGCCAGGTGCGCCGCAGCCTCGATGGAGCCCGCCAGCCGGCGAGCTGTTCGCGGCTGTCGAGTCCGAGCTTCCCGAGCATGTTCGATACGTGGTACTTCACGGCATCGGGAGACACCCCGAGCCGCACCGCGATCTCAGCATTGGTCTTGCCCGCCCTGATGTGATCTAGGACGCGCTCTTCGGCGGGGGTGAGCAGCGGATAGGGTGGGCGGCCACGCGGGCGCCCGGTCGGTTGCGTTGACATGGGGCGAGTCTAGGACGAACGCCGCCCGATTTACCCTACCCGGCCCGCAATTCGGCGATCGCGAAGCGGGCGAAGGCACCGGCCAGGGGGAGGGTGGTCGATGGGTCGGGCACTTTGGCAGGCGGCGCCGACCGCCAGGCGAGGGCGGCACGGATGAGGCCCGCCCATTCGGGGTAGCGCACCGCCGCCCAGGCGGCGGCTCGCATCTTGGAGACGTGGGCGCGGTGCGTGGCGGTGTAGAGCGTCCGGCAAAGGGTGAGAATCGCGTAACCGTGCGACTTCGTGGTGTCGAGGTGTTTCACCCACTCGCCCCACGAGAAGGCATGGTCGCGAACGGCGGTGATGAACTCGTCGATGGACACCGGGGCAATAAACGTATCGGGTGGCGGTCCAGCGAGCGTGACCCCGTGGTCGAGGATGAGCCACCAGTTCATCAACCAGTCGATGCCGGCCGTCTTCGTGTTGAGCGGTTCTCCGGGGCTGATGACGGTGATGGGGCTGCGTTCGGTGCGGAAGGTCGCGAGGGCGTGGCGCGAGAGATAGAGGACTTCCACGCGATCGCGCCAGGCGGTGTGAGCTTCGGCGATGCCGGTGTGTACCGTTTCGAGTGCTTCGAATTCCGCCTGCTGGAGGTCCGAGGGGAGGACCGCCAGCAGGTCCACGTCGCTGACGCCGGGATCGTAGTCGCCGAAGACAGCCGAACCGTAGAGGTACAGCCCCAGCAAGCGTTCGCGCAGTGAGTCCCGCAGGGCAGGCACGAGGTCTTCGAGCAGGAAGGACACATCAGCCGGAACCGGGGGACGGTCCATTTCGAGGCCTTGATGGATTGGGGTTTGGCCATGATAGCGCTCGCGCTTGGGGAGGGCACAGGGGCCACTCCGGGGGGATTCCTGGTGGCCCGAATAACAGGGCCTCGTCGCACTCTCCGCGGTCCAACACGTTGCGGAATGGGGGATTCGGGGCACAGAATGGCCGGCCGAAGCGCAGTCCAGGTGTTGCGTCAAGCCCCTTCTTGGAGGAGCGAACTGTGGAAGTCTTCGACATTCGCCTGCTGGGCGTTTCGGCCGAGAGCGCGCAGAAGCTGCTGCTGACGATCGCGCTGATCGTGATCGTGTACGCGATCCGGCGCGTTGCGCTCTGGCTGGTACGTGTGCTGATCCGCAACCGGAGCAGCGATCAGACCCGGTTCTGGGTACGGCAGAGCATCGGCGGCGGCCTCACCGTGGTGCTGATTCTCGGGACGATGTCGATATGGTTCGAGGAGCCCAACCGGTTGGCGGCCGCCCTCGGCATCATCACGGTGGCGATTGGCTTCTCGCTCCAGCGTTTGATTCTCGCCATCGCAGGATACTTCGTCATACTCCAGGGAAAGACATACAAAGTCGGCGAGCGGGTAGCCATCGGCGAGGACGTGCGTGGCGACGTGATCGGCATCGGATTCGTGTTCACCACGCTGATGGAGATGGGAGAGCCGGCCGACCCATCGAGCCCCGGGGGGTGGGTCCGGAGCCGGCAATACACCGGCCGTGTCATCGCCATCAGCAATGCCGTGATCTTCGATGCGGCGGTGCGCAATTTCACGCGCGACTTTCCGTATGTGTGGGAAGAGATCTCTGTCCCGATCCGGTATGAGGCGGATCGCCGCCGGGCGGAGCAAATCCTGCTCGAGGCAGCGCAGCGCCACACGGTTCAGCTGGCGGAGATCGGGAAAGCGGCGCTGGAGACCATGCAGCGGCTGTACTACGTCCGGCTGGTGGACCTTGCCCCCCGCGTCTACTACCGCATCACAGACAATTGGCTGGAGTTGACCGTGCGGTTCGTCACCGGCGATCGGGAAATCCGGGATCTGAAGGACGCCGTCACACGCGACATCCTGGTGGGGCTCGACGAAGCGGGGATCGCGATTGCCTCGGCCACCTACGACATCGTTGGGTTTCCTCCCGTGCGCGTGAACGGCGCGTGGCGGGCGGCAGAAAGGGAAGACATGCCGGGGGCGGGGGCGGACATCCCGGGCAACGGGGGGGAATAGCCGGCCAGGCGGGCCGGGCACTACGCCGGGACCCTTGCTCACCCTACGCTGTACGCATGACCTACGAACGGCCGGTGCTGGTGATCTTTCATGGGGGGACCGGGAACGGCGCCGCCGAGCGGATGATGGCGACCGCACGCGTCGCGGCGGCGCGTAACACCGCCCGTTCAGCGCTGGCAGCGGGCTTCGAGGCGGTCATCGTCGCGACCGATGACACCGGGTTGTTTGAGCCGGAGTTCCCGGGCCTGCTGTTCGATAGCGACGCGCCCGGCGAGGCGTTCGACTTCGCCGGAAGGCTGCGCGGCATCGTCTCGCGCTACGGGCTGGAGAAGCCGGCCGTGATGGGGTCAGGTTCGGTGCCGCTGCTCGGAGTGGATGAGTTCCGGCTGGTGGTAGAACAACTCGAAGCGCGCGACGCCCGGTTCGTGACCAACAACTTCTTCTCGGCCGACCTGACGGCGTGGACACCGGGCGACGCAATCGAGCGCTGCGGGGAGTTCACGCGGGACAACGTGCTGCCCCGGCGGCTGCGCGACGATGCGGGGCTTTCGCCGGTCATCCTCCCGCGGACCACGGCCACGCAGTTCGACCTGGATACGCCCTCAGACCTAGCGGTGCTTTCGCTCGTGGAGGGGCTCGACCCGGAGCTCGCGCTGGCCGGCCGCCGGGCGGCCGGGGCGGCAGTGCGCTACCGGGCACTCATGCCCTACCTGTGCGACCGGACGGCGGAAGTGCTTGTGGCCGGGAGAGTCGGCAGCCAGGCATGGCAGTACCTCGAACGGGAGACCGCCTGCCGTGTCCGGATCTTCAGCGAGGAGCGTGGGCTCGCAACAGCGGGGCCGGACCACCGGGCGCGTTCCGTGCTCGGATTCCTGATCGAGGAGGTCGGCGTGGAGCGGTTCTTCGACCGGGTCGCGGAACTCGGCGATGCGGCGGTCATCGATACGCGGGTGATCGAGGCGCACCTCGGGGTCGCGCCTTCGCGGGAGGATCGCTTCCAGAGCGACCTGCTGGCGGCCGGCGCTATCGAAAACGAGTTCTTGCGGCGGTTCACGGCAGCCGCCGCGAAGGCTCGCATCCCGGTGCTGCTCGGCGGGCACTCGCTGGTGTCGGGCGGGCTGATGGCGCTGAACGACGTAGCCTGGCGGGAGAATGACCGGCGGCTGGGGCTCTAACGGACCAGCTCGCTCAACGTGACGAAGCGAATACCCCGTTGTTCGCGGACAGCGTCGATCACGGCGCCCAGGTTCGCCGCCGTGGTGGCATTGAAATGATTCAGTACGATCGAGCCGCTGGAGGTGTTCGGGGCGACCAGGCCGGGTGAGAGCGGATACTTCCAATCCTGGGGGTCCACGCTCCAGAGGATGGTCCGGTAGCCTTCCGCGGCCGCCGCAACCACGACATCCCGGTAGTTGCCACCGCCCGGCGGCCGGAAATAGGGCTTCAGCGTCTCGCCGGGGAGGATGGAGCGGAGCGCCTCTTCGGGCTGGCGGATCTGGTAGGTGAACGTTCCTTCGCGAAGGGCAGTCGGTGCGTCGCGGTGGTCATAGGTGTGGTTGCCGAACTCATTGCCCTCGGCGACGGCCCGGCGGACGAAGGCCGGATCGCGGGCCAGCAGTTTGCCGACGACGAAAAGGGTGGCGTGGACATCGCGCGACTTGAGCACGTCGAGGATCTCGCTGCGCTGCGACCAGCCGTCGTCGATGGTGAGGGCGGCCAGCGGCTTGTTCGTGTCAGCGCGATACATGACGTTGAGGAGCGTGTCGCCGCTCCAGTCGGGCCGGCCGGACGCGGGGGCCGGCGGTGGTGGAGGTGGCGGGAAGTCGCGATCGGACGCGAGAGCTGGCAGGTGCACCTTCGAAGAGGCGTCGCGGCTCAACCCCGGGAGGGCGAACGGGTCGTCTCCGCCCTGGTGCTGACGGTATTGCAGGTTCTCGGGGAGGATGGGGCCGCGCTCGGGGTGGGGGTAGCCACCGTCGCCGAATGCGAGACTGACGAGATCGAGAGTGCTGGCGCCACCCGCGGAGATCACCTGCGCCGTGCCCGCGCCGATCGCAGCGCCAAGGAGCCTGCGCCGCGACGTCCGATGTTTCATGAGCCTCGCCAGCAGATCCCCGACATCTGCCATTCAGGACACATCCAGGGCGGCTGGCGCAGCAGTGCGAACGAGGCGCCGGTAGAGGGTCTTTTGCATGGCTTGCCTCAAATGGTGAGTCCTCGAACGTCTACGGGCGCGGCGGGAGTGCGCGCACACAGGCGGCCAGGTTGGCGAGATGGCGGGTATACTACCGGGACTCTGATGCGGAGCCGGAGAAGCGATGGGCGAAGCGACGTATCCGCCGCTGATTGAAGGCGATGGGCTGGTCTTGCGTCCCTGGGATGCGGCGCTCATCCGGCAGATGGCGGCCTGGCGCGAGCACGGCTTCCCCTACCACGCCTTCGACCTTTCGCACCTGGCCGACCCGTTGCAGGCGGCTGCGGCGCTCGCCCGCACGCGGGAAGAAGGGCGCCACCGGTACTTCGTCGCCTGCGAAGGCGATACGGCAGTCGGGCGCGTATCGGTGAACCTGCAGGATGCGGCGGGGCTGTACTTGTGGGCGGTGCACGTGCCCCCGGAACACCAGGGGCGGGGGGTGGCGCGGCGAATGCTGACCGGGGTGATGGGCTGGCTGGAGGAGAAGTGCCCCGGGCGTGATTTCGTGTTGACTTCGAACTCGTTTGCTGACCGGGCACACCGGACGTATCGCGCGCTCGGGTTCGAGATCATCGAGACGCGCTGGCACTTCGATAAGGAGATAGCGGAACGGCTGTGGCGGGTGTCGCCGGCGGAGCGCGAGCCGATCGCGCGGCACATCCGGTTTCAGAACGGACGCTGGCAGGTGCGCGCGCACGTGTTTCGGCGGAAGCAGGGGGCTGCCGCCAGGGCGGAGGCTGTCGCGCGCGCTTCGTGAAGCGCGGCGAGGCGGAGGCCGGACAGGCGGCCAGTAAGGGCGTACGCTATGCCGCCACCAGCATATTGCGGGGGTTTGTGAACCCCGTACCATGCAGGCTACAGATTCGGCACGGGGAACCCGTGCCGCAGGGAGGCCGACTTTTGACTACTGCTGCCACCAGCGGCGCCGTCGCCGAGAAGGGCTACCACGGGAAGATGCTGAACGTGAATCTCACCACCGGTGAGATCACGGTCGAGCGACCGGCGGAATCACTGTATCGCACGTACCTCGGCGGCTACGGCATCGGAGCGCGAATGCTCTGGGACCGGGTCCCGAAGGGCGCCGATCCGCTTGGCCCCGACAACATGCTGGGCATGTTCGCTGGACTGCTGACCGGCACCCCGTTGTTCGGACAGCGTTGGCAGGTCGTCTGCAAGAGCCCGTTGACTGGCGGGTGGGGCGACGCCAACTGCGGGGGTGACTTCGGCGGGGTCCTCAAGCTGTCGGGCTGGGACGGAATCATGTTCTTCGGGAAGGCCGCGAAACCCGTCTACCTCGTCATCGACAACGACAAGGTCGAATTGCGCGACGCGAGCGACCAGTGGGGCCAGGGCGCCATCGAGAACGAGACGTTCCTGAAGGCCCGCCATGGCAAGCGCGCGAGCGTCGCGAACATCGGCCCGGCGGGCGAAACGCTGTCGCTCATCAGCGGCATCTGCAACGACCACGGCCGCCTCGCGGCTCGCTCTGGCGTCGGCGCCGTCATGGGTTCGAAGAACCTGAAGGCGGTCGTCACGCTCACCGAGCGGAAAGTGATCGCCCAAACGCCCGAGACGATCAAGATGCTGCGGTCGAACCTGGACGACTTCGTGAAGCCGCTGAAGGACTTCTTCCACACCTTCGGCACGACCGGAATCACGAGCATGAGCGCACTCAATGGCGATTCGCCGGTGAAGAACTGGGGCGGCATCGGGATCATCGACTTCCCGGCGGAAGTCAGCGGCAAGATCAACGGCGGCACGGCGATCAATCCGAAGATGGATAAGCCGTACGGCTGCTGGCGATGCCCGGTGGCGTGCGGCGCCGAATCGATCGAATCGACGAATGAGAAGTACCCGTACCCGCTTCACACGCACCGGCCGGAGTACGAGGCGATGGGCGCCTTCGGGACGATGAACTTGATGGCCGACCCGGACGCGCTCATCTACGCGAACCACCTGAGCAACGAGTACGGCTTCGACGTCATCAGCGCCGGCGGTGCCATCTCGATGGCGATCGAGTGCTACCAGAACGGCATCATCACGAAAGAAGACACCGACGGCCTGGAGCTCAACTGGGGCAGCCCGGATTCGGTGATCGAGTTCCTGAAAATGATGGGCGAACGGCGGGGCATCGCGGCCATCTTTGCCGACGGCGTGAAAGTCGCGGGCGAGAAGATCGGGCGCGGCGCGGAGAAGTTCGCAATGCACATCGGCGGGCAGGAACTGCCGATGCACGACCCGAAGCTGCAGCCGGAGTACCACACGACGTACAAGCTCGACCCGACCCCGGGCCGCCACACGCAGTACGAAGGGAACAAGCGCCTCGGGAAGATCCCACCGGCGCCACAGAACAACAGGGACTACTCCGGGCGCGGCGAACACCACAAGGGCGCAAGCGAGTACATGCACGTGGTGAACTCGGGCGGGATGTGCCAGTTCGTGATGATGATGGCCAACACGGCGAACATGCCCGACTGGTTCAACGCGGTCACGGGCTGGGATATGAACCTCGACGAGATGATGGCCATCGGTGAGCGGATCGCGAACATGCGCATGGCCTACGAAGTCCGCGAAGGCGGCAACCCGCGCAAGCGGGCCGTGCCGACTCGCGTGACCGGCGAGACCACAGAAGCAACTCACACCGGGCCGCTCGCCGGCGTCAAGCTGGATACGGAGCTGCTCGAGACAGATTTCCTGAAGGCCTGCGGGTGGGACACCGAAACCTGCAAGCCATCGAGAGCGAAGCTCGAATCGCTCGGGCTGCCGGAGGTTGCAGCGGCTCTGCACGGCTAACAACTGGCGGATCGACTGCGTGAGAAGGGGCCACCATTGGTGGCCCCTTCCCTTTGCGCGTGGACCAGGGTGTCAGAGGATGCGGAAGACGGGATGGTTCGGCGCGATGCGGGCGATTTCTCCATCGGAAACGTCCGCGTTCGGGAGGCCGAAGAACTTCTTCGTCTCCATCGCCCAGAGCTTGAGGTAGGCGCGGAGGATGGGCACCTTCTCCTCGTCCGGCACTTCGACGACGCGGATGGGCTCCTGGCGGCGGCCCTTGCGGAGGACGCCCTCACCGGAGGCGCGGATGTTGCGCACCCAGTGGGTCAGCCCGCGGGGGGCAACCAGGAAGCGCTGCCCCTCGAACGTCAGCGGGTTGACCGGGGTCGTGCGCCATTCTCCCGACGTTCGGCCGCGGACGGCCAGGATGCGGGAGCCACGCAGGCTGAGCCCAAGTGTCCCGGTGAAGAAGGCGACGGCAGGATTGACGAGGGCGCGGGTGAGGAAGTCGGGTTCCTGGTAGCGCATTGGAGGCTCCTGTGGTGCTACTACCAGTGTACGTTTTGCGGGTGGCCAGTTCAGGATGGGCGGCGGACCCGCGCCGCGCGAATTACCCCTCGGTGGACCACCTGCTGGCGGGGATAGGGCCCGGGTGAGATTAGACGGGGATTAATGAACCATTGCCGGGCGAGCCACGTTCCGCTAGCGTTCGGGCATGCCGTCCGCAGCGGGCAATGGCGCCGGGGCCGGGGGTGGCGCTCGGCGGCAGAGCAAGCACCGCCCCATCACGGAGTTGTATCGTACGCTGGCCGGGCGGCACGGATGTACAATCGGCGTTTCGCAGGAAGCGAGCGGAAGAGTCTGGATCTTCCTGCACAGCGACGGGCTGGAGTAGCGTTATGGAAGCAAACCGGAAAGTCATCGGGTTCACCAAGGATGTGACACGCCGCCTCACTGGCGTCCTCGGCGACGCGTTGCTGGGAGTGTATGTGCACGGGTCAGCCGCGATGGACGCATTCGTGTACCCCACGAGCGACATCGACATGCTCGCGGTCAGCCACCGGGAGCTAACGGACGAAGAACGCAGGAAAGTGGCCGAGGTCTTGCTCGACCCGGCCATGCCGTGTCCCGGGTCCGGGCTGGAATTCAGCCTGGTAACGGACGACTCGCTCAACATCGCGAGTGAGTCGCCCGCCTTCGAGGTCCACATCTGCACGGTGCCGGCGAAGCGGAAGTTCGTCGATGGGCGCGGGCACCCGGGTGACCCCGACCTGGTGCTCCATTATGCGATGTGCAGGGAGCACGGTTACGCGACGTTCGGGCCGCCGCCGCGCGAAGTGTTCCCCCTGATCCCGCGAGACTGGGTGCTCGAAGCGATGCTCGACGAACTCCACTGGGCTTTCCTCAACGCGGACACCACCTACACCATCCTGAACGCCTGCCGGGCTGCGCAGTACGCGGAGACGGGGATGCTCGTGAGCAAGTTCGAAGCGGGGCGATGGGCCATCGAACAGCGGCACCGGCCGATGCTCGTGCAGTACGCCCTCCGCGCGCACAGGGGCAAGCCGAAGATGCTACCGACGCAGGAACACGCGAAGTGGTTCGTGGACTTCGCCTCCGAACGGCTTACCGCGGCGCTCGAAGCAGAAGAGGCTGCCGAAGCGGATTAGCCGGGGCGCGAGCCCGTGTGCAGTGCCATACTTCGCCGGTGGCAGAGATTCGGCGTGCGACCCCGGCAGATGCCGTCCACCTGGCGCAGCTGCGGTATGAATTCCGGGCTGCGCTGAACAACCCGGTAGAGGATCGCGAGCACTTCATCGCGCGGTGTGCCGCATGGATGGCCGAGCGTCTTGACGAAGGCTCGACGTGGAAGTGCTGGGTGGCGGAGGCCGGCGGGGCGATCCACGGACACCTCTGGCTGCAGCTGATTGAGAAGGTCCCAAATCCTGTCCCAGAGCGCGAACTGCACGGCTACATCACGAATGTCTACGTGCAGCCCGAGGCGCGGGGGGAGGGGACCGGTGCGATGTTGCTGGAAGCCGCGCTGGCCCACTGCCGCGAAGCAGGCGTCGACTCGGTCATTCTCTGGCCGACTGAGCGAAGCCAGCCGTTGTACGCGGGCCACGGCTTCGACTTCCCGCGAGACCTGATGGAGGCGGTACTCGACCCGGGGCGCAAGCTGCAATGAGCGTCACCCCGGCTACTCCTCGGTAGGCGGAGCCGGCTGGACCCAGTTGTCGGGCGGAGGGGGGAACGGAGGGGGCGCCGGGATGTCCCAGGCGTCCGGGGTGGGAATGGGTGTGGGGCTCACCGGGACTGGCGTGGCTGCCAGCGGCGGCGGGGTGGCGGAGGCCGGGACCTCGGAAGGCGGTGCCTGCGTTGGCTCGACGGGAGGAAAGGCGGCCGGCGGCCGGTACGGCGGTGGGTTGTATCCGCCGGCGGGGGGCGCGGGACGCGGGAGCTGTCGCACCTGGTCCAGGGTGAGTTTGAGGGCCGGGGTCTTCGCGGCGACGACCGCCGGTGATGCGGTCGCGCTCGGAGCTGGCGTCGGGGTGCGAGACTGGGAGCGCGCCAGTTCGGTTTCTGTTGCCTCGGCTGGGGGATCGGTAGGCCGTTGCGAGGCGCCGGCCATCGTCCCCTGGTAGACGATCGCGCCGGTCGCGACAAAGGCGCCAACAAGGATGAACGTGCTGGACTTCACCGTGCCTCCCCGATCTGGGGATCGGCAAGGCGGCTGCAGCCTCGCGGGGCGAGCCGCGTGACACGCCGGTGTGCAGCAAGTGAATGCAGACAAGCGAGACCACGGGCAATAAAACAGGGCCCCTCTTCTGAGGGGCCCTGTGGACGGTGCGTGGGACCGGCGGCGCCTTAGCGCTTGGTGAACTGCGGCGCCTTGCGGGCCCGCTTGAGGCCGGCCTTCTTGCGTTCCTTCATGCGGGGGTCGCGGGTGAGGAGGTTTTCGGGCCGCTTGAGTGCGGGCTTGATGCTGGGGTCGGAGGCGACCAGGGCGCGGGCGATGCCCATCTGGATGGCGCCAGCCCAGCCGCTGACTCCACCGCCCTCGCACTTGATCTGGGCACTGAAGCGGCCTTCGCGGCCGAGGCGGGTCAGTGGCGAGAGGATCTCGGCGCGGTGGGTATCGCGCGAGAAGATCTCTTCGAAAGGCTTGCCGTTGACGACGACGGCGCCATTGCCGGGGTAGAGGCGGACGCGCGCGACGGCAGTCTTGCGGCGGCCGGTGCCATAGAAGTACTGGTCAGCCATGGGTTACTCCTCGCTCGTTTCGCTCTTGGCCGTCGAGCGGCGGCGTGCTGGTTTCTTGGGGGCTTCGGCGGCTTCGGCTTTGGCCTCGGCCGTGGCTTCTGGCGCGTCAGCAACGGCGGCCTTGCGGCGCGTGCGCTTCGGGGCCTCGGCGGTGGGCGCCTCTGGAGCCGGTGCTTCAGTTACGGCTTCAGCGACCGGGGCCTCGGCAACGGCGGCCGGGGCCGGCTCAGCGGTCTCGGCCGGGGCCGGCTCGGCGGTCTTGCGGACGCGGGCGCGAGCCTGCTTCGCGACGGCCGCGGCGGGCGAAGGAGCGGCGGCCACGGGGGCCGGGGCCGGCGGGACGTCTGCGGTCACCTGGGGCACGCTGAGGGGGCGGAGGCGCGGGGCCTTCAGGATGACGTTCGCGAGTTCGGCCGTGGCGGCCTTGCGGGCTTCCTGGGCTTTCAGGCTCCCGGCGATCTGGGACTGGTGAGGGTGGTTGGGGCCGGCATACACCTTGAGATGCTTGAGCATCTTCTTGCCAAGTGGCCCGCCGGGGAGCATGCCCCAGACCGCCTGCTCGATGACCCGATCGGGGAAGCGCGCCATCTGTTCGGCGAACGAGCGGGCCTTGAGCCCGCCAGGGTAGCCCGAATGGGTGTAGTAGGTGTTCTGCTCGGCCTTGCGCCCGCTGACCTTCACCTGGGAGGCGTTGATGACGATGACGAAGTCGCCGTCGTCCAGGTGGGGCTCATAGGTCGGCTTGTGCTTGCCCCGGAGGAGCGTCGCCACCTCGGTCGCGACGCGGCCAAGCGGGCGGCCGGCAGCGTCGATGACGTGCCAGTCCTTGTAGACCTCGGAGGCCTTGATGCGGACGGTTGAGTTCATGCCACGTATCCCTCGTCGTACCACACGCGCTCGAGACACAGACCATGGGCGGGGGCGACGTACGCCATCGAACCTGGCTGTGCCTGCCCGAGCAGGCGGACGAATTCCTCCACTTTGGTGGCGTGGCGCCCGACCCTGACCAGTTCGCCGGTGATGCGGCGGACCATCTGGGGCAGGAACGCGTCTGCCTCGATATCGAACAGGAAGGTGCAGCCTTCGCTGCGCCAGCCTGCGGCGAACACGGTGCGCACCGAGGTGCGTCCCGGTTCGAGTGGCCCGGAAACCGCGACAAAGTCGTGTTTCCCGGCCAGCGCGCCCGCGGCATCCTGCATCGCCGGGAGATCGAGGTCGCCCTCGATAAACCATGCGGTGCGGCGCGTGAGCGGGTCGCGCGCTTCGCCGTTGGCGATGGTGTAGCGGTACAAGCGCCGGCGCGCCCAGCGCCGCGGATCGAATCCGCAGGCACATCGCGCACAACGCGAACTGCTACATCTTCCGGCAGGTTGGCGTTAAGCGCCTTCCTGACGGTTGCCGCCTCGTGCCGCGTTTCCGCGGTGAAGGCTGCTACCTGGCCGCTGGCGTGGACACCGGAATCGGTGCGCCCCGCCAGAGCGACACGGGTGGGGGCTCCGAAGAGCACCGCCGCCGCGCGTTCCAGTTCTTCCTGGACGGTCCGCACGTTCGGCTGGATCTGAGACCCGGCGAACGCGGTGCCGTCGTACGTTACCGTGGCCGCGAAACGTCTCGCGGACACGGCGGGCTAGGCCTCCGCGCCCTTGTCCTCGTCGGACTCGGCGGCGGGTTCCCCGGTCGCAGTGCCTGCATCCGGCTCAGCCTCGGCAGTTGTCTCTTCCGCGACGACTTCGGCGGTTGCCGCTTCGGCCGCTTCGGCGGCGGTCTCTTCAACCGCTTCCGCGGCTTCTTCGACCTTCGGCGCTTCCACCACCGGGGCCGCGGCGGCCCGTGCCGACGGGGCGGCGGTTACGCGCTGGGGCCGTGGAGTCGGGGGGGCGTCTACCACGTCGACAAGTTCGATGGTGGCCATGCGGGCGCCGTCGCCCTTGCGGGGTTCGAGGCCGGTGATGCGCAGGTAGCCGCCGGGCCGGGTGGCCATGCGGGGTCCGATGACATCGAAGACCTTCTTTACCACTTTCGGGTCGTACACGAACTTGAGGGCCTGGCGGCGGGAGTGCAAATCGCCCTTGCGCCCGAGCGTGATGATGCGCTCGGCCATGGGACGGATCTCCTTGGCCTTGGCTTCGGTGGTGGTGATGCGCTCGTACCGCAGGAGGTCGGTGACCAGGTTGCGGTAGAGCGAGAGGCGGTGGCTGGTTTCGCGGCCGAGGTGACGGCCGGCTACACGGTGTCGCATGCTGATTAGTCCTCGTCGTCCGCGCCGATGAGATCTTCGGCGCTTCCGTCTTTCAGAAGAGCTTCTTTGAGTGCCTTGCCGAGGGCGCTCAGGTTTTCCTCCTCGTCGTCCTCGTCCATGATGACCGCGCTGGTGCGCACGGGCGGGCGGCCGGGGCGGGAAGGCGCAGCCATCGGGGCGCGGCCGGGCGCGCCGCCCTTTGCCGGCCCATCGACGATCGGGACGAGGCCCTCGGCGGTACCGTCGACATAGTCGAGTTCGATGAGCCGGTCGCGGAGTTCGTCGTAAGACTTCCGGCCGAAGTTGCGAAGGGCGAGCAGTTCGTCTTCGGTCTTTTCGAGCACCTGGCCGACGGTCATCAGGCCGCTGCGCTTGAGGCAGTTGTAGGCGCGGACCGAGAGGGCGAGATCCTCGATGGGCGTGTTGTAGCGGTCGGGGGCCATGAGCAGACCGCCGACGGAGCTCCCCCCGAGCGAGGCGCCACCGTGGGAGATGGCGATTTCGGGCCGGCCCATCTGGCTGAAGAGCGCGAACTGATCCATGAGGATGTCGGCACTCTGGCCGACGGCGTCGACGGGGCTGACGGTGCCATCGGTCCAGATTTCGAGGACCAGGCGATCGAAGTCGGTCGATTGGCCAACACGAGTCTTTTCGACCCGGTAGTTGACCTTGCGGACCGGGGTGAAGACGGCATCGACCGGGATGACGCCGATGGGCAGGCCCTCGACGGAACCAGCGGGGACGTAGCCCTTGCCGAGTTCGGCGTGGAACTCGACGTTCAGGCGGGATTTCGGGGTATCGAGGGTGGCCAGGTGGAGTTCCGGGTTCTGGACCTCGAAGTCCGCGGGGACCTGGAGGTCGCCGGCGGTGATGGTGACCGGGCCCTCGATATCGAGGGAGAGCGTGCCGGAGCGATTGCTGAGGGCGCGCAGGCGGATCTCCTTGACGTTGAGGAGGAATTCGGTGGTGTCCTCGGCCATGCCGGGGAGGGTGGAGAACTCGTGCTGGACCTGTTCGATGCGCACGGAGGTGATAGCGGCCCCCTCAAGCGAGCTGAGGAGGACGCGGCGAAGGGCGTTGCCAAGCGTGATGCCGTAACCGCTGTCGAGCGGTTCGACGACGAGGCGGGCGTACTTATCCGACTCTTCTTCGATAGTGAGCTGGGGGACGACGGTGTCCGTCGCCTGGCCGATCAACTCGAGAGAATCCATCATGCTGGTGCGTTCCTCAACTCTCGATGGTACGGGCGCTGGTTAGCGCGAGTAGTACTCGATGATGACGTTTTCGTTGAACAGGTGCGTTTCGCCCTGGGCGACGGTTGGCGGCGCGGTGAGGCGCCCGGACATATTGGCGACATCGAGAGCCAGCCAGGAGGGCGGATTCTTCGACTTCAGGGTTTCCTGGACGATCTTGTAGAACTCGCTGCGGATGCCGCGCGGTGTGAAACTGACGACATCGCCCTCTTTGAGGTGGGCGGATGGGACATCGAGTTTCCGGCCGTTCACGGCGATGAGGCCGTGGCGGGCGATCTGGCGGGCCTGGCTGCGCGAATCGGCGAAGCCGAGGCGGTAGATGATGTTATCGAGCCGTGTTTCGAGCAGCCGGACGAGGTTTTCGCCGGAGACGCCAGGGCGGCGGGTGGCTTCTTTGTAGTAGCGCACGAACTGCTTTTCGAGGACGCCGTAGGACGCGCGCGCGCGCTGCTTTTCGCGCAGCTGAAGGCCGCGGTCGCTGACCTTGCGGCGGCGAGCCGGGCGCGGGCCGGGCGGGTTGGGCCGGCGGTCGAAGCTGCACTTCGGGGTGAAGCAGCGCTCACCCTTGAGGAAGAGCTTCCCGCCGTGACGGCGGCAGAGGCGGCAGACTGGGCCTGTGTAACGTGCCATGTGTTCGTGGCGCTCCTAGACGCGGCGCCGCTTGGGGGCGCGGCAACCGTTGTGGGGGATGGGGGTGACATCGCGGATAGCGGTGATGGTGAGGCCGGCGCCCTGGAGCGACCGGATGGCGGCTTCGCGGCCGCTACCGGCGCCGCGAACGTAGACTTCGACGGACTGGAGCCCGTGCTCCATCGCCCGGCGGGCGGCGTTTTCGCCAGCAAGCTGGGCAGCGAAGGGGGTGCCTTTGCGAGAGCCCTTGAACCCGGAGCCGCCGGAGCTGGCGAAGGCGATCACGTTCCCGTTGGGGTCGGTGAGGGTGACCAGGGTGTTGTTGAAGGTGCTCTTGATGTAGGCCCGTCCGCGAGGGATGGACTTCCGTTCGCGCCGTTTCAGGCGGCGTGTCTTATCGGCGGCACCACGTTTTGCATCAGCCATTCTTGGTCAGCCCCTCTTACTTCTTTCCTGCCCGCTTCTTGCCGGCCACGGTCTTGCGCGCGCCGCGCTTCTGGCGCGCGTTGGTGCGGGTGCGCTGGCCGTGAACCGGGAGGTTCCGGCGGTGGCGCTGGCCGCGGTAGCAGTTGATTTCGACAAGCCGGCCAATGTTCTGGCGGACTTCGCGGCGAAGGTCGCCTTCAACCATGTAGTTCTTATCGATGAAGTCGCGGATGCGGAGGACTTCTTCATCGGTGAGGTCCCGCGCACGGGAATCGGGGCTGATGCCAGTGGAGGCCAAGATGGCCTGCGACCGGGTGAGCCCGATGCCGTAGATATAGGTTAGCGCGACTTCGATGCGCTTGTCGTTTGGGATGTCGACCCCTGAGATACGTGCCATGTGGGCTACCCCTGCCGCTGCTTATGCTTCGGATTTTCGCAGATCACCATGACGCGACCGTGCCGGCGAATCACCTTGCACTTGTCGCAGCGTGGCTTAACGGATGCTCGGACTTTCATGGTTCTCCTGTGGGCAGGACGGCTGGGCCGGCCTACTTGAAGCGATAGGTGATGCGCCCACGACCGAGGTCGTAAGGCGAGAGTTCAACCAGGACGCGGTCTCCGGGGAGGATCTTGATGAAGTTCATCCGGATCTTACCGCTGACGTGCGCAAGCACCTCATGGCCATTCGCGAGTTCGATTTTGAACATCGCGTTTGGCAGCGGCTCGGTAACCGTCCCTTCGACTTCGATAGCGTCCTTCCTGGCCATATCCTCTCGTATTTCGCACAGATGGCGTTACGGGAGCGTGAGGACCTCTGCCTCACCTCCCGGCCGAATGGCGATTGTATGCTCGAAATGACAGCATAAGCTACCGTCTTTCGTTGTTACAGTCCACCCGTCGGGCCCTTCACCAACCTCTGGCCCGCCTGCGGTCACCATGGGCTCGAGTGCGATCACGAGTCCCGGGCGGAGCTCGGGGCCCCGAAACCGCTGACGGAAGTTCTCCACGTGGGGTTCTTCGTGCATATCACGACCCACGCCATGTCCACCATAGCCCTTCACGATACCGAAGCCGGACGGCCGGATGGTGTCTTCGATGGCCCCCCGGACGTCGTTCAGGTGTGATCCCGGGCGGGCCGCCCTGATCCCGGCCCAGAGCGATGCCTCGGTGACGTCCATCAGGCGCTGGGCAAGGGGGCTGACCTTGCCGACGCCCACGGTGATGGCCGCATCGCCGACGTAGCCCCGGTAGGTTGCGCCGAGGTCGAAGGTGACGATATCGCCCTCCTGGAGCTCCCGGTCGACGGGGATGCCATGCACCAGCTGTTCGTTGACGCTGATGCAGATGTTCGAAGGGTAGGGCGGGTACTTGGGCCCGGGGCTGTAGTTGAGGAACGTCTCTTTTGCGCCGACCCGCTTGAACTCCTCGCGGACGAACTTCTCGATTTCGAGCAGGTTGAGCCCGGGACGGACCATCTCGCGAATCTGGGCAAGCGTGTTCGCCACGATGCGGCCAGCCTCGCGCAATATTGCGATTTCGTCGTCGGACTTCAGCTTGATCGGCATGGCGTTAGCGGATCGCCTCCAACAGGGAGGCGGTCACGTCGTCGAGCGAGCGCTCACCGTCGATCTCCTTGAGGACGCCGGCGGCGCGGTAGTGATCGATGAGCGCCGCCGGCGGCTTTTGTTTTTCGAGGCGGGCGCGGACCACTTCGGGGCGGTCGTCTTCGCGCTGGTAGAGCTCGCCGCCGCAGGCATCGCAGACACCGGGCGTCTTCGGAGGATCGTTGCGTTCGTGGTAGAGCTTGCCGCAGTTGCGGCAGATCCAGCGGCCGCCCAGGCGCGCGATGAGTTCTGCGTCGGCCACCGAGATGAGCAAAGCGTGGTCGACGCGGGTGCCGTTGCTCTTGAGCGCTTCGTCGAGCGCCCTCGCCTGGACGACATTGCGGGGGAAGCCATCGAACATGGCGCCCGCCTTCGCATCGTCGCGCGAGATGCGTTCGAGCAGCATCTTGATGGTGACCTCGTCCGGGACGAGTTCGCCCTTCGCCATGTATTCGTTGGCAAGTTTGCCCAGCTCGGTCTGGTTTTTCACGTTCTCGCGGAACATGTCGCCAGTCGAGATGTGGACGAGCTTCGTGGCACTCGCGATGCGCTGTGCCTGTGTGCCTTTTCCGGCGCCAGGGGGGCCAAGCAGAACGATATACACCTTAGCGGATGAACCCTTCGTAGTTGCGCATGAGAAGCTGGGCTTCGAGCTGTTTCATGGTATCGAGCACGACCGCAACAACGATGAGGAAGCCGGTGCTGGAGATGGTGAGGGCACGCACGTCGGTCACAAGTCCGATGAAGAACGGGATGATGGCAACGAACCCGAGGAAGAACGCTCCCGCCCAGGTAATGCGGGTGACGACGCGCATGAGGTAGGCCTCGGTCGGCGGGCCCGGGCGGATGCCGGGGATGAAGGCGCCCTGACGCTGAAGATTCTTGGCCATCTGCTGCTGCTGGTATTGGACCATCGTGTAGAAGAACGTGAAGACGATGACCAGCAGGAAGAGGATTAGCCAGTACCAGCCGGTGCCGCTGCCTCCGCGGCCGCCCTGGAACTGGTTGACGAAGAAGTCGGCGACGGACTCGACGAACCCGCCCGAGTTGGTGAAGTAGGAGGCGAGCGTGGCGGGCATGATCATGATCGAAAATGCGAAGATGAGCGGGATCATGCCGGCCATGTTCACGCGCAGCGGGATATGGCTCTGCCCCTGTTGGCGGTACATACGGCCCCCGCGGAAGGCGGAGCGAGCGTATTGAACGGGGACCCGGCGCTGGGCTTCCTGGAAGAAGACCACCAGGTAGATGAGCCCGATGGCGAAGGCCGCGAAGCCGAGGACCGCGAGGATGGACTGGGTGGTCAGGCTCGGGATGAGGCCGGGCAGGTTGGCGACGATGCCGCCGAAGATGATGACCGAGACACCGTTGCCGATGCCGTTTTCAGTAATGAGCTCGCCCAGCCAAACGAGGAACATGGTGCCTGCGGCCAGCGTGAAGAGCGTGGCCCAGGTGCCGATGAAGTCGTTTTGGAAGCCGAAGTCCTGGACGACATCGGCGCCCTGGCCATTGATGAAGATGATCTGCCCGTAACCCTGGACGAAGGCCATCGGGACGGCCAGCCAGTGTGTATAGAGCTGGAGCCGGCGGCGGCCCTGCTCGCCTTCTTCCGCGAGTGACTTGAAGGAGGGCACCAGCGGCTGAAGGATCTGCATGATGATGGAGGCGGTGATGTAGGGGTACACACCGAGGGCGGCGACACTCAGGTTCTGGAGCGCGCCACCGGAGAAGATACTGAGGAAGTCGAGCAGCGCGTTCCCTTCGAACGCGGCTTCAAGCGCATCGCGGTCGATGTTCGGCAGCGGCACGTGGGCCACGAACCGGAACACGACCAGCATCGCGAGCGTGAAGAGCAGCTTGCGGCGGACGTCTTCCTGTCGGAAGGCGTCGACCATTGCCTGCAAGAGCCGCGGCCGTTGGGCCGGCTGAACACTCATCCTCAGCTATCCTTCGCTTCGTCCGTCTCGGAGGTGATGACGACGGCGGTGCCGCCGGCTGCCTCGATCTTCGCCTTCGCCGACTCGCTGAAGCGGTGGGCGGAGATGGTGAGCTTCTTCGAGAGGTCGCCCTGGCCGAGCACCTTCACGGGTTCACGAAGATGCTTGAGGATGCCCGCTTCGCGGAGCAATTCGGGCGTGATGGTGGCGCCGGCTTCGAAGCGCTCCAAAGCGCTCACGTTGACGGGCTGAAACTCCACGCGCCACTTGTTGTTGAAGCCACGGAGGACGTGGAACTTGCGGGACGTGGGGAACTGGCCGCCTTCGAACGCGTCGTAGGGTTTCGTCTTGCCACTGCGGGACTTTTGGCCCTTGAGGCCTTTGCCCGCGTACGTGCCCTGGCCGCTGCCAACGCCGCGGCCGACCCGCTTCTTGGAGTGGGTCGCGCCCTGTGGTGGCCGGAGATCCTGCGCGCCGATGCTCATTTCGTCTTACCTTCCTCGATGTCGACAAGGTGCTGGACCTTGTGGACCATCCCCCGAAGCGCGGGCGTGTCGTCGATTTCAAGGGACTGGTGCAACCGGCGGAAGCCAAGCTTCCGGATGGTGTCCTTCTGGTCCTGGTTGTAGCCGATGGCGCTCTTGTGCCATGTGATCGTGAGGCGAGCCATTACTGCTCTCCCCGGGCGATCGCCAGCCGGCGCTCGCGTGCGCCGGTCGGGTCCTGGAGGGTCGACAGGCCCTTGATGGTGGCGCGGGAGACGTTCACCGGGTTGCGGCTGCCGAACGTCTTGGCGAGCACGTCAGTGACGCCGGCCGCTTCCATGATGGCGCGGACGGCCCCACCGGCGATGACGCCGGTACCGTGGCTGGCGGGCTTCATCATCACGCGGGCGGCGGAGAAGCGAGTCCAGACGGGGTGGGCGATGGTGCCGCCACGCATTGGGATCTTGATCATGTTGCGGCGTGCCTGGGTCGAGCCCTTGCGGATGGCCTCGGGGACTTCGTTAGCCTTGCCGAGGCCGACGCCGACGCTTCCATGGTTATCACCGACAACAACGAGCGCGCTGAAGCTGAAGCGGCGGCCGCCTTTGACCACCTTGGCTACGCGGTTGATGTAGATGACCTTTTCGGTCAGTTCGTCCTGGCCCTGGTCGGAGCGGTCGTAGCGATTATCGGCCATCTAGAACCCCAATCCTGCTTCGCGGGCGGCTTCGGCAAGGGCCTGAACGCGACCGTGGTACTTGTATCCACCGCGGTCGAAGACCACGAGGGAAACGCCGTTGGCCTTCGCACGCTCGGCGATGGCTTTGCCGACAGCGGCGGCGCGCTCGGTTTTGTTCTTGCCCTTGAGGGAGGCTTCGAACGCCTTGTCGGCATCGCTGGCGGCGGCCAGGGTGTGGCCGGCCACGTCGTCGATGACCTGAGCGTAGATGTGCTGGGCGCTGCGGAACACGTTGAGCCGCGGGCGGACCGGCGTGCCGGAGACCGTCTTGCGGACGCGCGTGTGGCGGCGCTGGCGGGCGAGAACGGAGGTTGCCTTGCTCATTACTTGCCTACCTTCCCGGCCTTGCCAGCCTTGCGGCGGACCCGTTCGCCGAGGAAGCGGATGCCCTTGCCTTTGTAGGGCTCGGGTGGCCGGAGTTTGCGAATGTTGGCCGCGACCTGGCCGACGCGTTCCTTGTCGATGCCTTCGACATGGATGCGGGGGCCTTCGACGGTGAATGTGATGCCCGGAGGCGGAGTTACGATGACCGGGTGGGAGAAGCCGAGGGCGAGATGCAGGTTGGAGCCCTGCATCTGGGCGCGGTAGCCCACCCCCTGGACTTCGAGCGTACGCGTGAACCCGGTGGTAACTCCCGTCACCATATTGTAGAGGAGGGAACGGGAGAGGCCGTGAAGCGCGCGCTGCTTCCCCTCGTCGTTCGGGCGAGCGACGGCGATGACGCTGTCTTCGCGTTCGAACGCCATGGTGCGGGGGAACTGGCGCTGCAATTCGCCCTTCGGGCCCTTCACCTGGATGAGGTTGGCCTCATCGATGGAGACCTGGACGTTGTCTGGGACAGTGATCGGCTGGCGGCCAATACGAGACATCGAGCCGTCCTCCTACCACACGTAGCAGAGGACCTCGCCGCCCAGTTCGTGGCGGCGGGCCTCCTGCCCGGACATGACGCCCTTGGGCGTCGAGATGATGGCGATCCCCAGGCCGCCGTACACGCGGGGGATTTCCCGCCGCTGCACGTACACCCGGAGGCCCGGCTTGCTGACCCGCTTGAGGCCGTTGAGCACGGGCTGCTTGCGGCCGCCATAGCTCAGCTCAACCTTGAGGTTGGGCTGGGGGCGGCCTTCTTCGGCGACGACCGCGAAGTCCTTGATGAAGCCTTCTTCCTTCAAGACCTTTGCGATGGCGACCTTGATTTTCGAAGCCGGGATCATGACGGAATCGTGGCGCGCGGCAGTCGCGTTCCTGATTCTCGTCAGCATATCGGCGATGGGATCACTCACATTCATTGCACTTCCCCTCTGGCGTTTGCTTTCGCACTTACCAGCTGGACTTGGTCACTCCAGGGAGCAGACCGAGGTGGGCGTATTCGCGCATGGTGATGCGCGAGAGGCCGAACCGGCGGATGTATCCCTTTGGGCGGCCGGTGACGAGGCACCGGTTGTGGATGCGTGTGGGGCTGCTGTTGAGCGGCAGCTTGTGGAGTTCCGCGTAGATCGCGGCGACTTTCTGGGGGTCGTTCCAGGACTTCTTCAGCTCGCGCTTCAGTTCGGCCCGGCGCGCGGCAAACTTGGCGTTGAGTTCACGCCGGCGGTTGTCGCGGTTCACAATTCCTTTTGAAGCCATACGGTCCTGCTCCTAATTCTTCCGGAAGGGCAGGCCCATGAGCTCGAGGAGCTTACGGCCTTCTTCGTCGGTCTTGGCGGTCGTAACGATGGTCACCTGCATACCCCGGACCTTGTCGACACGGTCGTAGTCGATCTCGGGGAAAATCAGCTGTTCGCGGACACCGAGGCTGTAGTTGCCGCGGCCATCAAATGCGTTCGGATTGAGGCCCTGGAAGTCCCGGATGCGCGGCAGGGCAGCGCTGACCAGGCGATCCAGGAATTCGTACATGCGGTCGCCCCGGAGCGTGGTCATCACGCCGATAGGGTTGCCCTCGCGGAGGCGGAAGTTGGCGATCGAGCGCTTGGCGCGGGTGATCACCGCCTTCTGGCCGGTGATGGCCGAGACTTCGTCGGAAGCCTTATCAAGTGCGTTCGCATCGGTGAGCGCTTCGCCAAGACCGATGTTGACGTTGATCTTGGTGATCCGCGGGATCTGCATGACGTTGGGGTAGCCGTACTGCTCGCGCAGGGCCGGCGCCGCGCCCGACTGATAGCGTTCCTTCATTCGCGGCAGCATTACTCGATATCCTCTCCGCTACGCTTGCCGACCCGGACCAGGGTGCCATCCTCGCGCCGCCGGAAGGTGACGCGGGTTGGTTCGTCGCTCCTCGGGTCGACCAGCATGACGTTGCTGATATGGATGGGCGCCTCGCGCTCGATGATGGCCGAGGCCTGGCCCTGCTGGCGGGCGCGCTGGTGCTTCTTGATGATGTTGACACCTTCAACGAGCACCCGGTTGTGCTTTGTGATGATGGCCCGGACGGTGCCGCGCTTGCCGCGATCCTTGCCGGCAAGCACGACGACCTTATCGCCACGCTTGATTTTCGCAGGCACTAGAGCACCTCCGGGGCGAGCGACACGATCTTCATGAAGTTGCGGTCGCGGAGCTCGCGAGCAACGGGGCCGAAGATGCGCGTACCGCGCGGATTCTCGCCGTCGCTGGCAAGGAGGACGGCTGCGTTCTCATCGAAGCGGATGTATGACCCATCCGGGCGGCCGTATTCCTTGGCGACGCGCACGACGACGGCCTTGACGACATCGCCCTTCTTCACGCCGGCGTTTGGCTGAGCGACCTTCACGCTGGCGACAATGACATCGCCAGGGCGGGCATAGCGCCGGCGGCTCCCCCCGAGGACCCGGATGCAGAGGAGGGAGCGGGCGCCGCTGTTATCAGCAGCCTTGAGGCGGGTTTCCTGCTGGATCACTCCTGTACCTCCGACTTTGGGGCCACCTGGGCCGTGACTTCGATTTCGCGGCCGATGGTCTCGGGCGCGATCTCGGCGACATCGCCCCTGGTGAGGACTTCGACGACGCGCCAGCGCTTGTCTCTCGACAGGGGCCGGCACTCCTGGATGCGGACGACATCGCCGAGCTTGCAGGTGTTGTCTTCGTCGTGCGCTTTAAAGCGCTCGGTCACCGTCACGACCTTGTGGTAGAGGCGGTGCTTCTTCTTGCGCTGGACCGAGACGACGATCGTTTTCTGCATCTTGTCGGAGACGACGGTCCCCTGGATGACGCGTTGCGTTCCCATTGCTACTCCTCACCCAGCAAAGCTTCGATCTGGCGCTCCCGCTTGATGGTGCGGAGGCGAGCGATGCGGCGCCGGGCGTTGCGCAGCTCGCGGTAGTTCTGCAGCTGGCGGCTGGCATGCTGGAAGCGGAGGGTAAACATGGCCCGGTAGGCCTCATTGATCTCGTGGTCCAGCTTGCTCTCATCGAGCCGGCGCAGGTCTTCAGCAGTCTGTCGAGCCATCAGATCACCGCCTCTTCGCGCATGACCACTTTGGTCGGCACGGGGAGTTTGTGGGCCGCAAGGCGAAGCGCCTCGCGGGCGACGTGCTCGGGCACGCCGGCGATTTCGAACATGATCCGGTTGGGCTTCACGACCGCGACCCAGCGGTCGGGGGAGCCCTTGCCGGAGCCCATGCGGGTTTCGGCAGGCTTCGCCGTCACCGGCTTGTCCGGGAAGATGCGGATCCAGACCTTGCCACCGCGCTTCATTTCGTGGGTCATGGCACGGCGGGCGCTTTCGATGTGGCGGGAATCGATCCAGGCAGCTCCCTGGGCCTGCAGCCCATACTCGCCAAAGGCGACGAAGTTGCCGGTGCTGGCGGCACCCTGGCGACGGCCACGGTGCTGCTTGCGGTGTTTCACTCGTCGGGGTTGCAGCATTTAGGCGCCTCCCTCGGGGGTCTCGCGGACGGCGGCCTGCTGTTCCATCGAAATGGCGGTGTGCGCGGGCGCACCCTCTTCGACTTCGACCACGGGCCGCACGGGGGCGGGCACCGGCTCCGGAACTTCTTCCTCGACCCGCGGCGCGCCGCGTTCGGGCAGGATTTCGCCCTTGTAGATCCAGACCTTCACGCCGATGCGGCCGAAGGTGGTGTGGGCTTCGGCAAGGCCGTAGTCGATGTCGGCGCGGAGCGTGTGCCGGGGCACGCGGCCCTGGGTTTCGCTTTCGCGGCGGGACATCTCCGACCCGCCGAGACGGCCGGCGATGGCCACGCGGCAGCCCTGGGCGCCACGCTGCATGGTCCGCTGGACGGACTGCTTGATGGCGCGCCGGAAAGCGACGCGCCGTTCGAGCTGGTCGGCTACGGAGCGGGCGACCAGGTAGGCATCGAGTTCGGGGACGCGGATCTCCTGGATGTTGACCCGGACCCGGCCGCCGGTGAAGCGCTCGAGTGCGTTGCGGAGGTCTTCGACCTTGGCGCCGCCACGGCCGATGACGATGCCCGGCTTGGCCGTGTGGATGGTGACCGTCACGAGGTTGGCGTTCCGGTCGATCTCAAGGCGGCTGATGGCGGCATCGGGCAGCTCGCTCAGGACGAACCGGCGAAGGTCGAGGTCCTGGTGCAGGCGGGCGGTGTAGTCCTTTTCGGCGAACCACTTCGACTCCCAGTCGTAGATGATGCCGATCCGGAAGCCGTGCGGATGGATTTTCTGTCCCACGGTTAGGCCTCCCGCTCGTCAAGAATGATGGTGATGTGGCTGGAGCGCTTGAGGATGGGACTCACGCGGCCACGCGACCGGGGGCGGAAGCGTTTCATCGTGGGTCCCTCATCGGCGTAGGCGCGCTTAATGACCATGTCGTCCACATCCAGGTCGAAGTTGTTTTCGGCGTTCGAGGCGGCCGAAAGGACGACTTTCGACACCGTCCGGGCGTGGGGCGACTGGACGTAGCGCAGGAGCGCAAGGGCCTGGTCGACGGTGAGCCCGGGAAGCCGGTCGAGGATCAGGCGTACCTTGCGAGAGGAGGCGCCCATCCCCTTCGTGGTTGCTCGCACTTCCATGATTACCGCCTCACCTTGCTCTGGCGATCGCTTTTCGAGACATGGCCACGAAAGGTCCGCGTCAGTGCGAATTCGCCCAGCTTGTGGCCGACCATGTTTTCGGTGACGAACACCGGCACATGGCGGCGGCCGTCGTGGACGGCAATGGTCATGCCGATCATCTCCGGCAGGATGGTGGAAGCGCGCGACCAGGTCTTGATGACCGAACGCTGCTGCGCGTTCCGCATCGCCAGGACCTTCTTCTCCAGCGAAGGGTGGATGTAGGGGCCCTTCTTGATGGAACGTGACATGTCCTACTCCTAGCTTCGCCGCCGAACGATGTACTTGTCGGTGCGCTTGTTGTTGCGGGTGCGATAGCCGAGAGTCGGCTTGCCCCAGGGTGTTTTGGGTCCCGGCATACCCACCGGTGCGCGGCCTTCGCCGCCACCGTGAGGATGGTCGCGGGGGTTCATCACCGAGCCGCGGACTTCGGGCCGGCGGCCGCGGTGGCGGCTGCGCCCGGCTTTGCCGAGCTTCACCAGCGAGTGTTCGACGTTGCCAACCTGGCCGATGGTGGCCATGCACTCGATGCGGACGCGCCGCATTTCGCCGCTGGGGAGGCGGAGAAGGGCGTAGTCTCCCTCTTTCGCCATCAGCTGCGCGGAGGTACCGGCGCTGCGGACGATCTGTCCGCCCTTGCCGGGAGTCAGCTCGATGTTGTGCACCTGGGTACCGGTCGGCATGTTGGCCAGTGCGAGCGCGTTGCCCACGCGGACTTCCGCCCCGGGGCCGCTCAGGAGCATGGCACCGACGGCCAGGCCGTTGGGGGCGAGGATGTAGCGCTTTTCGCCATCGACGTAATGGAGGAGCGCGATGCGGGCCGTGCGGTTCGGGTCGTACTCAATCGCGGCGACCTTCGCCGGGATGCCGGCCTTGTTGCGCTTCCAGTCGATGATCCGGTAGAGGCGGCGGTTGCCACCCCCCCGGCTGCGCACGGTGATGCGGCCCTGGTTGTTGCGGCCGCCAGACTTGCTCTTGAGCGAGACGGTCAGCGACTTTTCGGGCGTCTTCTTCGTGATCTCCGAATATGTCGCCCCGCTGGCGTTGCGGCGCCCCGGGGAAGTTGGCTTGTACTGCTTAATCGGCATGCCTAGATCCCCTCGAAGAGTTCAATCTTGTCGCCGGGCACCAGCGTGACCACGGCCTTCTTCCAGTCAGGGCGGTTGACGACGCGCCGGCCGAATCGCTTCGGCTTGCCCTTCATGGTCATGGTGTTCACCTCGACCACGCGGACGTTGAACGCGACCTGAACTGCTTCCTTGATCTGGTTCTTGTTGGCGCGGATGTCGACTTCGAAGACGTACTTGTCGAGCCCGGTGAGGATGGTCGTCTTCTCGGTGATGATGGGCCGCAGGAGGACGGCGTAGGGATGCAGTTCCTTCGGCATTACACGGCCTCCTTCACGCGGCCACGCTGCGGCTTGACGTTCAGGCCGCCCCAGAGCGCTTCGCACTTGCGGACGGCGTCTTCAGACATCACCAGGCGGTGGGCGTTCACCAGGTCGACCACGTTGAGGTTCTGAGCGGGCAGAGCCTTCGCAATATCGATGTTGCGCGCTGCGCGCGTGAGTTCCGGCGCATGGTCGCCGGTGACCACAAGTGCCCGGCGATCGACACCGAGCGCGGCGAGCGCGGTCTGGACGGTGCGGGTCTTCCCGTCCGGGGCGGCGAGACCTTCGACCACGATGAGCGTGCCGCTGGCGGCATGGCTGCTCAGGGCGGAGCGCAGCGCCAGGCGGCGCATGGTGCGCGGCAGGTCCTTGGCGAAGCTGTGGGGCCTGGGACCGAAGGCGACGCCCCCACCAACCTGGTGGGATGCCCGGATGGAGCCCTGGCGCGAACGGCCGAGACCCTTCTGCTTGCGAATCTTCACGGTCGAGCCGCGGACCTCGCCCCGGCTCTTGGTGCTCGCGAGGCCGGCCCGGCGGTTCGCCATCTGGGCGACGTACGCCTGGTGGAGGACCGCGCGATTGGGCTCGATGCCGAAGACATCGTCGGCGGCGTCGATTTCACGGAGCTGGGTACCGGCGGTATCGAAGACTTTCAGCTTCATTTCGATACCTTCCTTGCTTTGCGAACGCGGACAAGGCCGCCGATGGGCCCGGGGACCGAACCGGCGACGAAGATGACGCCACGTTCGTCGTTCCGGGCGACGACTTCGAGGTTCATGATGGTGGTGCGCTCGGCGCCCATGTGGCCGGCCATGCGGGTGCCTTTGAAGACGCGGCCGGGAGTCGTGCCCGAACCGATCGAGCCGGGCGCCCGGTGACGGTCGCTCTGGCCGTGGGTCTTCGGGCCGCCGCGGAAGTTGTGGCGGCGGACACCACCCTGGAAGCCCCGCCCCTTGGAGGTGGCGGTGACGTCGACCTTCTGGCCGGTCTCGAAGAGTTCGGCGCCAAGCTGGTCGCCGAGGGTGTAGGCGGACGAATCGCTCACCCGGAACTCGGCGAGGTGGCGGAGCTTGAGGTTGCCGGCGCTCTTCAGGTGGCCCGCTTCGGGCTTGTTGAGCTTCCGGTCGTCCTGGAAGCCGATCTGGAGGGCGGTGTAGCCATCGGCTTCCGTGGTGCGGATGTGGGTCACGAAGCAGGGCCCCACCTCGACGGCGGTGACGCCACGGAGGCGGCCCCGTTCATCGAACACCTGGGTGGTGCCCAGTTTGCGGCCAAGCAGTCCTTCAATCGTCATCGTCTTACAGCTTGATCTCGATATCCACGCCGCTGGGCAATTGCAGCCGCATCAGCGTGTCTACCGTCTTGGAAGTCGGCTCCATGATGTCGATGAGCCGCTTGTGGGTACGGATCTCGAATTGCTCGCGGGCATCCTTATGGATGTGCGGGCCCTTCAGGACCGTGAACTTATCGATGGACGTGGGGAGCGGCACAGGTCCGGCCACGGCTGCCCCGGTCCGCTCGGCGGCTTCGACAATCTGCCGGGCCGACTGGTCCAGGAGGCGGTGGTCATATGCCTTGAGCTTGATGCGTATCTGTTGACGTGCCATGGTGCCGTTCCCCTGGTTCCTCTCCCGCTCGCCTAGGCGAGAATCTTGGTGACGACGCCGGCGCCAACGGTGCGGCCGCCTTCGCGGATGGCGAAGCGGAGACCATCTTCGACGGCGATGGGCTGGATGAGTTCGACGGTCATGGTGATGTTGTCGCCAGGCATGACCATCTCGACGCCTTCGGGCAGCTTGATGGAGCCGGTGACGTCGGTGGTGCGCAGGTAGAACTGGGGCCGGTAGCCGTTGAAGAACGGTGTGTGGCGGCCACCTTCATCCTTGCCGAGGACGTAGACCTGGGCCTCGAAGCTCGTGTGCGGCTTCACCGAACCCGGCTTGCAGAGCACCTGGCCGCGCTGCACATCGTCGCGTTCAACGCCGCGGAGGAGGCAGCCGACGTTGTCGCCCGCCCGGCCTTCATCGAGCAGCTTCTTGAACATCTCGACGCCGGTGACGGTCGTCTTGCGCGTCTCGATGATGCCGACAATCTCGATTTCTTCGCCGACTTTGACGATACCGCGCTCGATCCGGCCGGTGACGACGGTGCCGCGGCCCTTGATCCCGAAGACGTCTTCCACGGGCATCAGGAAGGGCTTGTCGAGCGGCCGCTCCGGGGTGGGGATGTAGCTATCGACGGCGTCCATCAGTTCGATGATGGACTTGTACTCGGGGGCGTTGATGTCGGTCGAGGCCGATTCGAGGGCCTTGAGACCGCTGCCCCGGATGATCGGGAT
>PQAO01000023.1 GCA_003104995.1 Dehalococcoidia bacterium
ACGGCCTGCTGGCCCTGCTGTGCTGCCGAGCGGGACTCGTCGGCCGCCTGGGCGACTTCCTTCGAGGCGGTCGCGACCACCTGGATGCGCTCGCCCATTTCGAAGGCTTCCTGCCGGGACTGGGCCGCCGAATCGGCCGAGGTGGCGGCGCCTGCGGCAACCTGCTGCGAACCCGATGCCACCCGCTCGATCTCGCGGGCGGAGTCCTGCGACAGGCCGCTGAGCGAGACCGCCGAGCGTGTCACTTCGTTGATGGCCGTCGCGATCTGCCCGGTCGCCGCTGCCATCTGGTCACTGGAGTCGCCGAGCTGCACGGCGGCGTTCAGGATGCTGTCCGAGTTCTCCTTCACCTGGCCGATGAGCGTGCGCAGGTTGGTCACCATGCGTGAGAGCGCGTTCCCGAGGGCGTCGTCGCTGCCGCGGGGCGTCACGCTCGCCGTCAGGTCGCCATTCGAGACCGCCTCCGCGGCAGCGACCATTTCACCCAGGTAGCCAGTCATCTCGGTGAACGACCGGGCGAGGTCGCCCATCTCGTCCTTAGACTTCACGTCGACCTTCACATTCACGTTGCCGCGAGAGATGGAGTCGGCCGCCGCCGCTGCCTGGCTTGCCGCGCCGGAGATGCTCCGCGCCAGCCAGAAGGCGATGCCGAACCCGGCGAGGGCGGCTACGACCGAGATGCTGACCATCATGGTGCGCGAGCTCGATGCCGCGCTGGCCGCCGCGTCCTTCGATGCGGAGGCCATGTCGGCGTTGTACTGGCCGGCATCGTTGAGCGCCTTGTTCATCGATTTGATCATCTCGCCCATGGCTGCTGCCGCGGCTTCCGCCTCGGCGTCCTTCCCCTGTTCGAGGAGCGTCACCACCCCTTCGCGGGCCGCGATGACGTTGTCGACCTCCTTTTCGACTGGCGCCCACTGGTCCGCGTCCGCCTGGCTGGCAAAGGTCGAGTGATAGAGCTCGGTTGCTTCTTTCGCCCGCGCCATCTCTTCGCGCGCTTGGGCGAGGAGCGCCGCCCGCTCGGCCCGGTCCTCCACCAGGAATGCCGACTTCACCTCCCGCGCGCTCGCGGTCATGTTGACGTTCGCGGCGAGCGCGTGTTGCACGCCGAGGACGTTCTCACGGTACATGGCTGACGTGCGGTTGCTCGCGCTCTGCAGCTGCATGATGCCGAGGACCGCGACGACGGCCAGCAGGACGATGACCGCGCCGAACCCGGCGAGGAGTTTTTCGCGAAGACGTATGCGCATGGGTTGGTTCCTGGGTTCCTGAGATGCCCCGTCCAAAAGGAGGCTCAGCTGTATCCTCGAACGACCCCGGAAGTACGCAAATTAGGGACTACGCGTATGCGTGCTACATTCGGCCATTACATCGCCAGCGACCTTCCCCACGGGCTTCGCGTTTCCCCGGGGGTCACCGCCTGCCGCATTCCCCGTGAGTTAGGGGTATAGTTAAAGAACAATGCCTTCCGAAATCGGCCCCGACCAACAAACGCCGGGCCTGCACATCGCCATCGCCCCGGTCATCGACTTCCACTTCGCCCTCTTCCTTCTCGGCCGGCACTGCGTTAGCCCCGATCGCTGGGTCCCCACCTGGATCGCCGAACTCGATGCCGCCAACCGCGCCCTTGTCGATGAGCTGATGTCCTTCTGGCCGGGCCACGGCCTCGGCAGTCTCCCCGGCGGCGACCTGTACCGCGAGTGGGGCGAACTCCTTGTCGGAGCCTGGCGGGCTGGCGTCCTCCTCGCTCCCGATGCCGGCCCCGCCCTCGATCGCGCCATTGACTCGCTCGCCGAACAGTTCGAGACGCCGCCCTTGCCCAGCGAACCGCAACCCGTCTGGACGCTCGTCAACGAGCGGGTCGCCTGCCTCCGCCAGGACGCCGCTGCGCGAGCCCGCTACGCCGCCCTGCTCCGGCAGCTCTGGGCCGTGGTCGAACCCTACTGGGAGCAACACGGCCGCCGCGAGGCCCAGGCCATCGCCACCGAACTCCAGGCGCGCCTGCGGAACGAACAGGACCTCCGCCGCCTCGTCCCCGGCAACACGTTCGTCCACAAAGACATCTTTCAGCCGCAGATCGCCGCCGCACGCGAACGTGGCGAACTCTACCTGGTCGCCCTTGGGCTCGGGGGCGAAGGCGCGCTCTACTGGGCCCTCCCCGGCTTTGTCGTAGTTGGCGTCGGTTCGGGCGTGGGCGAAAAGCTTGCCCGCCGCCGCGAACGTGCCGAACGCGCCGCGGGCCGGTTCAAGGTCCTCTCCGACCCCACCCGCCTGGCCATCCTCGCGGAGCTGCTCCACGCCGATGACCACAACGCCACCACCGTGTCCGAGCTCGCGAGCCTCTTCAGCCTCTCCCAGCCCACCGTCAGCGTGCACATGAAGACGCTCCGCGAAGCCGGCCTCGTGACGCCCGAACGCGAGGGTAACCAGGTCAGTTACAGCGCGGCGGAGGCCACCCTCCGCGAGTTCGTGGAGGGCGCCCTGGAGGAGACCCTGCGCAAGGGCTCCCGCCCGCCCGAGGCGATGCCCGGCGCGTAGCGATCTGTGCGGTCCTTCACAGAAGTTAGGCATCTGGCTATTGACTTAGGCAATTGGCTATGTTCCAATACGCCTACCCCAAACGGGAAACCTGGCCCACGAGGTGCAGCCATGACGCTCTTCGACCCCCACAGCCACCACCTCATCCACCAACTCCGCCAGGAGCAGCTCGCCCGCAAGGCCGAGCGCCGCAAGCAACTCCGCCTCGATAGTCTGGAGGCGCCTCCGGCAGCCGGCCGCATCTCCGGCGCCATCCGCGCTATCGGCGTCCGGGGCCCGCAGCGAGGCTCGTCCTCCCCGCGGCCAACCCACACCGCCAGCCCCGGGCCCCGCTAACCCACCCGATCCGGGGCGCGCCGGTCTGGCGTGCTGGGATGCCCGTCGCCCGAACGCCGCCGCCTGCCTGCCGTAGCAGGCCGCCCGTCCCGCAAGAACATCGACCCCCGAGGCCGGCCACGTGTTGATCCGAGGCGCGCCAGGGATGGCGCGCTGGGATGTCCATCGCCCGAACGCCGCCGCCGCCTGCAGGGAAGGCCGCCGTCCCGCAAGAACATCGACCCCCGAGGCCGGCCCGCGCCGCAGCGGGTCATGACCGACCCGCCTCGGATTTCGGGTGCGTCGCGATCCGAGGCGCGCCGGTCATGGCGCGCCGGGATGTCTATCGCCCGAACGCCGCCGCCGCCCGCCAGTAAGGCCGCCCGGCCCGCAAGAACATCGACCCCCGAGGCCGGCCACGTGTTGATCCGAGGCGCGCCAGGGATGGCGCGCTGGGATGCCTACCGCCCGAACGCCGCCGCCTTCCAAGCAGGCCGCCCGTCACGCGAAAACAACTCGCCCCCGTGGTAGCGGCGGCATCCCCGCCATCTGTGACGAATTGCACAGATTCCTCCCTATGGGGGAGAAGGCGTCATCCCCGGGGATGGCGTGGGCCCTGCCAATCCACGCTTCAATACAAACAGAGGCCCGAACGGCCACCACCTGAGGAGAATCCAAACCCGATGAGCTTCATCTGGCACCCCGATAGCATTTCCATCATCCACAAGCAGCGCAGCGCCGAACTCGCCCGAGACGCCGCCAACGCCCGCATCGCCGCCGGCCTCGCCCCGCGCAACCGGGTCGAGCGCTTCTTCATCAAGCGCCACGAAGGCAAGGTCACCTGGCTCGATAGCGTCCGCGTCCACCGCTCCGCATGAGCCGCCAACCCGCCGCACGAGCAGAAGGCCCGCCAAACCTGGCGGGCCTTCCCATTTCTGTGCCGTGGTGCGCGGCTAGCGTTCGTTCTGGCGGAGAGGGGGAGATTCGAACTCCCGGTGACTTGCGCCACACCGCTTTTCGAGAGCGGCACCATCAACCACTCGGACACCTCTCCACTCGCGATTGTAGCAAGCGCCCCGCCATACGGGCACCCGGGAGGAGTCCCCACCCGGCCCCCAACCCCGCGATTTTCGATTGCCGATTCACGATTCACGATTCCCCACCACTCGTGACCAGCCAACAGCCAACAGCCAACAGCCTAATTCAGCCGGAACGTGTCCTCGTCGTCGTCGTCCTCATCCGTGTCGTCGCTGTACACGCCCGCCGGCGATCCCCGCCAGACGCTCACCACGAAGTCCTCGCGATACGGGTCGGCCGTCATCACCAGCTGCTCATCCGCCGCGTCGATGAGCTGCTGGATGCGCTCCTCGTTCGCGTCCGCCGTCGTACAGAGCGTCGCGTACACGTTCGAGCCCTGGTAGTGCAGGTCGATCCGGCCGACAATCCCGCCGTCTTCGAGGACGGTGTACGACTCGGAATGGGGTGTGCGGCATTCCCGTTCAAATGAAATCACAGTGGTCGTACCTGGCCTCTCCCGATGATGGTCCATTTATAACTGGTGAGCTCGCGTAGCCCCATCGGCCCGCGCGCGTGCATCTTCTGGGTCGAAATCCCCACCTCGGCCCCGAGGCCGAACTGTGCGCCATCGGTGAACTGCGTGCTCGCGTTCACGTACACCGCCGCCGAGTCCACCTCGTCCAGGAACTCCATCGCGTTGCTGTAGTTCTCCGTCAGGATCGCGTCGCTGTGGTGGCTGCCGTAGTGCTCGATGTGCTCGACCGCCTCTGCCATCGAACCGACCACCCGCACCCCCACCCGCAGCGCGAGGTGCTCCGTCCGCCAGGTCTCCCCGGTCGCGGATTCGACCGGCGCGCCCGTCCCGGCGAGGATTGCGCGCGCCCCGTCGTCAGCGATAAACGTCACCTTCGAACCCCAGAGTGCGGCAAGCCCGCCAAGGAATTGCGGCGCGATCGCTTCGTGCACCAGCAGCGTGTCGACCGCGTTGCAGATGCTGTAGCGCCGCGTCTTCGCGTTGTCGACCACCTTCAGCGCCATCTCCAAATCGAGGTCGGCATCGACATAAATCTGGACGACCGCGTCGCCGTGCGCCACCACCGGCATGGTCGCCTTGCGGCGCACGTAGTCGATGAGCTGCGCCCCGCCCCGCGGGACGATCAGGTCGACCAGGTCGTTCATCTCCAGCAGTTCATCGACGTGGGCCCGGTCGGGGTCGCTGACCACCTGCACGGCTCCTGGGGGCACGGCGGTGCCGGCGAGCGCGCGCTGGATCAGCTCGCCCAGGGCGGCGTTGCTGTTCCGCGCCTCCTTGCCGCCGCGCAGGATGGCCGCGTTGCCGCTCTTCATCGCCAGCACGGCGATATCGACCGTCACGTTGGGCCGCGACTCATAGATGCAGGCGATCACGCCGAGGGGCACCCGCCGCCGCCCGATGAGCATGCCGTTCGGCAGGGTGCGCGAATCGAACACCTCGCCCACCGGGTCTTCGAGCCGCATCACCCCGCGCGTGTCGGCGGCGATGCCGCGCAGCCGTTCCGGCGTCAGCGTGAGCCGCTCGATGAAATAGTCGTCGAGCCCGGCCTCGCGGCCCGCCTGGAGGTCGAGCGCGTTGGCGGCGAGGACCGCGTCCTGCTCGGTTTCGAGGAGGGTGGCGATGCGCTCCAGGGCAGCGTTCTTGGCCGAAGACGAAAGCCGCGCGAGCGCCCGCGAGGCCACCCGCGCCGCCGCCGCCCGTTCGCGAAGTGCGGAAACCGTCGTAGTCATGGGGCAAGTGTACCAGCGCCGCGCCAGAGGGAGCGGGAAGAGACGTGCGTCAGTCACGGGCACTATATTGGCTCACGCTGGGCGGACTGGATTACGCGAGAGGGCGCTACCTGGACGTTGAACGGTATCTCCGAGCCATGCACGGCACCCTGGTACGTGACAAGTCCCTCGCCGACGTCGCGACCGCTGACCCCGTTCAACATCTCATTCGCATACACTCGGAGAACTTGAGCGCCTACCGCACACTCTCACCACCCGCCTCCCTGGCCGCAGCACACGCCGAAATCGTGAACGTTTCGGAAGCGATACGGGATCACCTGCGCCAGGCGGGCACTCTTGAAGCGCTGGGTGCCTCCGAAGACCTGCGCGATATCGTCGAGCGCGGCGCCGCCGCCTTCCGGGTGCTCCAGCGCGAGTCAGACCGCCTCGGGCTCGGCCTCTGGTTCCGCTGAACACGCCACTACCGAGGAAGTGCCGGCGCGCCTGGATTTGCATTAACGGCGCGGAACCTCCCCCTCCCCTCCCCTCTCCTCCTCGATGCAGCGATCCCGGCCCGGCTCTCGCCACTTCAGGCCCCCGGCTACCTCACTCCCGCCCGGTTTCTTCGCTCAGCGCTTTACCATTTAGGCCACTCAGGGGAGTGTCGTAAACGTCGTAAACCAGCCCTCGTCCTTGACTCCGCTAAGACTCTAACGATAGAGTTCGCGCCACGTCCGAAGCACCGGTCGTAATTCAGGTTGGGACTTTCACGTGTGAGCCACTCACCCACGAACCTTGTCTGTATGAAGACCGCTCAGCACGAAGTGCGGATGGTGGAGACCCCTGTCCCGGTGCCCGCCGAGGGCGAGGTCGTTGTGCGAATGACGTCTTCCGCGCTCTGTGGCACTGATATGCATATTTTGGACGAATCTCCGCTTAATCCCGGCATGCTCCCGGCGGGAGCACCGGGCCTGCCGATGGGACATGAAGCGGTCGGCATCGTGGTGGCGATTGGCGCTGGCGTCCGTAATCTCCATGAAGGTCAGCGCGTCGTGGCGTCCTGCCTGACGGCTTGCGGCCGTTGCCCCCAATGCCTCGAAGGGCAACTGAGCGCCTGCTCCGGCGGCGGCTCGCTGCTTTTTGGATGCCAGGCGAATTACTTCCGCGTGCCCTTCGCCGATGTGGGGGCAGCCCCAATTCCCGATGGACTCAGCGATGAACAGGTCCTCTTTGCGGGCGACATCATGTCGACCGGGCTTGGCGCCATCGAGCGGGCCGAACTCAAGTTCGGAGACAGCGTGGTCGTCTTCGGCCAGGGCCCGGTCGGGCTGTGCGCGACCGCCGGGGCCCGGGCTCGTGGCGCGGGGCTCGTCATCGCGGTCGAGAGTGTGCCCGAACGGGCCGAGATGGCCCGGCGGCTCGGCGCGAACGTCGTCATCGACCCCACCGTTGGAGACCCTGTCTCCGCGATACTCGAACTCACTGGCCCCATCGGCGCCGATATCGCCGTCGAAGCAGTAGGGCTCCAGCAGACCATGGACCTCGCGACACGCGTCGTACGACGTGGTGGGACGGTGTCGAGCGTCGGTGTGTACGGTGGACTCCCGGGTGTGATGCTGCCTGCGGGCCCGTCGTCGTTCTATCACCGCAAGATCGTGTTCACGCTTTGTCCCTCGGGCGCCGCCCGCCTACAACAATTGATGCGCCTGGTGGAGTTTGGCGGGCTAGACCTGACGCCGCTCATCACGCACCGAATGCCATTGTCGCAAGCGCCTGAAGCATACGAGCTGTTCCGCTCTCGCAAGGCGCTCAAAATCGTGTTGCTTCCCGACACAGCTGACGCGATCTCCGCGGGAAGGAAGGGCTAGACTGTCAACCTACATCATTCAACGCGTCCTGCTGCTTGCGGTGACGCTGGTACTTGTTAGTTTACTTGCGTTCTCTGTCCTCCGAATCATGCCCGGCAGTGCTGTCGAGGCCATGGTCGGCACCCAGGGTTACGCCGAAGACATCGAGCAGCTGCGCTCCGAGCTTGGCCTCGACCAACCGTGGTACACCCAGTTCATGGACTGGGCTCTCGATCTGGTACGTGGCGATCTTGGCGAGTCGCTCTACAGCGGTGACTCGATTTCCAGCGAACTCCTCCGGCGGCTGCCAACCACCGCCCTCCTGGGCGCGCTCATTCTCCTGGTCGGCTGGGCCATCGGCGTGCCGCTGGGGATATTCGCTGCTGTCCAGCAAGGCAGGGTCATCGACGAAGTGAGCCGCACGATTTCGGTGCTCTTCCTGGCCATTCCTAGCTTCTGGCTGGCGACGATGTTCCTGGTCTTTGCATCGGTCTGGTTCGACTACGCGCCACCGCTCCGGTTTGCCTCATTCAGTGCGGACCCCGTCCTCCACCTGAAGATCATGTTGTGGCCCGCCATCATCGGGGGGTTGCCCGTCTCCGCGGCAGTTGTGCGGGTCACCCGGACGCTGATGCTCGAGGTGTTGAGACAGGACTACATGCGGACAGCCCGGGCCAAGGGCCTGGCCTCCCGGGTGGTGCTCTTCCGTCACGGCCTCCAGAATGCTGCACCGCCCCTGGTCACCATTCTGGGACTGCAGGTGGCAACTGTTGTGACCGGGGCGGTGATTCTTGAGCAGATCTTCGCCATCCCGGGGATGGGACGGTACACGATCGAGGCTGCGATGCGCCGGGACTATCCGGTGGTTCAGGCGATACTGCTTCTCAGTGCCACATCGTTGCTCGTCATCAATTTGATCGTGGATATCCTGTACGGAGTCCTCGACCCAAGGATCAGGGTGGGCGCATGACTACATCGAGTGCTCCGCCGAACGCAACTGCATGGCAGTCCTATCGAGTTAGCTGGGTCCAAACGCGCCTGGTCCGGCCGCTCCGGCGGATGCCGGTGACAGGCCTCGCTGGTGGCGCCATCCTCGCCGTCTTCACGCTGGCTACCATCTTCGCGCCCCTGGTGGCAACGCATGACCCGAACACGGGCGACACCCTCGATCGGCTCCTGGCGCCGAGCGCCGACCACTGGTTCGGCACCGACCAGATTGGCCGCGACATCTTTAGCCGCGTGGTCTGGGGGGGGCGCTATACGCTGGGGGCCAGCCTGGCGGTGGTGACCCTCTCGGTGGTCGCCGCAACGGTGATTGCCGTCATCTCGGGCTACTTCGGCGGGAAAGTCGACCTGGTAATCCAAAGGCTCGTGGACGCCTGGATTGCCTTCCCCGCATTCGTGCTCCTGATCGCCCTGATCAGCCTCCTGGGGCCCAACATTCGCAACGTGATCATCGTGATGAGCCTGGCCATGGCCGGGACGATGTCGCGCGTCCTGAGGGCGAACGTCATAGCGGTCAAGGCGGCAGGTTACATCGAAACCGCGCGAGTTAGTGGGGCGACCGATCTGCGCATCATGGTCTTCCATGTGCTCCCGCAGATCATTCCACTGGTCCTGATCCTGGCGTCGGTGCAACTCGGGGGGGTCATCCTCTCCCTGGCAGCGCTCGGGTTCCTCGGATTCGGAATTCCCCCTCCAACGCCGGAGTGGGGAAGCATGCTGAGCGGACGGGCTCGGGAGTACACCTACTCGGCGTACTGGCTGGGGCTCTTTCCAGGGCTCGCGATCACCATCACGGTGCTGAGTCTCACACTGTTCTTCGACAGCCTCAGGGACGTACTCGACCCTCGAATGCGCGGTGCAGGCCGATTTTGAACAGAAACAATGAGCGATCAAACGAGCGATCATAAAGAGAGGGACGACGATGACAATGGGAACTGAACGAGACAACTACTGGACGCGGCCAAACCGCCGGTTCGCACGCAGGACCTTCATCGCAGGCGCCGGCAGCCTTGCAGCCGGGCTCGCCATCAGTGCTTGCGGCGGAGGAGATGACGACGACTCGACCGGTGAGACACCAACGGGACAGGGCACCCCTTCCGGCCAGCAAACACAGCCGGGTGCGACCACAGCTGCCACCCCGAAGAAGGGTGGGACTCTGCGCATCGGCAGCTCCATCTATCCCTCCACGTTCGAGCATATGGCGTACGCAGGGCTCACCGGCGACGGGCGCGTGTACAACCAGCTTCTGAAGCTTGAGACGGGACAGAAGCTGGTAGGTGATCTCGCGGAGAAATGGGAGGTGCCCGACCCGACGACCTACGTGTTCCAGCTGCGAAAGGGTGTGAAGTTCCAGAACCTCGCACCAGTCAACGGGCGCGAGCTGACCGCTGAAGATGTTGTCTATACCGTCGAACGCGCCCGGAAGCAGGAGTTCCTCACGCGTCAGCTCTGGACTGCGCTCGATACGATTGTTGCCACGGACCCGTACACCGTTAAGGTGACGTTGAAGCAGCCCTTTGCCCCGATGCTCTTCCACTTCGGGACGTCGGTGATGGGAGTGCTCGCACGAGAGGTCGTTGAGCAGTTCGGGGACTTGAAGGATCCCAAGTCACGGATAGGCACCGGGCCGTTCATGCTGACGGAAGCTCGCAGGGACGAAGCCCTCATCTATAAGGCCAACCCCGACTACTTCGAGGCGGGGTTGCCCTATCTCGACGGGGTTGAGATAACGATCATCCCCGATCGCCTGGGCCGGACTGTGGCCCTTCGCAGTGGCCAGGTCGATGTCCTTACGCGAAATGCCGGAATCAGCGACATGGGAGAAGCTACGCGGGGGACGGACGACATCGAGGTCGGGATTTCCATCGCCGAGAACGTGACCGGATTCGGATTCCAGCATCCCTTTGAACCGTTCAAGGACCTTCGCGTGCGCCAGGCTGTCAGCTTCGCCGTAGACAGGCAGGAGTGGGTTCGGGCCGCAGGCGGGAGCGACGAAGGAGGGAAGGTGATCGGCTTCGTTCATCCCTTCGAAGATCCGTACGCGCTTTCGGAGGAAGAAACGGGCAAACTCCAGCGGCTCGATCTCGCTGAAGCCAAGAAGCTCATGGAAGCTGCCGGGTACGCTGATGGCTTCGAGCTTTCGACCATGTCGAGTTCAGCCGACACGGCGGGCCTCGATGCCCTGGCCGTCATCCAGCAGCAGCTGGCAAAGATCAACATCAAGGTTAAGCCCGACCCGAACGACTTCGCTACCTACGTGAGGCGGCTCGGGACAAAGCAGTTCGACTCCTACTTCAACGGATGGCCGACCATCCTCGATCCAGGTCAGAACTTCAACGGCAACCTGACCACCAACTCGCCTCAGAACTACTGGAACGCCAACGTTCCGGAATTGGATGCGATGAATGCCAAGCAGCTTGTAGAGACCGATCCCGATGTGCGTGCCGGGCTCATTCAGGATATGGAGCGTTGGAACTACAAGAATCCCGTGTGTATTCCGGCGTACGCCCTAGGCGGGTGGACAGCCTGGCAGAAGTACGTTAAGGACTACGACCATGCCCGTCCGGGCAATGCAGCAGGCTGGCAGGACCAATTGGTATGGCTCGATAAGTAACCACAGTGGCGTCTAGCCGAACCGCGCAGGAACGTACTCACCCTCAACTGCGCGGTTCGGGTCGATTATGAGTGGAAGCAAGGAGCGAACAAAGGAGAGGGAACAACGATGGCAACAGGGGCTGAACGAGGCGACAACTACTGGACGCGGCCAAACCGCCGGTTTGCACGCAGGACCTTCATGGCGGGCGCGGGCAGCCTTGCAGCCGGGCTTGCCATCAGTGCTTGCGGCGGGGGAGATGACGACGACTCGGACGGTGGGACACCGACGGGCGCGGCCGGCCAGCGAACGCAGACGGGACAAGAGACCCCTTCCGGTCAGGCAACGCAGCCGGCTGCGACCACAGCTCCGACCCCGAAGAGGGGTGGGACGCTGCGCATCGGTACCGGCAGCTATCCCGCCACGTTCGAGCACATGGCGTATGCAGCGCTTACCGGCGATGGGCGGGTGTATAACCAGCTTCTGAAGCTTGAGGCCGGACAGAAGCTGACGGGCGATCTCGCGGAGAAATGGGAGGTCCCTGACCCGACGACCTACGTGTTCCAACTGCGAAAGGGCGTGAAGTTCCAGAACGTCGCACCAGTGAACGGGCGGGAGCTCACTGCCGAAGATATTGTCTACACCATCGAACGCGCCCGGAAGCAGGAATTCCTTACGCGGCAGCTCTGGACTGCACTCGACACGGTTGTCGCCACCGACCCGTACACCGTTAAGGTCACGCTGAAACAGCCCTTTGCTCCGACCATCTTCAATTTCGGCACGTCGGTGATGGGAGTGCTCGCACGAGAGGTCGTTGAGCAGTTCGGGGACTTGAAGGATCCCAAGTCACGGATAGGCACCGGGCCATTCATGCTGACGGAAGCGCGCCGCGATGAGGCTGTCATTTATAAGCGCAATCCCGATTACTTCGAGAATGGCCTGCCGTATCTCGACGGGATTGACTTGCTAATCATCCCTGACCGGCTTAGCCGGACCATCGCTCTCCGCAGCGGGCAAATCGATGTCCTTACTCGCAATGCAGGGCTCAGCGACATGGGCGAAGCCACGCGGGGAACGAACGACATCGAGGTCGGGATTTCCATCGCCGAGAACGTGACCGGTTTCGGATTCCAGCATACTTTCGAACCGTTCAAGGACCTTCGCGTGCGCCAGGCTGTCAGCTTCGCCATCGACCGGAAGGAGTGGGTGCGAGCCGCAGGCGGGAGTGACGAAGGCGGGAGGGTGATCGGTTTCGTCCATCCCTTCGAAGACCCATACTCGCTTTCGGAAGAAGAAACGGCCAAAGTCCAGCGGCTCGATCTCGCTGAAGCCAAGAAGTTGATGGACGCTGCCGGGTACGCTGACGGCTTTGAACTTTCGGTGATGGCCAATGCCGGCGACACGGCGGGCCTCGATGCCCTGGCTGTCATCCAGCAGCAGCTGGCGAAGATCAGCATCAAGGTAAAGCCAGACCCGAACGAACTCGCCACCTGGGTAAAGCGGCTGACTTCCAAGCAGTTTGAGTCGTACTTCGATGGGTGGCCGACGATTCTCGATCCGGGTGGAAACTTCCACGGGAACCTGACTACCAAATCGCCCCAGAACTACTGGGACGCCAACGTCCCCGAACTGGACGCCATGGACGCCAAGCAAATCGTGGAGACTAATCCCGATGTGCGCGCCGGGCTTATTCGCGATATGGAGCGCTGGAACTACAAGAACCCCGTGTGTATTCCCGCGTATGCCCCAAGCGGGTGGACGGCCTGGCAGAAGTATGTCAAGGACTACGGTGGTAGCCGGCCAACGAACTCGGCAAACTGGCAGGATCAATTGGTATGGCTCGATAAGTAACCACAGTGGCGTTTAGCCCAACATATAGCCAGGAGGGCTTTTTATCCATGACGTCCATCGCCGACAGGCCCGAAGTAACCACATTCCAGCAATTCATCGATGGCCAGTGGGCCGATGCGGGTGAAGGCGCCACCTTTACCCGCACCAGCCCCTACGACGGCCGCGTCGTTGGCATCTACCCCAACGGCGGCGTCGCAGATGCCCAGAAGGCGATCGAAGCCGCCCGCCGCACCTTCGACTCCGGCGCCTGGTCAACCTCCCCCGCCGCCGACCGCGCCCGCATCCTGCGCAAGGCCGCGGACCTCATCGCCGAGCGGGCCGACGCCCTGGCCACCTGCATCGCCAACGAGGTCGGCAAGCCGAAGACCATGGCCTTCGGCGAAGTCATGGGCACGGCCGAGGTCTTCCAGCTCTTCGCCGCGAAGGCCCTGAACCTCAGCGGTGACTCGTTCACCCAGCAGATCCCGGACGCCGTCGGCATCGTCATCCACGAACCGGTCGGCGTGGTCGGCATCATCACCCCCTGGAACTTCCCGCTCCTCCTCATCTCCTGGAAGATCGGCCCGGCCATCGCCGCCGGCTGCACCATGGTGGCCAAGCCCTCGCACTACACCCCGGGCAGCACCCTCATGCTCGCCGGTATCCTCGCCGAGGCGGGCCTTCCCGCCGGCGTCTTCAACGTCGTCACCAGCGAGACCGACAACGGCGCCCTGGTCGGCCAGCACATCGCCGCCTCCGAACTGGTCGACAAGGTCGCCTTCACCGGTTCGACCGCCAGCGGCAAGGCCGTCATGCGGGCCGCCGCCAGCAACGTCAAGAAGCTCAGCCTCGAACTCGGCGGCAAGTCCCCCAACATCGTCTTCCCCGACGCCCAGGTCGATGCCGCGGTCGCCGGCGCCTTCTTCGGCATCTACCTCAACGGCGGCCAGGTCTGCCAGGCGGGCAGCCGCCTCCTGGTCAGCAACCGCGTGAAAGACGAGTTTGTCGCCAAGCTCGCCGGCATGGGCGCCGCCCTCAAGATGGGCGACCCGATGGACCCCGCGACCACCATGGGCCCGGTCATCAACGAAAGCCAGCTCGCCAAGATCGAGGGCTACCTGGAGAAGGGCAAGGCTGAAGCGAAGCTCGTCACCGGTGGCAACCGCGCCATCGATGGCGACCTGGCGAAGGGCCTCTTCGTCCAGCCCACCATCTTCGATGAGGTCACCAACACCGACACCATCGCCCGCGAGGAGATCTTCGGCCCGGTCCTCTCGGTCCTCTCCTTCGATGACGTCGAGGACGTCATCCGCACCGCCAACGACACGATGTACGGCCTCGCCGCAGCCGTCTGGACGAAGGACATCAACGTCGCGTTGAAGGTGGCGAAGGGCCTCCGGGCGGGGACGGTCTGGGTGAACGCGTACCACGGCACCGGGCTCTACAACATGCCCTACGGCGGCTACAAGCAGAGCGGCTTCGGCCGCGAGCTCGGCAACGCCGGCCTCGAAGAGTACATGGAGACCAAGTCCATCCAGATCAAGCTCCAGTAGGGTTGCCGGGTAAGACACGCGGAGGGGCCGCGACGCACTGGCGGCCGCGGCCCCCGGCCGGTGCCGTGCATCAGGATTAGCCGCAGCGTTGTTGACCTGTGCAAAGGCGGGGGGCCACAGTCCCCCTTTCGCTGAGGGCGCAACGCTCGCGGTCCACAGCGCTAATTCGCCACCTCCGTCCGCCCCAGCCCGGCCAGCACCTCATCCGTGTGCTCGCCGAGCCGGGGCGCCGGGTAGCGGAAGCCGCCCGGCGTGCGCGAAAACTCCGCGTACGAGCGCACCCCGGCCACCGTCCCGAACCCGGCCAACTCGTACTCCTCCCAGAATCCGTTGGCGTGCAGCCACGGGTCCGTTGTCGTTTCGTCGCGCGTAACCGCCGATGCCGCCGGGATGCCGTGGCGATGCAACGCACCGAGCAGCGCCTCCCGCTCCATGCCCGCCAGCTTCCCCGCAATCGCCGCGACCGGTGCGCCGCTCCCGGCCAGCAACTCGCCGGCGCGCGCATCCACCAGGAACGTCACCTTCGAACCCCACAGCGCGGCAAGCCTGCCCAGGAACTGCGGGGCGATCGCCTCGTGAATCAGCAACGTGTCCACCGCGTTGCAAATGCTGTAGCGCCGCGTCTTCGCGTTGTCGACCACGTTCAGCGCCATCTCCAGGTCGAGGTCGGAATCGACATAAATCTGGACGACCGCATCGCCGTGCGCGACGACCGGCATGGTCGCCTTGCGCCGCACGTAGTCGATGAGCTGCGCCCCGCCCCGGGGGACGATCAGGTCGACCAGATCGTTCATCTCCAGCAGCTCGTCGACGTGTGCCCGGTCGGGGTCGCTGACCACCTGCACGGCGCCGGGGGGCACGTCGGTGCCTTCGAGCGCGCGCTGGATGAGCAGGCCGAGGGCGGCGTTGCTGTTCCGCGCCTCCTTGCCGCCGCGAAGGATGGCCGCGTTGCCGCTCTTCATCGCCAGCACGGCGATATCGACCGTCACGTTGGGCCGCGATTCATAGATGCAGGCGATCACGCCGAGGGGCACGCGCCGTCGCCCGATGAGCATGCCGTTCGGCAGGGTGCGCGAATCGAACACCTCGCCCACCGGGTCTTCGAGGCGCATCACGCCGCGCGTATCCGAAGCGATGCCGCGCAGCCGTTCCGGCGTCAGCGTCAGCCGCTCGATGAAATAGTCGTCGAGCCCGGCCTCGCGGCCCGCCTGGAGGTCGAGCGCGTTGGCGGCGAGGACCGCGTCCTGCTCGGTTTCGAGGAGGGTGGCGATGAGCTCCAGGGCCGCGTTCTTGGCCGAAGACGAAAGCCGCGCGAGCGCCCGCGAGGCCACCCGCGCCGCCGCCGCCCGTTCGCGAAGTGCGGAAACCGTCGAAGTCATTGGCCAAGTGTACCAGCGCTGCGCCAGCGGGAGGGGGCGGGGAGTTGCGGGGACCGGCGGCAAGCATTCCGGGCATGCACATCATCTTGACGGCGCATGACCGGGACGGCCAGAATCGTGCCGGGAGCGTTGACATGGTTGCGGACATCAGCGGACTCACGCGGCGGGAACAGGACATCCTGCGTCTCATTGCGGACGGGCGGACAAACCAGGAGATCGCGGGCCAACTCGTGGTCTCCGTGAACACCGTTCAAACCCACGTTGCCCACATCCTGCAGAAGCTTGGCGTTCGGAGCCGCCACCAGGCTGCCGATATCTGGGTTCAACGAAATCACTGATCGGGGGATGGCGGACGCCATCGGAGGGAGCCTATTCTGTCATCTGCAGGTTGGAACGATGGGGGCAGGAATCGTGTTGCGGAAACGAATCTGGCTGGTGGCGGCCGTTGGCGCGGCGATCCTCGTATTGGCTGCCGGAGGAGCGGTCGCACTCACCCGGGAACCACAAAGCGCTCGAGTGATCCTGGTGACGCCGGTGCCCGAGACCTCGCGTGAACTCAGCCTGCTTGAAGCGTGGCGGCTTACCGAAGAATCCGCTTCCGGCTGGGATGGCCGCTGGGTGATCGCGGCCCTGTACAGCACCGATGTCAACGATGCTCCCACAGCCGATACGGGCGCTTCCGGCCGCCGCCGAACGTGGCAGGCCGACCTCGTCAACGACGCGGGCGCGACACGCTGGTTGCGAATGACCAATGGCGTCGCAGTCGACGCCATTGACCCCGGGCACTCCGCAATGGCAGTGAACGGAGGTCCTTCGCGGCCTCCGGCCATCGACTCTCCAGAACTGCTTGCGCTCGCCCTTCGTGAGCACCCCGCGCTGCTTCCAGGCGCCGACAAGGCACGCGGCTACCACTTCGCCTACGGCCCCGACCCGGTGACCGGCCGCTGGCTGGCGTCCGTTTCGGGTGAGGCCGCAGGGGCGCCTGCGCGAGTGCTCATCGATCCTGAAGCGAAGGCCGTGGTGCGAGCCGAGCGCCTGGCCCTCCGCGGAGGTGGCTTGCTCGTATCCCGGGATGCAGGTGAAAGCTGGGCCGCATCCCGGTTGTCCGGCGTGGTGACCGCGATTGCCTCTGATGCGGCCGCCATGGAAGAAACTCCACGTGTATTTGCCGCAGCGTGGTCCGGTGATTCGCTGGGGCTCTGGGCAACGAGAGATGCAGGGCAATCGTGGGCGCGCGTGGCGATCCTCCCCGAGCGGGCTGGCCCTTCCGCGCGTGCCGTGGTCGCCGGGCCATGGGATGGGGCCGACAGCGTACTGCTGGCGACGAACGCCGGTGTCTGGGTGTATCGCATCCCTGACGGGTCGCTGCACGTCATCGAGACCGGCGGCCCGGTGCTCGACCTCCTGCAAGATGCGGATGGGATGCTCCACGCGATCTTCATGAAGCAGGCGGACCCGGAGTCGGCACGGCACTACCGGTGGGACTCCGCAGGCTCGCGCTGGGAGCTGGTGGACCCGCAGCGCGTGACCCGGTTCGCGGATATTCCCGGCGCCGTGGCCTTTGAGGAAGTTGGCTCCGGTCAAACCATCCTGGCGTCGGGTGCTTCAGGGCAGTACACCCTGCGGGTCACGCCGCGCGGCATCGAGCTGGCGGGTAGTGCAGGGGCGGACGGGGAGCTCACGCAATCCGGCGGTGTTCTAGGGCTGGCGGTGGCCCCGGACTTCGATGATTCTGGGGTCGCGCTGGCCGCGCTGTACACCGGCGCCGTGGTCCTGACGGCAGACCACGGCCAAACCTGGCGCCAGGTGACTGAAGTCCCCGGGCGCGGTGCGCAAGTGACGTTCGTGGGGCGCACCCTGGCGTTCATCTCCGTTCCAGGGAGTGCACAATGGGAAGGGTTCTGACTGCCATCGCGTTCGGACTTGTGGCCGTGGCCCTGGTGTTCGGCGCGGGCCACGGCAAGGCCACGACGTGGTATTCGGGAAAAGTATCCACGGGTTACGCTTTCGGCAGCCTAACCGGTGCCGCGTCGGGGTTAGGGGAGCTGACCCAGGGCCACTTCGCCAACCACAGCTCCACCTGGTGCCCCGGAGACCCCTCCGCCTACTGGTCGTTTGGTACCTGGATCTGGGGCCTCAGCCCTGCACCGACGATGTACCAGGGCGACGGATCCGCTGTGTATCCGACTTCGTTTATGTTGCACGATATCGGCGACCCAACGTGCTCAGGTGGGAGCTACTGGGTGGACCTCTACTTTGGAAGATACAAGAACCCAAACGATGACTGTGATTGCAACAACGCAACGGAAGTCTTTTACATCTCCTACAACTACGTGAACAACTGCCAGGACGCATGGGCCCATGGATGGACCTACGTGGGGTACTACGGTCCGGACTAAAGGAGCCCTTCGACAGGTAAGCGCCGCTTTCCGGGTGCTCCAGCGCGAATCAGACCGCCTCGGGCTCGGTCTCTCCTTCCGCTGAACGCCCCAGCCCGGCCAGCACCTCATCCGTGTGCTCGCCGAGCTGCGGGGCCGGGTAGCGGAAGCCGCCCGGCGTGCGCGAAAACTCCGCGTACGAGCGCACCCCTGCCACCGTCCCGAACCCGGCCAGCTCGTATTCCTCCCAGAATCCGTTGGCGTGCAGCCACGGGTCCGTTGTCGTTTCGTCGCGCGTAACCGCTGATGCCGCCGGGATGCCGTGGCGATGCAACGCGACCAGCACGGCTTCCCGCTCCATGCTGGCGACCTTCGCCGCGATCGCTGCTGCGAGATCGCCTGTCCGCGGTTCCTCCACGCCACGCGGCCAGCGCTCGCGCAAGCCCGGCTCCCCGAGCGCGTCGCAGAACGCCTCGAACTGGCCCGGGCCGGTCGCCGCGATCGCCAGCCACCCATTTGCGCAGGCGTACAGCCCCTCGAGTGCGCTCGTGCCGGCACAGTCCCTGTATGCCACCGGGGCGGGCGGCCGCCCTTCGTGCCACGTCAGTTCGCCCGACTGGCAGACCACGCTCTGGTTCGCGAGCGAGGTCCACACGTGCTGGCCCCGGCCCGTGCGCTCCCGCGCGTTGAGCGCCGTCACCACCGCGAACGCGGCCATCAGCCCGCTCGCCTCGTCGTTCACCGGCAGCGTGTGGAACACGGGCTCGCCATCGCCGCCCTGGGCCGACATCATGCCGCTGAGCGCCTGGAGCAGCGGGTCGAACCCCGGGTTGGGCGCCAGCGGCCCCGTCTTCCCGTAGCCCAGCACCGAACAGGTGATGATCCGCGGGTTGATCGCGCTCAGGGTCTCGTGGTCGATCTTCAGCCGCCCGCTCACGCCCAGCCGGTAGTTGTCCACCACCACGTCGGACGTGCAGACCAGGTCGTAGAAGCGCTCCAGGTCCTCCGGGTCTTTCAGGTCGAGCACCACCCCGCGCTTGCCCCGGTTCCACCCCGCGAACCCCAGCGCGGCCGTGCGGAACGAGTCGCCATGGCGCGGCTCCACCTTGATCACGTCGGCCCCATAGTTCGCCAGGATGGTCGGCCCGAACGGCCCCGCGATCACGACGCCGAGGTCGAGCACCCGGATCCCGGCCAGCGGGGCCTCCGTGCGCCGAAGGGCGGGCGCCGCCACACGCTCCCGGGGCCCCCAGCCGACTGCTTCCGGAGTGGTATCGGACATCAGGGCCCGCACCTCGCCCGGCGTCTCGGTCAGCTTGGCCGAAACGCCCGGCACCGCGACCGTCCCCAGCACGGGGTGCCGCAGCTCCACGCGCATCCCGTTCGCCGCGACCTGTTCGCCCGCGAACCACGCGGTCCGGTCGCCCACGGGCCCTGAGGGGACGCCCGCCGCGTGCAGGACCTCCAGCCATTCGTGCCGGGGGCGCTCCGCAAAACGCGCCTCCAGCCGCTCCATCGCCATCTGGTTGCCAGGCGCCTTCTGCAGGTTCGCGATCTCCCCGTCGATGCCTTCCTCCGCCAGGATTTCCACGAGGTCGAGCGCTTCGAGCGCCTCGAGGAAGAACGGCATGAAGAGCGTCGCCAGGAACAGCCACTCGCCGTCGGCGCACCGGTAGAGGCGGTAGTTCGGGCTGCCGCCGCGGGTGCCGCGCCCGCCGACGATGCGCATCACGCCCTCGGCCCGGATCGCCCCGCCCGACTGCACCGCCGCCATCCCGTGGACGCCGGAGCAGACCACCGCCTGTCCCATCCCGCTCTGCGCACGTTCGAACAGCGCCGCCCCGGCGGCCGCGGCGATGGCCTGCGCGTGCCCGTAGGCCACCTGCGGCGTGACCAGGTGGACCGGCACGTCGTCCCAGCTCGATTGCGCCCAGGCGATCCCGGAGACCGCCTGCATAAGCGATTCCGCCGGTGGCACGCTGCTCCAGCGGCCCGTCGTCCCGAACATCGGCGCCCACAGGTGGGCCAGCCGCGGGTGGGCGGCAGTCAGCGTCGCACCATCGAAGCCGAGCCGCTCAAGCTCGCCCGGCGTGGCATCGAACACGGCCACATCCGCCTTCGCCAGCAGGCCGCGCGCGGTGCTGAGGCCAGATGCGCCATCGAGGTCGAGCACGAGCCGGCGCTTGTTGCAGTTCCAGGCCAGGTAGCCGGGGTGCGCGGCCATCCGGTCGCCCGCCGGGGGTTCGGCCTTCACGACATCGGCGCCGAACTGGGCGAGCAGCCCGCAGGCCATGGGCCCGGCCACGCCCTGGGTGAAGTCGAGCACGCGCACGCCTGCGTAAGGTCCTTCAGCCACCTGGCCCTCTCGCTTCGGGGATGGCGGCAAGCTTACGCATTGGGGGCAGGCTGGCAACCGCCCGTCCTCAAAACAAGACCCCGTCAGCCCTCGAAAGGGCGACGGGGAGGATTGCGAGAATCGTCGCGAACACGGGCCGTGCCTGTCAAGGACAAAGTGCCTTGTCCGCGAGGCCCCAGACGAGGTCGAGGGCATCGTCCAGGGAAAGCCGGTTCAGGCGTCTTCAAGCCTTTCGAGTGCGGGCCGGTAGAGCGCCACCACCGCAGCGGTCGCCTCACGCAACAGGCGCCTGCGCTGGGCGCTGTCCTCGGGGGACAGCTCAATCTCCTTCCCGTTCACAACGACCTTCATGCGGGCCCCGGGCTCTCGAACCGTCATGTCTCTACCTCTTCAGAAGCTAATCGTTGCACGCAGGCGCCAAGAAGTCATCACATGGATGACGGAAGGGCGGCATTTAGAGACTCGACGCACCTGGGGCGCCAGAGGAGGCCGCCACGCTGTGTGCCATGGGGAATTCCCCGGCTTCCACGGCACGATCGTTTGTGGGGAAGACCCCAACCGCCCATGCTGGTACCTTCGGACCCATGCCCTACCGCCTCATCGCCATCGACCTCGATGGGACGCTCCTGAACACGCACGGCGGGGTCTCTCCCGCCACCGGCGAGGCCCTCCAGCGCGCCGCCGCGGCCGGCATCCTCCTCGCGCCCGCCACCGCCCGCTGGTACCAGGCCGCTGTCCGCCCGTTCGAGCAACTCGGCCTGCAGGTCGCCGCCATCGCCTCGGCGGGCTCCGATATCCGGGGCGCCGACGGGACAGTCCTCGTGCAGGACCCCCTCCCCGCTGACTTCGCCACCTTCGTGGCCGGCCTCTGCGACCGCGCGGGCTGGCCCGCAACCCTCGCCGTGCCCTCGAAAGCCTACCGCCGCGCGAACGAACTCCCGCCGTGGGCCGCGAACGCCCCCGAGTGGCTCCGGCCGGTCACCCACCTCCGCGACGCCGACCTCTCGGGGCTGCTCGCCGTCCTGGCCGAACCGCAACCCGGCGACCCCTACCTGCACGAACTCGAGGCCTGGCGGGGGCGCGTCTCCATGCACTCCGCGGTGGCCTACAACGGCGACGCCATGGTCACGCTCACCGCGCCGGGCGTCGACAAGGGCTCCGGGTTGCTCGCGCTCTGCAGGTCGCTCGGCATCGACCCCTCCGAAGCGGTTGCCATCGGCGATAGCGAAGTCGACATCCCCATGTTCCCCATCGCCGGCCTGGCTGTCGCGGTCGAATCGGGCACGGAAGCAGCCCGCGCCGCTGCCCACCGCCTCATCCCCTCGCCCGACGACGACGGCATCGCCGTGCTCATCGACGAGCTGCTCATCGACGAGCTGCTCGCCGGCGGCTGAACCTACGCCGAGCGCAGCACCAGCGTGACGACCTCGCGCTCGACCCCGCCCAGGCGGCGCTTGTACTCCTCCTCGCCCCGGAGGAAATCGAACCGCCGCTTCCCCCGCTCGCAGGCATCCCGGATCGCCCACGCTTTGCTGACCAGGCCCGCCGCCAGGTGCGCAAACGCCGGGTCGTAGCCGCTGTTATAGAGGTAGACGGTCGCTTCGTCCTCGAAGGCGAGCGTCATCGCGATCTCCGCGCCGTCGAGCGTGAGCGTCGATAGCCGCAGCATCCCGAGCGCCGAAAACGTCGCCGCCAGGTCGCGGAAGAACGCCTCCATCGCCGGTGTCAGGAACTCATCCTTGTCGCCCCGGCTAATACGCATCAGCTCGAAGAAGCGGTCGAGCTTCGCGGCGATGCCATCGGGCGTGTCCGCGCTGTCGAACCCCGCCTGCCCGGCCGCCTCCAGGTTGCGCATCTTGCGCCGCAGTTCGTGCCGGTCCCTCTTCGAAAGCCCCGCGACGTACGCCTCGAAGTCGCCGTCCAGGTCCACCCCGGGACAGACCGCCTCGTGGCGCCGCTCCACGGTCCACCCGGGTGCCGCGGCCTGCTCGATCGCGGCGGTCATCGGGGCGTTGGCGGGTAGGCCCCAGAAGGTTGCCGCCGGGGTCAGGGCTTCGCGGAGCCACTCGAGGGTTCCCGCGGCGACTGCTGCTTCCTCCCCGGGGAGCGCCAGCGGCCCCGCGTAGTCGCGCACGTTGTGGTCGCCCAGCTCGCGCGCCATTTCGCGCTCCGCATCGAGCGCTCCCACCCCGATGAGCCCTTCGGCCCCGCGTATCGACAGGAACACCGGCGCCGATTCCCCGCCGAAGTGCCGCAGCCACACCGCGTGCCATGCGGGGTGGAGGAACGGCGTAGCCCGCGGCACCCGCGCATGCAGCGCCGCCCACTCCGCTTCGAGCGATTCGAACGCCTGTGAAGTAACCAGGGGAAGGCCGGACACGGAGGGATTGTCGATTGCCGATTCCCGATTGTCGATTGCGCCGGGAGTGGGCCTGTTACCGGTCCAGCGCAGCCCAGAGGCCGGCCTGCGCCACGGTGAATTCGGGCATGGCAGCCGTTTCGAGTGCCTCGCCGGGTCCCAGCCGCACTCCGTCGCGGCCCGCGTCGAAGACCTCCACTGTCCGGGCGTAGGGATCGATGCGCCAGCAGCTATCGGCGCCATTCGCCCGGAAGACGCGGCACTTGCGGCGAAGCTCAGCCATGGTCTGCTCCTCGGAACGAACCTCCACCGCGAGCGTCGGCATGCTCGACTCACTCATGTCCCGGTCCGGTCCCCAATACGCGGTGTCCGCGAGCCGGTAGCCCGACCCATCTGGAAGCCGCAGACGCCGTTCCGGCCCCCCTCGTCCACCATGGACCAGGATATAGCTGTAGATCAGGTAATCGAGAAACATGACGAGCTGCGCATGGAGTCTGTCGGGCATGGGTTTCTGCAGCACCAATCCGTCGACGTATTCGAGGTATGGCTTCTCTTCGGGCAGCGCGAGGTATTCCTCCTCGGTCATGCGGCGGCCGTGGTGCTTCGAGACGGGAAGTTGCTGCGCCGGTGCCCCGGGGCGTCGAATGGCCATGTTGTGAGTATACGACCCGCCGCCACGCACCCCCGCAGCCCCAGCACCTGTCGCTCCTTCGAACACAGAGGCGCCGAGACACGGAGTTCTCTCCGTTGATCCCTCCGCGCCTCCGTGCCTCCGTGTTCATCCTCTGGCGCCACGGCGGTCACGCGGAGATCCTTCGAACACAGAGGCGCCGAGGCACAGAGATATCTCTCCGTTGACCCTCCGCGCCTCCGTGCCTCCGTGTTCATCCTCTGGCGCCACGGCGGTCAGGCGGAGATCTTCGAACACAAAGGCGCCGAGGCACGGAGATATCTCTCCGTTGACCCCTCCGCGCCTTCGTGCCTCCGTGTTCATCCTCTGGCGCCACGGCGGTCAGGCGGAGCTCCTTCGAACACAAAGGCGCCGAGGCACGGAGATATCTCTCCGTTGACCCCTCCGCGCCTCCGTGCCTCCGTGTTCATCCTCTGGCGCGCCCTTCGCGCCCTCGGCGCCCTGGCGGCCGCCTCTCTTACCCCGCCCGGGCGAGATGCTCCCGCAGCGCCGCCGTCACGGCCTCGGGGTTCTCCAGGGGCGAGTGGTGCCCGGCCGCGGGGATGCGCACCAGTTTCGCGCCCGGGATGGCCTCCGCGATCGCCTCTGCCCGGTCGGGGGTCGTGGCGATGTCCAGCTCCCCGACGATCACCGTGGTCGGCACCGAGATGATCCCCAGCCGGTCGAGTACATCCACCCGGTTCGTGACCGTCCGCAGCGCCCGGCCCGCGACCGCCTCCATGTCGTTCGCCGACAGCTTTTCGACCACCGCCGCCTTGCTCGCCGGGTCCGAAAGATACGGCGCGCCGAACAACATGTTCGCGACCGGTTCGGCCACGGCCTGCCAGCCCATCGCCAGCACCGCCTGCCCCAGCTGCCCGTATGCGGCCACCTTCTCCGCCGATTCCGGCTGCGCGTCCGTGTCGAGCAGGGCGAGGCTCCGCACGCTGTGCGGGTGCTCCAGCGCCATCGGCATCGCCGTCATCCCGCCCATCGAGAGCCCGACGATGTGTGCGCTCGGTACACCGATTGAGTGCAGGAACGCGGCCATGTAGTCCGCCAGGTCGAAGAACGAGTATTCATGGTCCACGTCGGGCGTCTGCCCGTGCCCGATGAGGTCGACCGCGATGCAGCGGTAGTCGTCCCTGAGCGCAGCCACCTGGTTCTCCCAGAGCGTGTGGTCCCAGGTCAGCCCGTGGATGAAGAGGACCGGATCGCCGGCGCCCTCGTCGATGTAGTAGAAGGTCGCGTCGCGGACGGTCGCGGTCGGCATAGGTGCTCCTGGCGCGATATGCGCGGCCCGCCTGCGGGAGGGGTAGCATAGCCCAACTCTCTCCCGCGGAGGCCACCATGGCTGTTATTGGCACAGACGAGATCGCAATCGACAACCCCGGGCAGTACGACTGGCCCGCCCTTGTGGGGGACCTCAACCGCCTGCTTCGCCTGAAGACGACCCCCATCGGCATGAAGATGTTCGCCACGAAGGCCGAGATGGAGGCGATCCCCCGCATCCGCCGCCCGAAGGACATCCACACCACCGACCAGATCGTCGCCCAGGCGGCCCGCCTCGGCTGGACCGTGGGCATCACCGCGGAAGACCTGGTTGGCGCCCAGTGCAGCGCGGTCATCGGCCTCTCGCCGCGCGACGACCGCTGGCTCTCCGGCAAGAACATGGCCGGGGTCTGGTTCGAGACCATCGAGGATTCGGCCGCCCACCAGGCCGCCATGGACACCGTCCCCTTCGGCCAGTACGAGGCGATGGCCGTCTCGCCCCTCACCTCCGGGAGGCTCGACCCGCCGGACATCTGCCTCGTCTACGCAACACCGGGGCAGATGATCATCCTGATCAATGGCCTCCAGTGGAGCGGCTACCGGAAGTTCGAATGGAGCGTGGTCGGCGAATCGGCCTGCGCCGATTCCTGGGGCCGCGCCCTCAAGACCGGCGAACCCAGCCTGGCCATACCCTGCTTCGCCGAACGCCGCTACGGCGGGGTCCTCGACGACGAACTCCTGATGGCGCTGCCGCCGAAGTACATCCCGCGGGCCATCGCGGGCATGGAGCGCCTCGCCGGGAACGGCCTCCGCTACCCCATCCCCCAGTACGGGATCCAGACCGACGCCCGCGCCGGGCTGGCCGTCAGCTACGGGGGATAACCGAAACCGCCGGGAGCACTGCTCGCGGCGGTCCGGTTGGGGCACGGCTGGCGGCCGGATTATTGCTTCGGCGCGCGCGTCCCGCAGTACTTCGCCCCGATGAAGTGGCCGCCCCAAACGGGCGCCACCGGGCAGAGGTTGAACACCCCCGTCGCGATCGGGACCAGCCCGAAGGCCGCGATGGCCAGGCCCGCCCCGCCGCCGACCACGGTCAGCCCGGTGCCGATGATGGTCGCCCCGATGGCCACCCTCACCGCCCGGCCGCCCTTCGATGCCATGAATCGGGAGAAGGCGCTGCCTTCCAGTTCCATAGTTTCGGAATTCAAGCTCATCTGAAATACCCCTTCGAATCGTGAATCGTGAATCGTGAATCGTGAATGGTGCTCAGTGGGCGAAGCGCACGTCCGGGAGCATCCGGTCGGCCCAGCGCGGGAGCCACCATGCGCGCCGCCCCACCAGGTGGAGGACTGCCGGCACGAGCACCAGGCGGACGAGGAACGCATCGACCAGCACCGCCGTGCCGAGGATGAGCCCCATCTCCTTCATGGGGAGCGTGCCCGCGATGGCGAACGTGTAGAACACGGCGATCATCACGCCCGCGGCCGCCACGATTGGCCGCCCCGTGTGGGCGAGCGCGCCCTCCACCGCTTCCGAAGCGTCATTCGAACGCTCGAAGTGTTCGCGGGCCGAGGCCAGCAGGAACACCGTGTAGTCCATCGAAATGGCGAACACCAGCGCGAAGAAGAACAGCGGCGCCCACGAGGTCAGGTAGCCCTGGCTCTCGAAGCCCATCGGCCCCGCCGCCCAGCCGTGCTGGAACGCCAGCGCCCCGACACCGAAGGCCGCGCCCACCGAAAGCAGGTTGAAGACCACGCCCGCGAGGGCGATGAAGACCGCCTGCAGCGCGAACAGCAACAGCAGGAAGCCCAGCACCAGCACCACGCCGATCACGATCGAGGCGCGACCGCGCAGCGTCTGGTCCAGGTCGTAGTTCTCCGCCACCGGTCCGCCCACCAGGATGTTGCCCGGCAGCGTCTCGCGGAGCGTATTCACGAGGCTGTAGATCTCATCGCTCGATGGGTCGAACGCGCTCATCGCGGAGATGAGGCTCGCCCCTTCCGCACCCGGTTGCGCCGGGAACACCATCACGATGCCCTCGGTGCCGCCCAGGGTGTCCGCGACTGGCTGCGGGTCCGTCCCCGCGGGGACAATGACCTGGATGGGGCCGGGTGCGCCGGGGCCGAAGCCCGTGGCCAGCGCGTCATAGCCCTCCCGCGCCTGGCGGTCGTCCGGCAGCACCGAGATGGATGGCATGCCGGTCTTCAGGTCGAGCAGCGGCGCGGTGAGGAGCAACAACACCACCGTCGAGCCGATAGCGAGCAGGCCCGCCCGCGACTGCACCCGCCGGGCGAACGCCGCCCACCACGGGCTGCGGTGCTCGCCCGCCGTATGCCAGGGGAGCGAAAGCCGGTTGATCCATGGCCCGATGACCGCCGGGAGGAGCGTCAGCGCCGCCAGTAGCACGAACGCCACCGCGAGCATCATGCCCGCCGCCATCGACCGGAACGCCGGGATGGGCACGAGCAGGATGGCCGAGAGGCTGATGAGCACGGTCAGCCCGCTGAAGAGCACCGCCTTGCCGGACGTGTCCATCGTCACCGCGACCGCGAACTTTGGGTCCTCGGGCGTTGCGTGGATGGCGCCCCGGTAGCGAGACACGATGAACAACGCGTAGTCGATGCCCAGCGCCAGCGCGAACATGATGGCGAAGTTCAGCGTCCAGATGGAGAGGTCCGTGAATTGCGTAACCCCGTACAGGACGCCCATCGCGGAAATCAGCCCGGCAGCCGTCAGCATGAGTGGCAGGCCCGCCGCGGCCAGCGAACCGAACGCGATCACGAGGATGACCAGCGTGATCGGCCAGGTCAGCATCTCGGCCTTCATCATCCCTTCGCGGTTGACCTCGTTGAAGTCGTTCCAGAAGGCGGGCGAGCCGGTCAGCGCGACCAGCACCTGGTCATCGCCAAGCGCCCCGACGTCGTCCGCGATCCGGCCCGCGGCACGGACCGCTTCGGTCGGGTCGACAACCGCGCCGGCCTGCAGCATGACCGTCTTCCCGTCCTGGCTCGGCTGCGGGGGCACGGCCGGGCCGAACGCCTGTTCGTTTGCGAGGACCGCGTTGGCGGCGGCGATGCGCTCCGCGAAGGCCGGGTCCTCGTAGGCCAGCGTCTCCGATTGGAGGACGATCACCGCTGACTGCGACGAAAGCCCACCGAACTCCCGTTCGATGACCTCGCGCGCGGCCAGCGAGTCAGAACCTTCGACTTCCCACATGGCGCCGGAAAGGGCGTGTTCCAGTTTCGGCGCGAACACACCGAGACCGGCGGCCACCAGCACCCACACCGCCACGACGGCGAGCCGGTGGGTGGCCATGAAGCGGCCAACGGCGCCGAGGGGGCCGGGCGTCATTCGAACCCTCCATGAAGATAGAACGATGAAACGGCCAATGTGGTTCCTCCAGTGGAATGCTTTGGGTTAGACGGCGGAGAAGGCGCGTACGTCCTCTTCGACCTGCTCACGCAGGCGGTCGCACACAAGGTCGCAAAGATGGGGCAGGCTCGGGTCGGAAACGCTGTAGAAGGCGGCAGTGCCTTCGGCCCGGCGGTGCACCATGCGGGCATCCGCAAGCGTCCGCAAGTGCTTGCTGATGTTCGCCTGGCTCATGCCCAGGCGCTCCACCAGCTCGCCGACGTTCAGCTCACCCTCCGCGAGGAGCGTGCGCAGGATCGCCAGGCGGGTGGAGTCGCCCAGCACGCGGAAGCGCTCGGCGACGTGTTCGAGGAGGTGCGCGGGTACCATCTCGGCCATGGGAGCCACTCTATCGCTCTATAACGATTAACGCAAGCTTATCCGGCCGGTCCTGGCGGAAGCCGCCCTTTGTATGATCGTGATCACCCATTCCCAATGCCTCCAGAGCATCATTGATGTGTTAGGTTGCAATGGAAAAGCCTTGCGCATAAGTGCGGCATGCGGGATCCGCAGGCCGTGTTAGGAGCGTAGTATCCGGCAGAATGGAAACCTGATCAGTGATATGGAGTAGATACATGGCTTCAGAGAACTACTGGCTGCGCAGAACTCGCACGGGCCGCGTAACGCGGCGGCGCTTCGTTGGAGGAGCCGCCGTCGCCGGTGTTGGGGTCGCGGGACTGGGCCTGGTCGGCTGCGGCGATGACGACGACTCGGTCGAACCGACCACGGCGCCGGATGGCACAACTCCCGGCACGACCCCCGGAGCCACAACGGCTGCGAGCCCCAGCGCCGTCGCAGCCGTTGATGGTGGCGTCCTGGTCAGGACCCTCGGAGCCACCCAGTTCGATTCGGTGGATCTCCACCGCGCGCAACGGGATGAGGTCGGTTGGCTCACTGGCTACACCCTCAACAAGATTGTGCGGTTCTCCAATCCCGACGCCGGCGACCTTGAGGCCGACCTCGCGGAGAAGTGGGAAACGCCGGATGCCCAGACCTACACGTTCTCCCTCCGCAAAGATGTGAAGTGGCAGAACACGCCCATCACCAACGGTCGCCAGTTCACTTCCGCCGACATCAAGTGGCACGTCGAGCGCCAGGCAGCCGGTCTCCTCCTCGATGGCACAGCCGCTTCCTTCCGCTTCAAGTCCGACTGGGTGGGAGTGAAGGTCGAGACGCCGGACGATTACACCGTCAAGCTCACCCTGCCGAAGCCCAACGGCGCATTCATGTCGCGCCTCGCCGCCTTCTTCGCCGGTGTCCCCAACCGGGAGGCGACGGAGAAGTTCGAGGGGAGCCACAACACGCTCACCCCGGATGCACAGCCCGCAACCAGCGCCTTCAAGATCCAGCAGTGGACCACGGGCAAGGACATCGTCCTCGCGAAGAATCCCGAGCACTTCCGCAAGGGTGAGCCCCACGTCGATGGCATCATCTACCCGTGGGGTCTCTTCCAGGACCCGAATGCCTATCGCCTGGCCTTCGAGCAGAAGCAGGTCGACGGCTGGTCTTCCCCAGACGCTTCGGTCACGAAGTCCGTGGTCGAGGCCAACAAGGGCATGATGACCGAGAGCCTGAGCGGTGTATCGAACACGGTCCTCTTGCATCTCAACATGAATAAGCAGTTCAAAGACGTCCGCCTCGTGCGGGCGGTGAACATGGCCTATGACCGGCGCGCGCAGATCGAGGCGATCCACCAGGGGCTCGGACAGGTGAGCGGCCCCGTGACGTGGCTCCAGGAGGGCTGGGCCACCAAGCCCGACGACCTCATTAAGCACGAAGGCTACCGCGTCGATCGTGCTCTGGAGATGAAAGAAGCCCGCGCGCTCTGGGAGGCCGGCGGGGGGCCGGCGCTCGGGGATGTCGATATCAAGGTTGAGGCTTCGTTCGCCGCCCTCTGGCCGGACATGTACGCGTTCGTCCCGAAGATGCTCAACGATGCCCTCGGCGTATCCCAGTTCAAGTCATCGAGGACCACGTACAACGAGGAAATCATCCCGAACCTGCTCAAAGGGGAGTATCCCAACTGGGTGGCCTGGACCAACGCGGTCGATAACCCCGACCCCCGCGTCGACATCTATGGCAAGTTCAACTCCGCCGGGACCCAGAACTGGAGCAAGGTAAACAACGCCGAACTCGACAAGCTCTTGAATGACGCTCTGCTCACCGCGGACACGGAGGAGGCCAAGGCGAAGATGCTCCAGGCCCAGGACATTCTCCTGAAGAATGGCCAGTTCGGCGCCTGCAACCTCTACAACTACATCAGCCGCGGCGCGCGCTGGAACTACCTCCACGCCACCACCAAGGATGAGGTAACCGGGGGCAAGTCCACCGGGGGCTTCTGGAATACCGCGGCCGGGAACCTCGAGGCGAAGTACACCTGGATCAACCCGAAGGATCCCAGCTACTCGGATGTGGTAAAAAACCGCAAGCTTCCCTAAAGAAGCGCACAGTACGCCCCGGCGAAGCCACGACAAGGAGAGTACGAGTACTTGACCAACTACATCGTTCGGCGATTGCTGCTCAATGTGCTCGTCCTCTGGTTCGTGGCTTCGCTGGTGTTTATCGGGACGCACGCGCTGCCCGGTGATTTCGCGGAACTCCGGGTGGCGTCCACCTTCACCGGGGCGGACCAGACCGAGGCGATCGCATTCGCCCGCAAGGAACTGGGCCTCGATAAGCCCCTCTGGCACCAGTACGTCATTTTCATGGGCGAACTCGCCCGCGGCGACCTGGGCACGTCCCTCGAAAACCAGCGGAGCACCTGGAGCGAACTGGGTGATCGCCTTCCGGCCACGCTCGAGCTCGGCACCCTCGTCGTGCTCATTTCGTTCTCGCTCAGCCTACCCATCGGCGTGGTCAGCGCCGTCAGGCAGAACACATGGGTGGACTATGTGCTCCGGGGCTTCTCCATCCTCGGGGTGGCGATGCCGGTGTTCGTGGTTGCCATCCTGCTGTCGCTGCTCGTCATCAAATTCTCGCTGTTCAAGATCGACCTCATCGGCCACCCGCATTTCTGGACCGACCCGGCCGCCGCGGCGAAGCTCTATGTGATCCCGGCAATCGCCGGCGGGATTTCGGGCGGCGCGGGCGTCATGCGCCTCCTCCGGTCGCAGATGCTCGAGGTGATGCGCCAGGACTACATCCGCACGGCCCGCGCGAAGGGGCTCTATGACCGCAATATCTGGGTGCGCCACGCCCTCAAGAACGCCATGTTGCCGGTCCTCACCGTCATGGGGCTCACCATCAGCAGCATCGTCGGCGGCCAGATCATCCTCGAAAGCATGTTCAACATCGATGGCGTGGGCCGCTTCCTGCTGGCCAAGCTCACGACGCGCGATTTCGCGCCCTTCCAGGGGACGGTGCTCGTCATCGCCTTCGTCATCGTCACCGTGAACCTGGTGGTCGACCTGGCGTACGCGTGGCTCGACCCGCGCATCCGCTACAGCTAACACACGGAGCTCCCAACGTGGCTCACATTCAGACGCCCGACGCCCTGTCCCCAGCCGGATACGTCGACTTCTCCCGCCGCCGGACCTTCGGGTCCGTCATGCGCAAGACGGGCGCCCTCGCGCGACGAAACAAGTTGGGGGCGTTCGGGGTCGTCCTCGTCATCATCGTCCTGGCCATGGCGATCATGGCCCCGCTCATCCAGCGCTACGACGACAACGAGTCGTTCCAGACGGCCAATCCAAAGTTCAATCCGACCGCCAACCCGCTCGATATCGCCAACGACCCGGGCCTGGGCTCGCCATACATCCTCGACCGGTGGGAGAGCCCGCTGAGCAGCAAACACTGGCTGGGGACCGACCAGCTGGGGCGCGATATCTACGCCCGCATCGTCGTGGGCGCTCGCCTGGCCGTGATCATTGGCGTTGGCGCATCGCTGATTGCCGTCGTCCTCGGTACCGTGGTCGGGCTCTTCTCCGGCTACTTCGGCGGCAAGCTGGACCTCTTTCTCCAGCGGTTCGTCGACGGCATCCAGGCCTTCCCCGGGCTCGTCCTGCTCCTGCTCATCGTCTCGGTTATGGACCAGCCGAGCCTTGCGCTCACGGTCATCGCCCTGGGCGTCCTGGGCTTTGCCACCTCGGTTCGCATCGTGCGTTCCTCGGTCCTCGCCGTCTCGCAAGCGACCTACATCGAGGCTGCCCGTTCCTACGGCGCGACGAGTCTCCGCATCATGCTTCAGCACGTCCTGCCCAACATCCTGTCGGCCATCCTGATCGTCTTCTCGATCAGTATCGGGGCCTACATCCTTGCCGAGGCGTCCCTGTCGTTCCTCGGCCTTGGCCCCGCCGACAAGACCACCTGGGGGAAGATGGTCAACGCCGGCCGTGTCTCGCTCGACCTTCATCCCTGGGAGTCGGTGCTCTCGGGCGCGGCGATCACCATCGCCGTGCTCGGCTTCAACCTGGCCGGCGATGCCATCCGCGACGAGCTGGACCCGCGCCTCCGCGGCCGTTAGGGACGCTAACCTTCGCCCCGAAACGCTACCGCTGCCGCTCTTCCCACAGCCCGCAGGTCGTCTCCGTATCGTCCAGGAACGGCCCGACGCACTCCCGCCCATCGCGGATGATGTGCCGGCAGATGTTGATCAGCCCCTGCCCGAGCCGGTGGCTCCCCATCGTCATCTGCAAATAGGCGCACTTCGCCGCGAAGCGCGTGGGCACCGGGTCGGCGTGCAATGCGGGTTCCATCTCGATCCAACTCTACCGGCGATTTGGCAAGCGACAAACGCAATCCCGGGGGCTCCATTTTCGATTCACGATTCACGATTCGCGATTCACGATTCCCACCCCTCGCCCGGCGCCGCCCATGCCGGCGATCGAGGCGCCCGAGGCGCGCCGGTCATGGCGCGCTGGGATGCCCCTCGCCCCTCGCATTTCACCCTTCGCCCCTTCCCCGGTGGCGTTCCCCCGCCACAGCCACTAATCTCCGCCCATGCCCGTACCCGCCGGCTCGGCCGGAGCCGCCGCCACCTACCACACCGGCGTCCTCGTTGCCGGTGGCGGCATCGCCGGCCTCTCCGCCGCCGTCTCCGCCCGCCAGTCCGCCGCCGAAGTCATCCTCATCGAAAAAGCGCCGCCCGAGGGCCGCGGCGGCAACACCCGCTTCGCCGACGCCCAGATGCGCTTCCCCCACGAAGCCGACGAGTTCGGCCCCCGCGATTACACCGCCGCCGGCATGTTCGATGACCTCATGCGCATCTCCCGCGGCCGCGCCAACGCCGGCCTCATCCGCACCCTCTGCGACAACGCCCGCGACACAGCAGAGTGGCTCACCGCTATGGGCCTCGAATGGGAGCCTGGCTACCCCCACACCGCCGGCTATCGCCGTAGCCCCAAATCCGGCGGCCAGGGGCTTGTCGACCTCCTCTATCGGAGGCTCGAAGGGCTCGGCGGCATCGTCGCTTACGAAACCTGCGCCATCGACCTCATCGTCAGCGGGGACGGCTCGATCGCCGGCGTCCGGGCCCGCAGCCCCGAGGGCATCGTCGACATCTACGCCTCCGGGGGCGTGGTCCTCGCCTCGGGCGGCTTCCAGGCGAACGTCGAGATGCGCGTCCGCTACCTGGGCCGCTTCGCAGACTCGCTCATCCTCCGCGGCAGCCGCTACAACACCGGCGAGGGCATCCGCATGGCCATCGCCGCCGGCGCCCAGCCCGCGGGCCAGTGGGGCGACTACCACTCCGCCGTCCTCGATGCCCGTTCGCCGAAGATCGAGTGCGGTGTGACCGCCCTCTACAACTACCAGATGGGCATCTTCATCGACCAGTCCGGCCACCGCTTCCTCGATGAGGGCGAGGATTTCCGCGACCACACCTACGTGAAGTTCAGCAAGTTCATCGTCGAACAGGCCGGCGGCGAGGCCTGGTGCCTCTTCGACCAGAAGGCCTACCAGCGGGAGGAGTTCGCCCGCGCCTGGCGCCCTGTTGGCCCACCCGTCGAAGCCAACACGCTCAAGGAAATGGCGGAGAAGATGGGCCTGCCCGCCGAGAACATCATGGACACCATCGCCAACTTCAACGCCGCCGTGCAACCGGGTGACTACGACCTCGACCGGCTCGATGGGAAGCGCACCATTGGGATCACCCCGCCGAAGAGCAACTGGGCCCTCCCGCTCGACACCCCGCCCTACGTCGCCATCCCCGTCACCGGCGGCATCACCTTCACCTTCGGGGGCCTCAAGTGCGACACCCTCGCCCGCGTGATCGATACGCGCGGCCAGGTGATGGCGGGCCTCTATGCCGCAGGCGAACCGATGGGCGAGATCTTCTACTACAACTACCCGGGCGCCAGTTCGGTCATTCGCGGCGCCGTCTACGGGCGCATCGCCGGCAGGGACGCGGCCGCGCGCGCGGTGTAGCCCGGGGTGCGAACCCCTTTCCTTGCGGCGTTTCACAGCCGATATATCCAACATGGCTACCTTCTGGCTCTGGGGGCTCCGCAACCCCGCGATCCTGCTCGCCGGCCTCGCAGCCCTGGCCGGCTACACGGGCGCCGCCGACTGGTCGATCGCGATGGTCGTAGTCCTTGGCTTCGGCATCATCGCCGAGGTCGCCAACCGCTTCGGCCGGCGCGCCCTCGCGAGGAAACGCCGCAAGCGCGCGGCCGTGCTGGCCCTCCGGTCGGCTGCCGAAGTCCGCGACCGCTTCCGGACAGAACACCAGCACAAGGCCGCCTGATCCGCCCCACCTCCCGGGCGCCAGTGCGGCTGTCGCTGCCGCCGGAACCTGCTAGGCTACGCGCGCTATGGAGCGGTGGACGTTCCTCACCAACCACGCACACGTCCTGCTCTGCATCGCGGCCGACTCCGGGGTGCGGCTTCGCGACGTCGCCGAAAAGGTGGGCATCACCGAGCGCGCCACCCAGCGCATCGTCGCGGACCTCGTGGAAGCGGGCTACCTGACGCGGACCCGGGTGGGGCGGCGCAACCAGTACGAAATCCACCCCTGGCTGCCGCTCCGCCACCCTGTCGAGCAGTCGCGTGAGGCGGGCGACCTGGTCCGGCTCCTCAGGCAATCCTGACGCACCTCCCCGGCCATTCACCTAAGCCGGAGGCTCCGGTACCATTAATTATTCAGACGCCTCGATAGCTCAGTTGGTAGAGCGAGCGATTCGTAATCGCTAGGTCCACGGTTCGAATCCGTGTCGAGGCTCCAACCCCCTCCCCGCTCGTGCCCATTTCCGATCGCCGATTGCCGATTCGCGCCCGCACCCAACCTGCGGACCCTCCGATCCCACATCCGAACCTGCGAGCCCCGCGCGTCAGCCAAGGGACACGCACCGGGGCCAGCAATCGCAATCCCCTCGCCCGCCCGGAACGCGGCGCCGCGCCGACGGGGGCGTATGGCTTTACCCCTACCCCCTACGACGTAGGACGACCGACAACCGCAGGCCCTTCCCCCGAACGCCGTCTCGCGCGGCGGATCACTCGAACATCCACCGGTATCCGGGGCGGGTCACGGGCTCTCCCAGTCGGCCGAACACAAGCGCTTCACGTTTTCAGCGAGCGCTCGAGCCCGGTCCACGCTCGTGGCAGTTACGTCGTCCCTATAGTCGTAGTCCGCGGTGTTGCGCAACCTGCGGAGGTTGTCCAACGCGATACTTGCGGAGCCGCGTTTGTTCTCTGTGAGCGCGCGGAGCACCTGGACGTGGTCAGTTCCGTCTTCGCGTGGCACCAGCAGGCCGTTCCGCGCCAGTGCCAGCAGCGATTCGCCGAACATCGCGTAGTAGAGACGACCGACCGCAGTTCTCCGCTCGGCTTCCGTCGTACCTGCCTCGGCCAGGTGGTTTCCGAGCGCGTCCCACTCCAACGGTCGAAATGCCATCGAGGTTCGAACTCCTACACTTCGAAGGTTATCTGGCTCACGATGTCGTGGCTGAGGTCGGGGTGCGCTTCGACCGCGCTTTCCATCACCCGGCCAGCCATGTCCAGCGTTGCGAGCCAGGCTTCGCTCCCGATCTCGCCCGGCTCTCGAATCGAGAGGACCAACTGGCGCCAGTCGGACACTTCCGGATCGGCCACCCCTTTGATGCATGCGATCGAGAGTGGCGTCCGGGCAAGCGTTTTTCCAACCGCTGAGAGCGCTACCAGGTTCAGGTGCGGCAGCACGGCCTCGACCGACGGGTCGATGCGAGCACCTTTCGCGGCGCCGCCAAGCGCCGAGGCTATCACCGCGATGCTTTCGGCAGGTGACAAGGGAGCGCTCTGCGGCCGCGCCATCGGTGACCTCCTGGAGCTTCCCATCGTACACAACCCGGCCGGGGCCCGTGGGCGATGGGCCCGTGGTTGCCCCACTTCAGTGCGCGTAGACGTCGAGCTTTGTATCGAACCACACGATGTGCAACACGTCCGCGCTGCGGAAGCCGATTAACCGCGTCTCGTCTCCAGCCCGGAACACAAGGAAGTGTTGCACATCCTCGGTAATCGTCTGGGGGATCGGTACGCTGATCCGGCTGCGGGGGATCTTCTCGAATCCAAGGCCTTGTCGTGGCGCCTGGAGTAATTCCCCCCAAGTCAGCCGACTCCTCCGCCAGAGGGCGTCCGCGAACACCGAACGGGCAGTTGCTTCGCAAGAATCAATGCAGTGAAGGCCCGCCACCATGTGGCACAGTGAGAAGTGGGGTCGGGCGCTGTTCGTCGAGCCCCTGTCGACGGCGCCTGGCGTGACCTTCATGCGTTGGCCGTGCTTGGGACTCGGTGGCGCGATTCGCTTCATGTATCTTGACCCGCTCGGAAGCGAACCTAACTTATCGCCGCCGGCGGGGGGACAATATGCTGAGAGAAGTATGCCTGCATCGCGTGGTGTGAGATGGCCTCTCCTCGCTCAGTATCCTTCCACGGTGGTTCGGCGTGAGTCATGTCACGCAGCTTCCAGGCCGAAAACTGCCCGTACACCTCCGCTACTTCATCCACGACTCCGCGCTCGTCCGGGCTCAGCGCATCAGCATCGAAGTGCTCTGGGATCGGAATCCCTGACCACCCATGCATCTTATAGGAGTGGTAGAGCATGGGGACGACCGGACCATGTTCCCAGGCTTCGATTCGTTCTTCGAATAGCGGCTTCCCGAAAAGCGCGAGGTTAAACCCCTGCGCGTAATAGCACAGCTTCTGAAGCTTCAGGTTGGTGATGCGTTCGCCTGCGTCTTCGTCCTGCATCACGAGCAGGTATGTTGCGACATCTCTCACTGTTGCCATCACGTTGCCTTCTTCTACACCTTAACGGCATTCCGCGCACGAAGTTAACGGTGACGTAGCGCCGCGACACGAATTGCCGTGAAATCCTCACCTTCGCCTGGCCGAGTGGGCAATGCCGGAACTTGAACCGCCGGTTCCGTAAGGTGTCCGAAGCCCGGTGCAGCGGGAGGGCGGCTCGCTTGGCCCCTTCGAATTTGGCCCCCCTCAACGCTCCCCCAGCGCGGCCGCCCGCTCACGCCACTCCGGGAACACTGCATCCAGCCCCCAACGCCGGACCGTCTCCGCCGGCCGCTGCAGGTGGGCCAGCACATCCGCGCCCGCCTGCTCGAACACCCGCTCGCGGTCCGATAGCGCCGCCACCAGCCAGCCCGCCGGGTTGCGCACCCCGCCGCGGCGTAGCTCCGCCGACAGTTCGCCCAGCGCGCCGAGCACCCGCACCGGGCCGTGCGAGGCCAGCAACGCCCCCGGCGAATCGACCCCCAGCTCGCGCAGGGCGCGCAAAATCTGCTCGCGCGAATCCCCGGATGGATGGTGGTGGATCTCCATACCCTCCGGGTCTGGGAGAAGATCAGGATCTCCACCACCACCATTCGCATGCGCGCGGGATTCGGAAGGGGCGGCAGTTTCTGCACCCCCGTGAACCTGGGGGGTGGCACTTTCCGCACCCCCTTCGAGGGCCGGAACAACGCCCCGGCCGGGGCCACCTGGTCCTGGTACAACGCCCCAGGCCGGCGGTTCGTAACCGGCGCTGTAGCCACGCGCTGCGCCCGCCCGTGGAGGTTCGTGCACGCGCAGCACCCCGAGCGAAACGAGCTCCGCCACGGCCGCGTCCAGCGCCCGCTTCGAAGCGCCGGTCAGCCGCGGCAGCTGGCCGCACCAGTAGGCCCGCCGGGCGCCCGTCTCGGGGTCCACCACCGGCGTCCCGTGGCGGAACAGTTTGAGCGCGAGCAGCAGCGGCACACCGCCCCGGGACCGCGCCGGCAATTCGTCGACCACCCAGTCCGGCAGCCACGGGGGTTGAAGCAACAGCCCGGCCGCTGCGTCGATGCCTCCGGGCCCGTGGAGCGCGCGGGGCCCCAGGACAACCTTCCCGGGCAGCCAGCGGCAGCTCGCCTCCACCAGCTCGATTGGCGCGCCGGTCTCGATCACGACCACGTACTGCACGGTCCGAACCTCCACACCGGGCCCACCCGGGAGGGCAACGTAGGACCCCCGGTCCATTCGCCACAACCCCGCGGCGTCATCGCGTCACCGGTTGTCCGGCAACGCCGTATCCTCGTCCGCGGTGCGCCCTCTCGCTGTTGGCCTTTGCTTCCTCGCCCTTCTCTTCGTGGCCTGTGCCGGTAGAACTCCGAGCAGGCCCGATGGCTCGCGCCTCCCCCCGGGCGTTGTCTGCGAATGGACGCCCGTCGTCCGTGTCGTTGATGGCGACACGATCCGCGTGCTGCGCGATGGCGCCGAAGAGCGTGTCCGCTACATCGGCGTCGATACCCCTGAACTCGCCCATCCCACGCACGGCGTGGAGCCCTTCGGTCCCGAGGCTGCCGCCTACAACGAGGAACTGGTCGATGGCCGCTCCCTCTGCCTCGAAACCGATGTATCCGACCGCGATCGGTTCGGGCGCCTCCTGCGGTATGCGTGGCTCGAAGACGGCACGATGGTCAACGAGTTGCTGGTCGCGGCGGGCATGGCGCGGGTTGCCACGTTTCCCCCGGACGTGAAGTACACCGAGAGCCTGCTCCTCCCGGCGCAACAGGCCGCAGCCGAAGCGGGACGCGGGCTCTGGGGAAGATAGGGCGGCGGCCGGAGCAGACCTGGCAGCCCTGGGCGCCGGGCCCGAAAGAGATACGCGAATCGTTGTTCCGGACGCCCGGCCAGTATTTGTGTTCTCTTTAGCTGACTATAGAAACATTGATGATGGCGCTTTCCGTCGTTGCCAGGGGTTGACCGGAACCGCCGAGCGCCTCCTTATAGATGTATAAAGGTATGGTCGCTTCGGCGCGACAGATGAATCCTTCGCCGATTGTGCGACGTACTATCTACATCGAATCACGTTGAGTGTAGGAGAATTCATGGCAGAAAAATATTGGAATCGATACTGGAAAGAGCGCCCCACGCGCCGCCGCTTCCTCGGCGGCGCCGTTGCGACCGGCGCTGGCGCCGCGGGCCTCGCGCTCGTGGGCTGCGGCGACGATGACGACGACGACAACGGTGGCGGTGGCGGACTTGCAACGGCCACGCCTGGCGCCGACGCCACGGCCACGCCGTCCGATCCGTTTGCCGGCGCCAAGCGCGGTGGCACTTACCGCACGACCTGGACCGGCGACCCGCCAACCATCGACCCGTACGGCAACCTTTCGTTCCTGACGAAGGGCTTCGCGGCCTACCCCTATAGCCGGCTCTTCAAGTACAACTCCGGCCCCGGCGTCAAGCAGTCCGACCTCCAGCCCGTGGGCGACCTCGCCGAATCGGCCGAGGCGAGCCCGGACGGCCTCGTCTGGACCATGAAGCTGAACCCGGCGGCCAAGTTCCACAACGTGGCCCCCGTCAACGGCCGCGCCGTCACCAGCGACGACGTCAAGTTCTCCTGGGGCCGCGCAACCGCCGAGACGAACACGAACCGCGCCCAGGTGTCCTTCGTCGACAAGGTGGAGTACCCGGACGCCAGCACGGTCAAGTTCACCCTGAAGGCGCCGAACGCGGCCTTCCTCGATGTGCTCGCTGACGCGAACATCCTCTGGATCATGCCGACCGAAGCCGAGGGTGGCTTCGACCCGACGAAGCAGGCCATCGGCTCGGGCCCCTGGATGCTCGAGAGCTACACGCCGAGCGTGTCGCTCAAGTTCGCCAAGAACCCGGCCTGGCACTTCAATGGCTTCCCACTGATGGATCGCGTCGAGGGCGCCATCATCCCGGAGTACGCGAACCGCATCGCCCAATTCCAGGCTGGCAACACGGAAGTCGAAGGCATCACCGCCGAAGACATCGTCAACATCAAGAAGTCGATGCCCGGCATCAACCTCTACGGCGAAGTTTCCCAGCTCCTCAGCTTCGTGTTCTTTGACCCGGACCCGGCCTCGCCCTGGGCGAAGGACCCCCGCGTCAAGCAGGCCGTTTCGATGGCGATCGACCGCGCCGGCCTGATGGACCTCGGCTACAACGTGAACAAGTTGAAGGCCGAGGGCCTGGCCGTCAGCGAGCGCTGGAACAACCTCATCCCGGCCGGGATGGAGCGTTACTGGCTCGACCCGCGGAGTGCGGAACAGGGCGAATCGAAGAAGTTCTTCGAATACAACGTGGCCGAGGCCAAGGCCCTGCTCTCCGCCGCCGGCTTCGCCGATGGCTTCAGCGCGCCCTACCAGTACACCGCCAACCGCTACGGCGCGACCTTCAACGCCATCGCCGAGGCGCACATCAGCTTCCTGAACGACATCGGGATCAAGACGTCCACCGAGGTCCAGGACTACGCCTCCAAGTACATCACCCAGACGTTCGTCGGGAACTTCAAGGGCATCGCCTTCGGTTACCAGACGCCGTTCCCCGAGGCCGGCAACTACCCGAACCGTATGTTCACGGACAACCCGTCGAACCACTCGAAGATCGTTGACCCCGAGCTGGCCGAGCTGGCCGCCAAGCAGCAGCGGGAGCTCGACCCGGCCAAGCGCAAGGAGATCTTCTTCGAAATCCAGCGCAAGAACGCCGAGAAGATGCATTACATCCCCAGCAACGCGGGCGCTGGCACCGGCTGGACCGGCTACCAGGGCTGGGTAAAGAACATCGACATCCAGACCGTCCCCGGCGCCTACAGCGGCGCGACGGAGGAAATGCCGTTCATCTGGCTCGACAAGGCGTAAACCGCGCCTCGTCTGAGTCTCCCGGACACACCAGAAGGGGTGGGCCCACCAGTGGGTCCACCCTTTTTCGTTGCCTCGCAGCCGGGGCCGCGCTCACCAGGTTCGATCCGCGCCCCGTTATCCCTGCGATATGCGCGCATTTACCGTCCGGTAAGTCAATGGATTGGCGCGGGCTGAAAGCGCCCGCGTGGATAATTGTTCGAAGGTCGTGAACGGTTGACTGGAAGCGGGCCGGCCAGTACACATCCTCACTTATAGCTATAGAAACTATGGCGAAGATAGGGCAATCCTATCGGCCACCGGCGACGTACTGTCGGTGGAACCAGCACCACTCAGGGGGAATTTCATGGCAGCAGAATACTGGGATCGATACTGGAGGGAGCGGCGGAGCCGCCGCCGCTTCCTCGGCGGCGCCGTTGCGACCGGCGCCGGGGCCGCGGGCCTCGCGCTCGTGGGTTGCGGCGATGATGACGACGACGACGACAACGGCGGGGGCATCGCCACGGCAACATCCCCGGCGACGGCAACCTCCGCTCCGGGCACCACGCCCACGCCGGTCGATCCATTTGCCGGCGTCAAGCGGGGCGGTACCTACAAGGCCGACCAGGCCGGCGACCCGCCGACCATCGACCCGTATGGCAACCTTTCGTTCCTGACGAAGGGCTTTTCGGCCTACGTCTACAGCCGCCTCTTCAAATACAACTCCGGCCCCGGCGTCAAGCAGTCCGACCTCCAGCCGGTGGGCGACCTCGCTGAGTCGACCGAAACCAGCCCCGACGGACTCACCTGGACGATCAAGCTGCGCCCGGGCATCAAGTTCCACAATGTCGCACCCGTGAACGGCCGCGCCGTGACCAGCGACGACGTCAAGTACTCCTGGGGCCGCGCGACCGCCGAAACGAACACGAACCGCGCCCAGGTGTCCTTCGTCGACAAGGTCGAGTACCCGGACGCCACAACGGTTAAGTTCACCCTGAAGTCGCCGAACGCGGCCTTCCTGGATGTGTTGGCCGACGCGAACATCTTCTGGATCATGCCGACCGAGTCCGATGGCGGATTCGACCCGACGAAGCAGGCCATTGGCTCCGGCCCCTGGATGCTCGACAGCTACACCCCGAGCGTGGCGCTCAAGTTCAAGAAGAACCCGGAGTGGCACGTCCCCGGCTACCCGCTGATGGATGCCGTCGAAAGCGCCATCATCCCGGAGTACGCGAACCGCATCGCCCAGTTCCAGGCGGGCAACACCGACTCGACCGGCATCACCGCCGAGGACATCGTCAACATCAAGAAGTCGATGCCCGGCATCAACCTCTATGGTGAAGTCTCCCAGCTCCTCAGCTTCGTCTACTTCGACCCGGACCCGGCCTCGCCCTGGGCGAAGGACCCCCGCGTCAAGCAGGCCGTTTCGATGGCGATCGACCGCGCCGGCCTGATGGACCTCGGCTACAACGTGAAGAAGCTGAAGGCCGAGGGCCTGGCGGTCAGCGAGCGCTGGAACAACCTGATCCCGGCCGGCATGCAGCGCTTCTGGCTCGACCCGCAGGGCGCGGAACAGGGCGAATCGAAGAAGTTCTTCGAGTACAACGTGGCCGAGGCCAAGGCCCTGCTCTCCGCCGCCGGCTTTGCCAACGGCTTCGACGCCGTCTACCAGTACACCGCCAACCGCTACGGCGCGACCTTCAACGCCATCGCCGAGGCCCACATCTCGTTCCTGAACGAGATCGGGATCAAGACGACCACCGAAGTCCAGGACTACGCCTCCAAGTACATCACCCAGACCTTCGTCGGGAACTTCAAGGGCATCGCCTTCGGGTATGAGACGCCGTTCCCCGAGGGCGGCAGTTACCCGAACCGCATGTTCACGGACAACCCGTCGAACCACTCGAAGATCGTCGACGCCGAGCTGGCCGAGCTGGCCGCCAAGCAGCAGCGGGAGCTCGACCCGGCCAAGCGCAAGGAGTTCTTCTTCGAAATCCAGCGCAAGAACGCCGAGAAGATGCACTACATCCCCAGCAACGCGGGCGCCGGCACCGGCTGGGCCGGCTACCAGGGCTGGGTAAAGAACATCGATGTCCAGACCGTCCCCGGTTCGTACGGTGGCGGCACAGAGACCATTCCATACCGGTGGCTCGATAAGGCGTAGAACCGCTGCATCCTGCATAATGGCACCCACTTGGGGGTGGACTCACTGCTGGTGGATCCACCCCCTCATTCCGTCGATTGGAGCCGGTCCCATGCAGCGTTATCTCCTCCGCCGCCTCCTTCTGATGGTCCCGACGCTTCTCGGCGTCTCCTTCGTGGTCTTCGTCATCGTCCGGGCTGTCCCCGGCGACATCGTGGACCTTATCTCCGGTGATTACGGCGCGTCCGACCCGGCAGTGAAGGAGGCCATCCGGAAAGAATTCGGCCTCGAAGGAAACATCGTCAGCCAGTATGTCCGCTGGCTGGGCGACATCGTTCAGTTCGACATGGGCGAGTCGCTCATTAGCGGGCGCACGGTCACGAGCGAGCTCAGCAACCGGATGCCCGTCACCTTCCAGCTCGGCTTCATGGCCATCATCTTCTCCCTCATCATTGCGGTGCCCATCGGGATCATCTCCGCCATCCGCCAGGATACCTGGGCCGACTATGCCGGCCGCAGCTTTGCCATCGGCCTGCTCGCGGCCCCCGGCTTCTGGATTGCCATCCTCCTCATCAGCATGGCCGGGCGTTACTTCAAATGGGGAGTCCCGCCAGCCACCTACATCGAGTTCACGGATAACCCGATCGGCAACATCAAGCTCATGCTGATGCCGTCGATCATCCTCGGCGGCGGCCTCTCTGGCAGCGTCATGCGGTTCACCCGCTCCACCATGCTCGAGACCCTCCGCCAGGACTACATCCGGACTGCCTGGTCCAAGGGTCTCCAGGAACGTGTCATCATCGTCCGCCACGCGATGCGCAACGCGCTCATCCCGGTGGTCACCGTCGTCGGCCTCCAGTTGCCCGTCCTCGTGGGTGGCACCGTCATCATCGAGTCCGTCTACTCCATCCCGGGCATGGGGCGGTACTACATCTCCGCGATCGACTCGAAGGACTACCCGGTCATCCAGGGCATCAACATCATCGTCGCGATCGTCGTGGTCTTTGCAAACCTTGGGGTAGACATGCTCTACTCCGTCATCGATCCCCGGATCAGGTACTCGTAAATGGCAACTGACGCGCGAGTCCTCGATGCATATGCGCTTCGCCCTGAGGTGACGTTCCTGCAGCGCCTGCGCCGCAGCACCATCAACTTCATCAAACACAAGCCCCTTGGCACGTTCGGCGCCGTCATCGTCCTGGTGCTCATCGCCATGGCACTGGTGCCGCAGATCTTTACCACGCTGGACCCGAACGCGAGCGCCCTGTTGGACCGCTACCAGGGTCCCTCGGCCGCGCACTGGTTCGGCACCGACCAGCAGGGACGCGACCTCTATACCCGCATGGTCTACGGCACCCGTAACTCGATCATGATCGGCTTTGGCGTTGTCGCCATCAGTTCAACCGTCGCGCTGATCCTCGGCGTCGTCTCCGGCTACTACGGCGGCTGGTTCGATACCCTCATCCAGCGCGTGGTCGATGTCGGCATCGCCCTTCCTGGCCTCATCTTCATCATCCTGGTGGTCACAAGCCTCCAGCAGATCCCGGTCAACCTGCGGATCGTGCTGGCCGTCGGCTCGCTGGTCGCCTTGAGTTCGTCACGCGTCATCCGCGGCGCCGCAATCTCAGCCAAACAGAACCAGTACGTCGAGGCGGCCCGCGTCGTCGGGGCGAGCGACTTCCGGATCATCTTCCGGCACGTCGCCCCGAACGTGTTCCCGATCCTCATCATCGGCGCATCGATCCAGGTGGGTAGCGCGGTGCTGGTGGAATCATCCCTCGCCTTCCTCGGCTACGGTGTGCAGCCGCCCACCGCCTCCTGGGGACGGATGTTGAACGAAGCCCGCGAACGGCTCGTCCAGGCCCCTCACCTGGCCATCTTCCCGGGCCTGATCATTTTCTTCACCGTGTACTCGTTCAACATGCTTGGCGATGCACTGCGAGACGTGCTTGACCCGCGCATGCGCGGCTCCCGCTAGGCACGGCACCGGCCACGGAACTCCGAAGCGCCCTCGAAAGAGGGCGCTTCGCGTTGTGGGCCACGCTCAGGCCACCTCCTCGGCCAGTGCCTGTGGAGGCGCCCGCTTCACCCGAATCACCGGCGAGGCTGCCAGGATGCCCACGGAGACAAACATCAGCCCGCAGGCCGCGAACATCCCCGCCCGCAGGCCCACCGTCGCCCCGAGCGCGGCTGCCGCCGCGGTCCCGGCCAGTGCGAAGCCGAACTCCAGCAACCGGAAGTTCGCGAACATCCGGCCCTGCACACGCTCCGGCGTGATCGACTGGCGGAGGCTCACGTCGTGGATGTTGAACATCGTCCAGAAGGGGTCGGTCACCAGCTGGTTAGCGATCAGGAAGCTCACCCCGAGCCACCCGGCATCGGTGCAGAGCGGCATGAACAGCGCCCCGCCCGCGCGGAAGAGCGCCGAGACGGCAATCGTCGGCCCCACGCCGCCGAACAACAGGATTCCCCGGTTCGCGACCCACGCTCCCGCCACCGACGTCACTCCGCCAACCGCGAAGATCATGCCCAGCACGCCGGGCTCGAACCCCACCTCTCCGCTCAGGTAGAGCAGGAACAACACGCTGATGATCTGCGAGGCAAGCGACTGCGCCGCCGTGGCGAGCGCGATCGGCCGCAGCAGCCGGTCGCGGAACACCACCCGGAAACCTTCCGCCGCCTCGACGAGGAAGCCGGTCCGTTCTTCGGGTGAGGGCGGCGCGGATTCAGGCGTGCGGATGCGCCACACGAAGAACGCCGAGAACACGAACGAGGCCGCGTCGATCGCCACGGCGCCCGGGGCCCGCAGCAGCTGGACGAGCCAGCCACTGATGGAGAAGCTCACCACCTCGATCGCCGAGGCGGTGCCCTGCATCTTGGCGTTGCCCTCGATCAGGTCTTTGCGTTGCACCAGGGTCGGCAGGTACGACTGGTAGGCCGAATCGAAGAAGACCGCGAGCGTGCTCACCACCAGCCCCACGGCGTACAGCTGCGCCATCGTCAGTCCGCCGAAGCCAGCGGCAATTGGGACGCTGAACAGGGCGGCCGCGCGCCCCAGGTCGGCCGCGATCATGATTCGCCGCCGGCGCAGGCGATCAACCCACACGCCCGCCGCGATGCTCACCAGGAAGCCAGGGACGAGCTGGCTGGCCGCGAGGATCGCTACCTCCGCCGCCGAGGCATCGAGCCACAGGATCGCGGTGAACTGCAGCGCAAGGCCGCCGATAAGCGACCCGAAAACAGAGACCGAGCTGCCCGCCCAGAGGCGGACGAAGTCAGGCTGGGCCCACAGGCCGGTGAAAAGACGCGAACGCACGCGATGAGACTCCTGCTGATTGGGGACCCCGGCAAGCGCGTGACTCGCGGCCGCCGGGGAGTTCCGCTCGCCGCCGGACAGGGTTCGATGGGCGCACAGGGAGTACACCGGGGCCGTCGCCCGGGTTGGTGCTGCTGGGCAGCTCCCTTGCGGCCTTTATGCCGCGGCGGGGATGAGGCCGGTGCGTTCGCGGACCTTCATGTCTTTACCTCATGGAGAATAGTAGGGGATTCAGAGCTTACGTCGAAGGCGGTATAGCCCGAAAACTTGGCCAGATTCCAGCGGGACGGTGAGCGGGCCGTCCAAAGCTGCATACCCATTGCAATTAAAACGCCGTAAGCGACAGAATGCGCACCGCTGCGGCGGCGGAATGGGGAGCCACCGCACGATCTTTCAGCCTCGCCGGCCAGGGAGCGCAGGTTTTGCACGTCAGGCATCTCATCACAGCCGGCCTGCTGTGGGTCGTATTGACCGCGGTGGGCGAACTCCTCGTTATCGCTGATCTGTACCCAACCGTGGGTTCCCACGAGGCACAGGACTTCGACGACATCTTCCGGTTCCTCCTGTTGCTGGGGGTGCCGGTCATGACGTTCGTGTTCGCGGTCCTCATCTACGCCGGTCTGCAATTCCGCATCCGCACGGCCGTCCCGGCCGAGGATGGGCCGGCCATGCGCGGCCATGGCTGGTTCCCGCGTGCGTGGCTCGCGGTCACAGGGTGCCTGGCCATCTTCGTCATGATCTACCCGGGCCTCACGGGTCTGGCCGAGCTCCAACAGGGCGACAGGGGCGCCAGTGGCTGGGGCGACCAGGACGCCGAAGTCATCATCAAGGCCTCCGCCTTCAAGTGGCAGTGGCTCTTTGAGTATCCGGACGGCACCCAGGTCAGCGTCGCTGCCGGGAAGGAACTCGTCCTCCCGAACGAGACTTCCATCAAGTTCGAAATCAACGCGATTGATGTGGTGCACTCCCTCTGGATCCCGGCCTTCCGCATGAAGATCGACGCGATCCCGGGGCGCACCACCTACGTGACGGTCAAGCCGAACAAGCTCGGCGACTACGCCAGCGACCAGGCCTATCGGGTCCAGTGCGCGGAGCTCTGCGGCCTCGACCACGCCGCCATGATGTTCCCGATACGCGTGGTTGAGCCAGGGGAATTCCAGAGCTGGCTCGCCAGCCTGAACCAGGGGGGGAACTGACGAATGCATGCTCTGAAATCCGTGGCTGGCGCCGCCGGCCTGGGGATGATCGGCTTCTACCTGGGACTCGGCTTCGTCGCCGTGCTCCGCGCCATGCTCGGCTATCCCGATGCCTGGGGTGGCGAGATCAACATCGTCGGCGGCTACGTTCTTGGCGTGATCGGCTGGCTCATGGGCATCGGCATGTGGGGCACCTGGAGCCGTGAGTGGTTCGGCCTGAAGACCTACCAGCGCCAGGCCCCCGGCTGGCAGCGCTACTTCACGTTCAACACCGACCACAAGGTCATCGGCATCCAGTACCTGGTGACCTTCGTCGTCGTCTTCCTTCTCGCCGGCACGATCGCACTTGGCATGCGCCTCGAGCTCGCCTCCAGCGGCATGCAGTTCATCTCCCATAGCCAGTACAACGGCGCCATGGGCCTCCACGGCATCCTGATGATTGCCGTGGCCGTCGCCTCTGTCATCGGCGGCACCGGCAACTACGCCGTCCCGCTCATGATCGGCGCCGACGATATGGCGTTCCCGCGCCTCAATGCGCTCACCTTCTGGCTCATCCCGCCGGTCGCCGTGGCGCTTTTGGCCACCCCGTTCCTTGGCGGCATCGAAACCGGCTGGACCGCCTACCCGCCGCTCTCCACCACAACCAACAGTTCGCAAATCCTCTTTGACCTCGCGATCATCACGTTCGGTCTTACGTCCATCCTTGGCGGCCTGAACTTCCTCATCACCATCATCTTCATGCGCGCCCCCGGGATGACCTGGGGCCGCCTGCCCATCTTCGTCTGGTCGATGTTCGTGACGTCGTGGCTGGCACTCCTCTACACCCAGGGCTTCGCGGTCGCTCTCCTCATGATCATGCTCGACCGCGTCGCCGGGATGGCGTTCTTCAACGCCGAGGCCGGTGGCGACCCGCTCCTCTACCAGCACGTCTTCTGGTTCTATTCACACCCGGCTGTCTACATCATGGTGATCCCCGGGTTCGGCATCGCGCTCGAAGTCATCAGCCACTTCTCGCGGAAACCGCTCTTCGCCTACCGCTATGCCGTCGGCGCGTTCCTCGGGATTCTCGGCCTCAGCGGGGTTGTCTGGGCGCACCACATGTTCACCTCGGGCATGCCGAACTATCTCCATGGCCCGTTCCTGGTCGCCACCGAGCTCATCTCCATCCCCACCGGCCTGGTCTTCCTCTCAGCCCTCGGGACCATCTGGATGGGCAAGCTCTGGCTCCAGACGCCGATGCTCTTCGCCATGGCCGTCATCTTCAACTTCGCCTGCGGCGGTGTGACGGGCATCTTCCTGGCCGATGTGCCGACCGATATCCACCTTCACGATACCTACTTCGTGGTCGCGCACTTCCACTACACCATCGTCGGCGGCGAGATCTTCGCCCTCTTCGCCGGCATCTACTACTGGTTCCCGAAGATGACCGGCCGGATGTACAACGAAACCCTGGCGAAGCTCCATTTCTGGTGGATGTTCATCGGCTTCAACCTCACCTTCTTCACCATGCACCTCCCGGGCGTGAAGGGGATGAACCGGCGCGTCGCTGACTTCCCCGAGTCGCTGGACAACCTGAACATGCTGGTCAGCATCTCCGGGTGGTTGTTGGGCCTCTCGTTCCTCGTCTTCATCTACAACATGATCAACGCCTGGATCCGCGGGCCGGTGGCCGAATCGAACCCCTGGCGCGCACGCACCCTCGAGTGGCAGGTGTCATCGCCCCCACCCCACGAAAACTTCCCCGAACAGCCCGTCATCAAGGGCCACCCCTACGACTACGGCGTGCCGGGGTCAGTCCACGGTGTCTTCCCGAACGCCATCGCGAGCGCCCCGGCGGCGGGCACCGCCGGCGGCGGGCAGTAAGGAGACCTATCGATGCAAAAGGCAATGCAAACCGGTCTCATCGTCGCCATCATCCTGGCGATCCTGACCATCGTTGAGTACGTCTTCGCCGTGAACTTCGACCACGACACCATCCGCTTCATCGGCCTGAGCTTCGCCGCCTTCGGCAAAGCGGCCCTCATCGTCTACTACTTCATGCACGTCTACCGCCTCTGGCGGGTTGAGGAGGCCCACTAATGGCGGTTGTTGCCCCGACTGAGACCTACCATGCGGTCCACGACCACCTCAAGCTCAACCGGGCCGGGCTCTGGCTCTTCTTCTTCTCCGAGTGCGTCCTCTTCGGCCTGCTCCTCAGCGCCCGCTTCTTCCTCGAGGGCATCGAGCGCGGAGAGCTGGACCAGCTCCTCGGCCTGGGGATCACGATCATCCTGCTGTTGAGCTCGGTGACCGCCTTCACGGCCGAAACCGCCATCGAGCATGACAACCGGAAGCTGGCCAACTGGGGCCTCATCGCCACCATCGCCCTCGGCGTCCTCTTCACCGGCGGCGTTGCCTACGAATGGAGCATCGCCCACTTCCACCGCAACGAAGCATTCGGCACCCTCTTCTTCACGATGACGGGCATCCACGCCAGCCACGTCGTCAGCGGCATCGGCATCCTCGTCCTCGTCTGGGTCCAGTTCCTCCGCGGCCGTTACTCCAGCAAGGATCACTGGCCCCTCGCCGGCGCCGTAATGTACTGGCACTTTGTCGACGTGGTCTGGGTGTTCTTCTACCCGGCGCTCTACCTCGTCAAGTAAGCCGGTACACTGGGAGACATGAAGCTTTCCCCGGCGGTGAGACACTGGATTTTGTGGGCGGCCGGCGGCATCGCCGTCGGCTGGCTCGTGAGCGTCTTCTGGTGGTGGCTCCTCGAACCGGTCGGCAAGGATGACCTGAAGGATCTCGTCATCCCCCTTGGGACCGCGGCCCTCATCGCTGAGGGCAAACCGGCCCCGGGGATCCCCGCCAACCTCGACCTTGGACGCACCGGCGAACTCACCATCACCAATAACGACGAGGCCGAACATTACATCGGCGGCGCGCTCATCCGCCCCGGCACCACCATCACCATCGAACCGGTCGAGTCAGACGGCGAGGTCGCCTGTAGCTTCCACTCGGCGGGGGCGATCGCGTTCACGCTCACGGAACGCCCATCGATCTTCGTCACCATCATCCCCGCGATGATGCTCGGGCTCCCGTTTGGCCTCGCCTTCGGCCTTGCCGTGTTCGTCGGCCAGCGCATCGGCATGCACGACGAGAACGAACCGCACCTCCAGGGGCCGGCCTCAGACGGGTGACACCTCGTCCAGGAACGAGACGACCGCCGCCGTGTAGCCGGGCTTCTGAAACACGCTGAGGTGGTCTCCCGGCACGACTGCGTGGCGCGCCCCCGGGATCGCCGCGGCCAGCCGGTCTGCCGGCCCCGCCAGCGTGTCCTCCGCGCCGATGAGCACCAGCACCGGCAGGCGCACCCCGGCGAGCTTCGGCGCATCGAGCGGCGCGCGCGCGGAGCGTTGCATGGCCGCGAGCGCGCCGAGGTCGTTTCCGCTCTGCTCGGCGAACTGCCGGAATCCGCGCGCGGTTGCGTCCTGCACTTCGCTCGCGTCTTTCGCTTCCATGCCTTCGGCCAACCCGGTCCGCCGTGGCCCGCCGCTGAGCATTCCATCCCCGATCCCCGCGAGGATGACCGTCTTGAAACGCTCCGGGTGGCGGACCAGCAGCGATGCGGAGATCCCGCCTCCCATGCTGTAGCCCATCAGGTCGGCCTGCTGGATGCCGAGCTGGTCCATCAGCGCGAGGACGTCGTCCGCCATCTTCGTCCCGCCGTAGGCCTCCGGGTCGTGCGGCTTGCCGCTGCGGCCGTGCCCCCGGCAATCGAGCGCCACCACGCGCCTGCCCGACTTCACCAGCGCATCCACGATCCCGGTTGCCCGCCAGTTCCCGTGCAGGCTGCTCGCGAAACCGTGCACGAGCACCACCGGCGGCCCCTGGCCTTCGTCGATGTAGTTGATGGAAACGCCATTCGAGGTGAATGCTGCCATTGGGTTCGGCCTGCCTGGGTAAGAGTGGAGCGATTATGCCCCGGGCCGGCCTTCCGCTACCACCACAGGATGTCGTCCAGCGGGTCTTCGTGTGCCTCGATGCCGGCATCGTCCAGGTCGTCCGACTGCCAGAGGTCCGTGCCCAGGTACTTCCAGCCACCGTCGGCGAAGATCGCGACGATGTTGCCCCGTTCGATCCGGCTCGCCGCCCGCAGAGCCGCGTGGAGCACGGCCCCGCTGCTGATGCCCCCAAAGATCCCCTCCTCCAGCATCGCCCGGCGCGCATGGGAAAACGCGTGCCGGTTCCCGACGATGATCTTCCCATCCAGCACCGACTCATCGAGCACAGGCGGGATGAACCCGTCGTCCAACGATTTCAGCCCCTGCACATGCACGCCCAGCCGCGGCTCTACGCCGAACACATGGCACGAGGGGTTCGCTTCCTTCAGGCGGCGGCCCACACCGCTGATCGTCCCGCCCGTCCCCATCCCGGCGACAAGGACGTCGACCGGCCCCGCGCCATCCAGGTCCGCCAGGATCTCGGCGCCCGTGGTCTCGTAGTGCGCGCGCACGTTCGATGGGCTGTCGAACTGGCCCAGGTAGTACGCCCCTTCCTCGCGCGCGACCACCAGTGCCACCTCCCGCGCCGTCTTGATCCCTGCCTGCCGCGGTACCCGGTGCACCCGCGCCCCGTACACCTGCAGCAGCTGCTCGATTTCCGGGTACACGCTGTCCGGCACGCAGACATCCACCGGGTGCCCCAGCATTCGCCCGAAAAGCGCCAGCGCTACCCCGGTGTTCCCCGTCGATGCTTCGACGATCCGCTGCCCGGGCTCCAGCGCTCCCGACTTCCGCGCCTCCCGCAGGATCCGCAGCACGATCCGGTCCTTGATGCTGCCGGTGGGATTCTGGCCCTCCAGCTTCGCGAAGATGCGCACGCCCGGCTTCGGAGAGAGCGACCGCAGCTCCACCAGCGGCGTGTTCCCCACCAGCTCCATCACCGATGGGTAGACATTCACGGCGCGGTGGCCCGCTGCATGCCCGGCACGGGGTCCAGCGCCCGCGGGGGCCACATCTCACCCAGCAGCCCCTCCAGCGCGGGCCGGACACCCCACTCGGCTGCGAGCGCCCGGTAGCGGTCGTACGCGCGCGCCGCCGCCTGCAACTGCGCATCGCCCGGGGTGCGGCGCTCCGCCCGCAGCATCAGGTTGCGCGCCGTCGCCTCGGGCGAGACGAACTCCACGACATCGACGTGGTATCCCAGCGCTTCCAGCGCGGCAGCCCGCAGGCTGTCAGTCACGATGTCGGCCAGGCGGTGACGCTGAAGCCCGCTCGCGAGGACCGCTGCCCAGGTATCCGCCGCGGGGAGCGTCCCCGCTTTCTGGTTCGCTTCAACCTGGTCCGCCAGCTCCTGGTGGCAACACGGCACCAGCACGATGGCCTCGGCCCCCAGCCGCACCCCGGCGGCCAGCGCCTCATCGGTCGCCGTATCGCAGGCATGGAGGCTCACCAGGAGGTCCACCGGCTCCCGCCAGGCTTCCGTGAACTCGCGAATGGGCTGGGCCCGGAAGGTCGCCCGCTCGTATCCCAGCCGTCGCGCGCTCGCTTCGACCGGCCCCACGATCTCCGGGTTGGCTTCGATGCCGATGAGCTCGATAGGTGTGCGCCGCAGTTCGCCCCAGAGGTACAGCGCCAGGCTCAGGTACGACTTCCCGCAGCCGGCATCCACCACGCGCACCGCCTGGCCGCGTTGCCAGAGCTGCATCGGCCGTAACAACTCCAGGTAGTGCTGGACCTGGCGATGCTTCCCCGCGGCATCGCCCAGCAACACCCCGTTCTTGCTGTACAGGCCCGTCTCGATGAACAGCGCCTGGACCTGCGGGTTGGTCTCCGAAAGCGCCCGCCCCCGGAGGCGGTCGTGGGGCGGGAGCTGCTGGGGCTGCTCCCGCTCGAGCGACGGCCGGCCCTTGCTCACGAGCCACTTCCCATCGCGGGTGCGCCTCGCGTGCCATTCGAAGTCCGGCGCGATGACGTTCAGGTTCACCGCCCCCGTGCCGATGAGCTGCATCAGCCGGTCCGGCCAGTCGGCGATCGCCACCGTCGCGGTCGTCTCCTTCTTTCCTGACCGCGTCACCAGCTTGATGGCGGGGCCGCGCCCGAGCCGCACCGGGTGGGCGACGAGCCGGTCCCAGGGCGCGCTGCCCCGCGCGGGCGTGATGGAGCAGCGCCGCCAGCCCCCCGATTCAGCTTCTTTCGTGAGGAACTCGAGGATCGGAGCGATGGGGTCACCGGTGTCTGGGCGTTGTGGCATTACACCCATTGTTACCGGGCAGGGGCGGCCCGGCTAGGCGCCCGGGTCATCGCCGCCGAAAGCGCTGCGAACGGACAGGCGCCAGGTCCCGTGCCAGGCTAGGACTCGGGCACGTCCAGCGCGTTGTCTGCGCGTAACACCGGCCTTCCCACCGCCCGCACGCCGATCTGGGCGAGCGCCCCGAGCCGGTCCCAGTGGTGGTGCCAGTCGCCGGCGTTCGCCGCCATCGGGTCGTTACTCCGGCACACGCTCACCACCGGGATCTCGACCTGCCTGCCGGTCTCGTGCCAGCCGAGGAACGTCTGCCGGCCCTGGATCCGCGCTCGCGTGATGCGGGCCTCCTGGCCGTGCTGCGCCCGGAGCGTCCAGGCAATGCACGTATGCCCATCGCCCGAAAACGTGAGGTGCGCCGTCGCGTGGTGTCCCTCCAGGCCCAGGAACTCGACGCCGCTGGTCGACTCCACCAGCTTTCTCTCGATGGGGCTCATGTCCCGGGCGTCGGGGTTCATTGCGTACCTCCCGTGGTTGTGGCGGGGGGCAATGGGTGGGCATTCACGCCGCCTTCGTCCCTTGCCAGGATGATCGTCCCCGGCGCCGAGGCGCCCTTCAGTGTGGTAGTCACCAGCATCCCCTTGGTCTTGCCCTTGGCCGTCTTGAGTGCGGTAAGGTCTCCAGCCGGGTATGTCTGCTGGAACACGTCCGCCGCCGCTGCAACCTGCGGCGTGAGGATGAAGCAGGTCACCTGTTGTTCGTTCCAGCTGACCTGGACCTCGAAACCATCGAGCTTTCCGCACACCCAGTACACATCGATCGGCAGGCACCGGTTCGCGGCTGCTGTGTCGACCATGTCGAGCCCGTTGGCGTTCTTCTGGACGTTGCCTGCGCTATCGCGTTTCAGCGGTGGCTCGTCGTTTGGTCCGCTGAGCCCCAGCGAGCACTCGAGCGCCTGGATGAGCCCGGCGGTCAGGACACGGGCGCCGTAGTCCAGCTCGGGCTGTTTCGGTTCGTACTCGAAGTAGACGCCGGGCATGAGCCACGACTTCTTCAGCTGTGGCTTCAGCACCATCCAGTGGTCCTTCTTTTCATCGAACCAGTGATCTTTGAGATGCGAAATTTCGTTTGGCGGCAGGCTGCCGGTTGTGGCGGCGGCATCCATGCCCGTCTGGCCCGATGCAGCCGCAGCTCGCAGCGCCTGCAGGCTGGCCCAGCGCCCCTCCGGGGTTGAGTAGCGGGCGTCAAGGGCGAGGGCCGTCGACCCCTTCGCCACAACAGTTGGCATAGGTATGGGCACGTGAAATCCTCCCCCGGTATCCCCCGCATCTGCGGAGGCAACACCATCGGCCCGCCCGCGCCGGATGTCAAGAGCCTTCTGTGGCCCCGGTCACACTCCCGGGTTAATCACCGCTGGCTTCGAACGCAAGCTCATAGAGCTGGTGCCGCTGGCTCAGCCCCTTCAGGCTGTACCGTCCCGCCGGCCGGAACCGGAACCCGGTCCCGTCGGCCAGCGCCCGGACCGACTCGGAGACCAGCACGTGCCCATCCCGCGCCCGGTCGCAGATCCGCCGCGTCAGCGTCACCGCCAGGCCGAAGAGGTCCGAATCGGTCGCCACCGGCTCGCCCGCGTGGAGCCCCACGCGAATCGCCAGTGGGTGCCCCGCCGAATCCGGGAGAGCGATCGGGAACGCGGCCGCGATCTGGCGGCAGGCTTCCAGCGCCTGCAAGGCCGAATCGAACGATGCGAATACGCCATCGCCCGTGTGCTTCACCACCGCCCCGCCGTGCTGCCGGATCGTCCCGTGCACCAGCCGATCGTGGCGCGTGAGCAACTCGACGTACTGCTGGTCACCGAGTAGCTCATTGAGCGGCGTCGATTCCACGATGTCCTCGAACAGCATGACCCGCAGCCGTCCTGGCGTGGGCGCCGGCAGTTCTTCCAGCAGGGTTGGACGGCCCGCCTGCAGGTCGATGGAGAGACCGTGCGCCTCGGCAAAGGCCGCCGCCGCCGCCCGCCCGCGGACCCCCAGGTCGCTCGCGAGCCGCCGCTTGGCGCGCTCCACCGTGCGCGCGCTCAACAGGAGCCGGTCGGCGATGGCCTGGGTCGCGTCGCCCCGGGCCATCGCAAGCAGGACATCCGTGTCGGTCTCGGAAAGCGAAGGTGTGGGGGCCGTCAGCGGTTGGGCGCCGCTTCTCCCGGCGAGCAGGCTGCCTGCTCGCTCCCGCAGCGGCCGCATGCCGAGCTCCTCGGCCAGCGCAAAGGCCGCGGTCAGCGCTACCGCCGCCCGGTCCACATCAGGGCCCTCCGCTCGGGCCAGCAGCACACGGCCGAGTTCGAACTGCGCTCGGGCCAGTTCGGGCCGCGCTGTCGCGGCGCGCGTCTCCTCGATGGCGCGTTCGAGCACGTATTCGGCTTCGTCCAGCCGCCCGAGGAGCCGGTAGCCCACCCCCAGTTCGCGCCGGAGCGAATACGGCATCCCCGTGCAGAACGCCAGTCCTCCGCGCACGGCCGCCTCCAACGGCCCCACCGTGATCCGGGCAAGCTCCATCGACTCCAGTTCGCTGGCCAGCTCCATCCGCTGGCTCAACAACGGCAACGAGAACATGTCAGCCCGCGACTGCCAGTGCGCCCAGCCCGGGTGGGCGGCGATCTCCGCCTCGGCTCCCTCGCGGTTGCCCGCCGCCGCCGAGACCAGTTGTTGGAGCAGCCACGAAGCCCGCGACCCGCCCGACGCCTGCACCATCTCCACCGCGTCGAACGCTCCCTCCCAGTCGCCCCGCGCGATGCGCGTGCCCGCCACCGTGTAGTACAGCAGGATCGGCGTGATTGAGTGGGCCGACCGGTTCAGGTACATCTGGGCGTCGGCCGCCGCCTCGTCGCTCCGGAGGAAGTCGCCCTGAATCGCTGTCACGTGTGCGCTCGATGCGGACAGCGCGGCGTGCGTGGCCCAGTTCGCCGAGCGCGTCGCTGCCCGCGCTACCTCCGCCGTGACCTCCTCCGCCTCTTCGAGCCTGGCGAGCGCGGCGAGCAAGCGGGGCGAACCCTGCCGCGTCCAGCTCTGGTACCAGGGGTCGCGTGCCTGCTTCCCGTACGCTTCCGCTTCATCGAAATACATGAGCGCTTCATGGCAGGCCAGCTGCTGTTGCGCCCAGAGCCCGAGCGCGTTCGCGGCGAGCGCGCAGAGCTCCATGTCCCCGGCTGCCTTGCCCATCTCCAGGGCGCGCCCGGCGAACACGGCAGCCCCGGGGTCCCCCGCGATGTAGAGCGACTCGGCCCAGTTTTCGAACACCCAGCCAAGGCTTTCCGGCGTGGAGTCCCCCACGGCTTCCACGAACGCCTCGAAGCGGGATGCGTCAGCCGGGCGCCCCAGGGCCACGCTGCCATGCCCATTCACCACCCGGATCCACTGCGAAAGTGCCCGCCCCCAGCCCTCCGGGTCACCCGCTTCGCGAAACAGCTCGATGGCCTGGTCCAGCCGCGCGCGCGCTGCCTCCGGCTCCATCGCCCGCTGGTAGCCCAGCCCGGCCCCAAAGGCGATCCGCCCGAGTTCCCGGGCGTCCAGCGTCTCGGTGTACCCGTCGAGTGCGAGCGCCGCGTCGTAGTAGTTCGCCGCTTCCGCCCAGGCGTAGAGGCCGATTGCCTGGTCCCCCGCCCGCGCCGCCCACTCCCCCCGTACCATCTCCGGCGCGATGTCACCCGCGGCAAGCCAGTGGGAGGCGACTTCCAGCGGGCTGGCGGCCTTCTGACCCCCGGGGCCCGCCAGCCGCTCGGCGATCCACAGGTGGGTCCGCCTCCGCCTCGCCGCGCTGCCGCGCTGTTCGAACACCCGGCGCATCATCGGGTGGGCGAAGCGGAATCCTTCGCTTCCATCCACCACAAACCGCGCCTCGAACGCCTCATCCAGGAGCGCCATCACGTGGTCGCTGTCGCGCTCGGCTACTCGTTCGAGAAGTTGTGGGCTGAACTCGTCGCCGATCATCGCCGCCAGCGACAGCAGCCTGGAGCACTCCGGCGAAAGCGTTTCCATGCGTGCCTCGATCGCTTCGGCAATCCCAGCCGGGAGGGGAATGCCGCCGGCGTCTCCAACGACGGCCACGCCGTCCGGGCCCGCGATGAGCTTTCCGCCATCGGCGAGGTGGCGGAGCGTCTCGTGCAGCAGTAGCGGGTTGCCGCCCGTTGTCCGGACCAGGTGGTGCAGCAGCGACGGCGCGCACGGAGCCCCCAGCGCATCGCGGAGCAGTTCGTTCATTTCCAGTTCAGAGAGCGGCCGGACATCTACCACGCGGACCTTCGGGTCGCGCGCCATCCGCCCCAGCGCGCGTTCCGCGGTGCTGCCCGGCTCTGGCACGCGCGAGGTGGCGATGGCGCACACGGGGAGCCGCAGCTCGCTGCTGGTGTCCGAAAGCGTCAGGACGAGGTGGTTGAACGCTTCCAGGCCGCCCGGGTCCGCCCAGTGGAGGTCGTCGACGACGAACAACAGCGGCCTGAAGCGTGCCAGCGCGGCAACACCGGCAGTGAGCGCGACCAGTACCCGCGCTTCGTGCTCCCGCCCGCCGGAGAGCACCGGCGCGCCGCCTCGCGGCTCCAGCAGCTGGCGCAGCACTTCCGCGTGGCCCCCGAGTTCGCTGTCGCGGAGCAATCCCGCGCGCTCCAGCCGGGGCAGCAGGGCACTGCTCCACGGCAGGTAGGGCACGGGCCCGCCTTCGACGAATCGCCCGTGGCAGACCTGCACGCCGACGGACTCGGCGAACAGCTCGGCCTCTCGCGCCAGGCGCGACTTGCCGACCCCGGCGTCGCCAACCAGGATGGCCGCCGAGGGTTCTCCCCGGCTCGCCCGCGCGATCATCTCCTGCAGACCGGCAAGATCAGCCCGCCGGCCGACAAAGCGTGGCGCATCGGTGCTGAGCTTCACTGGCTCGCCGGTGTGTGAGATGGGCCGCGGGCGGCGCGTGATTGCCATAAACGCAGTCTAGGCCACCCCCGAGCGCCTTTACTACTGGCTGTTGTGTGAGGAATGGCATGCAACTCGCACTGGCCCGCCGCGGATGGACCGGGCGAATGCGCGGCGCCGTTCCCCCCCGGGCCTGACTGGAGGCCGTACTCCCCCTTCTGGCACCCGGCCAGTGCCGTATGGACTCGCACAAGTGGCCCTATGGCACTCCGCGAATCGGCCATACACTGGGTACCACATCCCGGGGCTGCCGGCTCCGAAGGAGTTCAACGTGTCGCAAACTGGAACCTGGGCCGTCAAAGTCGGCCTTGCGCAGATGCTCAAGGGCGGCGTCATCATGGACGTCGTCACCCCGGAGCACGCGAAAATCGCGGAAGAGGCCGGCGCCTGCGCCGTGATGGCCCTGGAACGCGTCCCCTCGGATATCCGCAAAGACGGCGGCGTCGCCCGCATGAGCGACCCCGAGATGATCGACGGCATCATCAACGCCGTCACCATCCCGGTCATGGCCAAGGCCCGCATCGGCCACTTCGTCGAAGCTGAAGTGCTCCAGGCGCTTGGGATCGACTACATCGATGAGTCCGAAGTCCTCACCCCCGCCGATGAGGCCCACCATATCGACAAGCACACCTTCAAGGTCCCGTTCGTCTGCGGCTGCCGCAACCTCGGCGAGGCCCTCCGCCGCATCGGCGAAGGCGCCGCCATGATCCGCACCAAGGGCGAGGCCGGTACCGGCGACATCGTCGAGGCCGTCCGCCACATGCGGACCGTCCAGGATGAAATCCGCCGCCTGCAGACCCTGGCCGACGACGAAATCTATACCGCCGCCAAGGAGCTTGGCGCCCCGCTCGCGCTCGTCCAGCAGGTGAAGCGCGAGGGCCGCCTTCCGGTGGTGAACTTCGCCGCCGGCGGTGTGGCCACGCCCGCCGATGCCGCCCTGATGATGCGCCTCGGCGCCGATGGCGTGTTCGTTGGCTCCGGCATCTTCAAGTCCGAGAACCCGCCGCTTGTGGCAAAGGCGATTGTCGAGGCCACAACCCACTACCAGGATGCCGACGTGATTGCGCGCGTGAGCCGCGGCCTGGGCAAGGCCATGCCCGGCATCGCCGTCTCCTCCCTGGCCGAAAAGGAGCTGCTCGCCACCCGCGGCTGGTAGTAGCCCACCACTGCGAACAACAAGAAGCCCGGCCAGCACTGGCCGGGCTTCTCCGTCTTCGGACCGTCCCGAACTCTAGAAGATCGGGTTCACAATGACGGCCTGTTCCCGCGATGGGCCGACCGAGATGAGGTCCACCGGGCACCCGAGCAGCTCTTCCACGCGCTTGATGAACGCCTGGGCCTGGGGCGGCAGGTCGTCGAAGCTGCGGACGTGCTCGGTTGGCGTCTGCCAGCCGGGCAGCTCCTCATACACCGGGCGCACCTTGTTCAAGACGGATTCCCGGGCCGGGAGCGTATCGATGATCTCCCCGTCGAGTTCGTACGACGTGCAGATCTTGATCGTCGCGATGTCGTCGAGCACGTCGAGGCGTGTCAGTGCCAGCGCCGCCAGCCCGTTGAACCGCACGCTATAGCGCGCCGCGACCGCATCGAGCCAGCCGATCCGCCGCGGACGCCCCGTCGTGGTGCCGTACTCGCCCCGTCCGAACTCCTTGCCGTGGTCGCGCAGCTGGTCAGCGACGCTATCGAAGAGCTCGGTCGGGAATGGGCCGTTGCCCACGCGCGTCGAGTAACTCTTGAAGACACCGACCACCCGGCTGATGTCCGTGGGGCCGATGCCCACGCCGAGGGCCGCGCCCGAGCTCGAGCTGCTGGGCACGCTCGATGTGACGAACGGGTAGGTCCCGTGGTCCAGGTCCAGCAACGATCCCTGGGCGCCCTCCAGGAGGACGTGCTCGCCCCGCCGGTGGGCATCCAGCACGATTTCCTGGACGTCGCCGACAAACGGCGCCAGCCGCTTCCCGTACTCGATGTAGGTGTCGAAGCAGTCTTCGAACCTGATGGGTTCCGCATCGTAGACGCACGTCACCACCCGGTTCTGATAGTCAAGCGCCGCCCGCATGCGCGGGACGAGGTCCTCGGCGCGGAGCAGGTCCGCCACGCGGATGCCCCGGCGCGCAACCTTATCGGTGAAGCAGGGGCCGACGCCCTTGCCGGTGGTGCCGATGGCGGCGTCGCCACGCCGCGCTTCTTCGAGCTGATCGAGCAGCCGGTGCCAGGGCATGATCACCTGGGCGCGGTCGCTCAAAACGAGCCGGCTCGTATCGATCGATTTCGCCTGGAGGCCCTCGATCTCACCGAGCAGCACTTCCGGGTCCACCGCGACACCGTTGCCGATGACGCACGTCTTTTCCGGGTAGAAGATGCCGGCGGGCACCAGGTGCAGCTTGAATTCGCCGCGGTCATTCACGATCGTATGACCGGCATTGTTCCCGGCACTGTAACGAGCAACGACCTTGGCTTTGCGGGCGAGCAGATCGACGATGCGGCCTTTGCCCTCGTCGCCCCACTGCCCGCCAACGACGACGACAATAGGCATGGCAAACACAACTCCGGGCCCCCATTCATGGGAGCCCGTTGACCTATTTTACACAGCCGCATGACGTGCGGCTATTCCCCCGGGAAGACAATCCCGCGATTCCTCCCTTTCCCCGATTCCCGCGGACCGCCCGGCCCCTCCATCATCGAGCCAGTGAACCTGTTCCGCCGCAAGATACCGCCCTCCGAAGCGCCCCCGGCGGCGCCCACCTTCGGCGAATGGCTCATCCGCCAGTTCAGCGCCGGCGAGCCCACCGCTGCCATGCCCTTCTCCCGGCTCGAACGCGTGTGCAGCAACGCCGGGCTGCTCCTTTGCGCCGGCGTCTACTCGCGCCCACAGGACTTTGGCGGCCTGGCCCCGGGCAGCCGCGAAGGCGATATTGTCGCCCGCCGCACCGCCGATGGGTTCAAGGCGTCCCTCGCCGACCGCGCGCATACCGTGCTCGCCTGGCCGTGGGACCACATGGCGACGTCGGTCGCCTGGACGGCCTCCCGCAGTGGCGATGTGGCCGAGCCAACGCTCGGCGCCGCGCTCACCGGCATCGGCGTTGCGTATGCGCTCACCTACCGTGAGCAACTTGCGGCCGTCGTCGAGCTCTGGCAGCAGGTGGCGGCCGGCCTCAACCCCGATGCCCCGCCGCCCGACCTTGAGGCGATGGGCCGGGACATGCTGCAGGCATACCGATCCGGGTCCGGAGCAGTGCCGCCGCTTTAGCCCTGGTCGTCCGGCAGCGGGAACTGAAGGTCGTCGCCGCCCTCTCGCAGCTGTTCCAACAGCTTCTTCGCCATCTCATCCATTTGCTCAGCGGTGATGCCCATGCGCTCCAGGGTCTCCCGCATCAGCCGCTGCACCTCTTCCATGTCCTGGCGAATCAGCGCCTCGGCGAGCTCGAGCTGCGTCTCGATGGCCATGAACCGTTCGCGCCGCTCCGTTTCGTTCTCGGTCGCCAGGATGGTCGACATCAGCCGGGTGAAGAGGGTCGTCGTCCGGGCAATTCTGATCCGGTCGTCGTGATGCGGCGGGAAGTCGCCCGTTACCGCCACTTCGAGTCCGGTCCGTTTGTCGGTCGCCGCGTACTGTTCGGGCATAGCTCTCTCAGAATACGGTAAGATCCGTGTTCTCGCCGTCCCCGGGGGCTGGCGCTGGTGGCCCTTGACCATGTACATAAGGCGGATGGGGTGTCTTCTTCGCAGGGGAGAGCGATAACGCTTGCAGGATTCGGTTTCCCTCCCGCATCTCCGCGAGGCGGATCGGCTCCAGGCTCTCGAACTCGATGAGCTTGCGGCTCGTGCCGCCCTCGGCGACCGCGCGGCCTTCGAACGAATCTACAACCTCCTCGTGGATGACCTGTACAGCTACATCCGCGGCCAGACCCGCAACGAGACCGTCGCCGAAGACCTGGTGGCCAACGTCTTCCTGAAGGCATGGCGCTCGGCGAAGGGCTACCGGCCCAGTTCGCACACCTTCCGTCGCTGGATCTTCACCATCGCCCGAAACGAAGTGCGCGACTATTGGCGGGCCTCCCAGCGCACGCTTCCAATGGTAGAGTTCGACATCTCCGACGAACGCCAGCCCGAGCCCGAGTCCGACCCCGTCGAGGTTCGGCGCCTGGTGCAACAGGCATTGGCAACGCTGACCGAGGAGCAGCGACAGGTCGTTGTGCTTCGCTACTTCAGCAACAAGTCGCACGAGGAGATTGCGACCATTCTTGGCAAACGCGAAGGCGCCGTGCGGGCTCAGCTCATGCGGGCCCTGCGCCAGATGCGGAAGGTGATGGGCGATGCTACGCCGTAAACCAGACAACACCTTCGAGTTCCGCGATATTGAGCGGGCGCTTTACGGCGCCGCTCCACACTCCCTCTCGCCCGAACGGCGTGAGGCCCTCCGTGCCCGCATCTTCTCCGAACTCGGCGCGCAGGACGTGCCCCGGCGAAGCTTCGGTAACATCGCCTCCGAACGCTGGATCGCCGTCCCCGTCGGCGCGAGCGTCGCTGCCGCTGTCATCGCCGCCACCAACTACATCCTCGACCCGCAGGACTCGCGAACCGGGACTACCTGGGTCGCGACCGCATCCGGCTCGATCACCGTCGATGGTGTGGAAGGTCCCACCGCCGAACCCGGCCAGCGCATCGAGGCGACCGGCCCGTCGTGGGTCGCCGTCGGGAAAGACGTGCGTGTCGGCCTTGAGGCTGGCTCAGCTCTCCGGTTCGCCTCTTCCGGCGACCGGCTGGCGCTCCTGCTCGATGGCGGTACCCACCACATCCTCTCGCAGCAATCCCTGCTCGAAGTCCGGGGCCAGCGCTGGGTGGCCCGCATGACCGGTCCCGGCGCCCTCGAAGTCAGCATGCACGAATGGTATTCGTCCCTGGTCGCTCTCGAAGGCGAGACTATCGTCCAGTTCGCCGGCAACACCTACCTCCTCCGTCCGGGCGACCGCCCGCTGTTGCTCTTGAGCCAACCCCCGGACGACCCGGGTGCCGGCCTCCCCGAAGGCGATCCCGGCACCGGCCCCGCCAACGGCGGCGGGACTCCGAATCCTGGCTCGGTTGGCGGCCCCGAAAGGGACGATGCCGCACCGCCCGATGATCACCCATCGGCCCCCTCAGAAGCTTCCACCGGGCCAGGCGTGCCTGGCCCCGGCAGCCAGCACGACGCGGCCCCGAATACCTCCGGCCAGGGCGGCAACGCCTCGACTCCGGCCGAGACCGGGACCCCCCAGGGCCCACCCGAGGACGTCCCTCCGTCCGCTCCGCCTCCCGCTGATCCGCCTCCACTTGATCCGCCTCCGGTCGATTCGCCGCCGGCCCACCCGCCCGGAGCCGATCCGCCCGGGGGGCCGCCAGAGGCTCCGCCCCCGGCCAGCCCACCCCAGGCGCCTGGCAACGGCAATGGGAACGGCTCGCCGCCGTCCAGCCCGGGCGCCGGCAACGGGAACAACGGGAACGGACTCGGCAATACCGGCGAGCATCCCCAGGACGGCCCGCCGGGGCTCGAGCCCGAAGTGAACAGTGCCGGCCGGGCCAACGGCACTGCCGGTGGCCCGGGAAACGGACATGCGGGGCCTCCCAGCCCGCTTGCGTCCGAATCGACGCCATCCACCAGCCCACCGCCAAATCCCCCGACCTCCCAGCGGAGGGCCGCCTACAGCTACTCGCTTGCATTCCAGGTCTCGTCTGCGGCGGACAGCAACGCAGGCGGCAACTCCGGGGCGAATGCCGCGCCGAACAGCAACGCAGGCGGCAACTCCGGGGCGAACGCCGCGCCGAACAGCAAAGCCGGAGGCAACTCGGAAGGGAACACGTCGCCGAACAGCAATGCCGGCGGCAACGCGGGAGCCAACGCCTCGCCGAACAGCAATGCCGGCGGCAACGCGGGAGCCAACGCCTCGCCGAACAGCAACGCAGGCGGCAATGGACGTCAGAAGTAACGAGTTCGCGTAGGCCGGGCCGGCGGTCCAGCTACCAGCCCAGGGCCCGCTCCACGCCTTCAACCGTCGCCGCTGACCGGGTGATATCCGGCGTGTACTGCGCGGTCGCCGTGTCCGGGTCCTTCAGGCCGTTCCCGGTGAGGATGGCTACGGCCCGGCCGCCCCTCGTCCGGCCCGCGCGGGCGAGCTTCAGCAGGCCGGCAACGCTTGCGGCGCTTGCGGGCTCTACGAAGAGGCCCTCCTTCGCGGCAAGCAGCCGGTACGCCTCGAGGATCTCCTCGTCGGTCACAGCCTCGATGGAGCCACCGCTCTCATCCCGCGCGCCGATGGCCCCGCTCCAGCTCGCCGGGTTGCCGATCCGGATGGCCGTCGCCACCGTGTTCGGCTCGAGCACCGGGATCCCGCTGACGAGCGGCGCCGCGCCGGCCGCCTGGAACCCCAGCATCCGCGGATGGAGCGTAGACAGCCCCTTCTCCGCGCATTCGCTGAAGCCCTTCCAGTAGGCGGTGATGTTGCCCGCGTTACCCACGGGAATGGCCAGCATGCCGGGCGCGTCGCCCAGGGTTTCGCAAATCTCGTAGGCCGCGGTCTTCTGCCCCTGGATCCGGTATGGGTTCACGGAGTTCACCAGCGCCACCGGGTGCTTCGCCGTCAGCTCGCGGGCTGCGTTCAATGCGTCGTCGAAGTTGCCGTCGATCTCGATGATCCGGCTCCCATAGGCGATCGCCTGCGCCATCTTCCCCGCGGCAACCCTCCCTCCCGGCACCAGTACGTAGCACTCGAGCCCGCAGCGGGCCGCGTAGGCCGCCGCGCTCGCGCTGGTGTTGCCCGTGCTCGCGCACATGATCGCCCGCGCGCCCGATTCCATCGCTTTGGCGACAGCCACCACCATCCCCCGGTCCTTGAACGAGCCGGTCGGGTTGCAGCTTTCGAGCTTGAACCACAGCTCATCGAGCCCGCACTGGCCTTCGAGCGCGGCCGACCGCACGAGCGGCGTGTCTCCCTCGCCGAGGGTGATTCGCGGCGTCTGCCCGGTGAGCGGCAGCACCTCCGCCCAGTGGTACAGCACCCCTCGGGGCGCCAATGGCGATGTGCTCACGGTTCCTCCGGCGGCCGGAAGGCATGGAACTTCATCTCCCGGAGCTCCTGCTCGAGCACCTGGATTTGCTTCCGCCGCTGCTTCTCCATCATGGCGTTGTATTTCGCGAACTCTTCGCGCACGTGGTCCACCACTTCGGCGATGTCCCGCCGGATGTTCGCAACGCGCTCGCCCAGGCCCGAGTGCCGGCCCTCCAGCAACGCGATCTCGCCGTGCACCTTGTCCACCTGCACCAACACCTTGTCCACGTGCTCTTCCAGCGCGTTCAGCCGCCCATCGATCCGGTTGTGCTCTTCGCGCCAGACCGAAAGCTCGTCGATCAGCTCCTGCCTCAGGCTCCGCTCGTTCACCACACCCGCGATCAGGTCCTCGTTCCGCTTCACCATCTCGCCTACCACCTGCAGGCGCTCGTACACCACGCCAAAGCGGTCGTCGAGGTCCCTCAGGACGACTTCCTTGATGCGTTCCTCCAGGTCCCGGTTCACCTCGATCGAACGGTCGAGCCGCAACCCGAACTGTTCCAGGTGCGCATCCACCTCGCGCTGGCGCTCGAGTACCGTCTGCAACGTCTGATTGACCTGGGAAGTCTGTTGTTGGACCTGTGCCACGTCGGCAAGCACAAGCCCCAGCTGGCTGGCTGCCGTGTCGATCCGCCGGAGCGCCTCGCCGCGCTCCTGGCGGTCGTAGTCCGCTTCCGCCCGCAATAGCCGGATCGCGTTATCCACCTCGCCCTTGTTGGCCGATACCGCCTGGCGCGTGTGTTCGGCGCTCTCGGTGAGTGCCCGGATCTTCTCGGGAAGGCCCTTGAACGGGAGAAACTTGGGGTCGATCTCCCGCACTGCGCGCTGGGCGGCGTCCGTGTCCTCGGCGAGCTCGTGCACCTGGCGCTGCATCTGTTCGAGGTAGGTGACCTGCCGCGCCTGCTCCTCGCGGCTGGCTCGCAACTGCTGTTCCAGCCAGGTGAGGATCTCTCCGATTGCCTGGGCCTGGGGCTCGCCGGCCATCTCAGCCCTCCACGCGGAGGAACGATGCAACCTGCCCAACCACCGGGAGCGCCGCGATGTCTCGAAGGGCCGACTGCATCGCCCCTTCGCGCGCACGGTGCGTCATGATCACCAGCTCCGCGGTTTGGGCTCCCAAATCGGCTTCCTTCTGGTTCACAGCTGCGATGCTCACGGAGTGATCTCCCAGTGTCTGCGCGATCTGGGCCAGCACACCCGGCTGGTCGCTCACAGTCACCCGCACATAGTAGCGCGTCTCCAGGTGCTCCAGCCCGGGCACCGGCACTTCGGCCTCCGGGCCCCAGTACTTGCGCTCCCGCGTCCCGAGCACGATCGCGTGCGAAAGGTCGAGCAGGTCGGCCACCACTGCCGAACTCGTCGGCTCCGCTCCGGCGCCACGTCCCTGGAAGAGCACCGTGCCGGTCAGGTCCCCCACGATCTGGACCGCGTTGTACACGCCATCGACCTTCGAAAGCGGCTCGGTATTCGGCAGGAACACGGGCGCGACCCGGGCCAGGATCCCCGCATCCGTCCGCTCCGCGATCGCCAGCAGCTTGATCACGTAGCCGAGCTCCTGCGCGTACTGGAAGTCGCTCGCCGTCAGCTTCGTGATGCCCTCGGTGTGGATCTGGCTGGGCCGTACGCGGGTCCGAAAGCCAAGGGTGGCCATGATCGCGAGCTTGTACGCCGCGTCGAAGCCTTCGACATCGTTGGTCGGGTCGGGCTCGGCATAGCCGAGTTCCTGCGCGGCGGCCAGCGCTTCGCTGTAGCCACCCCCGCCCACTGGCTCGATGCCCTGTTTCCGCAGCGCTTCGGCTGCGGCGCCCGAGTTGGCCATGCTCGTCAGGATGTAGTTCGTCGTCCCGTTGATGATCGCCCGGATCGACGTGATCCGGTTGGCCAGCAAGTCCCTCCGCAGCGGCGCAATCAGGGGGATGCCCCCGCCGACGCTCGCTTCGAACATGATGTCGAGCCCGCGGGCGTGGGCTTCGGCCAGCAGTTCGGGACCGGCCTTCGCCATCAATTCCTTGTTTGCCGTCACCACGTGCTTGCCTGCCGCGAGCGCTCGCCGGATGAACGTCCCGGCGGGCTCCTCGCCGCCAATCACTTCGACCACGATATCCACCGCCGGGTCGCCAATCACGTCATCTACGTTGGTAGTCAGCATCCCCGGGGGCAGGTCCACCGTTCGCGGTTTGCTCACGTCCCGCACCGCCGCACGGCGGACCGTGATCGACGCGCCGACCTGCCGCGCGAAGTAGTCGCGCCGCTCCAGCAGGGCGCGGGCGACACCCCCACCGACCACGCCGAGCCCGATGAGCCCGACGCCGATATCGCGCTTGGCCGGCTCAGTCAGCGTTCTTCTCCGCCCACGTGATGTCGGATGCGGTCAGGCTGCGCCGGATGGTGACCGAGGCGCGTTTCGCGGTCAGGTCGTCTTTGAGCATCAGCTCGGCGAGCTGGTTCTTCTGCGTATCCGAAGGCGTCGCGTTTGGGTCGCGCTTCTCCAGGCGGAACACCCAGAAGTTGCCCGCGACTTCGATCGGCCCGAAGAGCTCCGGCCCGGCCTCCTTGCCTTCGATCGCCGCCTGGACGCTCTCCGGGTAGAGCCGCGGCGGCTCGGGATCGAGGACGCCGTCCTTTTGCCGCGAGGTCAGATCGTTCGAGGTGGTCTGCGCCACCGTGCCCATGTCTTCGCCGCCCCGGATGCGCTCAAGGATCGCGTCGGCTTCTTCTTTCGCCGCCACCGAAATCGCCCGGAGCGTCACCATCTCGCTCGTCTCGCCCATCTCCGCTTTGTAGCCCTCGATGAGCCGCGTGCGGTAGACCTGGGCTTCCACCTGGCGCCGGTAGTTCCCGTCGGTCATCGTGAGCGACTTCAGCCGCTGGCGGTAGAGCGTGTCGAAGGAGCTTCCGGCGCCACCGGCTGGCACGCCAAGCTGGGCCGCGATCTCGTTGGTGATGTCCTGCTCGGTGACGGTGATGCCCTTTTCGCGCGCGATGAGGGCGACCAGCGCTTCCTCTTCGAGGACGCCAACCAGCGCCTGTTCCGCGAGCCCCAGGCTCACGCCCGCGCCGGTCTGGGACTGGGCATAGGGGAAGAGCCGGTCGGCATAGTACTTGAGCGTGAACTGCTCCTCGCCGACCCGGAGGATCACCTTGTCTGGCACGCGGTAGTTCTGGTCGTACCAGCGCCAGCCGAGCAGGCCGAGGACGAGCACGAGGAGCACGGCGGCGCCACCCAGGATGGCGATCCGGGTCGTCTGCTCGGTGACGGCAATGCCCGCTACTTTGCGCTCCTGGTGAGAACCCTGGCGCGGCCGGGGGCGGGGGAGCCCGGTGGTTCGTTCGCGTCGAGCCATGCTTTTCCTTCCGGGGCGCGCCGGGCGCCCGCGTTAGCTTATCCCCGCGATGGGAAGATCCCGGTCTGGCGTACATGCCCCAGCGTGTACGGCAGGAGGGCCAGGTGCCGTGCCCGCTTGATCGAGGTGCACACCAGCCGCTGGTGCTTCAGGCACGTGCCCGTCTTGCGCCGCGGCTCGATCTTTCCCCGGTCGCTCACATACATGCGCAGCCGCGAGACATCCTTGTAGTCGATGCCCTTCACCTTGTCGACACACATGCGGCATACCTTGCGGCGGCTGCCGTAGCGCGGGCGCTGGGGCCGTGAGGGCCGTTCGCCGCCGTCACCGCCGGACTGAGTGCGTTCTTCCGAAGTCATGGTCTTTTCCTCTCCCGATGGGTCTGTACTTCCGGGGAAGTACCGGGCGTACGGCGGAGTGCTCCGCCGGGTCTATTCGAAGGGCAGGTCGTCCGGCTCCGTGTCGCCGCCGCGGGCTGCTGCTGCACCGCCGCGCGGGCGGTTATAGCTCGAACCACCGCTCCACTCGTCGCCGCCGGACCCGCCGCCCGAACCGCCGCCGTCGCGGCTGCCGAGCAGCTGCACCGTCTGGGCGATTACTTCCGTCCGGTAGTGCTTCTGCCCCTGGTCATCGTCCCACGTCCGCGTCTGCAGCCGGCCTTCGATGTACAGGGACTTGCCCTTCGTGATGTATTGCGAGACGCGTTCCGCCGTGTCACCCCAGATCACGATGTTGAACCACTCCGTCTGGTCTTCCCATTCGCCGGATTGCTGGTTCTTGCGGCGGTTGTTGACGGCGAGGCTGAACTGGCACTGGGGGGTCCCGGTGGCAAGGTAGCGCAGCTCCGCGTCACGCCCGGCGTTCCCAATGAGCATGACCTTGTTCAGGTTCGCCATCTGCGTCCTCCTGGGTTACTCGCCGGCCTTTTCGCTGGCCGGGGCGTCGTCTGCCGCTGGTTCGGCGGCTGCTTCAGCGGGAGCGGCCTCCTCAGCTTTCGCAACCGGAGCGGCTTCTGCCGCGGCTTCGACTGCGGCCTCCGCCGGAGCGGCTTCTGCTGTAGCTTCGACTGCGGCTTCGGCCGGCGCGGCCTCTGCTGCGGCTACCGCCGGCGCTGCTGCTTCGGCCGGTACGGCCGCTGCGGGCGCCTCGGCGACCGGTGCCGCGGGTGCAGCAGGGGCCGTTTCCGCGGCCGGAGCCGGGCGCGGCTCACGCGGTTCACGCGGCGGCGGTGGCGGGGGCAGTTCATCCGCCCGCACGATCAGGTGGCGGTACACCCGCTCATCGATGCGGAGCGCCGCTTCGACGCCGTTCACGCTCTCCGGATCGAGCTCGACCCGGGTCACCACATAGTCGGCGTCAATCGTGTGCTTGATCGGGTAGGCCAGCCGGCGGCGGCCCCAGTGGTCAACTTTGAGCACTTTGCCCCCGCGGCCTTCGACGAGCTGCGTCACGCGCTGCGGAGCTGCATCCGGGCCACCGGCCTCGGCGACGGTCAGGTCATAGACCACCGTCAGTTCATATTCCCTCATGGATCCTCTGGCCGGGCGATGGGTTTGTACTTCCCGGGAAGTACCGGGCTCCCGGCACGAACCATGAAGGTACCACGCAGCGTCGTTTGCCTCAATTCGCCACTGTGTCCGCCTGCGATCGCTTCTGTGATGCCGATCCCTCCGGCATCCGCCTCCGGGCCGCTATCATCCCCCCGATGAATGCCTATCACCGCAGGTATTGCCGCTCCGCGAAGTGGGCCCGGCAGCTGGAGGAGACGGTCCTCCCCTGGGTCATCCGCGACTATGACCTGGGCGCTGATGTCCTCGAGATCGGCCCGGGCCCCGGCCTCGCAACCGATCTCCTTCGCGCGCGCTACCCGCGGCTGACCTGCATCGAAATCGACGAGAAGCTGGCAACCTCGCTCAAGGAGCGCCTGGGCGGGACCAACGTCGAGGTCCACCAGGGCGACGCAACCGCCATGCTCTTCCCGGACGGGTCGTTCTCCGGCGCCATCGCGATGACCATGCTCCATCACGTGCCCTCGGCCGAACTGCAGGACCGGCTGCTCGCCGAGACCTTCCGGGTGCTCAGGCCCGGCGGCGTCTTCGCCGGCTCCGACAGCACGGTGAACCTCAAGTTCCGGCTCGTGCACCTCTTCGACACGATGGTCGTGGTCGACCCCGGTCCGTTCGCCCGGCGCCTCGAGGCGGCCGGGTTCGTGGACGTTGCCGTGCGCGAGGGCAAGGGCGCGTTCCGCTTCCGCGCGAAGAAACCTGCGTAGCGAAAAGGAACCCCGATGGATTCCTATTCAGCCGCCCGATGCCTGGTTGATCACGTCCAAGAGCTGAGCCGCGAGGTAGCCCCGAAGAAGCTCCTCCATCGCCGTCACGTCCACCTGCTCGCGCGCCCACGCTTCGTCAGCCTGGTCCAAAGCCTCATAGTACGGCGTCTTGTTTCGCGCAATCATCTCCGGGATGGCTGTCCGCCCGGGCAGCTCTTGTTCTAGCCTGGAGCAAAGCACGAGATACGAAACGGCCCGTGAGGTGCGACCGTTGCCGTTGGTGAACGGATGAATCCAATTTATGCGCCACATCGTATAGGCTGCGAGGTGGAGTGCGCTGGACTCGCTCCAGGCGGCGTTCACATAGTCACAGAGGTCGTCGACGAGGCGCGGTACGTCTCTCCACGAGGGTGGATCGTGCTGGCTGCCATCGATTTCGACATCCACTGATCGGAAGTTTCCGGCGTTCGGTTCAAGGCCATCGACCGCCACCCTGTTCAGATCGAGTAATGTCGACGTGCGGAGCCGGAAGGTTCCCGAGTCGATAGCGGCCCGTATGAGTTCCTGAACCCGGTCGTACTGCAGGAGGCCGTTCGAAGCCTCACGGTCTGCGATTTCGCTGTCGCTTAGGACCGGCAAATCGCCCGTATCGCTCAGCCGAGTGTGTCGGTCGGACACGCCGCTATGCGCCCGCAGACTTCAAGTGTTCGGCGGCACGGTCGACCATGGCCTTGGTGATCCGGTCGTTCTCAGTCTTGGTGTTGCCGTAGGCGAAGCTTCGGCGCTGCGCCTCACGATCGGCGGCCGTCATGGGGATCTTTGAAGCCGCTGCGAGTAACTGTTCCAGTTCTGTATCAGACATGGGAGCCTCCTCCGATTGGCAAAGCCTAGAACAGGTGTGCTACATCCGCAACTATGCGATTCGTCTGATTCTACATAGCTACCGCGTCCGTGATGCCCGGCACCGGGTAGGTGCGCGCGAATACCGCCACTTCCTCGCGCACCTGCTCGCGAACGCCCTCGCCGTCCGGGTCTTTCAGGACGCGCACGATCCACTGGCCCACCCGTTTCATCTGGGCCGGGCCCATCCCCCGCGAGGTCAGCGCCGGGGTGCCCATGCGCAGCCCGCTCGTCACGTATGGCGAGCGCTGGTCGTACGGCACGGTGTTGCGGTTGGTGATGATGCCGGCGCTCTGGAGCGCGTTCTGGGCCTTCAGCCCACTGATGTCCACCGAGTTGCAGTCCACCAGGATCAGGTGGTTGTCCGTGCCGCCCGAGACCAGACGCAGCCCGCCCGCCATCAGCTCCTCGGCCAGGGTGGCCGCGTTTTCCACAATCCGGCGGGCATAGTCCTTGAACTCCGGCCGCAGCGCCTCGCCGAACGCGACCGCCTTGGCGGCGATGCTGTGGAGGTGCGGCCCGCCCTGCGTCCCCGGGAACACTGCCCGGTCGAGCGCGTCGGCATGTTCGGCCTTGCACAGCGCGAGCGCGCCGCGCGGGCCCCGGAGCGTCTTGTGGGTCGTGGTCGTCACCAGGTCCGCGTGGGGGATGGGGCTCGCGTGCTCGCCGCCCGCCACCAGCCCCGCGATGTGCGCCATGTCCACCATCAGCAGCCCGCCGGAGCTTTTCGCGATCTCGGCGAAGGCCGCGAAATCGATCGCCCGCGGATAGGCCGTCGCCCCCGCGACGATGATCTTCGGCTTCGTTTCCATCGCCAGCCGCTTCACTTCGGCCATGTCGATGACTTCGCTTTCGCGGTCGACCGTGTAGGGGATGAAGTTGTAGAGCCGGCCGCTGAAGTTCACCGGCGACCCGTGGGTGAGGTGGCCGCCCTGGCTCAGCTCCATGCCCATGATCGTGTCGCCCGGGTTGACGAAGGCCAGGTAGGCGGCCATGTTCGCCTCGGCGCCGCTGGTTGGCTGCACGTTCGCGTGTTCCGCGCCGAACAGCTCCTTCGCCCGGTCGATGGCCAGCTGCTCCAGCCGGTCGCTGTGCTGGTTGCCCGCGTAGTAGCGCTTGCCCGGGTAGCCCTCCGCGTACTTATTGGTGAACACCGAACCGGTCGCTTCGAGGACTGCCGCCGAGGCGTAGTTCTCGCTCGCGATCATCTCGAGCGATTCGATCTGGCGCATCCGCTCATCCTCGATGATGGCGGCAACGGTCGGGTCAGTATGGGAAAGCACGGACATGGGAACTCCCTCGCTGGCGTGGTGGGCCCCTCAAGGGTAGTGGCCTTCATCCAGTGGCGGAAGTGAGCGCGGGCGATCCCCGTGCCATGCGTCCGTGGAATCGAGTGGCCCGCACAAGACACCGGCCGGACAGAACTGCCCGGCCGGATCGGTGGTG
>PQAO01000024.1 GCA_003104995.1 Dehalococcoidia bacterium
CATCGGTACGGTGGAGCTTTCGGCGACGCGGATGCAGGAGATCGCCCGCGACGTCCAGGGGCTCGCCTCCGGCGCCGAGCGCATCATCTCCTCCGCTGAGGGCATCGCCGAACTGGCTCGCGAATCGGCGGCCGGCGCCGGCGAGATGGCCGCGGGCACCACGCGGGTGACCGAGGCGATCATCCAGGTCTCGGCCACGAGCGAAGAGACGAGCGCTTCGGCGGAGGAAGTCTCGGCCTCGACCGAGGAGCTTTCGGCCCAGTCTGAAGAGCTCGCGGCGACCGCCAACCAGATGCGGGAGATGGCCGAGGCGCTCCAAAAAGCCTCGGCGCGCTTCAAGCTCGCCTGAGCCTGGGCGCAACCGCCCCGTCCTACACCAGCACGGCCCGGGAGTTCTTCCCGGGCCATGCTGTTTGTCTCCGGAGGACCACGCCTCCCGCTGTGACGGCTCCGTCAGCCATCTTTACCTGGCGCGGACCCGAGACCCGGCACCCCGGGGAGGCCCGGGGCCATACCTCCAGCAAGTACAGCACGGAGCAGCCGGGCCATGAACACACCAACCAGCATCGCGTCGCGGGGCTACATCGTTGAAGCCCCGAACATCCCCCAGGGATTTGGGGCACACCTCGAACGGAGTGGGCTCGCCGGCATGACGGCTCGGACGGCCGAGGGCCTGTACTTCGAACCGCGGGCGCCGCTCGGAGCGCTTTTCGCTGCTTTCGAACGGTGCGGCGTGCGCGCGGCGGCGGTGCGGCGCGCGGGCGGCGCGGCCTGCTGGCAGACCGGTGCGCGGCCGGCATGGCAATCGCGCGACCGCCTCGCCAACCGGCACGCGGCCGAGTGGTTGCCCACGCTGCCCTGCGCCTAGCGTGCGAAGTTCGTACAACAAATCCACAACCTCGCGCCAATGTCCTATCATGCGAATCACTGCGAGTCGACGGTGTCGTGCTGCCGGCTCAGCACATCGCAAAAGGAATCCCTCTTGGAAATGCAAAACGCTGTCATCGTCGATGGTGTCCGTTCGGCCTTCGGGCGCGGCGGACGCGGAAAACTCGTGGCCACCCGCCTCGATGAAGTGGGCGCACAGATCGTCCGCGCCCTCATGGAGCGCAACCCGAAGGTCTCGCCCTGGCTGGTGGAAGACATCGGCCTGGGCAACGTTGGCGGTGCAGGCGAACTGGCCGGCATCGGCGCTGACAACATCGCTCGCCTCGCGGGCCTCCCGGCGGAGATCTCGGCGTTCGACACCAACCGCCAGTGCGGATCGAGCATGGAGACGCTCCATCGCATCGCCCAGTCGGTCCAGGTGGGTGCGACGGAGTGCGGTATCGCGATCGGGGCCGAGCGCATGGGCCGCCAGCTCGGCGGCGGCCCTGCCCGCGCCACCACCCGCATCACGGAGTTCAACAAGCGCCGCCTGGAGCAGACTCCGGAGCAGCGCAACCTGGCCCCGAACCACTACGACGACTTCGGCGTAGCGTTCCAGGACCAGATCCTGGATTACTCGCCCGTCCTTTCGATGACACAGACGGCCCAGAACGTGGCCGAGGTGTACAACCTCAGCCGCGAAGAGATGGACCAGTTCTCTGTCGAAAGCCATCGCAAGGCCGTGGCTGCCTATGAAAAGGGCGCCTACAAGGACGAGATCATCCCGCTTGAGGTCGAGGAGCCGGTGTTCGACGCCGAGGGCAACTGGGTCGAGGCTGAGCGCGGCAAGACGATCGTGTTCGACCGCGACGAGTGCATCCGGCCGGGCACGAACATGGAGACGCTGGGGTCGCTGCCCCCGGTCAAGGGCATCGTCAGCCCGACGGGTTCCGAGCTTCGGATTACGGCCGGCAACGCCTGCCCCACGAACGACGGCTTCAGCGCTGCGCTCATCATGAGCGAGAAGAAGGCGCTGGAACTCGGCCTCGAGCCGCTGGCGCGGATCGTCGGCTATGGCGTCGCGGGCGTGAAGCCCCAGGTGATGGGCCTCGGCCCGATCCCTTCCACCCGCAAGGCCCTGCGCCACGCGGGCATCACCGCCGACCAGATCGACCGCGTCGAGTTCAACGAGGCCTTCGCGGCCCAGGTGATCCCGTCGTGCAAGGAGCTGGGCATCCCGCTGGACCGTGTGAACGTGAACGGCGGATCGATCGCGATCGGGCACCCGCTCGGCGCGACCGGCGCCCGCCTGGTGCTCGCCGTCGCGCATGAGCTGCGCCGCAGCGGTGGCCGCTATGGCCTCGCCACGCAGTGCATCGGCGCAGGCATGGGCATCAGCACCATCGTCGAGCGCATGTAGTCCGGCAACCCGGAATAACGCTGAGAAGGGGGCCGATCGGCCCCCTTCTTCGTGCGCGGCACGCCGCGAACGTCCGTGGCTCTCAAGACCAGGCATGGCTCGCGGCGGTGCCTGCCGCCCGAAAGCCGTCCGACGCCGCCGATGGTGCCGATCGCGTGGCCTGCGCTTGTGGGCCGTGACGCGTGTCCCCTCGCTCACGCGCGGAGCTCGCCCGGGTTGCGCACGGGGCTCGCCCGGGTTGCGCGCGAGTAACGCCCCGGGTTGTGCGGGGCACGTGCCGGCCGCCGATGGTGCCGATCGCGTGGCCTGCGATTGTGGGCCGTGGCGCGTGGCCCCTCGCTCACGCGCGGGGCTCGCCCCGGTTGCGCGCGAGTAACGCCCCGGGTCGTGCGGGGGGCACGTGCGGGCCGCCGATGGTGCCGATCGCGTGGCCTGCGCTTGTGGGCCGTGGCGCGTGTCCCCTCGCTCACGCGCGGGGCTCGCCCGGGTTGCGCGCGAGTAACGCCCCGGGTCGTGCGGGGGGCACGTGCGGGCCGCCGATGGTGCCGAGCGCGTGGCCTGCGCTTGTGGGCCGTGACGCGTGGCCCCTCGCTCACGCGCGGGGCTCGCCCGGGTCGCGCGCGAGTAACGCCCCGGGTCTTGTGGGCCGTGGCGCGTGTCCCCTCGCTCACGCGCGGGGCTCGCCCGGGTTGCGCGCGAGTAACGCCCCGGGTCGTGCGGGGGGCACGTGCGGGCCGCCGATGGTGCCGAGCGCGTGGCCTGCGATTGTGGGCCGTGACGCGTGGCCCCTCGCTCACGCGCGGGGCTCGCCCGGGTTGCGCGCGAGTAACGCCCCGGGTCGTGCGGGGCACGTGCCGGCCGCCGATGGTGCCGAGCGCGTGGCCTGCGCTTGTGGGCCGTGGCGCGTGGCCCCTCGCTCACGCGCGGGGCTCGCCCGGGTTGCGCGGGGCTCACCTCGGGGCACGCGCGGGGCGGGCCCGGGTCGCGCCGGGGGGGGGCGTGCGGGCTGACGGGCGGGCGGGGTTTCCGTAGACTCCACGGCAACACGTTTTCGGGGGGAGGCCCATGCCCGCACTCGATGGCATCAAAGTACTCGATCTCACCCAGTACGAAGCTGGCACCACGTGCACCCAGTACCTTGCGTGGTTCGGGGCCGATGTCGTGAAGATCGAACGGCCCGGCGTGGGCGACCCGGGACGGAACGTGGCCGGCGGCGGCCGGGACTCGCTTTACTTCCTTTCGTTCAACAACAACAAGCAGAGCGTGGCGATCGCGCTGGACACGGCGGAAGGGCGGGATCTGTTCCTGAAGATGGTCCCGAACTTCGACGTGGTGGTGGAGAACTTCACGCTGGGGACGATGGAGAAGCTGGGCATCGGCTACGACGTGCTGAGCGCAATCAACCCGGCGATCATCTACGCGACGATCAAGGGGTTCGGGATCACCGGGCCGCGGGCCGAGTACAAGTGCTTCGACATGATCGCCCAGGCGGCGGGCGGGGCCTTCAGCGTGACGGGCGAGCCGAATGGCCCTCCGACCCGTCCCGGCGCGACCTTCGGCGATACCGGTTCGGGCGTGCATGCGGCCCTGGGCATCCTCGGGGCGTACATCCAGCGGCTGCGGACGGGACGGGGGCAGGTGGTGGAGATCGCGATGCAGGAGATCATCGCGAACTTCATGCGCGAGCCGATGTCGCAGCGGGAGTGGCGCGGCAGCCCGATCGCGCGCCGGGGCAACCGGACGGTGGTACCGACTGACCTGTACCCCTGCGCGCCCGGCGGCCCAAACGACTATCTCTACATCATGATCGTGACGTCCCGGATGTGGGACTCGCTGGTGGCGGCGATCGACCTGCCGGAGCTGGGCATGGACCCGCGTTTCGCGACGGTGCGCGACCGGCACCAGAACGGCGACGAGCTGTGGGAGCACATCGCGAACTGGACGCGCCAGCGCACGAAGTGGGAAGCGATGGACCACCTGGCGGCGGCCGGGGTGCCCTGCAGTGCGGTGTTCGATACCGACGACATCTTCAGCGACCCGCACCTGAACGAGCGCGACATGATCCGCACGCTTGAACACCCGGTGGTGGGCGACTTCCAGCTGCTGGCGCCGCCGATCCACCTGAGCGAACCGCAGGCGGAGCTTCGGCGCGCGCCGCTGCTGGGCGAACACACCGGCGCGGTGCTGGCGCGCGAGCTCGGGCTGAGCGACGGCGAGATCCGCGCGCTTGCCGGCCGGGGCGTGCTGGGAATCGAGCCGCCAGTGCCTGCCCCGGCCTGAAAGCCGGCCCGGAGACCCTGCGAGGTGCACCGCGGATGGCATGCTCCAGGCGGGCAGTGGCCCCTGGCGGGAGTTCTGCCATGATCAACGCATGGCCGAATCGCTCGCCGGCAAACTCCTGGTCGCCAGCCTCTCCCTGACCGACCCGAACTTCTTCCGGACGGTGGTGCTGGTGTGCATGCACGACGGCGAGGGTGCGCTGGGGCTGGTGCTGAACCGGCCACTCGAGAACGAGCCGGTTGAAGACCATATGCCCGGGTTCGCGCCGCTGGCCGCGCACCCGGGCGTGGTGTTCCATGGCGGCCCGGTCCAGACCGGTTCGGCGCTGGTGTTGGGCCGGCACCACGATTGGGTGATCACGCCGCCCACCAACGCCGTGGTCCGGCGGACGGCATTGCTCGACCTCGCGCAGCCGTTCGAGGAGGTGGGCCCCACGCTGGCGGAGGTGCGGGTGTTCGCGGGTTATGCCGGGTGGACCGCGGGCCAGCTCGAAAGCGAAGTGGAGCAGGAGGCGTGGTTCGTGGTCGACCCGCTGGAAACCGACCTGTTCACGAGCGAGCCGGATGAGCTGTGGCGGAGCGTGTTGCGGCGGCAGCCGGGCAAGCTGGCGATGTTCGCGTTCGCACCGGCCGACCCGAGCGTGAACTGATTGACCGCCACGGCGCGAGGCGAGATCCTGCGCGCATGACTGACCGCATCTCCTGGTTCCCCATCGCCGACCGCGAAACGCTTTCCGAAGAGACGAAGGCCCTGTTCGGCCAGATCGAGGAGAAGCTGGGCTTTGTGCCCAACGTGTTCCGGGCGTTCGCCTGGCGCGAGGGGCGGATGGGCAAGTGGTGGGCGCATTTCGATGACCTGATGCAGGCAAGCCCCGGGCTGGGGAAGGCCGAGCGCGAGATGATCTCGGTCGTCGTTTCGATGCAGAACCAGTGCCTGTATTGCCTCACCAGCCACGGGTTCGCGGTGCGGGCCTTGCTGAAGGACCCGGTGAAGGGCGAACGGATCACGCTCGACTACCGGCGGGCGGGGCTTTCGGAAAAGCAGATGGCGATGCTCGATTTCGCGGTGAAGCTGACCCTCGACCCGGTGACGGTGAGCGAGGAGGACATCGACGAACTGCGGGCGGTCGGGTTCAACGACGAGGATGTGTGGGACATCATCGAAGTGACGGCGATGTTCAACTTCACGAACCGGTTGATGAGCGGTACGGGTGTGATGCCGAACCCGGAGTATCACGGGATGGCGCGGTAGCGCGAAGCGAGTTGCGAGTCTCGAGTTGCGAGTTTCGAGTTGCGAGTGCGGGGCGGAGTGCGTGTCCCCTTGCTGGCGCGCGGGGCTCGCCGGTGCGCACGCAACTCGCAACTCACGGCCGGGCGGGGTGCGGCGTTCGGGGGAGGGGTACTGCAGCGGGTCATGACTGACCCGCCTCGGATGATCGCGCGGGGCTCGCCGGTGCGCACGCAACTCGCAACTCACGGCCGGGCGGGGTGCGGCGTTCGGGGGAGGGGCACTGCAGCGGGTCATGACTGACCCGCCTCGGATGATCGCGCGGGGCTCGCCGGTGCGCACGCAACTCGCCTGGCGCACTTCGAATTTCGTCCTTCGCCCTTCGTGCGTGTTCCCTGACGGTCGGATCTCTGTGCCCAGGCGGCACCGGCCCCAATAACCCAGATCCGACCGTGAGGGAGGTGCGATGTACCACACCCCGTCCGGCGCCGCCTGGTGGGACAGCGTCGGCGTGCGATTGACCTGCGAATGCGGGGCGGAGTGCGTGTCCCCTTGCTGGCGCGCGGGGCTCGCCGGTGCGCACGCAACTCGCCTGCTCGCGGCCGGCGGGGCGCGGCGTTCGGGGGAGGGGTACTGCAGCGGGTCATGACTGACCCGCCTCGGGTGATCGCGCGGGGCGCACCAGTGCGCACGCAACTCGCGGCGCACTTCGAATTTCGTCCTTCGCCCTTCGTGCGTGTTCCCTGACGGTCGGTTCTCTGTGCCCAGGCGGCACCGGCCCCAATAACCCGGATCCGGCCGTGAGGGAGGTGCGATGTACCACACCCCGTCCGGCGCCGCCTGGTGGGGCAGCGTCGGCGTGCGATTGACCTGCGAATGCGGGGCGGCGTGCGTGTCCCCTTGCTGGCGCGCGGGGCTCGCCGGTGCGCACGCAACTCGCAACTCACGGCCGGGCGGGGTGCGGCGTTCGGGGGAGGGGCACTGCAGCGGGTCATGACTGACCCGCCTCGGATGATCGCGCGGGGCTCGCCGGTGCGCACGCAACTCGCCTGGCGCACTTCGAATTTCGTCCTTCGCCCTTCCTCCGGGCGTTCAGGTTACGGAAACACCCGGTAAATTTGACACTGTTGTTACATTCCGTTGCCATTTGGTTGCGTTTTAGGGCGCACACTCGGTGCAGAGTACGCTTGGCCGGAAGCGCGATAGCCCGGTCAATCCCGGCATGTGCCGGAGAAGTGGAGCGTGTAACGCCATGATCAATCGCAATTCGCTCGCCAGGGGAGTACCCGTACGGCTCGCCGTCGTGGCGCTGTTAGCGGCGCTGATCGTCACGGGGGCGGTGCGGGCCACCCCGGCCTTCGCCGCCGCACCAACCGTGGCGTCACTGAGCCCGGCAAGCGGGTCGACCGCGGGGGGCTATCCGGTGGTGATTACCGGGACCGGGTTCACCGGTGTTTCCACCAACGGAGTCACCGTGGGCGGCATCGGAGTGAATGTTCTGGTCAACAACGACACGACCATCACGATCATCTCCATGCCACCGCATACCGCAGGACCGGTGGACATCATCGTCTCTCACCCGACGGAGGGGACGAGCGCGAACACGGCGGCGGATGACTTCACCTACATCCAGGCGCCGACAGTCTCGGGGTTGAGCCCGACTTCCGGGCTGGTCGCGGGCGGCAACCTCGTGACCATCACCGGCCTCGGCTTCAGCGGTGCCAACGCGGTCAACTTCGGCGGTTCGATCGTGGCGCCAACGGTGATGAACGACACCACGATCACGGTGACCGCTCCCGCGCACCTGGCCGGGACGGTCGACGTGCTGGTGGTCCACCCCACGAACGGCACCAGCGCTAACACCATCGCCGATAACTACACGTACCTGGGCGTCCCGGTGGTGACGAGCCTTTCGCCCACCACCGGGCCCTCCGCCGGTGGAAACAACGTGACCATCACCGGCCTGAGCCTGACCGGGGCGACGCTGGTGACCTTCGGCGGGACCGCGACGGCGTTCGTGGTCACCGGCGATACGAGCATCACGGCAACGGCGCCGGCCCATGCGGCGGGAGCGGTCGACGTGCTGGTCACGACAGCGCAGGGCACGAGCGTGAACACGGCAGCCGATGACTACACATACGGCGACCTTCCGGTGGTCACTTCGCTTAGCCCGGCAACCGGCCCGATCGCCGGCGGGACGGTCGTGACAATCACCGGCACCGGCTTCACGGGAACAAACTCGGTGACCTTCGGGGGGACGGCGGCTGCGATAACGGCGGTCACGGCAACCACCATCACCGTGACGGCCCCGGCGCACACCGCCGGGACGGTCGATGTGCTGGTGACAACGCCCTCGGGCACGAGCGCGAACACGGCGGCCGACAACTTCATCTATACGAGCGGCCCAACGGTGACCTCGATCAGCCCGAAGTCTGGACCGGTCGAGGGTGGGACACTCGTGACGATCACGGGTTCCGGCTTCACCGGGGCCACATCGGTGACGTTCGGCGGGACTTCGGTGACGCCGACGGTGGCGAGCGATACGTCCATCACGGCGACATCTCCGGCCCGGGCTGCGGGGACGGTCGATGTCCGGGTGGTGACGCCGCTGGGGACAAGCCCGAACACCGCGGCCGATGACTTCGTCTATGGCGGCGGACCGATCATCACCTCGATTAGCCCGTCGAGCGGCGCGCCCGGCGGCGGCAACACGGTCACCATCACCGGGACCGGGTTCACGGGCGCCACCTCCGTGACGTTCGGGACAACTTCGCTGACGCCGACGGCTTCGAGCGACACGTCGATCTCTGTCGTTGCTCCCGCGGGGACGGGCACCGTCGACATCCGCGTCGTCACTCCGGTGGGGACAAGCCCGAACACGGCGGCCGACAACTACACCTACGGCAGCACCACAAGGACGTTCACGCTGTACTTCCGGTGGACGCTGCTCGTGTGGACCGGGGCGAACGGAGCGAGCGTGGCTTCGGCGCTTTCGGGGCAGGAGACGCCGCCGAACCCTGCGACGAACGATGTCTCGGGGATCGTAACGGCCATCTTCAAGTACAATAACGCGCAGCAGCGGTTCGAAGGCTACTTCCCAGGGAGCGCCAACGTACCGGGAGCCAACGATTTCACGACGTTCATGCAAGGCGAGGCCTACTGGTTCGCCATCAACAGTTCCAGCGGAGCCAGCTGGACGGTCCTCGCCAACTAGTCTCCCCTCGCGGGAAAGGAACGCAAACATATGAAGAGCGCTACACAGCACATCGCCAGGCCGGGGGTCGCGCTGGCCGTGGCCCTGCTCCTGGCCCTCGCCAGCTTCTCGGTATCGTTGGCCCAGTCGCCGCCAAACCCGCCTTCGCGGTTTGTCGGCAGCGTGACGGTCGACGGGACACCGGCGCCTGCCGGGACGTTGATCGAGGTCCGCATCGGTGCGACCACCTGCGGCGTAACGACGGTGTTCATGGCATCGGGTGAGGCGCGCTATGTGGTCGACTCGCCGGCGCTCGATCCTTCGGCCGCGCCGAACTGCGGCACGGAGTCATCGACCGTCTCGTTCTACGTTGGGGGACGGCTTGCAGCCCAGACTGCCCCCTGGCGGAACTGGGAGCTGAACCAGGTGAACCTGACGGTGACCGCGGCCACGCCGACGGTTGCACCAACGCCGACGCCGAAGGTGCCGAGCGCCGGTAACTCGGTGGGCACCGACTACGGCTTCAGCCCGTTGTGGATCGCGAGCATGGCGGCCCTTGCCATCGTCGGGTTCACGGGGATGGGCTGGGCCGCGGCGCGCCGCAGCTAGGCAGTTCGGACCAGGAACAACCGGGAAGGCCCCGCCGGCAGGTGGGGCCTTCTCTCTTCCGGGTCCCGCTGGTGACGCCCGCGGGGGTTAGCATACGAAGACATGAGCATTTCGCATCACCTCCCGGCGCCGCCCCGCGGCCTTCTCCTGCTCGCGATGGCCGTGGCGATCCTGATGGTGGGCTGCAGCCCCCGCGACGGCGAGGGCGGGCGCACGATCGTGGATGCGCCGATCGAGGCCATCGACATCCTTGTCCGGGAAAGCTTCCCGCCCGGTTACACGGCGAAGATCACCTCTGGCCTGCCCTCGGGCTGCGCGCGCTTCCACGAGGCGAAGATCACCGGGCGCAGCGGGACCACGATCACGATCTCGGTCACGAACACCATGCCATCAGACCCGAAAACCATCTGTACCGGCATCTACGGCTACCACGAGACGAACCTCGACCTCGGGCAGGACTTCGTTTCCGGGCGGACCTACACCGTGCAAGTGAACAACAAGGAAGAGACGTTCAGGGCGCAGTAGGGGCGTCCTGGCGCCTGGCAATCGAGTGCCAACCGGAGCACCTTGACGCGAGTGCTAGACTCACGCCGGGTTGCAGGCTCAGTTTCGAGGCGCCGTGCCCCCGCCCCGAAACCCAATAGCCTGTCACGGGGGGCACCGTGGTGCGTCTTCCGCGGGGACGAGAGTGGCTGGTCGGCGGGGCAGCGCTGGGCGCGCTGGTGGCGGCGTTCGTGGTCGTGTACGTGTTCGCGCGGGGCGGCGGAGACGGCCCCTCCGCGGAGCAAGTCACCGGCGATCCCACGCCGGGAGCCAGCGGAGAACTGACGGCAGCCGCGCTGCCCGGTGAGGGCTGGACCTCCTCCGGGACCGAACTGGTGTCGTTGTTCGATTCGCCAGACCCGGTATTCGCGGCCACGCCCGACCTCTCCGAATGCGCACCGATGCAGGCCTTTGAAGGTGCCCTCTTCGAGAACGAGTCCGCGTTTTCGAGCGGCGAGAGCCAGCTGTTCGAACGCCCCCTGGCCGATGGCGGGACGCTCCGCGTGACCCGGCTGACCGTGACCTTCGCGGACCCGGTGGCGGTTGAAGCGATACTGACGGCTGCCCGCGAGGCGCTCGGAGGGCCGGATTTCGGACGGTGCATGCTCGCCACCGCTGCCCGGGACGGCATCGAGGCGACCGCCGCGGAGGGGGCGGCGCTGCCGGTGCCTCCGGGAGGGGTGTCACGCGTGCTGCGGTACACGGCGGCCGCGGCGGCCGGCGGGGGGACGGTCACACAGGCAGTCGGGTGGTGGGGTGAGGGCGAGCGGCTGGTGGCGCTGACGATCTCGGCGGCGGGCGAGGGCCCCGATGATGCTGAGCTGGCCACAATTGCCCGAGCGGCCGGAGGTGCGCGATGAAGCGGTTCTCGTCGTGGGTCAGCGTGTTGATGGTGGCAGCGATCCTTGCGGTGTCGATTCCGCCGTACCAGGGGACGCCGGGGCGGGTGGCGCGTGCGCGCGCCCAGTCTGTCCCGACGACACTGGCGCTCAGTCCATCTTCGGGGCCGGCGCCGTCGGTCAACGGGACGCTCTCGGGGAGCGGTTGGTGCAACGGTGGGATTGTGACTGTCTCGTCGGTGCCTGGGGGGCAGGCATCAGGCTCTGGTTCGACCGCGGGCGGGAACCTCAGCGGGACGTTCACCGTCACAGGTTCGCCGGGACAGCTGGTGACCATCAACGTGGCTGCGGTATGCAGGGCCGGGAGTTCGAGCGCCCGCGCGAACTTCCGGTTCGATGACCCGACGCCCATCCCGCGGCCGACCGCAACCTTCACGCCGACGAACACGGCAACGCCGTTGCCAACGCCGACCAACACAGCGACCGCGACGCCGACATCGACGGTCACCCCAACGGCAACGAACACGCGGCCTGCGGCAGCGACGGCGACACCGACTCCTGCGGGACAGGGAGGCGCCACGCCCACGCCCACGCCTGCCGGGCGGGCGGGCTCTCCCACGCCAACGCCCACGCCCGCTGCCCAGCCGGGGACGGGGACGGTGCGGGTGATGGGCTGCACGCCGCCGCCAGGTGCGGTGAGCGTGAAGATGACCTACGCCGGGGGCGCGGCGCCGCCTCCGGCGTTTGTGGAACTCAACCTGCCTGCAGTGCAGGCGCCAGAGCCGCAGACGTTCACGTTTGCGCTGCCGCCGGAAGCGCCCGGCGGGACGCTGTTCGACCTGGTACCACAGGTGAACGACCCTTCTTGCCCGCCATCGGCAGCGGAGCCGGTGCTCTGGGACCCGGGGACGGCCAATAGCGCGTCGCTCTTCCTGCCCGCGGGCAAGAGCGACCTCTACGCGTCCAGCCATGGCAACATCATGCCGGCCGGCGATGTGGTGACATGGGTTACCTCCCGCCAGTTCAAAGCCGACCTCTGGGGAGTGGAGCAGCTCTTCTGGCTGTATTCGGCTGCGAAGTTCGACGGTGTGTCGTGGCAGGTCTCGCAGCAGCCCTTCTCCGGGGCGTTCGACCCGCTCGACCCGAACCCGGCGGGGATGCTCGCCTCGGGGGAGGCAAAGTGCGGGTCACCAGCCGAGTGCACGTTCCTTGTGGACTTCAGCGAGTTCATACCCGCGCCAAAAGCCGACCCGGAGAAGAAGGTGCTGAGGAAGGCTGCGTGGTCGTCACAGGCGATGGGCTCGCTGTTCGAGGTGATGCCGCTGTTCCAGGTGGCACAGGGAGTGGCCCGGCAGAAGGCCCCGGGCGGATCGCCGGCACCGTCGTCTTCCTCCGTGAGCCCGGTACCAGGCTCCGAGATGGCCTTTTCGAACTCGCCTGTCTCCGGGCTCCTCTACACGGCGCCGAAGGAGTTCTACTTCCGCGCCGTCCCAAAGGTGGGCGACACACTCCTCGGCCCGCAATCAAACACGGTCGTCCTGCGCTGGCTGGGGCCATACGACGGGCCGGACCTGAAGAACATCAAGATCTACGACTGCTCGAAGACGCCCGAGGACCCGGTATGCAAGGCGCAGCTGCCCAAGCCACCGAACTACACGGTGCAGATCCTCAGCTACAACGGGTGGATACCGCCCAAGGGCGGGCACGAGGGGTGTTTCGTCGTCACGGAGACGACCACCGCAGCGCTGATCAAGGGCTTCAGCCCCGAGATCACGTACAAGAAAGGCCAGACGCTCTGCCCGCCGAAACCGAAAAAGCCCAGCTTCCTCGAGTCCATCGTGAACTTCGTGGTAGACGCGGTGAACTGGGTAGCCAACACCTACGCGAAGCTGAAGGACGCGGTGATCGACCTCGTTTCGCAGTTCGTGCCGGCCGCCCTGTGCCCGAAGAGCTGCATCGGGGCGTTGCTGGACATCGGGCTGGCGGCACTGGGCATACCACCGAGCCTTCCGAACTTCGATCAGTTGATGGACCAGGGGCTCGACTACCTGGCCTCGACTGCCGTCGAGTCGATTGGCGTCCCGAAGGAGATCAAGGATTTGGCCGCGGGGCCAGCGAAGGACCTCGCGATCGAGCAGTTCCAGGACGCGGCGAAACAACAGATCAAGGATGGGATCAAGGCGGGCATCAAGGAGATGCAGAAGAGCCTCTCGTCGCAGGTTGCCTGGATCCCCAATGGCGTGCCGATCAAGCCGGACCCACTGGGGGACTACCAGCCGCCGGCGATGACGTTCCGGGTGACCAGGAAGCCGGGCGCCGGCACCTGCAGCGGGAACATCAGCGTGGGCGCGACGGTCTCGAACACGACCCCGGCGGGCCTGAAGGAACTGGACGGCCAACCGTGGGCGTGGCTCTATGAGGGAAAGTCGATCCCCCTCCCGTCGCTCGGAGAGAACGAGTCGGTGACCATCCCGGTGACGTTGAAGCCGCGTTTCAGCTACGGGTACCCGGGGGCGAAGTACTACTCCTACAACAACGCCGCCTCCGGCTGGGCGAACCTCTACTACAACGGCATCGCCGAGCTGCACGCGCTGGGCGGCGGGTGCATCGGCGGCGACACGATGAGCGTCCCGGCGGATGCCGTGCTCCTGGGGGCGTCGGTGGTGCCCTGACGGGAACCGCGGCGCGGAGCACATTGATCGTGGCGAGGCACTCTGCGAGCATCCCGCGGGACTGGAGGGATGCCGCCATGACCGATACACCACCACTTCCAACGAGCCCGGAGGGGCTGACACCGGGGTGGATGACGTGGGCCCTTCGCTGTGGCGGCGCGCTCCCCGAAGGGACCGTGACGGCCGTCGAAGCGGAAGTCATCGGCGCGGGGGTGGGGTTCATCGGCACGGTCGCGCGCCTGACCCTGAGTTACGACGGTGCCGCGCCCGGGGCCCCGGCGACGGTCATCGCGAAGCTGCCCTCGGACGACCCGGGGTCGCGGATGGTGGGGGTGGCTTTTGGGCTGTACGAGCGGGAGGTCCGTTTCTATTCGGACCTGGCGAGCGACTGCGGGCTCCCCGCACCGAAGGCGTACTTTTCCGAGTACGACGCGGCCGCGGGGCAGGCGGCGATCCTGCTGGAGGACCTTTCGTCGGGTGCATTCGGCGACCAGGTGGCGGGCGCGACGCTCGTTGAAGCGGAGATGGCGATCGATGCCCTTGGGCCGTTCCACGCGAAGTGGTGGGGGAGCCCGGAGCTCGCGAACTACCCGTGGATCACCTCCGGTACCGAGACGATCCGCCAGCCGATCCAGATGATGTACGCGGCGGTGTGGCCCGTCGCGCTGGAGCGGTTCGGGCACCTCCTGCCAGAAAACCTCCGGCCGCTGATCCCGGATTTCGGGCGAAGGACGATGGTGGCGCTCGACCAGATGGCGCTCGGGCCGGAGACCCTCTGCCACGGCGATTACCGGACGGACAACATGTTCTTCGGCGCGCCAGGCTCGGACCGGCCCCTGGTGGTGTGCGACTGGCAGGGGCCGGGGAGGGCCACCGGTGTGGTGGACGCCGCCTATTTCATTACCGGGAGCATGGACCCGGAAGCCCGCCGCAAGCACGAAGACGACCTCTTGCGGCGCTACCACCGCCACCTGCTCGAAGGCGGTGTGAGGGACTACTCGTTCGAGCAGTTGAAGACGGACTACCGGGGCTATTTCGCGGGCGTGATCGCGGGGAGCGTGGTGCTGCTGGGGACGCTGCCAGAGGGAAACGACCGGGGCAGGCGACTGATCGAGACATCGATCGAGCGGTTCATCACGGCGATGGAGGACCACGACTCGCTGGCGCTGCTCCCGGAGTGAGGGCGCCGGGCCGGGCACTTCCGGGGTAGACTCCGCGGCATGGCCGGTCAGGTTGAGTTCGGGCTGGGCAAGGGGAAGGTGTTCCCCCATCAGAAGGCGGGGTCGCTGCTGAACCCGGTGCGGCGGCTGATCCAGTCGCCACAGGCCGTGGTGCGCTGGATCGGGCTGCGGGGCGACGAGACGGTCCTCGAGTTGGGCTGCGGTCCGGGGTACTTCAGCATCGCGCTGCGCGACGCCACACCGCATGGCCGGCTGGTGCTGTTCGACCTGCAGCCCGAGATGCTCGGCATGGCCCGGAAGCGCGTGGGGCGGCACGGCAACGTCACAACCGTCGCGGGGAACGCGATGTCACTTCCGTTTCCGGCGGAGACGTTTGGCGTGGTGTTCATCGCGGCCGTGCTCGGCGAGGTGCCCGACCGCCAGGCGTGCCTGCAGGAGGTGCGCCGAGTGCTTCGCCCCGGCGGGCGGCTGGTGGTCAACGAGGTGCGCGGTGACCCGGATTACATCAAGGCGGGGGACCTGGACCGGGCGTGCGGTGAAGCGGGGATGAAGCTCCGGCGGAGGCGGCGCGGGCGATTGAGGTGGACCTGCCTGGCGGAGTATGTCGCCGTTTGAGTTGGAGGTGGGGTGGCCGGCGGGGCGGCGCGCCATGACCGGCGCGCCTCGGATGGGGTGTACCGGGGAGTGGGAGGTGGGGGGTGTGTGGCCGTCAGCCGCCGGGGATGAGCACCTGTACGGCCGGGAACTGCTGGAAGCCGGAGTCCGTGGTCACCAGCGCGTAGCCACCGGCAAAGGCGAAGGCCGCAAGGTAGGCGTCCATCCAGAGCTTCGGCGAGGCGGCTGGCCGGTCGGTGAACTGCCTCCAGTAGCGATCCAGGCCGGGTGGCTCCGTGCCCAGGTACGCCACTCGCTCGTCGGCCAGCACGGCCTCGTACACCTGCCACGCCTGCTGGTTGTCGAGCGCTGAACTGCCGTAGGCAGTGAAAACCGCGGGCGTCGTGAGCAACCTGAGCAGCGACTGCTGCGTGGCGCGACAGAACAACAGGCTCCCCGGTTCATCGACCGTCTCAAACCAGTTCCTTACCGGGGGCCCCAGGGCATGGTGCTCGATGAGCAGCGCAAGCCAGACGTTGACGTCGCAGAGGTGGCGAGTCAACGGGTGAGCGCTTCGGCTTCCTGGTCGAGGAGGATTTCGGCAACGCGTCCCGGCGTGAGTTCCTCTTCCGGCGAAGCACGGTGGGCCGTGCGGATCAGCGGGAACTGCACGCGGCGGCCGGCTTCCTGGGGCGTGTCTTCGGACTCCAGGCCCCTTCGCAGCAGCTCGGGAATGAGGTCCTTCAATTTACGGCCCTCGCTCACGGCCCGGATCTTGATCGCCCTGATGAGGTCATCAGGCAGTTCGACCGTCGTCTTCATGCGCCCAGCTTACCAGAAAACCAGAAAGCTGGGGAACGCCAGCCAGCAATCAGGGAGCCACCACTCGCCGGCACTTCACCCCAGCATGCCACTACGATCCGGCGTGCCTATCCCTCGAGCAGGCTCCGGAGCATCCAGGCCGTCTTCTCGTGGACCTGCATGCGCTGCGTCAGCAGGTCCAACGTCGGCTGGTCGTTCGCCGCTTCCGCGACCTTGAAGACCTCGCGGGCGGTGCGGGCCACCGTCTCGTGCCCGGCGACCAGGAGCCGGATCATGTCCGTCGCGGCGGGTACACCGGCGTCTTCTTTGATCGAGGCGAGCTCCGCGAACTGGCGGTAGGTGCCCGGCGCCGGGAAGCCCAGCGCGCGAATTCGCTCAGCGAGCTCGTCCACGGCCAGGGCGAGCTCGCTGTAGTGCTGCTCGAACATGAGGTGGAGCGTCTGGAACATGGGGCCGGTGACGTTCCAGTGGAAGTTGTGGCTCTTGAGGTAGAGCGTGTACGTATCGGCGAGCACTCGCGAGAGCCCGCCGGCGATGTCTTCACGTGAAGCCGCGTCAATTCCGATATCGATCTTCATGGTTAGCCTCCATGGCGTTGCAATCGATGCTACCAGCTTTGTCCAACGCCTGGCCGGGTGTGGCGGGAGGGAAACCTGAAGGGCGGCCCTCCCGCCATCGCGCGGCGGGTGGAGTTGGAGCTGGTTACACCTCGCGGAATTCGCCTTCGACGGTGCCTTCCTGGGCGCCGCCGGGTTCGCCTCCAGCGAAGCCATCGGGGCTTTCGGGGCCTGCTCCAGCGCCGGCCGCGCCGTAAACGGCTTCGCCGATCTTCTGGAGCGAGCCGCTCAGGGCCTCGGTCGCGCTCTGCATTTGGCCGGTGTCGTCGGCTTCGATGGCGGCGCGGACGTCCTTCACCTTCGCCTCGACATCTTCCTTGAGCTCGGCCGGGATCTTGTCGGCGTTGTCGCGGAGGGTCTTTTCGGCCTGGTAGGCCATCGAGTCGGCGGTGTTCTTGGCTTCGATCGCTTCGCGCTTTTTGCGGTCCTCATCGGCGAAGAGCTCGGCCTCGCGCTGCATTTTGTCGATCTCGTCCTTCGAAAGGCCGCTCGAGGACTGGATCGTGATCTTCTGCTCGCGGCCGCTGCCCTTGTCCTTGGCCGAGACATTCACGATGCCGTTGGCGTCGATATCGAACGTGACCTCGACCTGGGGGATGCCGCGAGGGGCGGGGAGGATGCCATCGAGGATGAAGCGGCCGAGCGACTTGTTGTCGCCGGACATTGGCCGTTCGCCCTGGAGGACGTGGATCTCGACGCTCGGCTGGTTATCGGCGGCGGTGCTGAAGGTCTGGCTCTTGGCGGTTGGGATGGTGGTGTTGCGCTGGATGATGGGAGTCATCACGCCGCCGAGGGTCTCGATGCCAAGGGTCAGCGGGGTGACGTCGAGGAGGAGGACATCCTTGACTTCGCCCTTGAGGACGCCGGCCTGGACGGCTGCGCCGATGGCGACCACTTCGTCGGGGTTCACGCCCTTGTGGGGCTCCTTGCCGAAGAAGTCGGAGACCACCTTCTGGACCGCGGGCATGCGGGTCTGACCGCCGACGAGCACGATCTCGTCGATGTCAGCGGCCTTCTTGCCGGCATCAGCGAGGGCCTTCTTCACGGGCTCGAGCGTGCCCGTCAGCAGCTCACCGACAAGCTGTTCGAGCTTGGAGCGCGTGAGGGTGATGTTGAGGTGCTTGGGGCCGCTGGCGTCGGCCGTGATGAACGGCAGGTTCACCTCGGTCTGCTGGGTGCTGGAAAGCTCGATTTTCGCCTTTTCGGCCTCGGCCTTCAGGCGCTGGAGGGCCTGGCGATCCTGGCGGAGGTCGATGCCCTCGGCCTTCTTGAACTCCTCGATGAGCCAGTCGATGACGCGCTGGTCGAAGTCGTCGCCGCCGAGGTGGGTATCGCCGTTGGTGCTGAGCACCTGGAAGGTGCCTTCGCCCAGTTCGAGGATCGAAATGTCGAAGGTGCCGCCACCGAGGTCGTAGACGGCGATGAGCTCGTCGTGCTTCTTATCGAGGCCGTAGGCGAGGGAAGCGGCCGTGGGCTCATTGATGATGCGGAGGACATCGAGGCCGGCGATCTTGCCGGCGTCCTTGGTAGCCTGGCGCTGGGCGTCGTTGAAGTAGGCGGGGACGGTGATGACCGCCTCGGTGACGGGTTCGCCCAGGTACGCTTCCGCGTCGGCCTTCAGCTTCTGGAGGATCATGGCGCTGATTTCGGGCGGACTGTAGGTACGGTCGCCAAGCGTCACGCCTGCATCGCCGTTGGGGGCGGCGGCGACGCTGTAGGGGACAAGCTTGAGGTCGCGCTGGACCTCGGGGTCATCGAGCTTGCGGCCCATGAAGCGCTTGATGCTGAAGACCGTGTTCTCGGGGTTGGTGACCGCCTGGCGCTTGGCCACCTGGCCGACCAGGCGTTCGCCCGTCTTGGTGACGGCGACGATCGACGGCGTGGTGCGGGCGCCTTCGGCGTTGGGGATGACGACGGGCTCGCCGCCTTCCATGACGGCCATGCAGCTGTTCGTCGTCCCGAGATCGATACCAATTACTTTGCCCATCTGTCACTCCTGTTCGGTGCGGGTTTCGAGCCGCTGGCGGTGCGCGGTGGTGTTGGGGAGCCCTGGGCGGGCCCCGGTGATGTTGCGTGCCGGTTACCCATCGGCGGCCTCGCCGACGATGACCATGGCCGGGCGGATGACCTTGCCCTGCAGTTCATAGCCCTTCTGGACCACATGGAGCACCTTGCCTTCTTCGCCCGGCTGGCGGCCGACCGCTTCGTGGCGGGCCGGGTCGAAGGATTCGTTTTCGGCCGCGATTTCGGCCACGCCCATCGCCTCGAGGAGGCGATTGAACTTCTGGTGGATGTTGACCACCCCCTGGACCCAGTTGAGCCCGGCGAGAGTGGTATCGACCGAGGCAACCGCGCGGTCGAGGTCGTCATACACGGGCAGCATGTTGATGACGAGGGCGGCACTGGTCAGCCGCGCCATTTCGCCCCGTTCCTGTTCGACACGCCGTTTGAAGTTGATGAAGTCGGCGGCGGTGCGCTGCCAGTTCTTGTAGTACGTTTCGGCTTTTTCGCGCTCGGTTTCGAGCTCGGCCGCGCCCTCGGCCCCTTCTGTGGGAGGGACATCCTGCCCCTCGCCGTCCTGCATGCGCGATGCGGCGCGCTTATCCACGATGCGTTCGTCGCTCTGGTCCACCATGTCCACCTCCGTGAAGGCCATTGGCCGTTGGCCACGGCCTGGTCGTTTTCTCGATTGCCCGCTCAGGTTGAGTCGGAGTCGCCGTAGAACTCGCGAATGAGTTCAGTGAGGACGTCGCTCACGTAGCGCACGTGGGCGACGGCATCGCCGTATTGCATGCGGGTGGGCCCGAGGAGGCCGACGATGCCGCCGGCGCCGCCCGCTGGTCCGTAGCGGGCGAGGACGAAGCTCATGTCCTGGTACGGGCCTTCGCGGTTTTCGTCGCCGATTACGACGGCCACGCCTGGCTGGGAGATCGCGTCGGCGGGGATGGCTCCGCGGAGCTTGCGCTCCTCGACGGCGTCGAGCGTATCGAGCATGCGGTCGCTCTGGCCGAATTCGGGCTGGCGGAGCATCTCACGCACGCCCTCGACGATAGGTGCATCGACCTGGGCAGCCTGCTCCTTGAGCAACATATCGGTCAGCGCGGCGACCACGGCGGCTTCGGCCTGGCCGAGGGGCTCACCGCTATCTCGCAGAGAGAGTTCGGCGGCGGTCTTGCCCCCGAACTCGGCGTTGAGTTTCGCCGCCAGGCGGGAGAGCTGGTCCTGGTGGACCGCCACGGAGAAGTCGACGGTGCGCTGGTGCACGCCACTGTCGTTGGTGACAGCGACCAGGAGGGCCCGGTTTTCAAGCAGCTCCACGAGCTGGAGGTGCTTGAGGCGGACTTCGATAAGCCGCGGCTGGGTAACGAGGGCCACGTTGTGCATGTGGTTGGCGAGCACGCTGGCGGCCAGCCCGACCCACTCCTCCAGGTCGCGGGAGACCTGGTGGAACTGGTGGAGAATGGTGAACTGTTCCTGGCGGGTGAGGTTGCGTTCGGGCATGAGGCTCGAGACGTAGTAGCGGTAGCCCCGGTGGCTGGGGATGCGGCCGGCGGAGGTGTGCGGCTGGGTGATCATGCCTTCGTCTTCGAGGGCGGCCATCTCGTTGCGGACGGTAGCGCTCGAAAGGCCGAGCTGGTGGCGGTCCACAAGCGACTGCGAGCCGACCGGCTGAGCCGAGCCGACGAAGTCATCGACAATGAGAGCGAGGATGCGCGCGCGGCGATCTGACAATGGCATTATCAACCCTACCCACGCAGTTTAGCACTCCAACAGTACGAGTGCTAACTCCGCCGGGTTCAGTGTACCAAAGCCGGGAAGGGCCGGAAAAGCGGGGACGGCCCCGGCGCCCGGATCAGACCTGGATCAGTTCGATTTCCACGTCGACGACCTCCGCATCGAGCCGCCACTCCTCGACGGCGGCGGCGATGGCCCGGGCCTGTTCATCGGCGTGGCGGGAGCTGTTCGAGACGACGCAGGCGCCGATGACAGCGGCACTCACGGTATCCAGCGCCTCAACTTCGGCGACGGATGCGTTGAAGCGATTGCGGAGGCGTTCGACGACCGATTTCACGATGGCCCGCTTCTCTTTCAGGGTGCGCGAGGGAAGGCGGAGGTGCAGGCGGAGGGCGGCGACAGTCACGGGGATGGCCGATGGCCGGTTGCCGGCTTGCGATCCTGGCCCCTCGCGCCGGATCTGGCCACCGGCGATTCACGAAACGGCGAGCGGGAGATGAAGGCCGCGGGGCCGGGTCTGTTATTCACGTTCGCCCAACTATCGCGCATCCGGTAGAATTCGGCCACAAACGTTCCCTACGCCAACTACCGGAGAATCAATGAACACCATCGAGTTCCTGCAGATCTCGTCGGCCGTGGTCCCTGACCGCGAGGCGCTGGTCGAGTTCGGCGGAAACAATAAGCGGATCACCTATGGGGAGATGTACCCGGCGGTCGTGAAGCTCGCGAACGCCCTCCAGGGGCTAGGCATCGAACGGGGCCAGAACGTGGCCGCCATGTCGGTCAACAGCGCCGACTACGTGCTCACGTACTATGCCTGCGCGATGCTCGGCGTATCCTTCGTCCCGCTGAACTACCGTGCGAAGGACGAAGAGCTGACGCACATGCTCAACGTGAGCCAGTGCCAGGCGGTCTTCGTTTCGGACCGCTACCTCGACCTGGTCGAACGGATCCGCCCAACGCTCACCCACACCCAGCACTTCGTCGCCTACGGAGGCGGGCAGGGCGGCTTTCTCGACTACAACGAGCTGGTTGCGCGCTCCCCTGAGGAGGAGATCTGGGCCGAAGTCGACGACAAGGACGCCACGATCATCATCTTCACCTCCGGGACGACGGCGTTGCCGAAGGGCGTCCAGCTGACCTACCTGGACATGACGGCGTACGTGACCAACCAGCAGCCGGCGGACCCCGAGCTGCACGAGAAGGTCCTGGTTTCGGCGCCGTTCTTCCACGTGGCCGGTGCGACGACGATGATGCTGGCGATCTGGAGCGGGCGGACGCTGGTGATTCTGCCCGCATTCACGCCGGAGGATTGGCTTAGCGCAGTCCAGGCCGAGGGCGTTACCCACGCCTTCGTGGTCCCCACGATGCTGAAGCGCATCATGGAGGTGCCGGACTTCGACAAGTACGACCTGTCGACGTTGCAGAGCATCACCTATGGCGCCGCGCCGATGCCCTACGAGGTGGTCCGCCGGGCGTGCGACGTATTCCCGCCGAAGGGCGTGGGGCTGATCAATGCCTATGGCCAGACCGAGTCCACCGCGACGCTGACGTTCCTGGGGCCCGAGGACCACGACCTGAGCACCGATACGGCCATCAAGGAGCAGCGCCTGCGGTCGGTCGGCAAGCCGATGCCGGATGTGGAACTCGGCATCATGGACGAGCGCAACCACCTGCTTCCTCCCGGCCAGGAGGGCGAAATCTGTGTCCGCTCGGACCGCGTGATGAAGGGCTATTACAAGCAGGAAGAGGCCACGAGCACGGCGATCATCGATGGCTGGCTGCACACGGGCGACGTCGGCAAGATCGACGAGGGCGGCTACCTGTACATCACGGGGCGCAAGAAGGACCTCATCATCCGTGGCGGCGAGAACATCTCGCCGGGCGAGATCGAGAACGTCCTGGAAGACCACCCGGCCATCGAAGAGGCGGCCGTCATCGGTGTGCCGGACGTGGAGTGGGGCGAGGTGGTGAAGGCGGTCATCGTGCCGAAAGCCGGGATGAGCGTCACGGCTGCCGAGATCACCAGCTACACGAAGGCCCACCTGGCCTCGTTCAAGGCGCCGCAGTACATCGCGATTGTGCCGGAGTTGCCGCGCAACGCGATGGGCAAGGTGCTGAAGACGGACCTCCGGAAGGTGTACGGGACGCCCACGAACGACGGGGTGTAGCGGTCGCTGAAGTGGAACGAAGAGGCGCCGCTCCAGCGATGGGGCGGCGTCTTGCGTTGCCCGATCGCGGCGCAGTGGAGATGGTAGGATGAGTACCATGAAGACTACCATCGATGCTGCCGGGCGGATTGTGATCCCGAAGAAGCTCCGCGAGCAGGCCGGACTACAGCCCGGAATGGAACTCGAGGTGCGCTGTCGCGATGGCCGGATCGAGGTCGAGCCGGCTGCGCCGGGTTACCACATGGAGCGGCGCGGACGGTTCCTGGTCGCCGTGACCGACGCGCCGACGGCAACGCTGACGCGCGAGATGGTCGAAGAAACGCGCGAGGAGATTCGCCGGGAGCGGGCGGAGGCGGCAGCTACCGGCGGCTAAGCGCGGGCCCTCTGCCCGCGTATCTCGCCGGGTAAGAGTGGCGCTTCAACGGGCGCGACAACCCGTATCAGTTCCGCGACACGATGCAGGCGCTGGTCAAGTCGGGAACATCCCGAACGCTAAGCTGACTCAATAGAGTCGCGGCAACGCCGCAAAACTTCGAGCTGTGCGTCAGTTCTCTTAACGCGATCCCAAAGGTTAGACCCAGACAACCCTTTCCCTTGGAATCGTTGCTTTTCGGGCTGTCTCGCTATCTTAAAGTCAGTCATATGCGAAGGCGTCCCCATGCTTACTGATGGCGCCTTCACATTGAATCCTCCACAACTCTTCGGATGACACATCTCCGCCGCTCCGAAACACAGCTTCGATGAGTTCATTGCCGTCCTCTATTAGCCGATTAAGGTCTGCGATTGCCGTGCTGGGTCGCGCATCCGCTTCGACAAAGTACAGGGCTCCTTCATCGCTCATGCCTACGACAAAGCTCTTAACTATAGGCGGCAAGCCCCGGCGCAAGGGTGTACCCTCCCTGCCCATGAAGAAGGATGCTGGATGGTGGGTGCTCCAGGTGCTGATGTTCGTTGGCATCTGGGCCTTCGGCCCGTTCCCCATCATCTTCCTGTTCGGCGTGACACCGGAACTCGCTTCCCTCATAGCCTTTGGCGTGGCGATCGCGGCGGTAGCCGTGTCTATCGCCGACGCCCGCTCTGAGAGCAGGGATCAGGGGCAACAGTAGCCACTATGCGGTTCTTGTTTTTCGCCTTGGCCCTGCTCGTGTTGTCCGGCTGCGAGGAAAGTTCGCCCCCGCAGGCCACCGCGCCGGTCAATAGCCAGGCGGTCGCATGGCAGCGCGAATACGACGCCTGCATGGAGTCGCAGTTCCGGGTGGCAGAGTCCGAGGGCCGACCTCGCGACCGCATTACCCCCATGCAACGGCGCCGCTTTGAGACCGTCTGCAAACGGTCCGCCGATCGCATCGCGCCCCGGTAGCCAGGCTGGCAGGGGCCCCCAGCCCAACCGGGGCTGGCTGAGCCCGATTTGGTACACTCGAGACATGGCAACACCCACTGGCGCCTCGGTTGTCTTTGTCGACCCCGATGTCCTGTCCGGCACCCCGGTTTTCCGCGGCACGCGCGTGCCCATGGCGGCGTTGTTCGACCACCTTGCGGAAGGTGATCCGCTCGAAGAGTTCCTCGAAGGATTTCCGGCGGTGAGCCGGGAGATGGCGCTGGCGGCAATCGCTGAAGCGGGTGAACCGGCCGCACCGGGCTAATCGCGGTGGCGCGATGTCCTGGTTTCTCGCGGGCTGCGTCATTCTGTAATCTTTCCCATAGGGTAGGGAAACGGGCCCCCGCGGGGCGTAGCATGGCCCTCGTGAACGTGTGGAGCGACAGTTTCCGGCCGGGCGGGCTGGCCGGCGCCCTGGTGGGCGCCGTGCTCGCAGTTGCGGTGATTGGGGTGGCACGGGCCGAAACGCCCGTGTCATCGCCCCCGCCACCACCATCCGTGACGGCTTCGCCCTCCCCCGCGGGGACGCCGTGGCCCGCGCCCACAGGCGTGACGGTCCGGGTCGAGAGCGTGTTGCTCGACGCAAACAACCACCCGCTCCCGCCGGACAAACAGACTCACACCGCGATCGTGACCTGGGAGCTGATGAGCGGGTACACGGGCATCTACGAGGTCGAGCACGGGACCGCCGCTATCCGTTCGAGCGCGCCACGAAAGTGGCAACTTGCGGGCACGGTCGATGCGAACGCAGCGGCCGGCGGCACCTTGCGCTGGGAGGAACCGATCCAGCCGTTGTCGCTGAGCTACTGCTACCGGGTGCGGACGGTGATTAACGGTGAGACGGGACCGTACTCAGCTGAGGCGTGCCTGCCCGTGCCGCCGGCCAGCGGTCCCCCGCCGCTCCCGCCCGCGGTGGGCAACAGCGCCGGGGCAGCACCAGGGAGTGGCGGCGCAACGCTGGCCCGGGCCGGGTTTGCGGTCATGGTGTTGGCGGGCGGGCCGCTTGTTGCGGGGTGGGGCGCATTGCGCAAGCGGCGCTGTTGAGCGAGCGGCAATCTTTTCGTTCGCCCCGAACCTTCCCCTCCGGTAGTATCCGCTCACCTGGGTTAACCGCTCCCTAACCCGGCGCGGTGGGCCCCAAACTACGCTCCGGGATTCGGAACATGACCAGTTTGCCTGAAAGCCGCCCGCCCGGCGGCCAGCCTTCCGGGAAGGGGACCCGCCTCCGCGCCAGCTTCGGCGGTCTCGTGGTCCCCGTCGCCATCATCGGCGCCATCGCGGCGTTCGAAACGGCCCGGACCACGGACGCCTCACGCGAGGTGTTCTTCAACATCAGCACCCCGTGGCTGATGTACTTCGTCTTCGTCCTTTCGACAGCCGTGATCGTGGGTGCGTTCGTGCAGCGGGCGCGGATCTGGCGCCTCGGCAAGCCGCGCCCGGTGCTGAATAACTTCGGCGCCCGGCTGACAAACCTGCTGACGGCCGGGGCCGGCACCAGCCGGGTGAAGAACGACCGCTACGCCGGCGTGATGCACGGGCTCATCTACACGAGCTTCATCGGGCTTTTCATCGTCACGCTCCTGCTCGCACTCGACGACTACCTGCCGCTGATTTTCGGGTCGGACGCGGAGCACGCGTTCCTCAAGGGCGGCGTGTACCTGGCCTACAGCCTCGCGGGCGACATCCTCGGCGTGATGGGCCTGGTTGGCATCGGCATGGCCGTCTACCGGCGGTACATCTCGCCCCCGGACAAGCTCACCTGGGACAAGCGCCCGAGTGAAGACGCCATCATCGTCGGGCTCCTCGGGGTGGTGCTGTTCACCGGCATCCTGGTCGAGGGCCTGCGTATCGGGGGCGACGAGATCCCGGCGGGTAACGAAAGCTGGTCGAAGTGGTCTCCGGCCGGCTGGCTGGTCGCGAAGATCTTCGGCGGGGTGAGCGAAAGCGCGCTGCTCGACTTCCATGTGGGCTTCTGGTGGTTCCATGTGGTGGGCGCGTTCGTGCTGCTGGCGCTGATGGGCGTGACGAAGTTCCGGCACATCCTGCTGGCGCCGCTGAACGCGTTCTTCAAGCGCCCGGCGACGCCGCTCTACCTGGCGCCAATGGGCGACATCGAAGCGCTGATCGAGGAAGGCGCCGGGCTCGGCGCTGGCCGGCTCCAGGACTTCACCTGGAAGGAGCTGTTCGACGCGGACACGTGCGTGCGCTGCGGGCGCTGCACCGAGGTGTGCCCTGCCTACACGGCGGGGCAGCCGCTTTCGCCGATGGCCCTTATCCAGGACCTGAAGACCTACATGAACCACGCCGGTCCGCTCCTCATCGGGGGGAAGGACCCGGAGACCGAACTTGCGGAGCCGCTGGTGGGCGGGTACGTCAAGGACGAGACGCTCTGGGCGTGCCGCACCTGCGGCGCCTGCATGCAGGAGTGCCCGGTGCTCATCGAGCATGTGCCCAGCATCGTCGACATGCGGCGCTACCTGGTGATGGAACAGGCGCGGGTGCCGGCGACGGCGCAGGCGGCGCTCCAGAACATCGAGCAGCGCGGCCACCCGTGGCGCGGCACCCAGCTCACCCGCGAGACGTGGATCGAGCAGCTCCAGGCCGAGGGGATCGAAGTGCCAATGTTCGACGGCACCCAGGACTACCTCTACTGGGTGGGCTGCTCGGGCGCGCTGGTCGAGCGCAACGTGCCGATCACCCAGTCGGTGGTGAGGCTGCTGATCCAGGCAGGCACGAGCTTCGGCGTGCTCGGCCAGTCGGAGACGTGCAACGGCGACCCCGCGCGGCGGCTGGGGAACGAGTTCCTCTACGCGACGATGGCCCAGACGAACGCGGAGACCTTCAACGAGCTGGGCGTCCGGCGGGTGATCACGGCCTGCCCGCACTGCTTCAACACGTTCAAGAACGAGTACCCGGACTTCGGCGGGCGCTACGAAGTGACCCACCACGCGGACTTCTTGCAGTTGCTGGTGGCAAAGGGCGCGCTCAAGCCGAAGGAGATGAACGGGCAGACCGTGACATTCCACGACAGCTGCTACATCGGGCGGGGGAATGGCATCTACGATTCACCGCGCGAAGTGCTGGAATCCATCCCGGGCATGAAGCTGGTGGAGATGCCCCGGAACCGCGAGCGCGGGATGTGCTGCGGCGCTGGCGGCGGGAACATGTGGCAGGAAGAGGCGGGCACCCGCGTCAACCACCTGCGCGCGGCCGAAGCGGCGAACACCGGTGCGAGCATCGTGGCGACCGCCTGCCCGTTCTGCATCCAGATGTTCGACGACGGCATCCCGGCTATCCAACCGGACGAGGAGAAGCGGACGATCAAGGCGTACGACATCGCCGAGCTCCTCGAAGTCAGCGTGAAGCCGGCGGCGATGGCGGTCCAGGACGGGGCCGTCGAGGTGCCGCCCGGAGTGGCGTAAGCGCGTAGCGGAAGCACTCGAAGGCCCGTGGCAATTGCCACGGGCCTTTGGTTTCCTGGCGCCCGGCGGCGGGCGGCGCGGGCTACCCGTGCCGGGCGCGGCGGGCGATGACTTCCGCGAGCGTCTCGCCGAGGGCGGCCTCGAGGCCGGCGACGTGCTCAGCATCGTGGGCGGCCCACTGCGCGACGAACTGTTGGACCGTGAACTCGGGCCCGGCTTCGGTGCGGCCGCGGAGGGCCCAATCGGCGGGCCGCAGACCCCTCAGGATGCCGAGGCTCGCCTGGCGCTGGAGGGCGAAGTCGGCGAGCAGCCATTCCTTGCGGTCGCGGGCGCGGTTGCGGCCGGGCTCCCACTGCGCGCCATCGATGAAGCGCAGGGCCGGGGTGTCCTCCGCGAGCATCCGTTCGAGGGCGACGCGCATGCAGAGGTACTCCTCGTCGCGGAAGTGGGCGAGGATGGTCCGCGCGCTCCAGCCGCCCGTGAATGCCATGTCGAGGCGCTCTTCGGGGGCCTCGGCGACCAGGTGGGCGAGGGTGCGTGGGGTTGCCGCCAAGCGTGCGATCAGATCGTCCATGGAAACACTGTAGCGGGCCGGGGCGGGCCGAGTCCTCAAGCCACCGGCCAGCCTATACTTGGGCATGCGCGAACCAATCCCCTCACGCGTCCGGGTGGACGGCCTGGAACTTCAGCTTTTCGAGTGGCCCGGAAACGGGCCCACGGTGTTTTTCGCCCATGCCACCGGCTTTCATGCACGCTGCTGGGACCGGGTGATCGAGCGGCTGCCCGGTGTCCACGCCTACGCGCTCGACATGCGGGGCCACGGGCGGAGCGACAAGCCGGCTCCACCGTATCCCTGGGCGAACTTCGGCCGGGATGTGGCGGCGGTCGCCCGGCAGATCGGACTCGACGGCGCGCTCGCAGTTGGCCATTCGAAGGGCGGGCACGCGGTGACCCTCGCGGCGTCGCTCGAACCGGGCATCTTCGCGAAGCTGCTGTTGATCGACCCGGTGATTGGACCGCGCACGGCGCAGCCCCGGGCATCGGCTGACGGCGACCACTTCGCGGCCCGGCGGCGCAACGAGTGGTCTTCGCCCCAGGAGATGTTCGAGCGCTTCAAGGACCGGCCACCGTTCAGCGGCTGGGACCCGGAGGTGCTGCGCGACTACTGCGATTACGGGCTGCTGCCAAACCCGGCAGGTGAGGGTTACGTGCTCGCCTGCCCGCCGGAGATCGAGGCGGCGACCTATGCCGGGGCGATGACGACCGACATCTACCCGGCGATTGAATCGCTGACGATCCCGGTGCGCATCCTGCGGGCGCGGCAGCGGACCGAGGGCGGCCCGATGGATATGAGCAGTTCGCCGACAGCGCCCGGCCTGGCGAGCCACTTCCAGCACGCCGAAGACGTATTCCTGCCCCAGTACAGCCACTTCATCCCGATGGAAGACCCGGCGTTCGTGGCGCTGCAGGTGCTCGAGATGCTGGGTTGAGCACGATGGCGGCGCGGCTGCCCGCGCTCCGCCACCGGGATTTCCGGGCCCTCTGGATCGGGAGTGCGTGTTCGAGCATCTCGCTCTGGACGCTGCTGCTTGGCAACGCCTGGATCGTCTACAAGCTGAGTGACTCGTCGCTATGGGTGGGTGTATCGACGTTCGCATCGATGTCGCCCTACCTGGTGGCGCCGCTCGGCGGGATGGTCGCCGACAGGGCAGAGCGGCGGATCCTGGTGCGGGTGACGCGGCTGGCAACCTTCGGTGTCACGATCACCCTCACCCTGCTTGCGCTGGCGAACGTCATCGAGGTGTGGATGGTGGTCTCGCTGGCTTTCGTGCAGGGCATCATCCGCTCGGTGGAGATCCCCTCGGACCAGGCGCTGCTGGCGAACGTGGTGCCCATTTCGGACCTGGGTAACGCGGTGGCGTTGACGAGCACGACGCAGCACGGTTCGCGGGCGGCGGGGCCACTGCTGGCGGGGCCGCTGCTGGCCACGATCGGGGTCGAGGGCGCGTACGGCATCTCGGCCCTGTTTGCGCTGCTGGCGTTTGCCTCGGTGCGGCGGGTGAGCGTGTCGTCGCGGGGCGGAGTGACGCGCCTCCGGGACGTGGGCGAGAACATGCGCGAGGGCATGGTCTACATCGGGAGGACGCCCGAGGTGGCGGCCATCTTCATCCTGGTGTTCGCGCACTGCTCGTTGACGATGTCGTTCGACGCGATGTTGCCGGGGTTCGCGGAGACGCGGCTCCACAGCCCCTCCGGCGGGTTCACGATCATGACCTTCGGCGTGGGTGTTGGGGCACTGGTGGGGACCTTCGTGCTGGCGATGACCACCGGCGCCCGCCGGGGCCCGTTGTTGCTGGGGACCGCGCTCGCGAGTGGGATTTCGCCGATGCTGATGGCCGGCAGCCACCATGTGCCGCACGCGGCGGTGGGCGCGATCCTGATGGGATCATCGCAGGCGATGTTCATGGCGCTGAGCGCGGTGCTGTTGCAGGAGGTTGTGCCCGACCACATTCGCGGGCGGGTGATGAGCCTCTACCTGATGTCGGCTGGCGGCGTGATGGCGTTCATGAACCTGGGGTTCGGGGCGATGGCCGACCGGACGGGCGCGCCGATCCTGTTCTTCCTGCCGGGAGCGGCATTCGTGGTGATTACGCTGGCCAGCATTGCGACGGGGCCCTACCTGCGCCGCATTTACCGGACGGGGACGGCAGTGGCCGTGGCGCCGGCGGCCTGAGGGCGGCGGCGAACCGGGAATTGCGAGGTGGGGGATGGCAGGGTGCGTGGCCGGTCGTTCCGGGTACGCGGCGCGTCGTGCCGAACGGTTGGCGACCGTGGTAGGGGCAGCGTCCCAGCGGGTCATGACCGACCCGCCTCGGTATTCGGAGGGTGGTGGGCGCGTTTAGCCGGGCGGTTGGATGGCGACGGTGGGGGCGTGCTGCGTTTCCCCTTGCTGGCGCGCGGGGCTCGCCGGTTGGGGTGTGCGGTGCGGGACGGCGTTCGGGGAGGAGACACTGCAGCGGGTCATGACCGACGCGCCTCGGATTCGGTGGGTGGTGGGCGCGTTTAGCCGGGCGGTTGGATGGCGACGGTGGGGCGTGCTGCGTTTCCCCTTGCTGGCGCGCGGGGCTCGCCGGCCCGGGTTTTCGGGGGGCGGTGGTGGGCGCGTTTAGGCGGCCATGCCCGAAATCACCAGCTGGTGGCGGCCACCGGCCTTGGCAGAGTAGAGGGCACGGTCCGCGAGGTCGTAGGCGCGGGCCACGGTGGCGGCCGGGGAATCGGACTGGCGGCGGCAGGGGGCGAGGCCGGCGCTGACCGTGACGGGAAGGGATACGCCCCCGGGCAAGGTCACCGGTTCGGCAGCGACACGTTCGACCGCACGAAGGGCAGCGGATTCGGCCTCTGCCATCGATCCGCTGAACAGGACCGCGAACTCCTCGCCACCCAGGCGCCCGACCGTCCCGGCATAGCCGACGGCTTCGGCGATCCGCTCGGCGACGGCCCGCAGGACGATGTCGCCACCGGGATGGCCGCAGGTGTCGTTGATGGTCTTGAACGAATCGATATCGAAGATGGCAATCGCCGAGGGGCGGTGCGATTCGGCAAGTTCGAACCAGGCGCGGCGGGAGAGGACCCCGGTGAGCGCATCGTGGCTGGCGAGGTATTCCGCCCTCTGGCGCGAGGTTTCGGCGGCGCGGGCAAGTCCCTCGGCCTGTTCCTTCGCCGCCCGGAGAGCATGGTTGAGCGTCCGGAGCTCGCGTTCGGCCTGCACTCGCTCGGTGACATCCATGGTGACCGTGATGACGCCGACCGGGAGGCCAGAGTCATCGCGGAGCGGTGCGAACTGGGATTCGTACTCGCGCCCGGAGATGCTCAAACGTGCGGAGAACGATTCTCCCGCGAGGCAACGGGCGAGGTGGCCGCGGGTGGCCTGAGCAATCGCGGGAGGCACGACATCGAAGATGCTCCTGCCGGCAAGAAAGCTCCCCGGCTTCACGGCACGGGGAAGGCTGGCGCCCTCCGAGAGCGTGATGGTGCCGTCGGGCTGGATCACGGTGATGAGGGCGGGCGAGTTGGCGAACACGGCCCGCAACTGGGCCTCGGCCTCGCGCAGTTCGCGGTTCAGGCGGAAAGCGGTGACGGTGTTGCTGGCCTGGGAGACGAGCGCGCTGAGGAATCCGGTCTCCTGTTCTTCGAAGGAGCGGGTTTCGGAGGCGCAGAAGGTGACGCTGCCGAGAAGCTGGTCGCGGAAGAACATCGGGAAGCAGGCCATCGAGAGGATGTGGGCCTGCTCGTAGTAGCCGCGGAGGCCGTCGTCGACGAGCATCTGCTCGTTGGGGTCGAATACGTCGGGCACCAGGTAAGGCATACGGGTCCAGGCCAGGTGGCGGGCGACGCGGAGGTCGCGTTCGAGGGCGGTCGGTCCCACGTTCCCCGTCCGGCCCTGTTCGGCGATGGCCGTCTCGGAGTGACGGCCGACGTTCAGGGCGCGGTCGGTAACGTGCTCGATGGCCGGGTCGGTGAGGGCGATGGCGACCCAGGCGTAGCCAGAAGCCTTGGCGAGCGCGGTGGAGAGGCCGGTCAGCACTTCGTTGACGTTATCGGAGCGGCTGAACGATTCGGCGACGTCGGCGAGGGCGCTGAGCTGGGAGCGCTGGCGCTCCTGGCGCTCGGCATCGAGCACGTTGCCGACCAGGTAGGCAAGAAGCGGACGGATGGCGGCGACGAGGTCGACCTGCTCAGCGGAGAGGCCATTGGGCCAGGGGCCGCGGACGATGAGGACTTCGGAGTTGCTTTCGTTGCCGGGGAGGAGGGTAGCCGCATGGGTGGCGGGGACGCCCGCTTCGAGCGGCTGCGGATCGAGGACCATCCGGTCGGCGACGGTAAAGAGCCCGCCCGCGCCGCCAGGGTTGGCCGCACCTTCGCGCCAGACGAGCCAGTACCCGCGCTGCTTGATTTCGTATGAGCGGGGGTCATCGGTGCTGCCCAGGCGGACAAAGTTCGGATCGCCCGCGCGGATGACGTAGGCGTCCCCGGCGCCGAGCAGGTCGCGGACCAGGGTACAGGCACTGAGTACCGTCTCTTCGGCCGCCTCCTGGGCAGGAGTGGCGGCAAGGCGCGCCAGGGCAGCTATCGCGCTGAGCATGAGGGGCCCCCCTTAACCTCGCTCGCAGTATGCACGGTAGGTATCGGCAAACCCCCGGGGGTACCTTAGCCCCGGCGAGCGGCAGCTCTTTGCAGCTACTCAGTTGCGCCGAAATGCAAAAGGGGCCGGGAAGATCCCGGCCCCTGTGGTGGGCAAGTAGGTGGAGGCTGGTTCAGCTCCCGGCGGCGGGAGAGGGCGCCTGCTGCGGTGGTGGCTGGACCTCGCCCCGGCGGCGGCGGGCGAACGCTTCATCCTCGCCGACCATGGCGGCGGCCTGCTGGGCCTGCTCCTGCTCGTAGGTCATCTTGTAGAGGTTGGAGTAGATGCCGCCCTTTGCGAGCAGCTCATCGTGGGAGCCAACCTCGGCGATGCGGCCCTGGTCCAGGACGACGATGCGGCTCGCCTCGCGAATGGTGGAGAGGCGGTGGGCGATGACGAAGGAGGTCCGGTTCTTCAGGAGCTCGCGAAGGGCCCTCTGGATGATGACCTCGGTCTGGGTATCGACGTAGGCGGTCGCTTCATCGAGCACGAGGATGCGCGGGGCCGCGAGGATGGCCCGGGCGAAGCTGATGAGCTGGCGCTGGCCGACAGAGAGGTTCTGGCCGCGCTGCTGGAGGACGGTGTCGTAGCCGTTTTCGAGGCGGCTGATGAAGTCGTCGGCGCCGACAGCCTTCGCGGCGGCAACCACGGCTTCATCGGTGGCCTCCGGGCGGCCATAGGCGATGTTCTCGCGGACGGTGCCGCTAAAGAGGTAGGGGTTCTGGAGGACCACGCCCATATGCCTCGTGAGGGAGCGGCGCTTCACGTCGCGGATATCGTGGCCATCGATGCGGATTGCCCCGCCGGTGACCTCGTAGCCGCGGCTGACGAGCGAGGTGATGGTGGTCTTGCCGGCTCCGGTGGGGCCAACGAAGGCGATGGTTTCGCCGGGTTCGACGTGGAGGTCGATACCCTGGAGGATGGGGACGCCTTCGGTGTAGTGGAAGTAGACGTTGTCGAAGTCGACACGGCCCTCAACTTCCTCCAGCTCGATCGCGTCCTCGCGATCCTTGATGCGCGGTTCGGTGTCGAGCACCTCGAAGATGCGCTCGCCGCCGGCCATGGCGCGCTGGAGCATGGTGTACTGGAGGACGAGGTCGCGGATGGGGTCGAAGAAGCGGCCGACGTAGAGGGTGAAGCTGGTGAGGACGAGGAAGAGGTGGGCGACGTTGACATCGGAGGCGTTGAGCGCGCGCATACCGCCGACGATGACCACCGCGCAGGTGGCGATGGCGACGGCGAGTTCGATCACCGGCATGATGGCCGCGCTGAGCATACCGGCCCAGATGTTGGCGCGGCGGTTTTCCTGGTTGAGTGCGTCGAAGCGCCGGGCGTTTTCGTCCTCGCGCGACATCGACTGGACGGCACGCACGCCGGAGACGTTTTCGGCGAGGGTGCCGTAGAGGGCGCTGATCTTGACGCGGACGTTGACGAACGCGGCCTTGGCGTGGCGCGCCCACCAGACCATCACGATGATGAGCGGGGGCACGATGGCGAACGTCACCAGGGCGAGCTGCCAGTCCACGCTGAGCAGCACGATGACGACGACGGAAAGGCCGACGAAGTCAGCCAGGAAGGTGAGTGAGCCGCTGGTGAGCAGTTCCTGCATGACGGTGACGTCGCTGGTGAGGCGGCTGATCATGCGGCCGACTTCCATTTCGTCGTAGAAACTGAGGGAGAGGCCCTGCATGTGGTCGTACATCTCTGTACGGAGCTGGAGCAGGAGGCGGTTGCCTATCCAGGCGGTGGTGAGCAGCTGGGCGTAGGCGGAGATCCAGGTGATGAAGGCTGCGCCAACCATGATGCCGAGGAGGGTCCAGATGCGGTTGGTGTCGCCCTCGACGCCGGCCTTCACCGTGAGCCCGATGAGTAGCGGCTGGAGGAAACTCGTGACCGCCGAGATGATCATGCAGGCGAGCGCGAGGGACGCCAGCTTCTTATAGGGCTTGAGGTAGGGGAGGATGCGGCGGACAACCTGCGCGTCGTAGGCCTTGCCGAGGTATTCGTCGTCCCAGCCGTCGGAGCTGCGGCCATGCCGCATGGGGCCCATGGCCTGGCCACCAATGCCCGAACTCCAACCGCCGGCGCCCGCGCCACCGAACATACCCATTACCGGCCTCCTTCGGCGGCGAACCGCGGATGCTGCAATCCTTCACTCACGCGGCACCTCCCGCGCCCGACTGGCTGGACGATGGTGTGAGCACAGGCGACTGGCCCGGACGAGCCCCGGCCGACCCGTTGCCGCCGGCGGCGGCCACCGAGCCCGGAGCGACCCGGCCAAGGGCTTCTTCCTGGTCCTTGAGTTCGAGGTCGAAGATGCGGCGGTAGAGGCCTTCCTGTTCGAGGAGTTCCTGGTGGCGGCCACGCTGCACGACCTTGCCCCGGTCGAGGACGATGATCTCGTCGGCCCGGATGACGGTACGGAGACGCTGGGCGATGACGAACGTGGTGCGGCCCTGCATGAGCTCCTGGAGCGCCTGCTGGATGAGGAACTCGGTCTGCGAGTCCACGCTGGCGGTCGAGTCGTCGAAGATGAGGATGCGCGGGTCGAGCAGGAGCGTCCGCGCGATGGCGATGCGCTGCTTCTGGCCGCCGGAAAGGGTGACACCGCGCTCGCCGACCCACTCGTCGTAGCCGTAGGGGAGGCTGACGATGAAGTCGTGGATGCGGGCAGCTTTGGCGGCGCGCTCGATATCTTCCTGGGTGGCATCCGGCCGGCCGTAGGCGATGTTTTCGCGGATGGTGCCGATGAACAGGAAGACGTCCTGCTGGACGATGCCGATATTGCGGCGGAGCGACTCGATGGTGACGTCCCGGACATCGACCTCGTCGATGGTGATGCTTCCCTGGGTGACATCGTAGAAGCGGGGGATGAGGTTCACGACGGTCGATTTGCCGCTGCCGGTGGGGCCGAGGAGGGCGATGACCTGGCCGGGCTTCGCGTCGATATCGACCCCGTCCAGGACAGCGCTGAGGCTGTCGTAGCCGAAGCTGACGTTGTCGAAGCGGACGTGGCCGGCGACGTTTTCGAGGGGGACGGCATCCGGTTTTTCCTGGACGACGGACTGGGCGTCGATCAGTTCGAAGACGCGCTCGGAAGAACTGACGCAGCGGGCGAACATGTTGATGATGAAGCCGATGGAGCGCATCGGAAGCTGGAGGAGGTTGAGCCAGAGGGTGAAGGCGAGGACGTCGGAGGCGCTGGCATCGCCCTGGGAAATCAGCCATGCGCCGACGCCCACGGTCAGGCCGATCTGGGCGGCGGAAAGCCCCTGGAGCATCGGCTGGTTGCGGGCCTGGATGACCGACGAGGTGTAGCTGAGGTCGGCCTGCTTGGCGGCTGCTTCGGCGAATTTCTCGCTTTCGAACGGCTCGCGGCTGAATGCCTTGACCACGCGGATGCCGGTCAGGCCCTCTTCGGCCACCTGGGTGACTTCAGCCTGGTTCTGCTGGATCTCCTGCCAGATGGGGCGGAGGCGGCGGCTGGTGACGATCGACCGCCAGGCGAGGACCGGGAGGCTGATGATGCTGACCAGCGCCAGCTGCCAGTTGATGATGAACATCCCGACCACCGAGATGATGAGCATCAGCATGATGAAGGCGAACCGGAGCGCACCCATATTGATGAACATGCGGATGTTCTCTACGTCCTGGGTGGCGCGGGACATGATCTGCCCGGTCTGCACCTTGTCGTGGTAGGCGTAGCTGAGCCGCTGGAGGTTGTCGTAGATCTTGTTGCGGATGTCGTAGGCAACGTTCTGGCCGACGGTCTCGCCCAGGTACTGCTGCCCGAACGAAGCGAGCCCGCGCCCGATGGCGAACACGACGATGGCGAGCGCGCCGAGGATGAGCAGCTTTTCGTTGCCCTGCAGGCCGATCAGCCGGTCCGCATCGTCTCGCTGCGGGTCGAGGCCGAAGTCAATGGCGAAGCGGATCAGGAGTGGGCTGATCATGACGAACGAGCCCGCCAGGAGCATGGAGAGCCAGGCAAGGGAAATCCTGCCCTTATACGGTTTCAGGTATGGAATGAGGCGCAACAGCCAGCGCACGGACAGTCCCCCTTTTCGCTTGTGGAGCCTATCATACCTTCACGCGAACGTGAAGTTACCGGACGGTCGGTAAGAGAGTGCGTAGGAAGCCGGCTGCTACGATCGGCTCGTGGCCGCCTACCCCGACTATTACGCGCTCCTCGAGCTGCAACCGTCGGCTTCTGCCGAGGAGGTCCGGAGCAGCTACCGGCGGCTGGCCCGAGCCCACCACCCGGATACCAGCGGGAGCTCCGAGTCGGTGGCGCTCATGGTCCAGATCAATGAGGCATGGGAAGTGCTGCGCGACCCGGAACGGCGGGCAGCGTATGACCGGACGAGGCCGCGCCTGGCGCCGCCCCGGCGGGTGGTGCGCACGGCCACGCGCGCACCCGGTGAGCGAGCCCGGCGGCCCGCTCCGGCCGCGACCGGCAAGGCCCCGCGCGGCTTCGAGCCCGCCGAAGACGCGCCCCGGACCGGGCCGGTCACCTACACGGGTGATCCGTCGGCCGACTGGTACGCGGTCCTCGGCGTCCGGCCGGATACGCCGCGGCCGCAAATCCTGAAGGCGCTCTCGCGGATGGCCGGCGAGCTCGACGGTGCGCGCGTCAGCGCGACCGAATTCACGCGGCGGCGGCAGGCGATGAAGGACGCCTGGGCGGTCCTCGGCGACCCGCACATGCGCGCTGCCTACGATCGCGCGCGCAAGGAGCACACGGGACGCCCGGCCAGGGCGGCGGACGCGGCACCGGGACCGGGCAACGAGATCCCGGCGGGGTACCGGGTTGGCCCGGTGGTCATCGGGGGCGTCACCATCGACGCGGGAGCGGATTGCACAGGGGCGGACCTGCGCGGGGCCGACCTGCGGGGGCTGGACCTTGTGGGCATCTGCCTGAGGGAAGCGAAGCTCCAGGGCGCCGACCTCGAGGCTGCTTCACTGCGCCGGGCCGACCTGCGGGGCGCCGACCTGAGCGGGGCGCGGCTACGGTGGGCGGACCTTTCCCACGCGGATAGCACGGGGGCGGGGTTCCGCCAGGCAGACATGGCGAACGCGTCGCTTGCGGCGACGAAGTTCGTGCGGGCGAACCTTGCCGGGGCGAGCCTCGCGGGGGCGGCCGGGCCGGGGATCAACCTGGACTTTGCGGACCTTTCGCGGGCGGATTTCACGGGGGCCAAAGTCACCCAACAGCTCATCGAGCGCGGGAAACTGGATGGCACGATCTTCCCGGATGGGAGCGTCTGGCCGGGGTAGGAGGGGGGAGCGGCTTTCGCGTGGGCGAAAGAGTCTGTACGCTGCCTCTAGCACTCTCCACCGGTGAGTGCTAACATCGCGGATCGCGACTACACGAAATACCTGCACATTCCAGGAGGAACTGCATCCAATGGCAGCCAAGACCGCGGCGAAGGCCGCAGCCAAGTCCAAGCTCATCCCCCTTGCCGACCGCATCGTCATCACTCCCCTCAAGCAGGACGAAGTGACCGCCAGCGGCCTCGTCATCCCCGACACCGCCAAGGAAAAGCCCCAGCAGGGCGAAGTCATCGCCGTCGGCCCGGGCCGCCTCGATGACAGCGGCAAGCGCATCCCGCTGGATGTCGCCGCCGGGGACCGCATCCTCTACGCGAAGTACACGGGCACCGACGTCAAGATCGACGGGATCGACTACATCGTCCTGAACGAGAAGGACATCCTCTGCAAGCTCGAGGTCTAAGCCTCGTGCGCTCCGGACGCGGAGGTGGGCAAGCCTCGGAGCCCGTTTCGGGTCCTGCTTGCCGGGCGCCTCTGCGTTTTGCCTGAAAGGGAGTTAGCCCATGGTTGCAAAGCAACTAGTGTTCGACGAGATGGCGCGCCGCCGGCTGCGGGATGGCGTTGACGCCCTCGCTGACGCGGTCAAGATCACTCTTGGCCCGCGTGGCCGGAACGTCGTCATCGATAAGAAATTCGGCGCCCCGAACATCACCAAAGACGGCGTGACGGTCGCCCGCGAGATCGAACTGGAAGACCCGTTCGAGAACATGGGCGCCCAGCTGGCCAAGCAGGTGGCGATCCGGACGAACGATGTCGCCGGCGATGGCACCACCACCGCGACCGTCCTGGCCCAGTCGCTTGTGCGGGGCGGCCTGAAGGTCGTGACCTCGGGTGTGAACCCGATGGCGCTCAAGCGCGGCCTCGAAGCCGGGCTGAAAGAAGCCATCAAGGACCTCCGCGCGCAGGCCCAGCCGGTGCTGACCAAGGACCAGATCGCCCATGTCGCCGGCATTTCGGCCAACGACCGGGAGATCGGCGACCTCATCGCGGACGTCATGGAGAAGGTCGGCAAGGACGGCGTGATCACGGTCGAGGAATCGCGCGGGCTCAAGTTCGAGACCGAGTTCGTCGATGGCCTCCAGCTGGACCGCGGCTACGTCTCGCCCTACTTCGTGACGAACACCGACCGCATGGAAGCGGTGGTCGAAAACCCGTACATCATCATCACCGACAAGAAGATCTCGGCGGTGCAGGACATCCTGCCGCTGCTCGAGAAGGTCCTCCAGGTGACCAAGGACATCGTCATCGTCTGTGACGATGTCGATGGCGAGGCGCTGGCGACCCTGGTGGTGAACAAGCTGCGGGGGACGATCAATATCCTCGCGGTGAAGGCGCCGGGCTTCGGGGATCGCCGCAAGGCCATGCTCGAAGACATCGCCATCCTGACCGGCGGCACGCTCATCACCGAGGACATCGGGCTGAAGCTCGATGCGGCGACGGTGGCCGACCTTGGCCGGGCCCGCCGCGTGGTCTCGGGCAAAGACGACACGACCATCATCGAGGGCATGGCCAGCGATGAGGCGATCCAGGCCCGGATCAAGCAGATCAAGGCCCAGATCGACGACGCGACGAGCGACTTCGACCGCGAGAAGCTCCAGGAGCGCCTGGCCAAGCTGGCCGGCGGCGTAGCCGTCATCAAGGTTGGCGCGGCCACCGAGGTGGAGCTCAAAGAGAAGAAGGCGCGCGTCGAGGATGCCCTCAGCGCCACCCGCGCGGCCGTCGATGAAGGCATCGTGGTCGGTGGCGGGGTTGCCCTCATCCGCACCCAGACGGCGCTCGCCGCGCTCGCGAACAAGACGAAGAACGAGGACGAGAAGGTGGGCGTGCGCCTGCTTTCCGAAGCCCTCGAAGGACCGACCTGGACAATCGCCGATAACGGCGGGCTCGAGGGGTCGGTCATCGTCGACAAGGTCCGCAAGCTGACCAACCCGAACCATGGCTGGGACGCGGAGAATAACGCCTGGGGCGACATGTTCGAACTCGGCATCGTCGACCCGGTGAAGGTGACCCGTTCGGCGCTGGAGAACGCGGTGAGCATCGCCGCGCTGGTGCTGACGACGGAGACGCTGGTCGCGGAGATCCCGCAGCCGCCGGCGGCCCCGCCGCCCCCGCCCGAAGACTACTAGTCTTCCCAACCTCGTTTCCCCCTGAGCACCCCCGGCCCCATCGGCCGGGGGTGCTTTCGTCGTCGGAACAGGTGCGGAGCCAACCACCCTCTCGCGCCCGCGCAGGACAGCCGGGGGCAATTTCAGTTGGTCACGGGTTCCGGCCGCAGCGGTAATCGCGAGAGCGCAAGCGACAGGGGCTGCCGGTTCTACTCCTTCAGCTCTCGATCCGCCGCCGCGACCAAACTCTCGTGGCTCCCGCCATCAGCAACCCAGCTGCGAGTAACGCAACCGCCGCGATTGGGAGTTTCGACGGAGAATCCGCGCCCGGAGCCCCGAGTCCCACGGCGGGCGGCGTTGGGGACGCAGCTCCGCCGACTCGTTCGAATCGCAGGCGCCCGTATTGCCCGCCCTCAATCGCCGGCCGAGCGAGTTCGTCCACCGTGCCGCCGAGCACCGCTGTAACCCTTAACGCTTCACCAACCGGCTCAAACTCGAACAGCAGCACGGTGGCCACGCCGCCCGGGATGGCCGCATTCGCAGGTGTGCTCACCATTGCGGTCGCGCACCCATCGCACTCGCGCGCGTTCGTGATGTGCCCTCCTGAGGCAATCGTGTACAGCGTCAGTCCCCCCGGCCCCAGCGCCGCGACCCGCTCCGCAACAAACGCCTCGAACGCCCGCCGCCCGTAGAACTCGGCTCCGCCGAAGAGCAAGCCCCCCGTATACGCCTCGACCCGGGCCCCGGCAGCTTGCCCCTCGCACACGTTCCCTGGCAAGCCCTCGACCGTGGGGCACGTGACCTCGGCCGCCACCGCCCGGTCCACCACTCCCCCGAAGTTCCCGGCTTTTGTCAGAACCAGCAATTCGTTCGCAAACGCCTCAATCGTTTCCGCTTGCAGTCGTTCGGCTGGGGCATCGGCGTAGGCGAAGGGGCGGTCTTGGATGAAGTACGACCGGTAGGCACCGCCACCGTACACCGACTTGACTGTCCCATCGGCGCAGACGACTTGATAGGCGACCCCGTCGTTGGCCAAATTGAGCTCCGAGTCGCGATAGGGCCGTGGGTCGAACTCCGTGTTGTACCCCGGCTCGCAGGGAAAATAGAGATCGACGTTGTACTTTGCGGAATCGGATGTCACTTCGAAGCCACCCGACTGGCCGTTGGCTCTCGGGAGTTTGGCATCCTCAGCCGCCTCCGCGGCTAGCGTCGCGGCAGCTTCCCTGGCGCTTGGCCCGGTATCGCTCGGGGCGATCTGGGCCGCCACCCAACCACCCGCGCCGTACATACCCAGCGCCAAGCTCGCGAGCAAAGTCGCGCCGAACGATGTGCGAACGAGACGCCGTGTCATGTCCAACCTCCTTCATCCGGCGGATCCTCTCTTTGAGGTTCGGGAGGATACCACCTCGCATCGTGGGAATGTCGATGTGAATTCGGTAATATCCGGTGCATGCCGAAGGTAAAATGCACAACGCTCTCTTGAAGGCGCTGCGGAGCATTGCCAAAGCACGATTGGCTTGCGGAGATGCCTGCGAAGGCGTCAGGAGTGACGGTCACCCGGAGCTCCAACGCCCGGGAGAAAACATTGCCCTTTGCGATATGCATCCGCTGGATGTAACACACCGCAGAGCCGAAATGGCTGCCGTATGGCTCGGTAGTCGCCCTGACGTGCCCCGGCCGTCAACCCTTCGATGTGCGCCGCCTGGTTCGTCGCGTTGAGGTGGGCATCTGGCCCATGTGCTTTCGCTGCTCGTCCGGCTGACGGTAGACAATCGACCACAGCGCTCGCTCGGTGACTCAAGGCCGGTACCCAACCCTTAGTAGAAGTAGACCGGGCGTTCCTGGCCGACCAGCCGGTGCTGGTCCTGGACGAGGCGACATCGAGCGTGGACCCTGCGACGGAGGAACAGGTGGAGGAGGCGCCGCGGCGGCTGTTGAAGGCTGTTTTCTTATGCCGCGAAGTCAGGCATGGCGCGGCTTTTCCGTGCGCTAACCACGCGGTTAACTGATTAGGCCCGGGCAGCGTTACAACTTCCATGGGGGCACCAATCAGGGGGTGTCCCGCCGCCTCGCCGCCCCGTGCTTTCCGCGTCCCCGGGAGGGTGCTTGTCTGACGAACACTTAGACCTGCGCGCCGGCAGGAACCTGATCCTCCGGCAGATGCGGGCCCAGTGGCTGGTCCTAACGATCGCGTTTACGGCGGGCCTCTCGTGGGGGCTGTTGCGGCTGGTCGCGCCTGTCCTGACGGGCATCATCATCGACGAAGCGATCGTGCCGAAGAAGACCGGGCTGTTGCCCGGGCTCGTGACCGCGCTCGTCGTTGTCGTCGCCTTCCAGGCCCTGTTCGCGGGGCTGCGGCGCTACTGGGCGATGCGCACGAGCTACCGGATCGAAGCGGACATGCGGCTCGAACTCTACAACCGCGTCAACCGCCTATCATTCGATTACCACGACCGCACGGCCACGGGCCAGCTGATGTCGCGCGGGAGCGCGGACCTGCACGAGGTCCAGGCGTTCCTGGTGAACATCCCGATCAACTCGGCCTACCTGCTGATGGCGGCCGGGGCGTTCGTGATGCTGGTGCGCACGAGCCTGCTGCTGGCGGTGCTCGCCATGGCGGTCTATCCGGTGGTGACGTGGCTGAGCGTGCGCTTCTTCAACCGGCTGGGGCCGGGCACCGAGGACGTGCAACAGGGCCTCGCCAGCCTCGCGAGCACGGTGGAGGAGAACATCGCTGGGGCGCGGCTGGTGCGGGCGTTCGGCCGCGAGGACCACGAAATCGAGAAGATCGAGCGGGTGGCGGACCAGGTCCGGAGCGACTCCATGGGCGTGGTGCGGCTGCGGACCGTCTACACGCCGCTCTTCCAGTTCTTGCCCGGTGTGGGCCAGCTGGTGGTGCTGGGCTTCGGCGGCTACCTGGCGACCGAAGGGAAGATGAGCCTCGGCGAGCTGGTGGCTGCGCTCCAGTATCTGAACATGCTCGTCTGGCCGGTGCAGAGCCTGGGCGACCTGATCGCGAGCGGGCAGCGGGCGGTGGTCTCTTCGGCGCGCGTGTGGAACGTGCTGCAGGAAGAGCCGACCGTCACCGAGCGGCCCCACGCCAGGCACCTGCCTCCCGGCGGTGGCGAGATCCAGTTCGAAGGCGTGACCTTCGGCTACCAGGCGGACCGGCCCGTGCTGGACGGGTTCGACCTGCGCGTCGCGCCGGGCACCTCGGTCGCACTGGTCGGGGCAACCGGGAGCGGCAAGTCGACCGTGGCTCGCCTGTTGCCGCGCTTCTACGACACCGGTGCGGGCCGGGTGCTCATCGATGGCACGGACATCCGCGACCTGCGGCTGAAGGAGCTGCGGCGCAGCATCGGCATCGTCTTCGAGGACACGTTCCTGTTCTCGGATTCGGTGCGGAACAACATCGCCTACGGGCGGATCGGGGCCACCGACGCGCAGATCGAGCGGGCCGCGCGGCTGGCCCACGCGCACGAGTTCATCGCCGGGATGGCGGACGGATACGACACGGTGGTCGGCGAGCAGGGCTTCTCCCTCAGCGGCGGCCAGCGCCAGCGGCTCGCGATCGCGCGGGCGATCCTGATGGAGCCGCGCATCCTCATCCTCGATGACGCGACCTCGAGCGTGGACGCGCGGATGGAGGAGGAGATCCGGTCGGCGCTGAAGGAAGTGATGGCGGGGCGGACGACGGTCATCATCTCGCACCGGCTTTCGACCATTTCGCTGGCCGACCAGGTGGTGCTGGTGGACGACGGGCGGGTGGCGGCGACGGGCACCCACGCCGACCTCATCGCGACGAGCCGGCGCTACCGCGAAGTGCTCGGGCAGCTGGAGGTGATGGCCTCATGAGCGACGACGTCACCGAACTGCCGGGCGAGGACCCACAGGCGAACGGGCTGCGCGGGGCGGTGGGCATGCTGGCGCCGCGCTGGCGGGCCATCCTGGTTGCGACGCTTTCGATCTGCCTGTTCACCGGGGCGAGCCTGGCGAAGCCGCTCGTCATCCAGTACGCGCTCGATCGCGGCGTGGCAGACGGCGACAGGGGCGCGCTGGTGGTGGCGGGGACGCTCTTCCTGGGGCTGATCGTCGTGATCTACGCCTTCCAGGCGGCGAGCACGTACCTGGTGAACCGCATCGGGCAGGACTTCTTGCGCGAACTGCGCGTGCGGCTGTTCACCCACTACCAGCGGATGTCGCTCGCCTTCTTCGGGCGCGAGAACGCGGGCCGGCTGGTCGCGCGGATGACCTCCGACGTGGCGACCATCAACGACGTGCTGAACAACGGCTTCCTGATGGTGGTGCAATCCACGCTGACGCTGCTGGGGGCGACGGTGATCCTGCTGGTGCTGAGCTGGAAGCTCTCGCTGGCGACGGCGATCATCCTGCCGCCGCTGATCATCGCGACGGCGATCTTCCGGGTGTATTCGCGGCGGGCCTACGGGTCGGTGCGGGAGCGGATCGCGGACGTGCTCATCCACATGCAGGAGAGCTTCTCGGGGCTGCGGGTGGTGCAGGCGTTCGCGCGCGAGCAGCACAACATGGAACGCTTCGGTTCGATCAACGAGCGCAACTACGAGGCGAACGTCAACACGGTGCGCATCTCGGCGATGTACTTCCCGGTGGTGGAGTGGCTGAGCGGGCTGGGCATCGGCGTCATCCTCTATTTCGGCGGGCGCCAGGTGGCCGGCGACGCGGTGACGGTCGGCACGGTAACGGCGTTCGTGTTCTACCTGGAGTTCATCTTCCAGCCGATCCAGAACCTCTCGCAGGTGTACGACATGGTGCAGAGCGCCGGCGCGGCGCTGAACAAGATCTTCGGCGTGCTGGGGATCAAGCCGGACGTGCCCGAGCCGGCGAAACCCGCGAAGGTCGAGGGGAACCTGCGGGGGCGGATCGCGCTGGACGATGTCACCTTCGGGTACGACCCGGGGCGGCCGGTACTCGCGCACATCACGCTCGGCATCGAACCGGGGCAACACGTGGTGCTCGTTGGGCCCACGGGCGCCGGGAAGTCGACGCTGGCGAAGCTGATGACGCGGTTCTACGACCCAACGGAGGGGAGGGTCGAGATCGACGGGTACGACCTGCGGTCGCTGGCAGCGAAGGACCTGCGCCGGAACGTGACGCTGGTGCCGCAGGAGGGGTTCCTCTTCACCGGGACCATCCGCGAGAACATCCTCTTCGGGCGGCCGGACGCGGACGACACGGCGGTGGTGGCGGCCTGCGAAACGCTCGGCATCCACGACTTCATCATGTCGCTCCCGAACGGGTACCAGACGCTGGTGAGCTTCCGCGGTTCGCGGCTATCGGCGGGAGAGAAGCAGCTGGTCTCGATTGCCCGGGCATTCCTGGCCGACCCGCCCGTGCTGATCCTGGACGAAGCGACCTCGAGCCTGGACCCGGCGACGGAGGAGCAGGTGGAGGAGGCGCTGCGGCGGCTGCTGAAGGGGCGCACGAGTGTGGTCATCGCGCACCGGCTGAGCACGGCCGAACACGCCGACCGGGTGCTGGTGGTGGACAGGGGGACCATCGTCGAGGAAGGGCACCACAGGGAGTTGCTGGCGCGCGGCGGATATTACAGCGCGCTCTACCGGCAGTGGACAGCGGGGCGGGAAGTGCGGAGCGCGTAAGGGGCTACTCTCGCCCGAAGAGCTTGTCCAGATCGATGACCACGCCCGCGATCGCTGAGAGCGCGATGCGTCCACCGGTGTAGACCGGCGATACGTACGAGCCATCCGGCTGGCGCACCCAGGCGGTCAGCCGTGGTTCGTAGGGGTTCAGCAGCCACACCTCGGCGTCGCCTCGGGCCTGGTAGGCCGCCAGCTTCGTGGTCACGTCGTAGTCGCCGGTGAAGGGCGACCAGACTTCCGCGACGAACGGCAACGGCTCTGAGTAGGCTTCGAGGACGTCGTTCCGGCCCCGGAACTGCTCGACCAGCGCCGCTGGGACCACGAACACATCGGGGATGAGGTAACTCGGGCCGGACCGCAGCCGGCTCTGGTCACAACGGACGTGGTACTCGGCATGGCTGACTTGCGAGCGGATGGCGAAGGCCAGTTCGAACGCCAAGTCGTAGTGTTCCATCGTCATGGGCGGCTTCCGGCGCAGGTCGCCATCGACCAGCTCCCACCCGGCGGTGGGCTCTTCGAGGGCAACTTGTTCGTAGGTCCTGGTCGTGACTGCCACTGTGGTACGTCCTCTCGCAAGGTTACACCACTCCGCGGAGGCTCAGCTCAGGCCGAAGAGCTCGTCGAGGCCCACCACCAGCTTCTCCAGGCGCATCACCTCGCGGGTGGCGGCGAGCACTCCCGGCATGAACGAGTCGCGGCCAGTGGTGTCGTGGCGGATGCTGAGGGTCTGACCGAGCCCGCCGAAGAGGACTTCCTGGTGGGCGACGAGCCCCTGCAGGCGGACGGCGTGGATGGCGATGCCGCCAAGCTCGGCCCCACGGGCGCCCGGCAGGGGTTCCTTCTCCGACTCGGGGTGGGTAAAGGGGCGGCCGCGCGCGGCGAGCATCCCTTCGGCGGTGGTCTTGGCGGTGCCGCTGGGGGAATCGACCTTCTGTTCGTGGTGGAGCTCGATGATCTCGGCGTAGTCAAAGAACCGGGCGGCCTGGCGGGCGAAGTGCATCATCAGGACGGCGCCGATGGCGAAGTTGGCCGCGACCACCGCGCCGGTGCGCCGGGCGGCGGCCTCGCGTTCGAGCCAGCTCATGAACTCGGCTGACAGGCCGGTGGTGCCAATCACGAGCCGGACGCCCCGCTGGAGGGCGGCCTCGGCCAGGCGCGGCGTCCAATCGGCGTTGGTGAAGTCGATGACCACGTCGGGTATTGCGTCGTCGAAGCAGGCCCCGGCATCGTTGAACAGGGGCAGCCCGTCGATGGCGCCGGGCGAGGCGAGGCCATCGACGCAGGCGACCGGGGTCATGCCGGGCTCGGCGAGGACGGCGGCGGCGACCATGCGGCCCATTTTCCCGGCGCCGGAAACGGCGATGCGGATGTCAGTCATGGGGTGATTGTCGATTGAACCGGTGGCGCTGTCGATTTAGGTCGAGGAACATGACGAGACCCCGAATTAAGTTATAAACCACAAAGAATTGTTCAATTGCGCGGCCGGGCATTCACCTATGGAATCCGTGGTGGGGCGCCCCTTAGGCTAACGCAGGAACGAGCACAGAATGGCGGGTCGCTCGATCCCACTGCCAGAAGGAAAGCTTCCGTGGAGGAAACGACCAACCCGGCCGGCCGGCCGGAGGCTGATGGTATCCCGGGCGCCAGGGCCCGGCAGCTTGACGCGAGCATGCTGGGCTCGCTCCTCCCGGAAATCGTCGCGCGGCTACCCGAGGCAGTCATGATTACGCGCCGGGACGGCACGATCGTCTTCGTCAACCCCGCGTTCGAGCAGATGACCGGGTACACCGGAGACGACCTGGTAGGCGCCAACCCGCGCCTCCTGCGGTCGGGGTGGCAGGGGCCCGCGTTCTACAAGGAGATGTGGGACACGATTCTCGGCGGCAGGATGTTCCGCGGCGAACTGGTGAACCGGCGCAAGGACGGCACGCTCTACATCGAGGCGATGAGCATCACGCCGATTGGCGGCGACCTCGATGGCCCGGAGTACTTCGCCTACGTGGCGCAGGATGTGACCCAGGGGCGGCGCGCGCACGAGCGATTGCGGCTGCTCGAGGCCGCATCGCGCGCGATCGGCGAGGCGAGCGACCTCTCCACCGCGTACACGTCGGTCCTCGAGCTCGTCTGCCAGTTGACCAGATGGAGCTACGGCGAGGCATGGGAGCTCACCGGCAACCAGACGCTCCGCTGTGTTGCGTCCTGGTTTGCGCCAGACGACTTGCTGCAGGACTTCAATTCGGTCACGCGGCAGCTGACACTCAAGCCCGGCTGGGGCCTGCCCGGGCGCGTGTGGGTGACGGCCCGGCCGGAGTGGGACGAGGATGTGACCGAGACCGGCGGCAACTTCGTGCGAGGTGAAGCCGCACGGCGCGCGGGCCTGAAGGCCGGGTTCGGGGTGCCGATCGTTTCGGATGGCGAAGTGCTGGCGGTCCTGGCGTTCTTCGCGCGCTCGCGCCGCCAGGACGAGACCGAGCTGGCAGCGCTGGTCTCCACGCTGGGCACGAACCTGGGGACGCTGGTGCGGCGGAGGCGGGCCGAACAGTCTCTCGCGCGCGAACGGCACCGGCTGGAGGTGACGCTGCGCTCCATCGCCGACGGCGTAATCACGACAGACCCCGAAGGCCGTGTGGAGATGTTGAACCCGGTTGCCCAGGAGCTGACCGGCTGGGTGGAGGAAGAGGCGCGCGGCCGGGGACTGCTCGATGTCTTCCATATCGTGAACGAACACACACGGGAGATCTGCGATAACCCGGTCGACCGCGTCCTGGCTTCGGGGAACCCGGTCGAACTGGCGAACCACACCGTGCTCATCGGCAGGCACGGCAAAGAGCATGTCATCGGCGATAGCGCCGCTCCGATCCGCGACGAGGCGGGACGCACGGAAGGCGTGGTGCTGGTGTTTCGCGATGAGACGGCCAACCGGCGGCTTGAGCGCGAGCTGCAACGGGCGAACAAGCTGGAATCGCTGGGCGTGCTCGCGGGCGGTATTGCGCACGACTTCAACAACGCGCTGACCGGCATCATCGCGCACATCGGCCTGGCGAAGCTTGACCTTCCGGCCCAGACCGGCACGCACCAGATGCTCACCGAAGCGGAGCAAGCCTGCCGGAGGGCAACGAGCCTGACGCGGCAGTTGCTCACATTTTCGCGCGGGGGCCTGCCCGTGCGGCGGCCGGTGGCAGTGGAACAGCTGGTACGCGAGACGGCGACGTTCGCGGTTACCGGCTCGCCTTCCCGTTGCGCGTTCGACTTCGAGCCGGGCCTGGCAATAGCAGAGATCGACGAGGGGCAGGTTGGGCAGGTGATCCACAACCTGGTGCTGAACGCGAGCCAGGCGATGCCGGAGGGCGGGCTCATCACGGTGGCCGCCCGGAACGAGGTGGTTGCGCCCGGTGAGCCCTGCGCCAATCTCGAACCCGGCCGTTACGTGCGCATCACGGTGAGCGACACGGGCCCGGGGATGCCGCCCGAGGTGTCCGACCGGGTGTTCGACCCGTACTTCACGACCAAAGAGCGGGGCAGCGGCCTCGGCCTCGCGGTGGCGTATGCCGTGGCCCAGAACCACGATGGCACGCTGACGCTCGAATCGCAGCCGGGAAAGGGCACAACGTTCCACCTCTACCTGCCGGCCGCGGAGTTCGAAGCCGAGCGGGCGAACGAAAGCGGCCAACCGGCCGAAACCAGGATGGCGGACATCCTGTTCATGGACGACGAAGAAACCATCCGCCGGGGTATGCGCGAAGTGCTGACGCGGCTCGGGCATACTGTGACGCTGGCGGCAGACGGCGAAGAGGCAGTGGAGATGTACCGGCAGCGGCTCGGGTCCGGCCGGCGGTACGACGTGGTCATCCTGGACCTGACGGTGCCGGGAGGGATGGGCGGGTACGAAGCGGTGGCCCAGCTTCGGCAGATCGACCCGGGCGTGCGCGCGATTGCCAGTAGCGGCTATTCGGACAACCCGGTGATGGCCCGCGCCGCGGACCTGGGGTTCGCGGGGATTTTGCCGAAGCCGTACACCCCGTCGGAGTTGTTGGCCGCTATTGCGCGGGTGCTCGGCCCGTCCCAGCAGTAGCCCGTCCCGGATGGATCGCGCATCCCCGGGAGCGAGGCGCGGTCGAGACATCCGAGGCGCGCCAGGGATGATGAGCTGCGGCGTTGTTGTCACCACGGGCGCAGGTGGGGCCGGGATGGCGGTCAGTTCCGCCCGCCATCCACGGCGTTCGGGCGAGGGGCATCCCAGCGCGCCATCCCTGGCGCGCCTCGGATCGGTTCTCCTATTTGCGCGCTTGTTCGCGCCAAAGGAGCAGGTGGGGCCGGGTTGGCGGTCAGTTCCGCCCGCCATCCACGGCGTTCGGGCGAGGGGCAGTCCAGCGCGCCATCCCCGGCGCGCCTCGGATTGGTCCTCCTATTGCGCGCTGGGCTTGTTGAGGGCGCGGGTGGGCCGGGATGGCGGCGAGTCCCGCCCGCCATCTACGGCGTTCGGGCGAGGGGCAGTCCAGCGCGCCATCCCTGGCGCGCCTCGGATTGACGGCGCGGCTCAGGCTTCGGTGCCGGCGACGGGGCGGCCGGCGGGGGCGGTGGCGTAGGCGCCGCGGAAATCGCGGAAGGGGCCGTCACGCCACTCGAGGGCAGCTTTCAGGCCGTCCTCGCGCAGGCGGCGGCGCCACTCCTCGGCGGCCGGGCGGTGTTTGCTCATGGCCTCGACGTCGGTCCCCGACATCAGGCCGCCGCGGATACCCATGGCCTCGTACTGGCGGTTCACGGAGCGCTTCGAGTACATCAGCAGGTCGTTATCGATGTTGGCCATGCGCCGGGCGAAGCGCTCGGTGAAGGCGGCGAGCTCATCGGCGGGGACGGCATAGGTTGCCCAGCCCATTGCGGCCATGTCGCGGCCGGAGAAGGAGTCGCCGACGTAGGCGAACTCACGGGCCTTGGTCATCGGCAGGTGCCACGGCGCCCACATGATGTCCATCGTGCCCATCGCGCGGACGGGCGGGTAGCCGACCTGGGCATCCTCGGCGACGATGCGGAAGTCGCAGAAGGTGGCGAGCTCGGTGCCACCCGCGAGGCAGTAGCCCTGGACCTGGGCTACCACGGGCTTGGCCAGTTCCCAGATGGTCCAGTTCGCCAGGAGCACATGGCGGGACCAGTCGTAGTGCGCCGGGTGGGTCGTCCCGGTATCGGGCAGCTTCGAACGCGGGTGGACGTAGGAGGAGCCGTCGGCCGCGGCGCGGGAGGGCGAGAGGTCGTACCCGGCGCTGAAGGCGCGGCCGTTGGCGCGAAGGACGATCACGCCAACTTCGCGGTCGGCCTCGGCCTCCTTCATCGCGTGGAAGAGCTCCCCGCGGAGGTCGTTGGAGAGGGCATTGAGCTTTTCGGGGCGGTTGAGCGTGATGAACGCCAGGCGGCCGCTGGTTTCGTAGAGGATGTTGTCGTAGCTCATCAAATGTCTCCATCGAGGGGTTGGGCGTGGGCGAATGCTACTCCCGCGGGGCCGGAGCCGTCAGGCGGCCATGGATTGGCCGTAGACTTGGCGCCAAAACGCCCGGAGGCATCCATGCCCGACGCCAGTGTCGTCCTGTACGAAGAGCGCGATTCGCTCGCCATCATCACGATCAACCGCCCGGAGAAGTTGAACACGCTGAACGAAGCGGTGATCCAGGGCATCGCCGACGGGATCGACGCGGCCACCGCCTCGCCGGATGTCTCGGCGATCATCCTTCGGGGCGCCGGGCGGACGTTCACCGCCGGGTACGACCTGAACCCGGGGGACAGCCGGACGCCGTGGGCGCGGCGCTACGGCGCGAAGGAGGTCGATGCGCGCCCGGGGGCGTGGGACCCGGTCCGCGACTACCAGTTCATGGGCTACAACATGAAGCGCTTCATGAAGCTCTGGGAGTGCCCCAAGCCGGTGATCGCGCAGATGCACGGGTACGCGCTCGGCGGCGGGACCGACCTGCTGCTGTGCGCGGACCTGATCTTCATGGCCGAGGACGCGATCATCGGTTACCCGCCCTCCCGGGTGTACGGGACGCCAACGACGATGATGTGGGTGTACCGGCTGGGGCTGGAACACGCCAAGCAGTTCCTGCTTTCGGGTGACCAGGTGGACGCGCCAACGGCGCTGCGCATCGGGCTCGTCTCGAAGGTGTTTCCGCTGGACCGGCTGGCCGGGGAGACGGAAGCCTACGCGAGGCGGTTCCAGCACATCCCGGCGAACCAGCTCGCACTCAACAAGCTGCTCATCAACCAGGCCTACGAGAACATGGGCCTGCGGACCACGCAGATGTTCGGCACGTTCTTCGACGGCATCACGCGTCACACAGAGGAAGCGCTGCGCTGGGCGGAGGACTTCCGGAAGGTGGGGTTCCGCGAGACCATCAGCCGGCGCGACGCGCCTTTCGGCGACTATGGCGAGCGGCCGCGCTGAAGAAGCCGCCGGCTTACGGTACCGCGCACTGGAGCAGGGCCTCAGGCCTCCGGGGGCGCCAGCACCACCACCAGATCCTCCGCGCCGTGAATGCCGCGCACGATGATCTTTTCGACGTCGGCCGTGCGGCTGGCGCCGGTGAGGATGAGCGCGTCGCCATCACCGAGGTAGCTCGCGAGCCCGGCCGGGTGTTCGACGATGGTAGCGGGGTCCACGCGGACGACCACACGCGTGGCGGCGAGGAGCGGACGGCGGTCGGTGGCATCGCCGGTCAGCAGTACGCTGCCGGTACCGGCAACCGCGGCGGTGGCCTGGAGCAGGCGGTCGCCCTCGCGCGGCTCGTACTCGGTGACCACGGTGACGCCGAGCTGGCCGGCGCGGTGGGCGAACCGCCCGGGGAGCGTGGCCGGCAGCACCTCGCCGGGGGCGATGATCGGCGCTTCGGCGCGGCCGGGTGAGGCCTGGATCAGCAAGTCGACATCGTGCACGGCCGCGGGATCGGGCAGGAGGCGCGGATCGTCGCGGTGCTTGCCGGGCGGACGGACCACCCGCCCGAAGCTATGGAGGCCGATGCGGGCCATGGCGGAGGCGGCGCGGGCACGGGTGGCGCCGGTCATGGTGGCGGCCCAGGCCCTCCAGGCGAGCCGCTCGGGCCTGCCCGCCACCTGGCCCTTCGAGACCGCATCGGCGCGGAGGTCGAGCAACATGCGGTGGAGCGGGATGCCCACGGGGCAGACCTCGGTGCAGCGGCCACAGAGGCTCGATGCGAACGGGAGGTCGGCGTAGCGGCCATCGCGCCAGAGCAGCGGAGAGATGATGGCGCCGATCGGGCCCATGTAGGGCGAGCCGTAGGACAGGCCGCCGGCCGAACGATAGACGGGGCAGCTATTCATGCAGGCGCCGCAACGGATGCACTTGAGCACCTCGCGGTAGCGCGGGTCGGCCAGGATGCGGGAGCGGCCATGGTCGACGAACACGACGTGGCGCTCCTGTCCGGGCGCTGGGCCGGCGAGGAAATGCGAGAACGCGGTGAGCGGCTGGGCGGTGGCGCTGGGCGCGAGGACCTGGAGGATCGCGAGTGCGCCGGCCTCATCGGCGACCACCTTCTCCAGCCCGGTGATGACGATGTGGAGTTTCGGGTGGCTGGCGCCGAGGGAGACATTGCCCTCGTTTTCGACGATGACGATGCGTCCGCTGCTGGCGACGACCGCGTTGGCGCCAGTAATGCCGGCATCGCAATCCTTGAAGAACTCGCCTACCACATCGCGGACGTAGCGCGAGAGGCGGGCCGGGTCGTCGTCGGGCAATTCGGCGCCGGTGCGCTCAAGCATCTCGCGGATGCGGGCGCGGTTGAGATGGAGCGCGGGGGCGGTGATGTGGCTGGGCCCGCGGCCCTCGATGTCGACGATGTACTCGCCGATATCGGTCTCGAGGAGGTCGATGCCGGCGGCGCGAAGGGCGTGGGTGAGACCGATTTCCTCGCCGACCATGGACTTGGACTTGGCGACGCGCTTCGCATCGCCGAGGAGCTGGCGGATCGTGGCCACTGCCTCGGCGGGAGTGGCGGCGCGGTGGTAGCCGATGCCCCGGCGGGCGAACTGTTCGCGGGCCTGGGCGTGCAACTCCTCCAGGTGGTCAACCGCATAGGCGCGGGCCGCGGCGGCGCGATCGCGGGCGTCCAGCGGGCCCCGGCCGAGCGTTGCCGCGGAATCGGCCATGAGCTTGCGCATGATGGGGGTGACGGTGGCCGAGGGGCGCTGGTCGCGGATTTCGCGGGCGGCGCGCTCGCGAAACGTGCTCACGCGAGCGCCCTCACCAGGATTTCCGGCAGCGACCAGCCCTCGAGTTGGACGCCCATGCCCTCGGCCCCGGACTGGATATGGGCCAGGCAGGAGAAGTCGGCCGAGACGAGGACACGGGCGCCGGTGAGGGCCACGTCATCGAGCTTCGATGTGAGCATGGCGACGGACACTTCGGGCTGCTTGGCCGCGAAAGCGCCGCCGAACCCGCAGCATTCCTCTTCGAACGTCATCCGGCGGACTTCGAGCCCTTCGATCCGCCCGAGCAGCGCAAGCACCGCGCCCGATGCGCCAAGCTCGCGGCGGGTGTGGCACGAATCGTGGTAGGCGACGACGCCTTCGAGCTGAAGCCCGAGGGTACCCAGGTTCGGGTGCGCCGCCACGTAGCTCGCGAAATCGACGAACCGTTCCGCGATGCGTTGCGCCCCCGTGGCGCGCTCGCCTTCGAACAGCGGAGGAAGGTAATGCCGGACCATGCTGGTGCATGAGCTGGAAGTCACGACCACTGCCTCGAATGGCTGGCCGGCTTTGAGCAGCTCGCGGCCGACGGACTTCGCCTCGGCGCGGAAGCCGCTGTTGAAGGCCGGCTGCCCGCAACAGCGCCCGTCGATGAGGGAGACCTGGTCGCCGAGCGCCTCGAGAATGCGCCGGGCGTTCGCGGCATCCTGGGGGCGGATGGTGGCCATGTAGCAGGGGTCGAAGAGTGCGATGCGTGCCACGGGGGCATTGTAGAGGAGTTACGGCCGGGCGCTGCACAACCACGTTTTCTTGTGCGGGCGGGTGACACGCCCCGAGGCCCCGGACAGTCCTCCGGGGCCCCGGGCAGGGAAGGAGACGGGTTGATCAGTCGCCGCTGGTGAGGATTGGACCGAGCTCGAAGGCGAGAGCCTCGTGGCTGGGGACACGGCCGGCGGTGTGGCGGGCAGGGCCCTCCACCGAGATTCGCGGCATCCACTCCAGCCATGACGGCAGGTACCAGTTCCGCGAACCCAGGAGCTCCATGCTCGCGGGGACGAGGACCGAGCGGACGACGGTTGCGTCGAGGAAGACCGCGACGGCGAGGCCGAAGCCGACCTGCTGGAGGGCGATCATGTCGCCGAGAGCGAAGCCGCTGAAGACGGCCATCATGATGGCGGCGGCGCCGGTGATGATGTGGGCGGTCGAGCGCAGCCCATGGGCGACCGCGGCCGCATTGTCGCCGGTCTGGAGGAAGCGCTCCTGGATGCGGCTCAGCAGGAAGACGTGGTAGTCCATGGAGAGCCCGAAGAGGACGGCGAAGAGGAACACGGGCAGGAACGCCTCCACCTGGTCGGCCTGGTGGAAGCCAAGGAGGCTGGCGCCCACGCCCTCCTGGAAGACGAGCACGACGAGCCCGTAGGCCGCGCCCACGCTCAGCAGGTTCATGATGATGGCCTTCACCGGGATGACGATGGAGCGGAAGACCATGGTCAGGAGGATGAAGCTCAAGGTGAGCACGAAGGCGATGACGATCGGCAGGTACTGCTCCATGGTGTCGATGTAATCGACGTTCTGGGCGGTGCCGCCGCCGACGTACACCTCGCTGCCGGTGTTACCGAACGCGGCGGGGATGTACTCGCCGCGGAGCCGGCGGAGGGCGTCCATCGCCCGTTCGCTGGTAGCGTCGCCGTTCAGGAGGACGGTGAAGTAGCCGTACTGGCCGCCCTCGACGGTGGTGAGGGTGGACATGGTGGAGAAGTCGCCATCTTCGGCGATGGACTTGCGCAGGTTGGCGACCGCGAGGGAAACCTCAGCCGAGTCGGCGTTGCCTTCGATGACGACCTCTGCCGGGTCGATGAGGCCGGCCGAGAACTCCTCGTTGAGGACGTTGAAGGCCTGCGCCGACTGGAGATGCTGCGGGAAGGTGCTGAGCCCCAGCGAGCCGATGTTGATGCGGGCGTAGGGCAGGGCCATGGCGACCAGGAGGGCGACCGAGGTGGTCGCGGCGATCCAGGGGTGGCGCATCACGAGCATGGTGGTTTTGCCGAAGAAGCCGGAATCGATGGGCTGCTCGCTCTTCGTCTTTCGTCCGGGAAGGCGGAGCCAGTTGATGCGGTCGCCGAGGAGGCTGAGGACGGCCGGGAGCAACGTGAGGGCGACGGCGACGGCCGCGATGACCACGGTGATGGCGCCGATCGCCATCCCGCCGAACATGCTGGCCGGCACGATGACGAGACCGGCCAGGGCGATGATGACCGTGATGCCTGAGAAGAGTACCGCGCGGCTGGCGGTGTTGCCGGCCGCGACGACCGCATCGACCTTCTCCAGCCCCGCGGCACGCTCCTCGCGGAAGCGTTCGACGATGAAGAGGGTGTAGTCGATACCGACGGCGAGGCCAATCATCGTGATCATGTTGATGGTGGAGCTATCGATGCCGATGAACTGGCTGATGACGGCCGTGATGCCCATCGAGACGAGGATGCCAAGAAGGGCAAGGATGACGGGCACACCAGCAGCCACGGCGGCGCCGAAGACGATGAGCAGCACAAGGAGCGCGATCGGCAGGCCGATGGCTTCGCCGCGCGAGAGGTCCTTTTCGAACTGGTGATTTGCATCGTGCCAGATGGAGCCATCCCCGGCAGTCAGCACGGTGAATCCGTCGTGGCCGTTGCGTTCGGCGAGGAGTTCGGAGAGCGGGGCAACCGTGTCGGTCGCCTCGACGATGTCACCCTGAAGGGTGGCGGGGAGAATGGTGGTGTGGCGGTCGGCCGAGACAAGGGCCTGGTCGCCGGTTTCGTAGACGCTGGTTACGGCGGAGACCGTTCCGGGCAGGGCCTGGATGTCGGCGGTGAGCCGGGTGACGAAGGCCTGGAACTCAGGGGCATCGACCGTGAGCGTGGCCGACTGGACCACGATGGTCTCGGCGGCCGGCGACTGGCCGAGGATGCGCTCTTCGAGCAGGTTGGCGGCCTTCTGCGAGTCGGACCCGCGAATTTCCCAGCTCGGCGTGATCTTGAGCTGCGAGGCGGTGCCAAGGGCGAGCACGATGAACGCCGCCCAGACGCCGAGGGTGAGCCACGGGTGGTTCGCGCTCTGGCGCGCAAGGCGGTCGGGTGAAAGGAATGTTCTCAACGTGAATCCTCCCTGCGGCGGACCGGTGAGCGTGCCCGCCAGGTCTCTTCCAGTGTTGGGCAGCGACGGGGCTGGCCAATCAGCAGGGGGGACGAGCGGCGCTTGCGCTTTGTGACGAGCGGTGACTCCTCCCTCTGGGGGATTTCGCCGAAATCGGCTACGGGAGGGCGGTTTTCTGTGAAGAATCTCGTTGACGCCCGTAACAAAACGTGCGCGGGTGCGTACTGAAGGGTGTGCAGCACCCCATCCGACGGGGAGGCACCCTGCAAGCCCGCCGGTCCGCAGCCCGGCGGGCTTCTCTATTCCGCGCGGCAGCGCGCAACCGTCTCCCGGTCCATCACCTGCACTCCCTCGCAAGGGCGGGGTTATTCCGATAGGATTCGCCCCCTTAGAAGGAGGGACTCAACCATGAAAGCTGCCATATTCCACGGCCCCCACCAGCCGCTCACCATCGAAAGCGTCGAGATCGACAAGCCCCTGGGCCGCGAGGTCGTCGTCCGCACGGTCGCCTCGGGCGTCTGCCACAGCGACCTCCACTTTGTAGACGGGCTGTATCCGATGCCGCCGCCGGCGATCCTCGGGCATGAGGCTGCCGGAATCGTCGAGGCCGTCGGCGACCAGGTGACCTATGTGAAGCCGGGCGACCACGTGATCTGCTGCCTGTCGGTGTTCTGCGGGCACTGCGAGATGTGCGTCAGCGGACGGCCGAACCTTTGCCGCAACCCCGACCTTCGGCGCCGGCCGGACCAGCCGCCAAAGCTGAGCTGGAACGGCACGCCGGTCGCCCAATTCGCCAACCTGGGCGCGTATGCCGAAAAGATGCTCGTTCACGAAAACGCGATCGTGAAAATGCGCGACGACATGCCGTTCGGGGCGGCCGCGCTCATCGGCTGCGGCGTGACCACCGGCGTGGGCGCGGTGCTCAACACGGCCCGGATCGAGGCGGGCTCATCGGTCGCAGTGTTCGGCTGCGGCGGCGTCGGCCTCTCGGCGATCCAGGGCGCCCGCATCGGCGGCGCGCGCATGATCATCGCGGTCGACACGGTCGAATCGAAGCTCGCGACAGCGAAGGAACTCGGGGCCACGCACATCGTCGATGCCTCGTCGGGCGACCCGGTGAAGGCGATCCGCGACCTGACGAACGGCGGCGTCGAGTACTCGTTCGAGGCGATCGGGTTGAAGCGGGCGGCCGAGCAGGCGTACGAGTGCCTGGGGATCGGCGGCACCGCCACGGTGATCGGGATGATCCCGGTGGGCCAGAAGATCGAACTCGATGGACCGTCGTTCCTGCAGGAGAAGAAGATCCAGGGCAGCTCGATGGGCTCGAACCGGTTCCTCAAGGACATGCCGCGTTACGTGGACTTCTACATGCAGGGGCGGCTGAAGCTCGACGAGATGATCACACGTACGGGCAAGCTGGAGGACGTGAACGAGGCCTTCCGGGCGATGAAGGCGGGCGAGGTCGCTCGCACGGTGCTGATGTTCGAGTAGCGCGGCAGGACTGAACAACGAGGCGCGGAGGCGCGGAGATTCAAGAAGAATCCTCTTGTCCGACGGGGCCGTTACCGAACGCACGGTGCGTCCGCTGGGGCTGTTCTTCTGGGGCAACAAGTGGTCGCTGACGGCATGGTGCGAACTGCGCCACGACTTCCGCGACTTCCGGCTCGACCGGATGCAGGCGATGACCGCGCGGCCGGAGACGTTCGGGCCGGAGGCGGGGAAGGAGCTGGACGACTTCTTCAAGAAGATGGAGTCGGAGGAGCACGGGGAGTGGTAGGGGTGCTACGGCTCACTGGCCGTGATGAGCCAGTGGTATTCGTCCGCACTGAGGGTGCATTGCACGAGCGCCTCCAGTTGGGGCGCGGTGAGACCGAGCTGGCGGGCAATCCTCCCGAGCAGCGGCTGGCCTATCTGCCTCGGCCCGCCATGACTGACCATGGTAGTTCGGACCACCACGCCGCCAACGCGCACCTTGAACCAGATGTGGCGACGCTGCGGATCCTCGTCAGCGCCCACTTTCGCGCGCAGCGTCCGCAGAAGATCGCCTGTATCGATTGCCATTGAGCCGCTCCCGGGAGGGCTATCGCCCGATCAATGCCTCGATGAAGCGCAGATGGGCGGCCAGTCTCGCGCTGATCTTCGGAGACTCGCTGAGCAGCACGAGGCGGTACTCGAGAAGCGCGTGGACGAAATCCTCAAAAGCAGCTTCCGGAGTTACGCCCTGGCCGAACACGCCCGTGACGGGCTCTTCGACAATGAAGCCGTCTTCGATTCCGTGCTCCAGCCTCACCGGCACAGGGAGCGCCGACGATGGGTCCACGGCATGGTGACCTCGGGCGAGCAGAAGGGCGCGCACGAGCAGTCCGTCGACGGTGACATCGGTCTCCAGGCGAACCGCACGCGGGTCCGCATCGCCGCCAGTCGTTTCCGCGCGGAACTCGAGCACGGGAGGGGGGCTCACGGAGCTACAGTCCTTGGGCGTGCCGGCATGTCTCCATTGTCAGCCTTACAACGCGGGATTGCCATCACGCACCGACAGGCGCGCCACCCCACTTGTCGAATGGCCCCGTTCGGCCGATACTCTCTTCACGATGCATTGCACCGTCATGTTTGCGAAGGAACGCACGATCGCCCCGGACTCACCGGGGCGCGCTCTTTGATACTCCGCGCGAGCGCCGCGGAGCATGGCCCGGCTTCATTTCCCGCCTAGCCTTCGGCCTCCCGCCGTCCCTGCTTTCCCTTCGTCCCGGATGTTCCCCCGATTGGCCGCGTGCTGGTATGGCCATAACGTCCGAATCTAAGAATAAGAAACCCGTTAGAGCAGAACCCCGGGCATGCGTGCCCCCATCGCAGTACAGGAGAGGACCCTATCGATGGCCGAGAAGATCTACATCTTTGACACCACCCTGCGCGACGGCGAACAGTCGGCCGGCGTCGCTTTTACACCCCAGGAGAAGCTGGAAATAGCCAAACAGCTCGAAAAGCTGGGCGTCGACATCATCGAGGCGGGCTTCCCATGCTCCACGCCTGGTGATTTGGAGGCGGTCCGCGCCGTTTCGCGCGAGGTCCGCAACACCACCATCTGCGCGCTCGCCCGGGCCGTGAAGACGGACATCGACACCGCGTGGGAGGCCGTCAAGGAAGCGGCGGACCCGCGCATCCACGTCTTCATCAACACGAGCGACATCCAGATGGCGCACCAGCTCGGCAAGGACCGTGAGCAGGTGCTGACCCAGGCGGAGGCCATGGTGAAGCACGCCGCGAGCTACACCAGCAACATCGAGTTCAGCCCGATGGACGCCACCCGGGCCGACCCGCGTTTCGTTTTCGAGATCGTGAAACGCTGCATCGACGCCGGCGCTACCACCATCAACATCCCCGACTCGGTGGGCTACGCCATCCCGGAAGAACTGGCGGTTTTGTTCCAGTCGATCCTCGAAAACGTGCCGAACATCCATAAGGCGCGGGTGAGCTTCCATGGCCAGAACGACCTGGGCCTTTGCACCGCGAACACCCTCACGGCCATCCAGAACGGCGCCCGGCAGGTCGAAGTGACCATGAACGGCATCGGCGAGCGGGCGGGCAACACCTCGCTCGAAGAGGTGGTGATGGCCCTGAAGACGCGCAAGGACTTCTTCGGCTTCGAAACGTCGATCAACACGCGCGAAATCTACCGGGCGAGCAAGATGGTCGAGACGTATTCGGGCATGCCGATCCAGTGGAACAAGGCGATCGTGGGCAAGAACGCCTTCCGCCACGGTTCAGGCATCCACCAGGACGGCATCCTCAAGCTGCGCGAGACGTGGGAGATCATGGACCCGGCGGAGATCGGCATCCCCCAGGGGACGCAGCTGATCCTGGGCAAGCTCTCCGGCCGCCACGCCTTCAAGCAGCACATGGAGGAGCTCGGCTACGAACTGACTGACGAGGAGATGAGCCGCGTCTTCGCCGCCTTCAAGGAACTCGCCGACAAGAAGATGGAGGTGGATGACCGCGACCTCGAAGCGCTGGTGAGCGAAAACATGCGGAGCATGGAGACTGCCGGCTGGCGCCTCGAGCTCGTCCAGGTGTCCTCGGGCGACCACGTCACGCCGACGGCTACCCTCCGTCTCATCGACCCGGAGGGCAATGTCCGAACGGACGCGGCCACCGGGACCGGACCGGTCGACGCGGTCTACCGCGCGATGAACCGGATCACCGGGCTCGCCCCGAGCCTGACGGAATTTGACGTGAAAAGCGTGACGGAGGGCATCGACGCCCAGGGCGACGTGACCATCCGGATCGAGCAGGATGGGCGCAGCTACACGGGCCGTGCCGCGGATACGGACATCATCGTTGCGAGCGCCAGGGCTTACCTGAGCGCCCTCAACCGGATGCTCGTGGTTACGGCCCGAAACGACGAGGTACGGGCCAATCCCTAGCGGCGCCTAACGGGGATCCCGAATGGGATCCCTGTTACAATCCGCCGGTGCCTGAGCGACCCCGACCAATGCCGGAATGGCTCAACCCCACAGCGGTTCTCCCATATGAGCTTCGGCCAGATGATTTCTTGGCGTCACTTAGAGACCTCTACGACCTTCTGGGTGACGTCAACAGCTCTCTCACCGGGCGGGGGCTACAGCGCCTCGAAGAGCTGCTCAAACCACAGACTTTCACCAGCATCGTGAGCGACGCTCTTGCCGTGTCGCTCGGAAACCACGCGAGGGTCCTCACACGGAATCGCCACCACAACGGGCATCCGGACCTAGTACCGGAAGGCCGCTACGCGAACAATGATGCACTCGCCGGCGACGAAGGAGTTGAGGTCAAAGCGACCATGGGGCGTGGTGCTGCTGACATGCATGCGCCGCGTGACGGTTGGCTGTGTTTGTTTCGCTACGTCATGGACCGCACCTCGGAGCCAGCCTTGAAACGACGACCGACCGAGGTGACGGAGATACTGCTAGCGCGACTTGAGTTGACGGACTTTCGGCTCAACGAACGCGGCGACCGCGGCACGCGGACGGCAACCCCTCATGTCGGCGGGCTCAGGAAGCTTCGTGAGGGTTGGGTCTACCGGGCCGACCGATGACGCTGTCTTCAACTTCAAGAGAGCTGAGAGCGGGGATGGCCCGCTGAGCCACGCGGACGTAGGCCTCATCCAATTCAACCCCAACGCTCTGGTACCCGAGCCACTCGGCGGCCGCGAGCGTAGACCCTGACCCGGCAAAGGGATCCGCCACGATACCTTCACCGAAAGGGAGAATCGCCCTGACCACCTTCCGCATAAACGACTGCGGCTTCAGTGTCGGATGGGGGGCGAGTTGGCGTTCTCGGCTCCGGGCAGGATGAGACTGAATCACATCACCGAATGGCCGGTCGTCGGACGGACGACGGAGGCCACCAGTCCTCCACTTCCGCAGGTTGTCCGACACTCTGCCTTCGATGGGCTTCCGGAACAACAGCCATGGCTCCCACATGGAACGCGGCATCACAGTGACATCGCGGAATTCATTGTGAGCGTTTTTCGGCCGGTCGCCCCCGCGCATCGTCATCACCAATCGGACGATCTCCCCGCGTCGCTCCAGCCCAGCCTTAGCCAATGCGCCACCTGTGATGTGCGACAGAAGCGGGTTGGAGGCAATCAAGACGTGTGCACCCGGAACCAGCTTGGGAACTAGCGCCCGACCAAAGCGCTCGAAGAAGCGGCTCAGGTTGCCAAGGTCCTCTTCCGATAGGACCGTGAACCTCGGCAGCGGCGAACGTTCATGCCCGTCAAACGAAGGGGGGATCCTCCAAACGCCGCCGTTGCCCGACCGCAGTTTGGCCAGTTGCTCGGGATGGTATTCCAAGAGGCCGTACGGCGGATCAGTCACGACAGCCTGCAGCGAACAGTCCGGCTGAGCGCGAAGCCAATTAATCGCGTCGCCGTGAAACAGTCTTGTTCGCCCGAATGAGTAGACCAACGGGGGTTCCGGCACTCGCGCTTCTGGCGCGTACACAGTGAGCAGAACGTATTGGCCCCGCGCCGTTCGCTCGAACACTGTGCCCTGGTTGAGGCTTAGGTATGATCGCACGGAAGATGACGACACACCCTCAGGAAATTGCCCACGAACGCCGTCGTATATCTCGGCCAACGAGGCGGGCCCGTCTCGCAGTTCCAAGAAGTCCACGATCGCATCGCGGATGGATCCTGGCGGATAGCGATCGGCGCTCGTGTTGGACATCCTCGGTATCATTTGACGTCTGGACGTCAAAGTCAAGCCTGCACGTGCAAATCCGATGAACCGCGTGCGCTCAACTGCATTGCTGCTACTCCTGGTGCTCGCCCTGGCCCTTGCCGGTTGCGAGAAGAAGGACGCTTCGTACACGACCTCGCCTTCGCTGAAGGCGCTGGTGGGCACGACAACGGGGAACGTCGCCTTCCGGCCGGAGGAGCCGGCGCCCGAACCGGTTGAGCCTCCGCAAGACTGGCAGGTCGAGTTCGCATTGGCCCGATTCACCGAACTGGAGAATGGAAGCCCGGCCCTCGAAATCATCCTGCAGGTCACGACACGGCCGGGCACCGGCATGGAGCTCTGGATCAGCGACGAGGCCGGCACGGTGGCGCGCTGGTCGGGCGGCTCGACAGCGGTGTACGTGGGCACGGTCTGCTTCCAGCTCGAACTGGAACGGGAAGGCGAGGCGGTACCGCTCGGGAGCGGCAAGCACACTGCAACCCTCGTCTTCCGCGAGCCGGCCGACGGGGTGATTGCGGCCCGGCAAGTGGAGATCACCCACACGACGCCGGTGCTCACAGGCGAGACGCCGGCGCCGGGCAGCACCGTCTTCTCGACCGCGTGGGCCTGCCGCCGGGGGCAATAAGGAAACAGGGAGGCGCGGAGGCACGGAGGGAAGACCCGAATGCAGAACCGAGTTTCTCTGTGCCTCTGCGCCTCCGTGTTCGGCCTATCGGCGGCGGAGGGCGAGCAGATGGCACAGAGACGCGATTCAGCAAGCCGGCTTACGAGGGTAATGGCCTCACAGCAGCACCATGTTGTCGCGGTGGATGACCTCTTCGCCGTAGGCGTAGCCCAGGGTCTCGGCGATCTTGTCGGAGCGGAGGCCGCGGATCTGGGCAAGCTCTTCGCTGGCGTAGTTCACGGTACCGGCGGCGACCCGGTTGCCTTCGCGGTCGCGGATCTCGATGGCCTCGCCGCGGCCAAAGGCGCCGTTGACGGCGGCCACACCAGCGGGGAGCAGCGAACGGCCCTGGGCGCGGAGGGCGGCGGACGCCCCGTCATCCACAACGATGTAGCCGCCGCGGCTGATGTTGCCGAGGATCCAGCGCTTCCGGCTTTCGAGCCGGTCGCCCGGAGCGGGGAAGAACGTGCCGCGCTGTTCGCCCGAGGCGAGCGCGACCAGCACGCCGGGATCTTTGCCGCTGGCCACGACCACGTCGACACCACCCTGGGTAGCGATATGGGCGGCGCGTAGTTTCGTGGCCATTCCGCCGGTGCCCGGCCCGTGCGCGCCACCGCCGAGCGACTCGACCGAGAGGTCGATGCGTTCGACGCGAGAGAGGAGCTGCGCTTGCGGGTTCGCCCGGGGGTCTGAGTCGTAGAGCCCTTCGACATCGGTCAGGATCGCCAGGAGGTCGGCGTCGATGAGGTTCGCGACGTAGGCCGAGAGACTATCGTTCTCGCCGATGCGCGTCGCCAGGACCTGGTCGAGCGCGACCGCGTCGTTTTCGTTCACGATGGGCACGGTGCCGGCGTCGAGCAGGTCGCGCAGGGTGTTGCGCGCGTTCAGATACCCGAGCCGGTCGGAGAGGTCGCGGCGGGTAAGGAGCACCTGGGCGACGAAGGTGTCGTGCCAGTCGAAGAGTTCATCCCAGCTCTGCATGAGGTGGCTCTGGCCGACGGAGGCGATGGCCTGGCGGCTGGGGGAGCGGCCCGGTTCGAGCTTGCCGCGCAGGCGGTGGCGGCCGGCAGCCTGGGCGCCGCTCGACACCACGACGACCCTGCAGCCCTGTTCGCGAAGGCGGACAACCTGGCCGACAAGCCTCGACATCGCTTCGAGGTCGAGGCGGTCGGACCCGGCGGTGAGCAGGCTGGTGCCGAACTTTGCGACGATGCGGCGGTAGCGCATGCGTCAAGAGTAATGAGGAATGCGGTATGGGGGGAGGAGGTATGAGGCACGAGGCACGAGGCACGAGGCATGAGGCATGAGGCATGAGGCACGGGGAGGCCGGGCCTCGCGCACGGCCAGTTGCGGGCCTGGCTACGGGGCGTCGAAGTAGAGGTCGTTCGCGAGGAACGGGTTCGGGTCGGCCCGGAGCCACTTGATGCCGGCCGCCTGGTCGACCTCGAAGTAGATCCAGCCGCGCTTCTTCCCGCCGGGGGTGAGGTCGTGATAGACGATGTCGATCGCGGACCCTTCAGCGCCAGTCCAGGGGGTCCTCTCGTGCTCCTGGTCCGTGGTGTCGCGCAGGGTCCAGTCGAGAGAGGTGACCTGGGCCGTCCCGACGTTTTCGACTTCGACTTCTAAACCGATCCACTTCTTCCCGGCTGCCGGCTGGATGAACTGGTTGGTGGACGGCACGTTATCGACGACCTGGAGGATCGTGACCTTCGACTTCTTGCTGCCGTTCCCTTCGGGTGCGATGGCGCCACTTGCGCCGATGGCGAGCGAGACCCGGACATCGCCACCGGAATCGGGTGTGTCATCCGTGGCGTCGTTCAGAGCGGCCCCGATGGCGACGATGAGGATCACGAAGAAGATGCCGATGGCCGCCAGGATGCCGAGACAGCCGAGGAACCCCCACTTGAAGAGCCCGCCGCCCTTCTTCTCCGGGGGCGCGGCCACGTTCCCGGCGATGATCGCGTTCCGGCGTGCTTCGTACTCCTCCGGGGAGATGCGCCCCTTCGCCGCAAGCCTGTCGAGCTCGTCAAGTAGCTTTTCCGTTGGTGACTTCGCCATTGTTGTGTTTACCACCAGGTTTTGGCGGGAGCATGACGGGAATGTGCGACAGCTCATGGCGCGATGGCGGCGAGCCAGGGTCAGGTGAGGTTTGCAGCCCTGTCCTCGGAGGTCGCGGCTGCCGGATGGCCGTCGCCCTCGATCGAGATACGCGGGATGATGCGGTCGAGCCAGCGCGGGAGCCACCAGTTCCACTCGCCCATCAGCTCCATGGTGGCGGGGACGAGGAGGAGCCGGACAACCGTGGCATCGACGAGGACGGCGACGGCAAGCCCCAGGCCGAACTCCTTGACGACCCGCTGGTCGTTCAGCACGAAGCTGAGGAAGACCACGATCATGATCGCGGCGGCGGCGGTGATGACGCTGGCCGTGGAGGCCAGGCCGCGTGCAACCGACACCGCGTTGTCCTTGCTGCTGAGGTACTCCTCGTGGATGCGGCTGACGAGGAACACCTCGTAGTCCATGGAGAGGCCAAAGAGCACCGCGAAAAGCATCATCGGCAGGAAGGACTCGATCGGACCGGTGGACCCGGCGCCCACCAGGCTGCCGCCCCAGCCCCACTGGAACACTGCCACGACGACTCCATAGGCAGCGCCGATGGAGAGCAGGTTCATGAGCGCGGCTTTCAGCGGAATCATGATCGAACGGAACACCACCATCAGCATCAGGAAGCTAATGCCGATGACGAGGCTGAAGAAGAGCGGCAGGCGTGAGCTGATGCGGTCGGCGATATCGATGCCCCGGGCGGTGGCGCCGGCAACATAGGTTTCGACGGCCGAATTCTCCGTCGCCGTGGGCAGGACGTCGTTCCGGAGCGTGTGGACCAGGTCTGCCGTCTCGGCCGACTGGGGTGAGGTGGCGGGAACGACTGAGAGCACAGCCATGTCGCCCGCGGCATTGACGATCGGGGCGCTGACCGAGGCGACGTTCGGGGTCGCGGCGACGGCTTCGCGGATGCCGGCCGCTTGCTCGGCCGAGGCGCCGGAGAGCACCACCTGGAGCGGGCCGTTCATACCGGGGCCGAACGCGCCGGCGATGTAGTCATAGGCGCGGCGGGTGGTGGTCGAGGTGGGGTTGTTGCCGGCGTCGGCGGAGCCGAGCCGCATATCGAGGAGGGGGATGCTGAGGACGAGGAGGATGAGGGTGCTGACCCCGAGGAAGACGTACGGCCGCCGCATGATGGCGTGGCCCAGGTGGTACCAGCCGCTCTCTTCGTGGGCAACGCGCTGGGCGTCCGTCCGGCGCCTGGCGGCCCGGACGATGGCTCCCCCGGTGACTCCGAGGAGCGCCGGGAGCAGGGTGAGGGCGGCCAGAACGGCCACCGCGACCATCGCGGCGGATGCCAGGCCGATCCAGCCAACAAACGGGATGCCCATCAGTCCGAGCCCCAGAAGAGACACGATCACGACGCCGCCGGCGAAGGCCACGGATTTCCCGGCCGTGGCGATGGCGATGCCAGCCGCCTCCTCTGCGCTGTGCCCGGAGAAGACGTTTTCGCGGAAGCGGGCAACGATAAAGAGCGAGTAGTCAATCCCGACGCCCAGGCCGAGCATGGCGGCGATGTTCGGCGCGAACTTGCTCAGGTCGACCGCGGCGGTCATGGAATAGATCACCGCAAACCCGATGGCCAGCCCGGTCATGGCGCTCACAATCGGGAGGGCCGTCGGCGTGACTGCGCGGAAGAGGATGTAGAGGATGATCAGCGCGGCGATGATCGCCAGCACGGTCGACTCATTCGGGCCTTCGCGTTCCTGCGCGGCGGGGACGGGTCCGCCGAGCTCGACCGCCAGCGATTCGGAACGGGCTTCTTCGGCGAGTGTTTCGAGCGCCTTCGCGTCCGCGGCGGGCACGTCATCGGCGCCCTGCGAGTACTGGACGCGAGCGATGGCGACTGTCCGGTCTTCGGAGATGAGCCCCCCGGTGGGCGCAAAGGGCGAGGAGACCGCGACGACGCCGGGGATGCCGGCGGCCCCGTCCACGAGCGTTTCGATCGCCGCGCGTGTATCCGGAGCCTCGATGCCGCCGGGCGCGCTGAACACGACGTCGGCGTAATCGCCGGAGCGCTCCGGGAACGAACTCTTGAGTTCGTCGACCGCAACCTGCGACTCAGCCCCGGGGAGGGTGAGCGTGTTGGTGGTTCCCTGGGAGATCGCCCGGGCCGTGAGGCCGAGGCCGATCCCGGCGACCAGCCACACCGCCAGTACGTACCAGCGCTTGCGGAAGGCGAAGCGGCCCCATCGGTCGAGCATGCTGCGTTGTTCGTTCATTTCGAGTCAGACTCCGGTTGCGATGGATCCAGCATGCGGTACCAGGGTCGCCCACACACGGACTTTTGTCGGGTTTTCGGGCCCCTGTTCGGCCTCCGGCCAGTAGCCGGCGGTAACCGGGGGCTTCAGTGGCGGGGAGGACCGGCCGGTGGGCCGCGGGCCCAGCGGGGAATTCCCCCGTTGGCGGAAGGGCGGCGGGCGGTCTTCCCCGGCCAGTCGCCAGGGACGCATGCGTGACCGGGGGCTTCGGGACGATGCTGGGGTTCAACAGGGTTCGGCTGGCTGTTCATGGTCGCGCTGCCCTTTTTCGATACAGCCAGCATCGCCGCGGGCCGGGGCTCTCACCCGGACTTAAGTCGGTTTGCCTGCCCCGGGAGGGGCGCCAATCGCCGCGGCCCTGCCATTGCCTTTACCATTAGGGAATGGTTTCCGGGAGCTCACGGTCGGACTTCGCCGGGCGGCTCGGCACAATCCCGTTCTTTTCCCGGCTGGAAGAAGGCGGCCTTTCCCAACTCGCCGCGGGGGCCGAGTGGCGTGAATACGCGCCGGGCGAGGTGATCTTTCTCGAAGCTGAGCCGGCGCCGGGCCTGTTCGTCCTGGACTCCGGTTACGTAAAGATCGTGAAGGCTTCCGCGCAGGGACGGGAGCAGTCACTCGAATTCATCGCGCCCGGACAGCCGTTCAACACGGTCGCCGTCTTCACGTCGCAGCCGAATCCCGCGACGGCCATCGCCCTGGAGGCCTCGGCAGCCTGGATGCTGCCCCGCGCCACCGTCTCGCGCCTCTTGCATGAGAGCCCGGCGTTCGCGGAGCAGGTCATCGAGAGCATGGCCGAACGGATGGTGTTCCTGGTCGGGCTGGTGGCGGACCTTTCGCTGCGATCGGTGATGGAACGGCTCGCGCGGTTGTTGATTGAGCAGGCGGTCGATGGCGTGGTGCAGCGGCCGCGCTGGTACACCGTGCCGGAACTCGCGTCGCGGTTGGGGACGGTGCCGGACGTGGCGCAGCGCGCGCTGGGGAAGCTTGCCGCCGATGGCATGATCGACGTCAGCCGGCGCGAGATCCGGATCAAGGACGGGGAAGCGCTCGAAGCCCTGGCGGGCTGATCCTCAGTCCGCCGCCCACTTCGTGTAGGACGGCCAGGCCGAGGCGGTGCCCCAGTCCTGCCACTTCGTGCGAAGCGCCCGCTCGATGCCCAGTTCGAACAGGGCCTCGAAGTCGTGCAGGCCGAGCCGCCCTCCGGAGGCGGCAGTGACAGCGGAGCGGGCGCTGGCGTTCTCCACCTGGCGAGCCGGGCCGGTGACGTAGAACTCCTCGCCGCCTTCGGGCGAAGGGGCGGCGTGGAGGGCGTAGCGTCCATCACGGGCAAGGTCCCTGTACTTCCACGACATACGTACGACGAAGACGTACAGGCGCCCGCCGGCCAGCACGGGCATCACCGGGTGGACGCGAGGGCCGCCGTCTTTCCGCACGGTCGCAAGGTAGGCAACGCCCTCGCCCGATGGCTGCAGGAGACGTTCTCCCGCTTCGGCTATGGCTGGTTCGGCGCCCGCCAGGTCTTTCCAGTGGGCCGTCACGGTTGCGCCTGCCACTTCAGGTAGCGCGGCGGCCACTGGGGCTCGACGCCGCGCGGGTTGTAGAGGGAAAGCAGCGCGCGGTCGATATCGAACTCGAAGGTCCACTCGTCACCGCTCGATGTCGCCCCGGCAGCGTGGTAGACCTCGCTCACGTGGGCGATGGTCGCGGGGTCTTCGATGCGGCGGGCGGCGCCGGCGAGCATGAATTCGTCGTCGCGATCCTCTGGCGAGAAGGCATGGAGAGCGAAGCGTCCATCGCGGAGGAGATCCTGGCGTTTTGGCGAATCGATGATCCGGCCGTAGATGCCGCCATCCGTCACGACGGGGCAGAAGGGGTGGATGCGAAGGCCGTGGCCGGAGCGGACCGTGGCGAGATAGGCGAGGCCGGGTCCGTACTGGTAGAGCAGGGCACGCCCGCCGCGGGCTATCTCCGGCGCTTCGGTTTCGAGTGTTTGCCAGCGGGCCATGTGGGCACTCCCGGGGAGAAATGCCGACAAGGATAGTGTCTTGCCGGCGCGACATCTGCTGTCGGGCGTTCGGCCGGGGCTTGCATGCCACACCGTCGCCTTGCGACGGACCGGGAAGAGAAGGCCGGCCCGCAGAGGGCCCCGAGGTCACGCCGGCGATCGGATCTCTGCCGGGGTGAGCGGGGCGGGTAGCCAGGAGTTACCAGGTGATCTTACGAAGACGCGCGTCGCTGAAGATGTAGACCTCGCCATCGCGGACGGCGAAGGCGCTGGCCGCGCGGAAGTCCTTGTGCCTGTACTGGCGGTCGAAGGCGCCATCGCGGCGGAAGACGACGATGCGGTCGTTGGGGGCATCGAGGAGGCCGATCTCGTTTTTCGAAAGCACCTGGGCCGTTTCGGGCGCTACCAGGGGCTTATCGATGCCCGACTGCGAGAGGGTGAGGGCGACCTGGTCGTTGATGAAACGGTGGAGCGTGCCCTGCTCGTCGCTGGTGATGATCTCGGTATCGACCATGAGACGGCGGGCGTTGGCCAGGTCATCCGTGGCGAGCGCTTTCGCGGGCGGGTTTGGGAAGCCTGTCTCGTTCTGGGTGTAGCGAAGGACCGTCTTCTGGGCGGCATCAAGCACGAAGAGGTCGCGGCCGTTGACGGCGATATCGGTGATGGTAAGCCCCGAGCCAGCATTGAACGCGACGGCGCGAAGGCCGCCATCATCAGAGTAGGCCCAGAGGTGGTTGAGGCTATCGGCGACCAGGAGGACGGGACCGCCGAGGTCGCTCGCATCGAGGTAGGCGATGGCCACGGGCCGGCCGCGCTGCTGGGCCTTGTCCTCGGTGTAGACGACTCGCGGGTCTCCGCCCACCAGGGGGAGTGCGAGCACCTGGGACGAATTGGTGTCGAGCACGAAGGCCAGATCCGTTCCGATGGTCATCCGGACTACGGCCACGGCCTTCTCCCCGAACTGTTCGACGGTGGCGATGACTTCGACGTTGGCCGGTTCGATGACGTGGTCCATCACCTGGAGGGCGCCGGCGACTTCGTTGAAGAGCTGCTCGGCCTGCTCATTCGACGAGTCGAGTTCGCGCGCCTGGAGGAGCATCGCCTGGGCTTCGTTGAGGGCGATGCGCTTTTCCGCGGGGTCGGGGACGACACGGGCCGTGGCGAGGCGCTGGGCGGCGTTATCCACGAGCTCGACGTAGCGCTCGGCATCGTCGCCTTCGAGCATCCGGGGGACGGTGACGATACCCACGAGGAGGAGGAGGATGCCCAGGCCGATGGCGATGACGAGCCAGGTAGGCGGGAGCTGGGCGCCGGTCGCATGGCGGTTGAAGGTGTGGCTGCTCTTCCAGCGGCCGCCGGCAGAATCGCGCATGCGGACGAGCGAACCGCCGCTGTTCATGGCGGCGCCAGCCTCGCTGGCGATCGTCTCGGCGGCGGGCGTGGTGGACACCTTCGCCCGGCGGCCGGCTGCCAGGTCATCGACGAGGGGCAGGTCTTCGTTCAGCACATCCGGCCGGGTTGGGGGAGCCCCGGGTGGCACGAGGCCACGGGTGAAGCTTTCTCGGCGGAGGCGGCGCGAATCGCCCGGTCCGCCCGCGTTCAGGGGTGAATTCGTAGGCGCCGCGGCGGATGGCGCTCGCCACACCGGGCGGTTGGCCAGCGGCGCCGAAGGCATGGCCGTTGCCAGCGAGCCCACGGCGGCGCGAGACACCGCGGCGCGCGCATGGGTATCGGCGGCGATCCGGACGAGCGTTGCAGTTGGCTCTCCCGAGGCGCGTAAGAGCGGTGCGGGCGCCGCTTCCACCGCCTCGGGGACGATTTGCTCCATCTGCCGCCGGGGCGAGATCTCGAGCAGTTGACGGCGGGCGGTGAAGACAATGTCTTCCCCCCTCTCGTCTTCGATAAAGAGGCTGGGCTGGTAGGTGGAGGCGTCGTCGGGCTGCCGAACCGCCTGTGGCGGCCCGGCGGGGGTCGTCGCATCGATCAGCACGTCACTCTCGGCCGCCTGGCCGACTGATTGGGCGGGGGCCTGGCCCGGGCCGGTGACGAGCAGCACGGTCAGGTTGCGAAGGTGCTGAACACGGCGGTAGAGGTCGGGGAGGATCTGATCCGCAGGCAGCCCCAGGATGCCGCCGATGAGTTCGTCGTCGAGTTCGGCGAGCGCCGGGGTCGAGATCATGAGGAGGCGGTCGCCGGGGGCGAAGGGGATGCGCGTGAGCAGCGGCTCGGCGTGAGCCGCTCCAATCGGGCGGCCATGCTCCTCGCCGGCGAAATACGGCGTGACGCCGCCGCCGTGGTAGTGGAACGCCACGGACGGACCGCCCTGGGCGATGACGGCCTGGTCGCCGCGGCGGCCAAAACAGCTGAGGCCGATGCTCACCCGGTGCTGCGCGATGCTCTTGCGGTTCCAGTCGGACAGGTTGCGCTCAGCATCGGCGAACAGGCGGCGGAGCGAGCCGGTAAGGCTCATGTCGAGCCCGGTGAACGCCTGTCCGATGGCTGAGACGACGTGACCGGCGAACGCCTCGCCCGCCGGCGTTGTGCCTTCAGCCAGGATGAACAGCTCCGCGCGGTCGTCGGCGGGACCCTTGCCGTGGAAGACCCCGGCGTTGGGTCCCCGGTCGACCGGTTCGTGATCGACGATCGCGAACTGGCCAACCTGGAGTGGCTCGGTCAAAGGAGACCGTCCTTTTGCTACCAGGATTGGGCACGGGGGAACAGCGTCGGTACCGCCCGCCAGCAAGACTGGCAAGCCCCCGCCAGCACCGAACAGTCACTATACCACCGCGTTTTAGGAGTAGAGCAACCGTTTGTGCACGGCGTCACGTGGGGTTTCACCGCCTTTTGGGGGCGCAAGACCCTGACAAGCGCGGCCCCTCCCGGCTCACTCGACAATAACGGCTTTACGGTGTAGGCAGATCCACCTAGACTCGCGAGAAGGGGGGGCGCGTGGGTAATCTCTCGGTCGTGGACTTGTTCGCTGGCGCGGGAGGCCTCTCTGTCGGCTTCCGCGATGCGGGCTTCAGTATCCTGGCTGCGAACGATTTCGATGAGAATGCCTCCGAAACGTTCATGCTAAACCACCCGGAAACTGCGTTCCTGTCGGGACCGATTCAACGCATCGGCGCGGAAGACTTCTTGTGCGCGGCGGAGCTTCGCCGGGGCGAACTGGATGTGCTAATTGGCGGGCCGCCGTGCCAAGCATTCAGCGTCTATAACCATCAACGCGGGATGCATGACGAGCGGTCCGGCCTGTTCCGAGAGTACACGCGCCTGGTGGATGGCCTCATGCCGCGGTTCGTGGTTATGGAGAACGTGACCGGCATCACGAGCATCGAAAACGGGCAGGCAGTAGAGGAAATCCACTTGCGCCTCAAGGAACTCGGCTACGCGGTTGAGGCACGCATCCTAAAGGCCGAGGAGTACGGCGTACCTCAGGAACGGCGGCGCATCTTCTTCATCGGTGTCCGCGACGGTCAGGCAATCACGTGGCCCGAAACGACCCACGGCGCAGGCGACAGCCTGTTCACCCTTCAGCTAAGGCCGCTCGTGACCGTTGCCGATGCCATTTCCGACCTTCCGGCGCTAGGCATGGGCGAGGGGGCCGAGGAGATGGCTTACACTGCGCAGCCGCAATCCGCGTATCAGGAGCGGCTGCGGCGCGGTTCGCGATGCGTCTACAACCACATCGCGCCGATGCTGGCGGACGTGAACCGCGAACGAATGAAGTACATTCCGGTGGGCGGTAGTTGGCGGGATCTGCCGTTCAATCTGCTGCCGACCGGCATGAAAGCGGCCCGGCGCAGTGACCACACGAAGCGCTACGGGCGGATGGATCCGACGGGCCAGTCCTGCACCATCCTGACGAAGTGCGATCTTCACTGGGGCGCGTATATTCACCCGTTCCAAGACAGGACTATCACCGTAAGGGAGGCGGCGCGGCTCCAGTCCTTTCCCGACACGTTCCGGTTCGCAGGCAGCCGGGGCGAACAATACAGGCAGGTGGGGAATGCGGTTCCGCCAACGCTGGCCCGGGCCGTGGCTGATGCTGTGCTCAACATGATGGGGCAGTCGGACGAGAAGCACGAAGGCCAGCTAGTTGGCGCAGCCGCCTCGGCCTGAACGTCTCATTGGGGAAATCCTAGGCGAGCCCTCGGCCCGCATGAGGAACCCGGCCAACGCCGATTACCAGTGCCCATTCCTGAATGGCCAGTGCATCAAGCGTGGGCACCACCTCGCAGGGCCGTATCCCGTTTGCTCTGTCCGCCGCAAAACGAAGCCGAACCTCATTACCGTCTGCCCGAAAAGGTTTCTTGAGGCTGACATCGTGGCCGACGTGATTAAGCATTGTTGGCCGGGGAAGCCGCCACAGAACCCGCGGATTTCGCATGAGGTGTCGATGGCGAAGTTCGGGAAGGTCGATCTCGTTATTTGCGACTATGACGCCCAGGCCCACGCCGTTCGCGAGTTCGTTAGCGTCGAACTCCAGGCCGTCGATATTAGCGGCTCGGTCGAACCGGCCTATACGGGCGTCCTGAACAGCGCCAGTTCCGTCCAGGTGTCCTATGGCATCAACTGGGCGAACGTCCGCAAGCGATATATCGACCAATTGGTCGCGAAGTGCTTCTATCACTCGCAATGGAACACGCGCATCGTCGCAGTGATGCAATCGCCCCTTTACGACTACCTACGGGCTCACATGCAGTTCGATGAAATGTCGCCGGGCGCGGGCGGCGTTGACGTGGCCTTTTTGCTCTACGACTACGTGGAGAGCGACGACCATCACACGCTGATATTCGACCGCGTCGTCGGGACGAGCCACAGCAGTCTCATGATGAGCACCCTTTACCAAAAGACGCCGCCAAAGTCCGCGTTCACGAAGCGCATCCTTGAGCGGCTTGAGTAGCCCGGAGCCGCTCCAACCGGGCAATTACCCGGCCTGTCCCTGACGCGAGCGAGCATTCCCAAACCGTGGCGGTGGCCCAGCCCATCGCGCGCAACGCTTCTCGGGCGCGCCGATCCCTTCGGCGGTTGCGGTCTAGTTTGGCTCGCCAGTAGTCCGGATTCGTTGATGGGATGTGGTCACGGCGACAACCGTGCCCATGCCAGAAACAGCCGTGCACAAACACAGCCAGGCGATACCGCGGAAGCACGATATCCGGACGGCCCGGCAGGTGGCGGGAGTCCACGCGAAATCGGTAGCCAGCGGCGTGAAGAGCCCGCCGCACAGCGATTTCAGGCTTCGTGTTCCGCGAGCGGATCGCCGCCATGCCGGCACTTCGGCGAGGATCCGGGGGCGCAAAAGGAGGGAGCGGAAACCGCTTCACGAGGTGAGGATAGCCCCTTGGGCTCTTTGTGCAGGATTACGTGTGCTTGTGCAGGGGGCCCCTAATGTGCAAAAACTGCGTTCAAGTCAGCCTCGGGCGAGCGTTGCGAGCGCTTCACCGCTGAGCCGGTAGGTCGTCCACTCATCCATGGGGGCGGCTCCCAGGGCGCGGTAAAACTGGATCGAGGGCTCGTTCCAATCGAGGACGGCCCATTCCAGGCGGGCGCAGCCTCGTTCGACCGCCAGGCGGGCGAGTTCGGCCAGGAGAGCCTTGCCGTAGCCCTGGCCGCGGAACTCGGGCCGGACGAAGAGGTCCTCCAGGTAGATGCCGGGTTTGCCTTCCCAGGTGCTGAAGTTGTGGAAGAAGAGCGCGAACCCGGCGCTCGCACCCTCGCCGGTCTCGGCAAGGATGACTTCGGCATAGGGCCGCGGGCCGAAGAGATGGCGGCGCAGCTCACCGGGCACGAGGCGGACCGCTTCAGGCTCCCGCTCGTACTCGGCGAGCGCGTGAATGAGCTCGATGATCGTGTCGAGGTCGGCTTCGGTTGCCGGCCGGAGGGGCACGCTACTCCTCGACCAGTTCGACTTTCGAGACGGTCGCGCCTTCGCGCGCGATTTTCGTGACGAGCGAGCGGCCTCCGTAACCCGCGGACTCGGCGCAGGCCAGCATGGCGGCCGCCACCGCGCGAGCGGGCTCTTCCGGACAGATGGCGGCGATCGAGCTGCCGGCGCCGCTCAGCCAGGCGGCATGGGCGCCCGCGCCCCGGGCGGCGGCGAAGATGTCGAACATCGGTGGGAAGAGCGCTGCGCGCTGGCGCTGGTGGATCCGGTCGTCGGTGGCCTCGTTCAGGAGGTCGAGCCGGCCCGCGGCCATCGCCGCCACGAACAGGGCGGCGCGCCCGGTGTTGTGGACCGCATCGGCCTTCGAATAGACATCCGGAAGGGCTTTGCGCGCTTCCTTGGTCGCCATCGAGTGGTCAGGGATGAGAATGGCCATGTGGGCATCCTGCGGATACCGGGCGGGGGCATGCAGGTAGCTCCCATCGGCGCCCTGCACGCAAACCTGGAGCCCGCCGAAGAGCGCCGGGCAGGCATTGTCGCCGTGGCCTTCCAGGTCGCTGGCGATGTCGAGCATCTGGGCTTCGCTGAGCGCGCCGCGCTCGTATTCGTTGACGGCGACGACGCCGGCCACGCGGGCCACGGCGCTGGCGCCGAGTCCGCGGCCCAGGGGAATGGCGACGTTGTAGCGCGAGCGGATACCGTGGGGAGCCTGCCTGCCCAACCGGAGGTACGTCTGCTTGATGGCCGTCAGCACCATCTTTTCGCCGACATCGTCGGTCGGGGGCTGCTCGGCATCCGAGAACGTGACGGTAATTGAGGCGAACAGGTCGAGCGCGAGGCCGAGGCAGTCGAAACCGGCGCCGAGGTTGGCGCTCGTAGCCGGGACGCGGACGGTGATGGCGGTTGGTTCCATTGGGGCGTCTTTCCGGTAGCCGGAGCGTCGATGATAGCAACGGCTGAGTAGCGGGCCACCCGGAGCGGGGCAGACCGCGAGGGAGCCGTATTTTCCGTGACATTTCGCCGTGAGATAGTGGCGCCGACTTTTGAGGGAGGTCTCTGATATGCAGTGGAAGAAGCAGATTTCGATTGCCGTGCTTGGCGCCCTGGCGGCCACGGCTCTCATCACGGTTGCCTGTGGCGACGACGATGATGACGACGACGGCAATGGCGGCGGCGCCGACCTGACCGCGGCCAGCGTGGATTGCAAGGACCTGGGAGTCACGGCACCGGCGCGGATCAAGGATGCGGGCAAGTTCGTGGTTGCTTCGGACCTGAGCTACGCCCCGATGGAGTTCGTGAAAGAAGGGACGAACACGCCCATCGGCGCCGATGTGGACTTCGCGAACTGCATCGCCGCGGCCTGGGGCGTGAAGGCCGAAGTCCAGAACACACCGTTCGACGCGATCATCCCGGCACTCACCAGCAAGAAGGCCGACGTCATCATGTCCTCGATGACAGCCTCCGAAGAGCGCAAGAAGGAAGTCGACTTCGTCGAGTACTTCGAGGCAGGCTCGGGCATCCTCGTGAAGGAAGGCAACCCGTCGAAGATTGGCGGCATTGCCGACCTCTGCGGCCTGAAGGTTGCCATCCAGGTGGGGACCGTCCAGATCGACGAGGCGGAAGAACAGAACGCGAAGTGCGGCGATAAGAAGATCGAGACGCAGACCTTCGAACAGAACACCGACACGATCACCGCGGTAAGCACTGGCCGGGCCGATGCCGCCCTCATGGACTTCCCCGTGGCCGGGTACGGCGCCGCGAAGGTGAAGGGCACCGAGGTCGTCGGCGAGCAGTACAACACCGGCCCCTACGGTATCGCGGTCCGGAAGGACGACGGCGAGGTGAAGACCGCGCTGGAAGCAGCCGTCAAGGCCATGATGGACAAGGGCCAGTACGACACTATCCTGAAGTACTGGGGCCTGGAGGCCGGCTCCATCAAGTAGCGTGATCGCGGGAGGGGGTGGTCGCACCCCCTCCCGTGGCTCCGGAGCCTGCATGACGTTTCTCGCGGTCGACTGGGGTTACATCGGCGAACACCTCTTTTCGGACATCGTTTTCGAAGGGGTCTGGATGACGCTGCGCCTGACGGCGACCGCGATGTTTTTCGGGGTGGTGCTGGGGACAGCGTTCGCATTGATGCGGCTGGCGCAGGCGTGGCCGGTCAAAGCGGTCGGGCTCGCGTACATCTGGTTCTTCCGGGGCACGCCGCTCATCGTCCAGATCGTGTTCTGGTTCTTCGCGCTACCGCAGGTGTGGCCGGGGTGGGCGCCGTGGAACGGGCAGATGTCGCCATTCACCACCGGTGTGTTCGCGCTGGCGATCAACGAAGGCGCCTACATGACGGAGATTATGCGGGCGGGCATCCAGAGTGTGGATACCGGGCAGATGGAGGCGGCCAAGAGCCTCGGCATGACGTATCCGAAGGCCATGCGGCGGATCATCCTCCCGCAGGCGTTGCGGGTGGTGATCCCGCCGACCGGCAACGAGTTCATCGCGTTGCTGAAGAACTCATCGCTCGTTTCGGTCATCTCGGTGAGCGAGCTCTTCCTGGTGGCAAAGCTCCAATATTCGTCGAGCCTGCTCTACTTCGAGTGGCTGATCATCGCTTCGCTCTGGTACCTGGCGCTGACCACGGTGGGGAGTGTCATCCAGGCGTGGATCGAGAGCCGCTACGGCGCGGGGAGCTACGGTCCGGGTGCGGGAGGCGGGGGAGTCGCGCTCCGGTGGCTGGGATTTGGAGCGCGGGACTAGTGGGTAGCGAGGTGCGAGATGCGAGTTACGAGTGGCGAGATGCGAGTAGCGAGATGCGAGACGGGGGCGGCGCGTGACCGGCTTCGAGGAACTCATCGCATGGCAGAAGGCGCGGGCGCTCTGCCGCAACGTGTATCGGGTCAGCCGCAATGGCCGCTTTGCTGACGACCGTGACCTCCAGCGCCAGATACGGCGGGCGGCCGTATCGATCGTGTCCAACATCGCAGAGGGATACGAGCGTGGGCGCAAGAACGAGTTTGCCCAGTTCCTTCTCATCGCCAAGGGGTCTTGCGGCGAGGTGCAGGCACAACCGTACGTAGCCCTCGATGAGGAGTATGTCTCGCGAGAAGAGTTTGAAGGGCTCTACGCGGCGGCGCTCGAAACGGGCCGCGTCATCGCCGGCCTCCGGCGCTCGATATTGCAGGGCGCGCCATGACCAACTCGCAGCTCCCAACTCGCAACTCGCAACTGGAAATGCGCGACTCGCCGCTCCTCGATGTCATCGATGTGTATAAGCGGTTCGGGAAGCTCGAGGTGCTGCGCGGCATCACGATGCCCGTGGCGCAGGGCGAGGTGGTGGCGATCCTCGGTCCGTCGGGCTCTGGTAAGTCGACCCTGCTGCGCTGCATCAACCACCTGGAGAAGATCGACGGCGGACGCATCCTGTTCGAGGGGAAGCTCGTCGGCTACCGCGAGGTGAACGGGAAGCTGAAGGAAGAGCGCGAGGGCTCGATCGCGCGGATGCGGGCACAGATGGGCATGGTCTTCCAGCGCTTCAACCTGTTCCCCCACCTGACGGCCCTGGGGAACGTGATGGAGGCGCCCGTGCAGGTGCTCGGCAAATCGCGGGAAGAAGCGCGTGCGACCGCGATCGCGATGCTCAATCGCGTCGGGCTGGCCAGCAAACTCCATGTGTATCCCGCGCAGCTTTCGGGCGGCCAGCAACAGCGGGTGGCGATTGCCCGGGCGCTGGCGATGAACCCGAAGCTGATGCTGTTCGATGAGGCGACGAGCGCGCTCGACCCGGAGCTGGTCGGCGAGGTGCTGGCGGTGATGCGCGACCTGGCGGCCGAGGGCATGACGATGCTCGCGGTCACGCACGAAATGGGGTTCGCGCGCGAGGCAGCCCATCGCGTGGTGTTCATGGACGAGGGCGTGATCCAGGAAGAGGCGGCGCCGGCGGAGTTCTTCGGGGCACCGAAGACGGAACGCGCGCGCAACTTCCTCCGGCGAGTGACGCAGACGTAGGCGGCAGCCCTAACGGATAACCGGAGCGGCGGGCATACTGCGCGTGTGACCACCGGAACGATGACGATACGTACGCCGGGAGAGCGCAGCCTGCGGAGTTCGTTCGAACTCGTGGCGGCGTTGACGAGCCGGGATTTGCGGCTGCGCTACCAGGGCAGCGTGTTCGGCTGGGCGTGGTCCATGGCGCGGCCGCTCGCCCTTGGCATCATCCTCAGCTTCGCGCTGGGGAAGGTGCTGGGGACTGGCATCACCGCGGAGTTCCTGCTGGCCGGGCTGTTCCCGTGGTTCTGGTTCCAGGGATCCATCCAGGCGGCAACCACCACCTTCGTGGGCAACGGTGGCCTGCTGAAGAAGGTGCGTTTCCCGCGGGCGGTGCTCCCGGTGAGCGTGGTGCTCGGCAATACGATGCAATTCGTGCTTTCGTTGCCGGTGCTTGCGGGGTTTCTCATCTTTTCGGGCCACGAACCGAACCTGGCGTGGCTGGCCCTGCCGCTCGTTTTCGCGCTGCAGTTGGCGCTGATCCTCGGCGCGGCCCTGTTTGTCGCCAGCGTGACCGTGTTCTTCCGCGACGTGGAGCACATCACCGACGTGGTGATGAGCCTGCTCTTCTATGCCACACCGATCATCTATGCGGCCGACCGGGTGCCTGACAGCTACCGGTGGGTGACCCGCGTGAACCCCCTTGCCCCGCTTGCCGAAGGCTGGCGGGCGATCCTGCTCGATGGCGAACTCCCCGGCGCCGACCTCGCGATCTCGGGCGGGCTGACCGTGGTATTGCTGGTGGCCGGCTGGTTCACCTTCCGCAAACTCGAGGACTCGTTCGCCGATGCGATCTGAAGCACCCGTGGTGATGTCGGTGCGGGGCGTCTCGAAGCGCTTCCATATGGTAGTCCCCGGCCAGGAGATGAAGACGACGCTCCTGCACCCGCTGCGAGCGTGGCGCGCCAGCCGCCGCAACCGCGACCTCTGGGCTGTGCGCGATGTCTCGTTCGACGTAGGCCAGGGCGAGTTCTTCTCGATTATCGGGGCGAACGGCAGCGGCAAGAGCTCGCTGCTGCGGTTGCTCGCCGGGCTTTCGAAACCAACGGCGGGGACCGTGGAGACCACGGGCCGCCTGAGCACGCTGCTCGAACTGGGGAGCGGCTTCCATCCGCAGGTGAGCGGCCGCGAAAACGCCATCCTCAATGGGCTGCTCATCGGGATGACCCGGGCCGAGATGGAGGCGCTGCTTCCGTCGATCGTCGAGTTCGCCGGGCTCCAGGAGTTCATCGACCAGCCGATGCGGACGTACTCATCGGGTATGTACGTCCGGCTCGGGTTCGCCATCGCCGCCTTCATGGAGCCCGAGATCCTGCTGGTCGACGAAGTGCTGGCCGTGGGCGACGCGCGCTTCCAGGAGAAGTGCTACGACCACATCGCGACGCTCCAGCGCAAAGGCGTGACCATCATCATGGTCTCGCACGACCTCAGTGCGGTGGAGCGTTTCAGCGACCGGGCGGCGCTCATGGAACGCGGGCGCATGGTGCTCATCGGGACGCCACAGCAGGTGGTCACGCGCCACCTGGAGCGGCTCGCCGAGACCTCGCCGGAGATCCGGCGGGCCCTTGAAGACGGGATCGAGGAACTGATCGCGGCGTCGCCGGAAGCCAAGGAGCGGTTCGATGAGGCGCTCAAGGAGCATCCCGAGTTCCTCCGGATGCGGGCAGAGCAACAGGCCCGGGGGCAGGCCGACGGCACCGGGGAGCCCCCAGCCAGATGAACCGATCCCCCCACGTCGCCATCCTCACCGTCACCACGAACGCGGCCGGACACCTGGCGGCCTACCTCGACTCGCTCGATCGCATCTCCTACGCGGACTGGTCGCTGTGGGTGGTCGACAATGCCTCGACCGATGGCTCGGCCACCCTTGTGCGCGAACGAAGGCCAGATGCACACGTCATCGAAAACGAGCACAACGAGGGGTTCACTGGCGCCTGCAACCGCGCCCTGCTCCAACTCCGCGACATGGAGGGCGTGGACTTCGTCCTGTTCCTGAACGACGACACCGAGGTCACGCCGGGATTCCTCGAGCCGCTGCTTGCCCTGGCCGGCAGGCACACGATGGTGGCGCCGAAGACGTACCTCGCGGGCCAGCCGGGGATCCTCGATGACTCGGTGGGCGAGTTCGACTGGTGGCGCGGCACCTGGCGGAAGCGGGTGCTGGGCCGCCCGGAGGGCCCGGCGGACAGCTACGCGCACGCGGTTGGCACGGCGAACCTGTCGTGCTTGCTCGTCCCGGTGAGCGCGTTCCACGACGTGGGCCTGCTCGATGACGCGTTCTTCGTGTATTACGACGACACGGACTTCTGCCGCCGGGCGATCGAGACCGGGTACCGGTTGTTCTACGAGCCGGCCTCGGTGGTGTTCCACCAGAAGGGCGCGACGCTCGGCGGGCAGATGTCGGCCTTCGGCTGCTACTACCTGGCCCGGAACCGGCCGTACCTGATGCGAAAGCACCTCGGGCGGGTCCGATTCGGCGCGTTCTTCGCCTACTACCTCGCGACGCGGACCGCGCGGACGGCACTCTGGCTGCGCGAGGGGCGGCGGGATTTGGCCGGGGCGACGTTGGCTGGGGTGCGGGATTTCCTGCTCGGGCGGATGGGGCCTAAGAGGTAGAAAGAGGAAAGAGGAAAGAGGAAGGCGCCCCCCCCTGTTGACCTACGGCGTGCGGTGCATACGCAGGCCGCGGGCACCCTGGGCGAGCGCAATCACAAGCAGCCCTGCCAGCAGGAGCGTGGCCCAGAGCCCAACGGCCAGGGCGATGACGGCCGCGTCCCGGCTGGATGGCTGGAGGATGAGGTCGGCCAGGCCGAGGGCCAGGAGCACGGCCATGAACAACAACCACGAACGGACGGAATGGGAGTGAAGGAACGGCATGGGGGGAGCCCTCCTGCACGGAAATGTAATGCGTTGAATCCACTGGCGGAAGGGGTTGTGGCACTCCATGCGACGGCCAACAAGGGATTCTGTGTCACCGCGGCCGCTGGCTGGACGAAAACGCGCGGTCAAGGGCGTTTCGCCGCCCCGGCCACGGGATGGTACGTTCCACGTCAACACCGGCCCCAGAGAGGTACGCGTCGATGGATGGTGAACAAAACAGGGTGCTGCGGGTGCTGCTGGGCCAGTGGGGCATCGCCGCCGGGATCGTGCTGGGCGCGGCCATCATCGCCGGCGCGATCGTTATCGCGCGGGATGACGACGGCGCGAGCGCTTCCCGGCTCGGGGTGCAGTTGCCGGCGGGCGATACGCTGCGGCAACGCATCCACGAGCACGCCGATTTCGCCCTCTACATCCGCGGTGAGCGCTTCGACTTCGGCAAGCCGGAGTTCATCGCGACCGAGGACGACGAGAAGAACCCGAACGCCCACATCCACGACCCGCGGCACACCGTAATCCACGTCCACCGTGAGGCCACCACCTGGGACGAGTTCTTCCTTTCGCTTGGATTCGAGTTGAAGGACCCCACGATGCTGGTCGAACCGGGACAGGAGTCGCTTAAGCTCCCTTCCGGCGAGGTGCTGCGATCCAATGGGACGGAGACCTTGAAGTTCATCGTCAACGGCGTGCGGGTCGATGGTATTGCCGGGCAGAACATCGGCGGGCTGACGCGCACGCTCATCAGCTACGGGGACGAGACCGGCGAGGAGCTCATGGCGCAATACCTGACCGTCACGGATGAAGCATGTATCCCCTCGGGTGTCTGCATCGAACGCGGCGATGGCTCGGGCGAGCACGGGGAGCCGTGTTCGACGGCCGGCGGGCAGTGCAACTGAGCAGCCGCGCTTCGGGCGCACTCGCGTTTCGGGCATACTTCCCGGGATTGGGCCAGGGAGAGGACCGTTGGAGACCGTAAGCGAAGGCAGCTGTGTGTTCCTGGTCGCCGGCGACGGGTCGATCCTGCTCCAGGAGCGGAGCGACGACGTACCCCCCGCCGGGATAGGCCGCTGGACCCCCCCCGGTGGGGGACGCGAGCCCGGGGAGGACCCGCGAGCCACGGCGCTGCGCGAGTTCGAAGAGGAGACCGGCGTCCGCCTCGAGCGGCTGCGCTACCTGGAGACCGTGACGCCGGGGGAGGTCGAGGGACTCCTCGTGGATGTGCTCCACGTGTTCTACGCCGATGACCATGTGCCCCGCGGGCAGATCCAGGTGTTCGAGGGGCTGGACTTCCAGTACCGCCACCCGCGCGAGTATGGGGCGATGCCGTTCAACCCCGGCACGCGCAACCTGATCGGGCGCTTCCTCGCGAGCGACGCCTACCGGGGGACGCTCGCCATGCTGCAGCCATATCGGGCCGGGGTCGGTGTCATCGAGATAGACCGCTGGGGGCGGGTGCTGCTCCAGTTGCGCGATGCGGACCTGCCCCCGGAACGCTATCCGAACCAGTGGTCCATCCCGGGCGGCCTGATCGAAGCGGGGGAGGCGCCCGATGCCGCAGCCTTCCGCGAGTTCGAGGAAGAGACGGGCCACATGCTCGACGACTTGAAGCTTTTCCGGCTCTACCGCCGCGAACCCGACCTGCCGGCTTCGCTCACTGACGTCTATCACGTCTACTACATCGACGCGGACATCGACGAGGACCGCATTGTCGTGGGCGAGGGCCAGGCGTTCCGCTACTTCGCACCGGATGAGCTCGGAGCGCTGGACATGCCGGTCCACGCGCGCAAGGTCCTCGCGGAGTTCCTCGCAAGCGGCGCCTACCGGGCGATGTTCCACTAGGACGAACCGGGCGGCGGATGTTGTGCTGCGCCGCCGTAGTCCATCATGGGCGGCATGTCAGAAACCTGGTCAATCGTCCTTGGGCTGGCGGCGCTGGTCCTCCTCATCGCGTTCAATGCGCTGTTCGTGGCTGCGGAGTTCGCGTTTGTCGGTGTACGGCGGACGCGGGTGGAGCAGCTGGCGGGCGCGGGGCGTGGCGAGCGACTACACCGGTGTGTAGCATATAGGTCCATACACCGAAGCTATCTCAGAAGGAGGGAGCTGCTATGACGCGCTCCAGGCAGGTTGGGCGACGCACCGTTCTCCGAGGGGGCCTTACAGGGGCAATCGGTCTTGCCGGATACAGCCTTGTCGGCTGTGGCGACGACGACGACGACGATACTGGCGGCCCCACAACCGAACCGTCGGTCAGCGGCAGCCCAACAGCGGCTCCAACGCCAGACACCACCAATGCTCGCCGCGGAGGAATCCTTCGCCTCGCAGGCGGTCCATTGCAGGCGAACCTCGACGTCCACTCAGTCGTGGGCACCAATATGTACCACTACATCTCCAACCTCCTCGTTCGCTATCGGCTGGACGGCGTGTTGGAACCTGATGCAGCTGCGGCCCTGCCTGAGCTTACGGATGGCGGGCTCACCCTCATCTTCCAGCTTCGGCCGGAAATCAAGTGGCAGAACCGGGCGCCGGTCAACGGCCGCGCTCTCGACAGCGAGGACGTGAAGCGGACGTTCGAGCGAATCATGGACCCGCAAACCGCATCCCCGCGCAAGGCGAACTACGATGTCGTCGAATCCATTCAAACGCCGGACCCGCAGACGGTTACCTTCAAGTTGAAGCGCCCCTCGGCCGGCTTGCTTGCCGCGATGGCCGACCAGTACGACTCAATTGTCCCGAAGGAGTGGTTCGGCCAGCAGATCACCCGGGCCGAGCAGGTTGTCGGCATCGGACCTTACGAGTTGACGGAGTATGCCGTCGGCAAGGGATACAAGCTCCGGCGGCGGGCCGACGGGTATTGGCGCCCCAACACCGCGTGGATCGACGGGGTGGATTACACCGACATCGGCGCAGAAGGGGCGCCGGTTGTGAACGCTCTGCGTTCAAACCAGATCGACACCGGCGCGATCTCGCCGGACGAGCGTCAAGCCTTCGAAGCCGATGGCAACTTCACCGTGCATACCTTCGTCGGAAACTCACGCGACCTCATTCAGATCAACCACAAGCGGGCACCGTACACCGACCCGCGTGTGCGGAAGGCGATCTTTCTGGCGATCGAACGAAAGCGGATCTACGAGACGGTGTTCGGCGGCCTGGGCGCGGTTAACGGTCCAGTCACGGCTGCCGCCAGTTACTGGATACTCCCGGAGGCAGAGCTTTTGACACTGCCCGGCTTCCGGGCGGACCGGGATGCCGATATCACCGAGGCAAAGCGGTTGATGGAGGCGGCGGGCCTTGGAAGTGGGTACTCGGACACGATTCGCACGGTATCCCGGGCGCAAGTGAACGAAGTCAATGACATGAATGTCCCGGCCCTCAAGAAGATCGGTTTCGATCTGAAGGTCGATGATGTCGGTACGGACTTCGGCCCGCTCATCCAGTTCGAGAGCGCTCGGGACTACAACATCGCTACGAGCGTAAAACAGTCCGGAATCGATCCCGACCTTCAGCTGTTCCTATACCACCACACCACGGGGAGCCGCAACTACGGCGACTACAGTGATCCGGCGATGGACAAACTGTTGGAACAGCAAAGCATTGAGTTTGACCAAGAGAAGCGGCGGGAGCTTGTCTATGATATCCAGCGCAAATTGATCGAGAACCCCGGGCCTGGCTGGATCGGGTCCCGCGGCGGTGCAGTGGCGGTGAGGAAGAACGTCCGCAATTACACGCTTCCGAACTGGGCAGACTCCTACCACAACGCGGAGGATATGTGGCTGGAGGCCTAGCATGATTCAGCTCATCGTGCAGCGATGCCTTCTGTCATTGGTCACGGTGTTCGTCGTCACGGTCATTGTCTTCTCACTCGTCCGGGTCATCCCTGGTGACCCGGCGGTGCAGCTCCTTGGCGAGTCCTACACCAAGGAGCAGGCGGAGGTTATCCACGAACGGCTGGGCCTGAACAGGCCGTACCTCGAACAGTACTTTCGGTGGATGGCCGACCTCGCCCGGGGTGACCTGGGTACTTCGTTGCTTCCGAATCAGCAGCCCGTGGGTCCGCAGATCCTCGATCGGATGGAGCCTACCCTGTTACTGATGGTCACCACCATCGTGACTGCGGTCATCATCGGAATCCCAATCGGCGTCTTAGCTGCGCTTCGGCAGAACACCTGGATCGACTACGTCCTGCGGTCGGTGTCGATCTTCGGCCTTTCGGTACCAGGGTTCTATCTGGCTACTCAGATCCTTGGCCTGCTGGCCAAGGAGTGGCAGTGGATTCCACCGATCGGTTGGGTGGGAGTAACAGACAATCCGTGGGAGGCTTTCCGGCGCCTGTGGATGCCTGCGCTCATCCTCTCCCTCGCAACCGGAGCCCAAATTATGCGCATGTCTCGTTCCATGATGCTCGAGGTCATGCGACAGGACTACATTCGCACTGCGTGGGCGAAGGGCTTGCAAGAACGAAAGATTGTGGTTCGCCATGCCCTTCGAAATGCGATGCTTCCAGTGGTGACCATCATCGGCCTTACCGTCGCCTTTCTGGTTGGCGGGACAGTTATCTTTGAATCACTGTTTGGGCTACCCGGAATGGGCACGTACATGATCAATTCTGTAATCGCCAGAGACTACGTTGCCGTGCAAAGCATCACGGTTGTATTCGCCATTGGCGTCGTCCTCGTGAACTTACTGGTTGATATCGGGTACGTCCTTCTTGATCCGAGGTTAAGGGGGAGCTGATGTCCGTTAGTCGCAATGAGACATCCTCCATTCCCGTCGTGCCAAGTCGCCGGGTGCGCTTGCAGAAGCATCCGCTCGTCTCGTTCGCGCGCAGTCAACCCCTGGGAGCAGCCTCGCTCCTCGTCATCCTCGGGCTGATAACCATCGCCCTGATTGGGCCCACCATCGCACCTTACGATCCGGCAGCGCCCGATTTCGATCGCTTGCAGGGCCCAAACGGATCCAACTGGTTTGGCACTGACGAACTCGGGCGCGACACGTTCAGCCGGACCCTCTACGGAGCCCGGGTTTCCATTACGGTGGGGTTCGGCGCCACGCTCATCTCGATCTCGCTCGCCTGCCTAATCGGCCTAGTTTCAGGGTATTTTGGCGGCTGGGTGGATATTGTGATCCAACGGCTCGTCGACGGTGTAATGGCCTTTCCGACGCTTGTGTTGCTCATGGCGCTTGTGGTCATCACCGGGTCAGGCCTGATTCAGTTGATCATCATTCTCGGCTTGATTGGTTCCGCTGGAACAAGCCGTGTAGTGCGGTCGGCAGTCCTCGTGGTTCGGCAACAACAGTACATCGAGGCCGCCCGCTCCGTGGGCGTCCCTACTCGCAGGATCCTCATGTTGCATGTGCTTCCGAATTGCTTTGCGCCGATCATGGTGGCCGCAACCGTCGGGCTTGGTGGCGTAATCCTTGCGGAAGCTGCGCTTTCGTTCCTCGGCGTCGGCATCAACGATCCCAACCAGCCGACCTGGGGACAAATGCTTAACCGTGCACAACGTTTCGTGAACGTTGTCCCAATGCAGGCGTTCTGGCCGGGAATGGCGATCGCGCTGGCGGTCTTCAGCTTCAACATGCTGGGAGACGCACTGCGCGACGTGCTGGACCCGCGCCTGCGCGGAACCAGGTAGGGGGCTCTCCCGTATCGGGACGGCCAGGCCCAGATTGTGCCGTGGCGCGTTTAGTCCATCATGGGCGGCATGTCAGAAACCTGGTCAATCGTCCTTGGGCTGGCGGCGCTGGTCCTCCTCATCGCGTTCAATGCGCTGTTCGTGGCTGCGGAGTTCGCGTTTGTCGGTGTACGGCGGACGCGGGTGGAGCAGCTCGCGGGCGCGGGGCGGCCACGGGCGCGGCTGCTGCTGCGGACGCTTTCGAATCTCGAAGGCACGATCGCCGCGACCCAGCTCGGCATCACGATGGCGGGCCTCGCCCTCGGCTGGATCGGCGAGCCGGTCCTCGCGAGCATCCTGGAGCCGGGCATCGACCGGGTCCTCTGGTTCGCCGGGGCCCGCGCGGCCGGGATCGCGGCGACGGCCGTCGCGTTCCTGCTGGTGACCTCGCTGGTGATCATCTTCGCCGAACTCGCCCCGAAGTCGATCGCGCTGGCGAAGACCGAGCAGGTGGCGTTCTTCGTCGCGCCGCCGGTCGCGGTCTTCTCCCAGATGTTCCGGCCGTTCGTGTGGTTCCTCCACAAGAGCGGCGCGCTGGTGGTGCGGCCGCTGGGCATTCGCCCCCGCGGCGGCGAGGGCGAGTCGCTCGAACCGGAGGAGCTGGAGCTGGTCATCGAGGCGAGCGCCCGGGCCGGGTTCCTCTCGACCTCCGAGCTGATGCTGGCAAGACGGGCGCTGGAGTTCAGCGCCATCCAGGCCGACCAGATCATGGTGCCGCGCACGGAGGTGGTCGCGCTTGACTCGTCGGCGACCCTCGACGAAGTGCTCGACATCGTTGAGCGCCACCAGCACACGCGTTACCCGGTCTTCGAGGAAGACCTCGACCACATCCTGGGGATGCTGGACGCCAAGGCGCTGCTGCGGCTGGTCCGGTCGGGCGAGCGGGACTGGCGGTCGCTCATCCTGCCGGCGGTCGCCATCCCCGAGTCGGTGAGCGTTGAGGTCGCCGTCCAGGCGATGCGGGCGAAGCAGGTCCAGACGGTGGTCCTCATCGACGAACACGGCGGCACGAGCGGCATCCTGACCGCTGACGAAGTGCTGTACCGCCTCCTCGGGCGGTGGCTGGGGGGCGGACGGCAGGGGGGCGGCGAGAGCGTGCGCACCCTCCCGGCCGGGAACCTGCTGGTCAGCGGTCTCGCACTCATCGCCGACGTGGAGGACGCCACCGGCGCCGAGCTGGCCAATGAGGACTACGACACCGTCGGGGGCTTCATCATGACGAAACTCGGGCGCATCCCCCGGGTTGGCGACCGCGTGGACGTGCCGGGCTACCAGTTTCGTGTGATGGCCATGGACGGCCGGCGGGTGGACCGGGTACTGGTGGTGAAGCTGCAGGAGCCGCACGGAACAGCGCGGGAGGAGCGCTACTAGGGGCGACGGTACCCGGCCGCCGCCAATCATTGCAGGCCGTGGCAGGGGGATTGGCCGGTCTTCGTTTCGCCCGATTAACTTGACTAAGTCGATAGACTTACTTCAATATCAACTTTCGCGCCGCGCTGGCCCAAACACACAACGCCCGGGCAGGGATCGGCTCAACCAGGTACAGGAGCAACACAGTGGCACAACGGTTCGAGACCCTCCAGGTGCACGCCGGGCAAGTCCCCGACCCGACGACCGGTTCGCGCGCGGTCCCGATCTACCAGACGACTTCGTACGTGTTTGAGAGCGCCGAACACGGGGCGGCGCTCTTCGCCCTCCAGCAGTTCGGCAACATCTACACGCGCATCATGAATCCGACGAACGACGTGGCCGAACAGCGGATCGCGGCGCTCGAAGGGGGCGTTGCCGCGGTGGCGACCGCTTCGGGGCAGGCGGCCCAGCTGCTCGCAATCACGACCATCTGCCAGGCGGGCGACAACATCGTCTCGACGCCCCTCCTTTACGGCGGCACCTACAACCAGTTCAAGGTGTCGTTCCCGCGCATGGGCATCAACGTGAAGTTCACCGGGGACGACGATCCCGGCCAGTTCAAGGCACTCATCGACGAGAACACGAAAGCGCTCTACGTCGAGTCGTTCGGTAACCCGAAGCTCAACGTGCCAGACTTCCGGGCGCTGGCCGACGTAGCGCACGAAGCGGGCATCCCCCTTATCGTCGATAACACCTTCGGGGCGGCCGGCTACCGGGTGGCCCCGCTGGAGCATGGCGCCGACATCGTCGTGGCCTCGACCACGAAATGGATCGGCGGCCACGGCCTCTCGATCGGCGGCATCGTGGTCGATGGAGGCAAGTTCAACTGGGGCAATGGCAAGCACCCGCTCTTCACGGAGCCATCGCCGAGCTACCACGGCCTGAAGTTCTGGGAGGTCTTCGGGGACTTCCCGGGGCTTGGCAACGTCGCCTTTGCGATCAAGGCACGGGTAGAGGGGTTGCGCGACCTGGGGCCGTCGCAGTCGCCGTTCAACTCGTTTCTCAACCTCATCGGGCTCGAGACGCTCTCTCTGCGCATAGAGCGGCACGATAGCAACTCGCTGAAGCTTGCCGAGTGGCTGCGCAAGCACCCGAAGGTGGCCTGGGTGAACTACCCCGGCCTGCCGGACCACCCCCACCATGAAACGGCGAAGAAATACCTCCGCCCGGGCATGTTCGGCTCGATCCTGACTTTCGGCGTGGCTGGCGGCCTGGAGGCGGGCAAGCGATTCACCACGAATGTGAAGCTGGCGAGCCTGCTGGCGAACGTCGGCGATGCGAAGACGCTGGTCATCCACCCCGCTTCGACCACCCACCAGCAGCTGCTGGACGAAGAGCAGATTGCGAGCGGCGTGACGCCGGACCTGGTGCGTGTATCGGTGGGCATCGAGCACATCGACGACATCATCGAGGACTTCGACCAGGCGCTGGCACAGAGCTAGGGGATCGCGTGGAACACACGGTGCGCCAGGTTGCGCCGATCGGCGACCTCCCCCTCGAGTGTGGTAACGCGCTCCGGGGGGTGGAGGTGGCGTACGAGTTGTACGGCCACATGTCGCCGGCTGCGGACAACGTGGTGCTGGTCTGTCACGCGCTGACGGGGAGCGCCGGGGCGGGCGGGCCCGCGGGCTGGTGGGAACCGCTGATCGGCCGGGGGCGGGCGATAGATACGGACCGTTACGCGGTGCTGTGCTCGAACATCCTGGGGAGCTGCTACGGCACGACGGGTCCGACCTCGATCAACCCGGCGACGGGGCGCAAGTACGGCGCTGCGTTCCCTGAGATCACCGTCGGCGACATGGTGGCAGCCCAGCGCGCCCTGGTCCGGGACCTCGGGATCACCCGGCTCGCGAGCGTGGCCGGCGGGTCGCTTGGCGGCCTGCAGGTGCTGGAGTGGGCCGCGCAGGCTCCAGAGATGGTGGGGTCGATCATCCCGATCGGGTGCGGGATCGCGCACCAGTCGTGGCAAATCGCCTTCAACGAGGTCGCCCGCCAGGCGATCCGGACCGACCCGGCCTGGAACTGCGGGAGCTACACGGATCAGCCCACCCAGGGGATGGCCCTCGCGCGGATGATCGCGATGATTAGCTACCGTTCGGCGGAATCGTTCCAGGGGAGGTTCGGGCGCGCCCGGGGGCGGGGCGAGGGCGGCCGCGGCCAGTTCGACGTGGCTGGCTACCTCTACGGGCAGGGCGACAAGCTGGTGAGGCGCTTCGATGCGAACGCGTACATGCGGATCACGACCGCGATGGATGGCTTCGACGTTGGCGCCGGGCGAGGCGGCGCGGTGAAGGCGCTGGCCGCATTCACCGGCCCGGCACTGGTCATGGGCATCGACTCGGACGTCCTCTACCCGGTCGCAGACCAGCTGGAGATCGCCGGGACGCTTCGCGAGAACGGCAACCAGGTGGAGTACCGCGAGATCGCGTCCATGCACGGCCACGACGCGTTCCTGATGGAGTGGGACCAGCTGACCGAGGAGATCGGCCCGTTCCTGGTGCGCGCCGGGGGGTAGAACACTTACTCTCCGCCGAGGTGCTCCGCGAAGAACGTTTCGACCCGCCGCCAGCTATCCTCGGCGGCCGCCGGGTCGAAGCCCACCTTCATCGGTCCCCACGAGGCGAGCTTCGCCATGAGCCCGGTGTGCTCGCTCATGTAGCTGTGGCCGGCATCCGGGTAGAGCTTGATGTCGTTCTCGACGCCGAGGACGTTCAGGTGGTCTTCGAGGCGGGCGGCGAACCTGCCGAACACGGCATCGCGGCCGCCGTAGCCCGCGACCACCGGGCAGGAGGCCTCCAGGGGCGTTTCGTCCTTCGGCACGTCGCCATAGAACACCGCGGCTGCGCCGAGCGGCGCCCTCGCGGCGAACAAGAGGGCGAATCCGCCACCCATGCAGAAGCCGATAACGCCGATGCGCGAGGCATCGACATCCGGGCGCGCAGCGAGCCAGCCGCGCGCGGCTTCGAGACCTTCGAAGGCGGGGCCATCGTTCCGGCGCAGCGATTGCATCGCACGGACCACGCAGAGCGGCTTGCGGCCGAGGATGCTGAAGAGGTCGGGCGCAACCGCCACGTAACCGCGCCCGGCGAGGTGCTCGGCCTTGGCGCGAATGTCGTCGTTCAGGCCGAAGATCTCGTGGATGACGATGACCGCCGCATGGGGACCGTCGCCCGCGGGTGTTGCGACCTCCGCGCGCATGGACTTGCCGCCCGGGACCGAAATGGAGACCTCTTCCATGGGCAGGATTCTAGCCGCAGCGCGAGAAGTCCGTCAGTTCCCGTCGGAGGCGACGCCGAGGCTGACCGCGCAGCCGACCCAGGTGCAGTTCGAGGGGCGCACCGGCGTCGGCGTGGGCGGCGGGCCGGGGGTGGCTGTTGGCGTGGGCGTGGGGGTGGGAGCTTCTTTCGAACAACTCACCTGGCCGGCGTTCGATGTCTTGGGCGTGGAGATGGTGACGAAGTCGCCGAACTCGGAGTAGTAGAGGTAGTTGCCGCCGGCATCGAACCGCAACGGCGAGGCTGAGGTCTCGCCGGGCTTGAGCGTCTGGTCAAAGGCAGGCGGCAACCCGCCAAAGCCGGGGATGTAGACGCGGATAGGCGCGTTCCCGGCGTTCTTGAACACCACCGCATCGCCGCGATTGATGTTGCAGGTGCGAGGGTTGAAGCCCTCCTGGTTCACTTCGACGGTGTAGGTGTTGTAGGCGCTGGCCGGGGTCTGGCTCCCGCCAAAGAGGGCCACCGAGAGCGCCCCGAGGAGCGCCATCGCGAGCGCGGCGGCCGCGAAGAGCGGCCGGAAGGATGCAATGGTCATGCCAACCCCACCAGGAATCCCCACCCCGCCAGGGGCGCAGTAACCGTACCGCAGGGGCTGGCTTGGGGCTACGTAACGAGACCCCGAAAGGTTAAGGCCGTCCGCCGCCGCCGTGAACGGCCACTATTGACGAACCACAGCCACTTCCCTCCGACGCAGGGAGCGGTAGCATGTGCGCATGCAGCAATCACTGATGGAAATCCTCTGCTGCCCCCTCTGCAAGGGCGACCTGGAACTACAGGTCGCGAAGGAAGAAGGCGGCGAAATCATCGAGGGGACGCTGGTCTGCACGCAGTGCCGCGAGCGCTACCCGATCGAAGACGGCATCCCGAACATGCTCCCGCCGGACCAGCGCGGCTGATGGCTCACCAACACGAGCACGGGCACGACAGGGATAGGCATGGGGCGGACGGCGAACTCCCGCACCCGCCGGCGCCGCCCGAGCCGCGCCGCATCGTCCCGGAACGCCCGATGCTGGTGCGGGGGCTGGGCATGGCAGCGCTTGCGGGTGGGCTGCTCTGGGCGGGGTGGAACACGGCCGGGAAGACCTGGCTGCTCGCGCCCGCGGGGTTGCTGCTCGGCGCCGGGGGGCTCCTCTCCGCGTGGGCTGCAGCTATCCACCTGACCGGCGGCGAGCGCTTCGACGACCATCCGTTTGTGTAGAGGAAAGAGAAAAGCGAAAAGCAAAGGGGCCCCTCGATGAGGGGCCCCCTGCGTTCAGGCTGCTTCGCCCGGACCGGTTAGTTGGTTGAGGGCTTCTCGGCTTCGAGCACGCCCTGGGGCGTGATCTTGATGGAGCGGGCGCGGGCCTCTGGCTTCTTCGGGAGCGAGAGGCGGAGCATGCCGTGCTCGAAGGCGGCCTCGGCCTTCTCGGCCTCGACGGTCGGGGGAAGGCGGAGCTGGCGCTGGAAGGTGCCGTAGCGGATTTCGCGGCGGAGGTAGTTCTCCTCGCTGGCCTCTTCCTTGTGCTCGAACTCGCCCTTGATGGTGAGGACATCGTCCTCGACGGAGATATCGACATCCTTCGGGTCGACCCCGGGGATGGCGGCCTTGATGACGAAGCTGTCGCCAGTCTCGATGACATCGAAGGCGAGGTTAGCGGGGCCAAGGTCTTCGCCGCCGTTGCGGAAGACGGGGACACGCGGGAAGTTTCCTTCGAAGACGCGGTCCATCAGGCTGCGCATCGCGGCGAAGTCGGCTGCGGGGTCCCAGCGGGTCAGTGCGGTTGCCATTGGTGATACACCTCCAGAGCTTGTGTTGTGCTGCTGACCACGATAGCAGCTGTAGCAGAGGCCGTGCAACTACTCTGACAATTTCTTTATCAAGTCTCTTCACGCGGCGGTTGTTGCCGAGGCTGCTTACCCTGTAGAGTAAATTCATGGCGAAGGACCTCTACGACGCGCTCGGTGTGCCCCGCACTGCCTCGGCAAAAGACATCAAAGCGGCCTACCGGCGGCTCGCCCGCAAGTTCCACCCCGATGTGAACCCAAACGACAAGGCTGCCGAGTCCCGCTTCAAGGAAGTCAACGCCGCCCACGAGGTCCTCTCCGACCCAGACAAGCGCAAGAAGTACGACAAGTGGGGCGACCGGTGGGAGATGGCCGACCAGCTGGAAGCAGCGCAGGCTGGCCGCGGCGCCGGTGCCGCCTTCCGGGGCAACGGGGGCGAGGCCTTCGGCGACTTCGGCTCCATCTTCGATTCCTTCTTCCGGCGCGAACGGGGCGGGCCGCGCGCCCAGGCCGGCAACCGTCGCGGCCAGGACGTGGAAACGTCCGTGGAGGTCAGCCTGGAGGAGGCGTTTCACGGCACCAGCCGCACGGTGAACCTGCAGACCCAGGAGGTCTGCCCCACGTGTGGTGGCTCGGGCGAAATCGCGGGTGCGATCTGCCACACCTGCGAGGGCATGGGCGCAGTCGCCCGGCCGCGCCGTCTCGAAGTCCGCATACCGGCAGGCGTGAAGACCGGCTCGCGCGTGCGCGTCGCTGGCGAGGGCCGCCCGGGCTCGGGCAAAGGGGCCGCGGGCGACCTCTACCTGGTGGTCACGGTCCTCCCGCACGGGCGCTTCGAACGAAAAGGCGACGACCTCCACACCGAGGCTGAGGTGCCGTTTCTCGACGCCATCCTTGGCGGCGAGGTGACCGTGAACACGATCGATGGCCGCGTGGCGCTCCGCATCCCGGAGCTCACCCAGAATGGCCGCCAGATCCGGCTGGGCGGGAAGGGCATGCCCGTCCTGGGCGCCCAGGGCAAGCGCGGCGACCTCTTCGTGAAGGTCCGCGTGAGCCTGCCGGATGCCCTCACGCCCGAAGAGCGGGAACACCTTGAAGCCCTCCGCAAACTGCGGCAGGGCGCCGCCAGCCACCAGGAAGGGAGGTGACACATGGCCCGAAACCGATCGCGTGAACCCATGGACGAGAACGTCGAAGACGACGAGCCGATGTATGTCATCTCGATTGCTGCCCGGCTGGTCGGCATGCACCAGCAGACCCTCCGCTACTACGAACGCGCCGGCCTCATCGAGCCCAAGCGCACCGGCGGAAACATCCGGATGTACTCGAACACCGACATCCAGCGCATCCGCCAGGCCCAGCGCCTCGTCGATGAACTCGGCGTCAACCTCGCCGGTGTCGACATCATCATCCGGATGAGCGAGCAGATCCGCGCGCTCCAGGAAGAACTCGCGGCCACCCGCGCCGAACTGGACAAGCTGCGCTCGACGCGGCTGCCCGCACCCTACCGGGGCGGAGGCTAACCGTGGCAGTCGAGACCACCTTTTCACGATCTCAGGGGAATGGCGCCCTTGACTGGCTTGAGGAGTTCGTCGGCGGACCAGCCGTCGCCAAGCTCGGTGACCGCCACCCCTTGACCATCGCGCTACGCGCACGCGAGCGACGAAGCAACGGGGGCATGCTCACCCTGGCCCAAGAGCGGGCCGTTGCCCTCGTCGAGGGAGCCGCTCTTGCCCTTCGAAGGCATGAAGGCGATTGGACTGATCATACGGACGACCTCAGGAAACTGCTGACCTCCGAAGGGGATCTCGGAGCCATCATTTTCGAACTAGAGGTCGGAGACTACCTCGAAAGTGCGGCCCCAAGGACTTACCGATGGTCTCGGTTCGAGGAGGGCGCCCCCGACTGGGTCGACGACGGCGGCGGAGTCGGAGTTGAGTGCCACCGCGCGATGTCCACCACAAAGCTGACGGACTACGGTAAGACGCTCTCAACCAAGGCAAAGCAGCATCAGAACTGGACTGGCGCTCTGGTCATCGCCCTTGGATTCAACGGGACCGCAACCGCCGAACAAGCCCAGTCCATGCACAAAGAGGCCAAGCGGCATCTTCCGTGGATGACCCGGCATCGCGAGGTCTCTGCCGTTTTGATCTTTGGATCTCAGCGAGCCGGCAAGCGAAGGACAACCGCCTCCGGAATTCCGGGGCTTGAGTTCCGCGCAGCCCAGGTCATCGAGATCCGGAACCACAACGCGTTCCGCCCAATTCCTCCGGGGCAGCTCGGGGACGGACCAGAACTGTCGCGGCGCACGTTCCCATCAGCGATGCAGTCGCTGACACAACCGGTCATCCCAGCACCCACCCCAAGGAGACCCCACCCATGATGCGACAAGACCGTTTCACCGAGCAGGCCCAACAGGTGCTCGCCAACTCGCAGGAGATCGTGCGCCAGCAGCGCAACTCGCAGTGGGGCGTGCCCCATGTGCTGGCCGCCCTCGTTACGTTCGAAGGGGGGCTCGCCCAGCAAGTCCTCGAAAAGCTCAACGTCGACATGAACCGCCTGCGCGACCGTGTCGGGAAGGCTGTCGCCGGCCTGCCGAAGCTCGCCTATGACGTCGTCCAGATCTACACGACCCCCGAAGTCGTGCGGATGCTCGAGGTCGCCAACGCCGAGGCCGAGCGGCTGAAAGACGACTATGTCGGCGTCGAGCACCTGCTGATCGCCATCGCCGATAACGAAGAGAGCGGGGCGACGCGCCTGCTCGCCGAGTTCAAGGTCAACAAAGAGAGCATCTACCGCGCGCTGCAGGACATCCGCGGGAAGCAACGCGTGACCAGCCAGACCGCCGAGAGCCGCTACCAGTCGCTTGAGAAGTACTCCACGGACCTGACGGAGCTGGCGAAGGCCGGCAAGCTCGACCCGGTCATCGGGCGCGACACGGAAGTCCGGCGCGTGATGCAGATCCTCAACCGGCGGACAAAGAACAACCCGGTCATCATCGGCGAAGCGGGTGTCGGCAAGACGGCTATCGTCGAAGGGCTCGCCCAGCGCATCGCCGCCGGCGACGTACCCGAGAACCTGCAGGACAAGCGCGTGCTCTCGCTCGACATGGGCGCACTGGTCGCGGGCTCGAAGTTCCGCGGCGAGTTCGAAGAGCGCCTGAAGGCTGTCATGGACGAGGTGAAGCAGTCGGAAGGGGAGATCATCCTCTTTATCGACGAGCTGCACACGGTGATGGGCGCAGGCGGGGCGGAGGGCGCGATCGACGCTTCGAACCTGATGAAGCCGGCGCTGGCCCGGGGCGAACTGCACGCGATCGGCGCGACCACCCTCGACGAATACCGCACGCGCATCGAGAAGGACCCCGCACTGGAGCGGCGGTTCGCCCCGGTGTACGTCGATGAGCCGAGCGTGGACGACACGATCGCCATCCTCAAGGGCTTGCGTCCCCGTTACGAAGCGCACCACAAGGTGGAGATCACCGACGACGCGATCGAAGCGGCAGCGCGCCTTTCGAGCCGCTACGTCACCGAGCGGCACCTGCCCGACAAGGCGATCGACCTCATCGACGAGGCAGCGAGCAAGCACGTCATCGACGCGCAGGCGATGCCGGACAACATCCGTGACCTGCAGCAGGAGCTCGACGAGCTCGCGCTGGAGACCGAGGCGGCCGTCCAGAAGGAAGACTACGAAGGCGCCGCCCGGATCAAGCAGCGCATCGTGCAGCTCCAGGATGAGTACAACCGGCGCAAGGCGGAGTGGGCCACCGAGCACCCGGAGGTCGACATGCGCGTCACCGCCGAGGACATCGCCCGGCTCGTTGGCCAGATGACCGGCATCCCGGTGTCGCGCCTCGAAGAGACGGAACAGGACAAGCTCCTGAAGATGGAGGATTACCTCCACGAGCGCGTCATCGGCCAGGACAAGGCCATCGTGGCCGTCTCCGACGCCATCCGGCGCGCGCGGGCGGGGCTCAAGGACCCGACCCGGCCAATCGGCTCGTTCATCTTCCTCGGGCCGACGGGCGTCGGGAAGACAGAGCTTGCCAAGACGCTCGCCGAGTACCTGTTCGACGACGAAGACGCGATGATCCGGATCGACATGTCGGAGTACCAGGAGCGGCACACGGTGAGCCGCCTGATCGGCGCGCCTCCGGGCTACGTGGGCTACGACGAAGGCGGGAGCCTGACCGAGGCGGTCCGCCGCCGGCCGTACCGGGTCATCCTCTTCGACGAGATCGAGAAGGCGCACCCGGACGTCTTCAACACGCTCCTCCAGGTGTTGGACGACGGCCGCCTGACGGACGGCCACGGACGGACCGTGGACTTCCGCAACACAGTCATCATCATGACGAGCAACCTGGGCACGGGGGCGCAGGAGAAGGCCACCTTCGGCTTCACCCGCCGCAGCGACGACATGACCGACCACGAGCTGCTCCAGGGCTCGATCGAGAAGGCGCTGCGCGAGTTCTTCCGGCCCGAGTTCCTGAACCGGATCGACGAGATCGTCATCTTCGAGCCGCTGACCCACGCCGAACTGACCCGCATCGTCGACATCCTGGCGGCCGAAGTGCGCGAACGTCTGAGCGACCGCAAGCTCGACTTCGAGCTCACCCCGGCGGCCATCGCCGAGCTGGTACGCGAGGGCTTCGACCCGACGTACGGCGCGCGGCCCCTGCGGCGCACTATTCAGCGCCGGGTGGAGAACGAGCTGGCTCGGCGCGTGCTGGCCGGCGAGTTCCGCGACGGCCAGAAGGTCACGGTCGACTTCCGCGACGGGGCCTACGAGTTTACCGTCACTGACTCGCCGGCCGCGGCGGAGAGCGGCGACGTGGTCGAGGGTGAGGTGGTGGAGGTTGGCTAAAGCCGCCCCTCGCGGGGTACGAAGTCCGAAGGCCGGGTGCGCATCGCCCGGCCTTCTTCTTTCCAGGGGGAACCGGGCGAGGGCGGTGTACGTTGTACTGAGTATGAAGACGGCGATTGTCGCTGGGATACTGGCGTTGATGCTCGCCGGGTGTTCGGGGGACGACCAGGCACCCGATGTCACGCCTTCGAGCACGGCCACAGCCGCTGCATCTCCCACCGGTACACCGGATGGCACACCCGATCCGGCATTCCTCGAAGCGGTGCCATCGCCACTTCAGAAGTCGACGCACCAGGCAGGCGAATTGCTCAGCGAGGACACCGGGATCGCGTTCATGGACGCCGCCAGCGGCGCCATCGAGTTCTGGTCGCTGGTCGACCCTGCGGGCGCGCAAGAGTGGCCCCAGCTCTCGCCCACCAGGGATGGCAAGCTCCTCGTCCTTCACCGCGGCAACTCGCCAGCCCGCCACTACGTTATCCGGAGGGACACGGGGGCAGCGTACGAACTGAAGGGCGGCTGGGCGCCCGACACGTCGATCGGTTTCGGCGACGTGATTGGCGTATGGAAGGGCACCGACTACGCCACGCTGGGGCTGCTCGATCTCGCCAGCGGCACCATGACCCGGACGGGAATCACGCGGGATGGGCGCTCCAACTCGAGTCTTACTTCGAGCCCTGATGGCACCGTATTCGTCTTTGGCAACGGGTCCGAGTTCGTCCTGGTTAGCGCGAAAACCGGCGCATCGAGGCTCGTGAAGGACGGACTCTACAACCACCTGGTGTCGCCATTGCCGCATGGCAGGGGGTTCGCGGTCGGCCCGGAGGGCCCGGGTGAATCGTTGAACTTCGACTGGGACGGCAACCCGCTCCCACCCGGCAATGCCTTCGGGCTGTCTCCGGACGGCTCGCTGCGCGCCATCCCCGGTTCCCCCGGTCGGCTCGCCAGCTACGGGATGGGAGCGTTCCCGGTGATCGACACGATCACCATCGTCGATGCGGCGACGGGCGTGCCGCGAGTCCGGTTCCTGGGCGCCTCGTTCCATGGTTGGGCGGCGGATAACTACACGCTGATGGTCGGCGGCGAGGACGGCGGGGAGCGGATCATCGACATCGACGGCCGAGAGATTGCCCGCGTTCCCTTCCCGGGCCTCGTGCAGGGCGGCACACAGTTTTCCCCGGTGGACGCATCGCTCGTCATCACGAACCGGGCAATCCTGGATCTCCAGAGCGGCCGGAAGCTGGAGCTCGTCGTTGGCAACAATATCTCGACCTCCGGCAGATGGAACGCGGATGGCACGGAGGTGGCGTTCTGGATCTTCCCGACGCCGGGCAAGGGCGGCGGCGTGCCGGTGCAGCTCCTGCCGCTGAAATACCAGGAGGCCCCGTTCACCGGCGAAGTGGCTTTGAAGGTGTCGGCGGGAGGGGACTGCCTCAACCTTCGCGATGCCCCCGAAGCGGCAGCCACGGTGATCGCCTGCCTGGTTGACGGCACGCGGCTCACGTTCGAGACCGTCCTCCTGACGACGAACCCGAAGGAACCACCACACGAGTTCATCGGCCAACGGAGCGAGGACTCGAGCATCTGGCTGCATGTGAAGACGGGAGACGGACGGACCGGCTGGGTGAATGCCACGTACGTGGCATGGGTAGACTGACCTCGCCATTTGTCGAGCGGCACACGTGCGGTACGCTGGAAGCTCACCCTCAATCACAGGAATCGAGTGCCCATGCCCGTCATCTCTTATTTCCCCATCTCGCTCCCGCCCGAGGCCCGCGCCGGTTTCGAACAGACCTGGAAGTCGCGCGTCGGCGCGGTCGATACCTTCCCGGGCTTCATCAGCACCGAGCTCTTGGCCCTGCCCGACCGGGGCGAATACGTGGTGCTCAGCCGCTTCGAGGACGAGAAGTCGTTCGAGGCCTGGATCACCTCGGACAACTTCACGAAGGGCCACCGGGGCGAGAGCTACGACAGTTACAAGGACAACCCGGCGATGAAAAGCCACAAGCTCTTCGAGGTGCTGGGCTAACCGCCAGGACGCCAGGGGCGCCGGGGGCGCGCTATGGCCAACAGGTTGAACACAGAGGCGCGGAGGCGCAGAGGATCCTCAAAGAGACCCTCCGCGCCTCCGCGCCTCGTTGTTGGGCTTCGTTGCCGCCCGGTAGGGGTTAGCCGATGAGCGGGTAGGGCGGCTCGAAGAGCTTGCCGTCGACCTTCGTCGAGATCTCCGTCGCCTTGAACTTGGTCGACGTGCTGTCGATGAGGGTGAGGATTCCCTCGCCCTTATCGATGCAGAAGAGGCCCTCCTCCTCCGTGTCCGGGAACTTGCCCTCGAAGCAGCGCGAGTCGCGGCCGGCGATCTTCTGGCCGGAGACTTCCTTGATGTCCTTGTCCTCTCTCACCCGCGCGAGCACGCGTTTGACGTCGAACAGGGTGAAGTTGTCCCCCAGGCCACCGGTGGCGCCGGACTTCAGGCACTGGCCCGAATCCCCGGACTTGAAGCAGGTGAACGAGCTCGTCCCGTCCTCGATGAGGATGAGCTCTTCGAACTCCGCGTTGTCGCCGAGGGAGATTTCCATGCGGGACTTGGGCGGCTCCTGGGCGAAGGTGACCGAGCCCTGCTGGGTCTTGCCATCATTGACGATCTCGATCTCGTAGGTCACGAGGTAAGTCTTGTCCGAGGCGTCGGCCAGGAGGTCGGAGAAGTCATCGTCGCCGCCGTCCGCGCCCCGGGTCGCGGTAGCGTCGCTGCCACCGTTACCGCCCGAGGGTGTTTGCCCCGTGGTTGTCTGGGTGGCGTCTGCGCCGCCGTTACCGTTCGCGTCGTCTCCCTTGTCATCGTCGTCGCCGCCACATGCCGCGGCGGTGAGCATCGCGGCAAGGGCCGCGGCCATCAAGAATCGAAACTTCACGTTCCCTCCCATCCCCTGTCGCAGGGGTCCAGCCCATTGTGGGACGGCGTTGGCTGCGAGCCAGCAGCCTGGTTCACAGAAGGGCAAGGCATCTTCACCTGGCATCCGGTCCACGGGAGACCCCATCCCGAACACGGTTCGCACCGGTTATAGTTTGCGTCCAGCGAAATACCTACCGGAGTGCCCCCACCTTGACCACCCTTGAGACAGCCCTGAACAGCAAGGTCCACCAGTTGCTTCTCGACCAGATCGCGCGCGGAATGCAGCTCGGGTCGCAGGTCTGCGCCTACCGCTACGGCGAGAAGATCGTCGATACCCGGGCCGGGCAGATGGGGCCCCAGGACTCCCGGCCGGTGGCGGCGGATACCCTGTTCAACAGCTTTTCGACCACGAAAGGGGTTGCCGCCACCGCCCTGCATATCCTCGCCGACCGGGGCATCATCGAATATGAGCAGCCGGTGGCGAAGTACTGGCCGGGCTTCGCGAAGAACGGCAAGGGGAAGATCACCGTCGCCCAGGCGATGAGCCACCAGGCGGGCCTCCACGCGATGCCGGAAGACCCGGTGTTCGCGAGGACGCTGCTGAACTGGGAGAACGGCCTGGCCTACATCGAGAACGGCACCCCCGCGTGGGAACCTGGCACGGCGACCGGCTACCACGCGGTGACCTTCGCCTGGGTCGCGGGGGGCATCATCCAGCACGCCAGCGGACGCCACATCAAGGAAGTCCTGGCCGAGGACATCGCCGGGCCGCTCGGCTGCGGCGGCGAGATGTTCATCGGCATCCCGGACGGCGTGGAAGAACGGCTGGCGACGCTCCAGACCGCCGAAGAACAGACCACCGGGGGCGGCGCGCGCAGGCCGCAGATGCAGATCCCGCCCGACCACGACTTCTTCAAGGCGATGCGGCCCAACCTGGGCTGGAACTTCAACGACATGGAAGTGCGGAAGGCCTGTATCCCCTCGGCGAACGGGCACTTCAGCGCACGCGCGCTCGCCCGGATGTATGGCGCGCTGGCCAACGGCGGCCAGGTCGACGGCGTGCGCCTGATGTCCGCGGAACGCATCCCGCTGATGACCACCGTCCAGGTGGACACGCCCGACCGCGTCATTGTGATGCCGCTTGTGAAGAGCATCGGTTTTTTCAACGGCGGCAAGACGATGGGGATGCATGGCGCGACGGGCCCGCGGCGGACCGCCTTCGGCCACCCCGGCGCGGGCGGCTCCATCGCATTTGCCGACCCGGAGGTTGGGCTCTCGGTCGCGGTTACCATCAACAAGATGCAGACGACCCTCCAGGCTGAAGGGCCGACGTTCGAGGTGTGCGAGCTCATCCGCAACGAGCTGGGCGTCAACCAGTAGCCGGCAAAGACGGAGCGGAGCGCGGCCGCCGGGTAGAATTGGGATATGACCCAGTTGCAGGCCGCCATCTTCGACATCGGCGGGGTGCTGACGCACTCGCCCGTTACCCGGATCAAGGACTTCTGCCGCGAATACGGCATCCCCGACGAAGTCCGCGTCGCCATCTTCGGACCGGAGGACGGGCCGTGGTCGCGCTTTGAACGGAGCGAGCTGACGCCCGCGGGCTTCGCCGGCGAATTCGACCGCCAGATCGAGCCGGCGGGGACGGCCACCAGCGGGCGCTACTTCCTTGAGTGGTTCTTCCAGGGCTTTGGCGAGCGCCCGGAGATGGTGGCGGTGGTGAAGCACCTGCGGGGGCGGGTAAAGCTCGGGAGCATCACGAACAACGTCGCGCGCGAGGAGCCGGCCCAGCGCCGCACCTCCGGGATCGACGTCCACAGCCTGTTCGACATCGTGGTCGAGTCGGCGATTGTGGGTGTCCGGAAGCCGGAGCCGCGGATCTATCAGATCGCCTGCGAGCACCTGGGGATCGAACCGCACCAGGCGGTGTTCCTCGACGACATGGGGGCGAACCTGAAGGGCGCGAAGGCCCTCGGCATGCGCACGATCAAGGTCGACCACACCACCAGCGCGATCGACGAACTGGAAGAAGCGCTGGGGATACCGCTGCCGCGGCTGTAGGCGCCGGCATACGGCACGATTCGAAATCCGATACCCTTCCGCCTCAGGCCAAGAAACAGGAGCGACTCGACGGCATGGAACAGTGGGAACTCGACCTCATCGCAAAGGTGCGTGACCTCGCCCGCGGGCCCTGGACCGAACGCGCCGCCCGCTACGACCGCGAGGGCTCCTTCCCTCGCGAGAACCTGGACGAACTCCAGGCGCTCAAGGTCCCCCAGATGGCGCTCGCGCCCGCGATCGGCGGCCTCGGTATCAGCGCCGAAGCCCAGATGCGCGTGATGGAAGAGGTGGCCTACGGCGACGGCTCGACGGCGGTCGCGCTCAACATGCACGTCCTCGTCGCCAGTTTTCTCGAGTCGATGCCGCCCTTCGCCCGCCGTGATGCGGTCCTCAAGGACATGGGCCAGGACGGCGCGCTCATCTGCGGGCCCGGCTCGGTGCCCACGGGTGAGGTCGACAACCGCAAGGCCGGCTTCCACTTCACCGAAGACGGCGACTTTGTGGTCGGCTCGGGCAAGGCGGGGTTCGCGAGCATGAGCGAGGGTGCGAAGTACGCGCTCATGGGCGGCCAGATCGACCGTGGCGAAGGCAACGAGCCCGACGTGGTCCTGAGCATTCCCGAGCTGAGCACGCCGGGCATTACCAACCTCATGAACTGGGACTCCATGGGCCTGCGGGCAACATCGAGCCACGACATCGTGGCCGAGAACATGCGCCTGCCGAAGTCCGAGGTGCTGATTATCCCGGCGGCGATGCTGCGGATGGTGCTGCAGGCCCAGGCGAACGTCGTGAACGTGCAGACGCAGATGCGGGCACGGGGCGCGCTCGGCATCCTGGCCATCTGGCTCGGGCTGGGCCAGGCGGCATTCGACTTCACCATCGACTACGTGAAGGAGCGCCACGGCTACCTGGCCGGCCCCACGGCCAGCGTCGGTGGCGCGCAGGTGGGCTACCGCGCCGACCAGCCCTGGGCCCAGTTTGGCATCGGCAACATGGAACACTGGCTCGAAACGGGGCGGATCGTGCTCTACGACACCATCCGCCGGCTGGAGACGCCGTTCGAAAGCTCGCAGGCGTTCACGCGCCACCTGGTCCGCACCGTCTACCATCTCCGCCGCATGAGCGAGGAGGTCTCGGCGGGTGCGATGCGCGTGTGCGGGGCCCACGCCTACGTGCGCAACCGCCCGCTCGAACGGATCTACCGCGACATGGTCGGCGGCAACGTGATGGCCTGGAAGACGGATGAACTGCTGCACTCGCTCGGGCTTTCGGCCCTCGGGCGGGAGATCACGTTTGTCGGCCCGGCCGGGACGTAGGCGCGGGAGGGATGTAAATGCCAGGCAGACTCGCAGGCAAGCGCGTGCTCATCACCCAGGCCCCGGACTACATGGGCCCGGCCATCATCGAGCTCTTCCGGGAGGAAGGCGCCGCCGTCATTGCCGATTCCAGCGACCTCACCCCGGCCGACGCGCCGGCACGGGTGGTCGCGGCCGCGGGCGAAATCGACGTGCTGGTTGCCAACCTGGCACTGCGGCCCCGCCGCGCCCCGGTCCAGGCGATCGATGATGCGGACTGGCTGGCCCTGTTCGACACGCTGGTCCATCCCCTGATGCGCCTTGTCCGTGCCGCCCTCCCCCAAATGATCGAGCGGCGCGCCGGGAAGATTGTGGCGGTCACCAGCGCGGCGCCGCTACGGGGCATTCCCAACGTTGCGGGCTACGTCGCGGCCCGGGGCGCCCAGAACGCGTTCATCAAGACGGTTGGGCTGGAAGTGGCGCGCCACAACATCCAGGTCAACGCGATCGCACAGAACTACGTGGAAAACAACTTCTACTATCCGCCGGAGCTGACCGGCGACCCGGAGATGCTCGCCCGGATGGAGGCTGCCATCCCGCTCGGCCGGCTCGCCAAAGCGCGCGAATCGGCCGAACTCGCGCTGTACCTTGCGTCCGATGCCTCGGACTTCATGGCCGGCCAAGTCATTCCGTTCGCGGGCGGCTGGGCCTGAGGTTCAGATCGGGAAGTGCACCCAGGTCCGCCACTTCGCCGGGTCGGGTTCGCGCTCGGGATCGGTCTCGTAAACCTCCCACATGGCGCCCGTGACGACCTTGCCGTTCTCGCCGAGCCACTCCGTCACCGCCGTGTAGGCGGCTTCCATCCCATCGTATGGGCCGACGTACAGTGTCTTCGCGACCGTCGTAGCCGGGCGGATCCCGGCGATGATTGGGCTGCTCGCTTCGACCAGGGCCGCGACGGGTACGCCCACCTCGAACTCGACCTCCTCGGGGCCGACGCCCAGGTAGCGCGCCCAGGGCGGCCCGATAGGGGTCACGCTGTTCGCTTCGAGCCAGCCGAAGAGCTGTCCGAAGAGCAGGCCCATGTGCTGGCCGATGTCCGCCATGCGGACGGTGGTGCGGACGGCGACATATGGTTGCCGCGGCTGTTGTTCGACTTCGATGGTGTACGTCATGAAGGACCTCGGCGCGGATGGGCGCGTGCGTGATTATCCCCGTGCCAGGGGGCCCGCCGGCAGGTGCAACGGGCTCTCCCTCGGGGTCCGGTTGGCCGGACTGAAGGACGCCGGGGAATAGGGAAGGCCCGGTGGAGCGGACACCGGGCCTTCGCGGCCGGAGACTGAGTCGTCCGGCTAATGGATCGGCGGGAGCCACGAGCGGAATGGCGTCCCGCGCCGTTGCGGAAAGTACCGAAACCGGGTGCCGCTCGTCAATCGTTAACGACGAAATCTTTGCATTTTGCGGCAGTCCGGGTAGCCTTCTTATCGTGACAGATCTGGAAACCATCGAGCGCGTCGCCGGCTGGCTGCGCGAATCGTCGTACACGGTAGTGCTCACCGGCGCCGGGATCAGCACGGAGTCCGGGATCCCGGACTTCCGCGGCCCGCAGGGCGTATGGACCAAGAACCCTGGTGCCGAGCGGGCTGCCACCATCCAGAACTTCATGGCAAACCGCGACTCGCGCGTACGCTCCTGGCAGAATCGCATCTCCAACAACACCTGGGCGGACGCGCAGCCGAACGCCGGGCACATCGCCCTCGCCACCCTCGAGCGCAAGGGCAAGCTCGACACGCTTGTGACGCAGAACATCGACAGCCTCCACCTGAAGGCCGGCAGCTCCCAGTCGCGCATCATCGAAATCCATGGGACGGTGCGGGATTTCGTATGCATGGGCTGCGGTGAACGCGGCCCGATCGAGCGCGTCCTCGACCGGGTGCGGGCCGGTGAGGAAGATCCGCCCTGCCGGACCTGCGGCGGGATCCTCAAGTCCGCCACCATCTCGTTCGGGCAGAACCTGGTGCCAGAGGACCTCGAACGCGCCGAACGGGCCGCCTCCGAGTGCGAATGCTTCCTGGCGGTCGGCACGTCGCTGACGGTGTACCCGGTGGCGCTCCTTCCCGAAATGGCCCTCCGCAACGGCGCCCGGCTCGTCATCCTGAACGCGCAGGACACGCCGTACGACCAGATCGCCCACGAGGTCATCAGCGAACAGATCGGCGACGTGCTTCCCCGGATCGTCGACGCGGTCTGACCCCGCGGGACCGGTTCTGGTACGCTCCGGCGCAAGTTCGCTGGAGGATTCCCCCATGGCCATCGCCGAAGCATCCGCCCCAACCGAGTTGGGCCTCGATCCCACCCGTCTGGGCTACCTCGACGCTCACCTCAAGGGGTACGTCGACTCTGGCAAGATGGCCGGGACCCTCGCCCTCGTAGCACGGGGCGGAGAAATCGGACACCTTGCGGCGTACGGGCTGGCCGATCGCGAACGCAACAAGCCCATGGCGCGCGACACGATCTTCCGGATCTACTCGATGTCCAAGCCGATCACCTCGATAGCGCTCATGCAGCTGTACGAGCGCGGCCTCTTCCAGGTCGACGACCCGGTGGACAAGTACATCCCCGAGTGGAAGAACCAGCGCGTCTATGTGATGGGCAACGGCCCGGCGATGGTGACGAAGCCGGTGACGCGCCCGATGACCATCCGGGACCTGCTCTCGCACCAGTCGGGGCTCACCTATGGCTTCCTCGAACGTACGAACGTCGACGCGATGTATCGAAACAACGGCATCGGCCAGATCGAGACGCGCGGCACCCTGCGCGAGATGGTCCAGGCGCTGGCGGAGTTGCCCCTGGAGTTCTCTCCGGGCGACGCCTGGAACTATTCGGTCTCGACCGACATCTGCGGCTACCTGGTCGAGGCGATCAGCGGTCAACGTTTCGATGACTACCTCCAGGCAAACATCTTCGGCCCGCTTGGCATGGGCGATACCGGCTTCCACGTCCCGCAGGCGAAAGCCCACCGGCTGGCTGCGAACTACGGTGTCGCCCCGGACGGCATCCGCCTCATCGATGACCCGGCGACAAGCACCTACCTCACGCCGCCCACCTTCCTTTCCGGCGGGGGCGGGCTCGTCTCGACGATCGACGACTACCTGGTGTTCTGCCAGGCGCTCGTCAACGGCGGCGAGGTCAACGGCACGCGCATCATCGGGCGGAAGACGCTCGAACTCATGACCTCGAACCACCTGCCGGAGGGCAAAGACCTGGCCGCCCACGCCATGGGCCGCTGGGCCGAGACGACGTTCTCCGGGATCGGGTTTGGGCTCGGATTTTCGGTGACGCTCGACCCGGCGAAGTCGCAGATCTCGGGTACTCCGGGCGAGTTTTCCTGGGGCGGCGCGGCCAGCACGGTGTTCTGGATCGACCCGATCGAGGACCTGGTCTTCATCTTCATGACGCAGTTGATGCCATCGTCGCACTACAACATCCGGCGGGAGCTGCGGGCGATCGTGTACTCGGCCCTGGCGGACTGACGGCCGGATCTATGTTTCCGGGGGTTTGGAGCGGCTGGGAAAGCACTTCGACACCGCGGCCGTTTACCGTCAGGGTGGGCCGGTGTGCGAACGATGACCTATCTTCCGCACGTCCTCCGGCTGCCGTAGCGTTCCCACCAATGGGATTCCGTAACCTGTCCGCCGAAGAGATCGACCTCGTGCTCGACAAGGAGCGCATTGTCCGCATCGCGTTTGCCGCCGATGGCGAGCAGTTCGTGGTGCCCGTGTTCTACGCCTGGTACAGCGACACGCTGTGCGGATTGACCACCCCCGGCCGCAAGACGGCCATGGCCGCGCGGAACGCGGACGTGGGCTTCCAGGTCGACAGCACGGTCATGACGGGACCGTGGGAGTGGGCGAGCGTGGTGGGGCAGGGCACGTTCGAACAGGTAACCGACCCGGGGGAGTACGGCCCGTTCGCGGCTGTACTCCAGAGGAAGCTCGTGGATGCGCCGCGGTGGGCGGCGACGATGCTCCAGGCGCGTTTCGAGGAACTGGGGGTGTATGCGTGGCGGATCAGGCCGGCCAACCTCCACGGCCGCGCCCACGGACCGGAGTGAAGGCGCTCTTGGATCCGAAAACCGGCCGCCGCCCGGGCACATAGATCCGACCGTCAGGGAGGTGCGCTTTCGGCACGCCCGGGACGCTGGCCATCCAGGCATGCTGAGCTTGGGGCCGGATGTGGACGCGAGGGGTGGGAGCGACATCGCACCTCCCTGACGGTCGGATCTATGTCGCCGGGGGGTTTGGAGCGGCTGGAGCAGTACTTCGACAGGAGGGGTGGGAGCGACATCGCACCTCCCTGACGGTCGGATCTATGTCCCCGGGAGTGGTCAGGCTACATCTCCGTGGTCCACCGGAGGCCGCCAATGTCCGGGCCCTGGCCTTCCAGCACGTACGTTGCTGCGTCGAGGATGTCGCGCTCGGTCCAGAGGTATCTTGTACTCCCGTGCCGTGTCCACACCTTCTCCTGGGAACCTACGAGCCGGGCTTCGCGGAGGCGGCGTGTTGCCCAGGACTTGAACGCGTTCATCATCCTTTCGGGCGTTGCGGGCCCGGACACGACGATGTGCACGTGGTTGGTCCGGACGTTGAGCGCATGGAGGCGCCAGTTGTGGTGTGAACAAACCCCGCGGGCGGCATCCGCGACAGCTTGGCGTTGTTCTCCATGGAGCGTCATCGCCGTCGAAAGCAGAACTTGCCGCTCGCGGCCCTCACGGCCCTGGTCTGGCAAGAGTTCGCGGACTCCCGCGCCGGCAGCGCGAAGCCGCTCGACCGAGCCGCGCTCGTCGCCGTGGAGGCGCTCACCGTAAGTCGTGAACGTGATGAAGTAGCCTGCCGGGGAGTTGGCGTGGGTCATACCCAAAGGCCTCCCTTTCGGTCGGATCCACGGCCTGGCGGCGCGTTACACCGGGAGCCAGTAGAGCTTGCCGGCGCGCATCACCTTCGAGACGCGGCCGGTCTCGAACAGGTATTCCATGTGGGCGATCGTCTCGCCGACGGCGGCGCGCTGCATGTGGGCCTCGAAGTCGGCGAGAGAACCGGTGGCCCACTTGACTCTGCCGGCGACTTCCCACGCGGTCGAGCCCCCGCGGTCGACGCAGTTCACCATCTCATCGAGGCGGACTTTGTGGTGATCTTCGATTTCGCGGAGGCGCTTCTTGAGGTCGTGGATTTCGAATTCGTGCGCCGGGAGGACGATCTCGACATCCAGGTCTTCGAGGAGTTCGAGGGAGCGCATGTAGTCGCCGAGCGGGCTGCCGTGGGTCTGGGCGTGGATGCTCACGTTGGGGGTGATGGTCGGGAGCACGTGGTCGCCGGTGAGGAGGATCTTGCGGTTCGGCTCGTAGAGGCAGATGTGCCCGGGCGAGTGGCCCGGCGTCCAGATGATCTCGAAGTCGAAGTCGCCGACCTTGAACGTCTCGCCGCCCTTCACCTCGGTGTCGGCGGGGACCGGGGCCACGTTTCCAAGCATGCCCATCGAACCGCGGGCCATGGTCGGGGTGTCCATCGCGGGGACGCCGTTGGTCTCCATGAATTTGCCCATCTCGTCCATCAGGCCTTTGGGGGCGAAGTAGCGGGCCGTGATGACTTCGGCGTCCTTTTCGTGGAGGACGATCTCGCAGCTGGAGAGCTGCTTCAGGCGTCCGGCCATGCCGTAGTGGTCGGGGTGGACGTGGGTGACGACGAGCTTATTGATGTCGTTGGGATGGGAGCCGTGCTCCTTCATCCCCTCTTCGAGGGCCTGGTAGGCGGTGTCGGTGTTCCAGCCGCAGTCAACCAGGACCGTGTCGTCCCCATCCTTGAGGAGGTAGGGGAGGACGTAGGGAAGGCCCTTGGTGACGCGGGGGTGCTCCTGGAGGTCGTGGCGGAGGGCCTTAGCGTCGGCGATGGTGAACTGGGGGAACGGCGTAAGCAGCTGGTAGATGCCGTCGATGATGCGCATGTGAACGTTGCCTTCGGGTTGGCTCGCCGCCCCACGCGGGGGTTGGCGGCTGAGGCCGATACTACGCGAGGTTGTTCACGCGAGGCAAAACACCTCAGTTCGAAGAGACGGCGATCGCGAGCGCCAGCAGGAGCCCCAGCATGAGATTGAACCGGGCGGTGGCCTTGAGGACCGGGTTGAGGGCGCCGCCGGTAGTGCCGCCGATGATGGCCCGGAAGGGACGGACCGCCCAGGGGAGGCTGGCGGGCGCCGCTGCCCATGCCCACTCGGCGGTGGACAGTATCGAGATGGCGACAGGCACGGCCAGCGCCACCAGCAACAGGATCACGAACCAGGCGCGCGTACCACGATCGCCGAGGATGACTCCGAGGGTGGTCTTCCCGGTCTTACGGTCGGTCGGAATATCGCGCAGGTTGTTGACCACCAGGATCTGGGTGACGGTGCAGCCCACGGGAACGGCCGCGGCGACAGCGAGCGCGGGGACGTCACCGGCCTGGACGTAGTACGTGCCCACAACGGCGACGAGCCCGAAGAAGACGAACACGAAAATATCGCCGAGGGCGTGGTAGCCGATGGGCCACGGCCCACCCGTGTAGATGATCGCGGCGGCGATGCTCGCGAGCCCCACCGCGACGATCGGCCAGCCGCCGACGTACACGAGATAGACGCCGACGGCCATGGCAAGGGCGAAGGTCAGCCACATGCCGATGAGCATCTGGCGGGCGCTCACGAAGCCCATCTGGGTCGCGCGCGGCGGGCCGAGACGCTCGCTGGTATCGGCGCCCTTCTTGAAATCGAAGACATCGTTGGCGAAATTGGCGCCGACCTGGAGGAGGAGGGCGCCAGCGAGGGCAGCCAATGCCGGGAAGAAGTCGAACACGTCGAGGTGGATGGCCACGCCGATGCCGACCGCGACTGGTGCGACCGCCGCGGTAAGGGTGGGAAGGCGGGTGGCGAGTTTCCACACCTGGAAGGTGGACGGGCGAGCCGGGGCAACAGCGGTCACGCGAGCACCGCGCTGACGGACTGGATGGCGCCGAACATGGGCGAGCGCTTCCTGGTGCGGGCGAACCCGGCCGCCTCGAGCATGGCGCGGAGCTCGGCCTCGGGGGGGAGGTAGGAGGCGGACTGGGGCAAGTACCGGTAGGCCTTGCGGTCGGCGATCAGCCCGCCGACGAGGGGGACGACCCGGTTGAAGTAGAGGCCATGGCCGGCGGCGACCATCGGGTTGCGGGGCTTGTCGACTTCGAGCAGGCCGAGGCGGCCACCCGGCTTGAGCACGCGCGCGAGTTCTTCGAGCACGGGCGGGATGGCAACGAAGTTCCGGAGAGCGAAGCCGGAGACGGCCACGGTGAACGACCCGCCGGCGAAGGGGAGGCGGAGGGCATCGCCCTGGACGAAGATACCGAGACCGGGGAAGCGCCGGTTGGCAGCATTCAGCATCCCGCGCGAGAAATCGAGGCCAACCGTGGTGGCGCCGGCCTTACGGCAGATCTCGGCGAAGTCGCCGGTACCGCAGGCGAGGTCGAGGACGAGGTCGCCGGGCCCAACGCGCAGGCGGCGCACGAGCTCGCGCCGCCAGCGCTGGTCGGCATTGAAGGTCATCAGCCGGTTCACCCGGTCATAGCCCGGCGAGATACGGTCGAACATGTCGCGGACGGCGGCTGCCTTTTCGGCGGGAGGTGGAAGGGCGGACATCGGTACATTCATACCCGATTTCGGGCGTACAGCGTGTGGGCGTGGCGGGAGGCCGCGTTAGCCGACGCGTTCAGCGATCTTCTTCGGGTTGATGATGCGGGAGAGGAAGAAGCTCACCAGGCTGATGATGACCGCTCCCCAGAAGGCAGCCCAGAAGCTATCGATATCGAACCGGATGCTGTCGAACTTCCCGGCGATCCAGGCGGTAAGAGCGAGAAGGGCGGTGTTGATCAGGATGAGGAAGAGGCCGAGGGTGAGGACCAGGGCCGGCAGCGAGCCGAAAACCATGAGCGGCTTCAGGTAGGCGTTGAGGAGACCGAGGATGAGGGCGACCGCGAGGGTACTCCCCCAGCCTTCGAGGTGGATGCCGCCCACGAGTCCGGCGGCGACCCACACGGCCACCGCTGTGGTGAGCCAGCGGACGACGAACGCCGCGACCCGGCCCGCACCAGAGGGCTCGCGGTTGCGGCCGCCGACAGTCACGACGACGAAATCAGGCATCAGCGCCAGTTAACCACGGCGCGGGCGATCTGGCGATCAGGCGGCCTGGCGGAGCATGGCGAGCATGGTCTGCTGGAAGCGGACGCGCTTATCGGTATCACGGATTTCGCCGCTGATGCGTTCGGCCAGCGAGGCGACGGCGTCGCGCGGGAGCGTGGCACGGGTGAAGCCGAGATCTTCGACCGCGTCATCGATGATGATTTCGGCGAGCGGGCCGAGGGCAAGAGCGACGGCGCCAGTGAGCGCCTGGAAAAACTGGGCGCCGGCAAGCTGGCGGACCGGGGCCGGGGCAGCCTGGGGCGCGGTGAGGTCGATGAGCCCGGCGAGCCGGAGGCGGTAGAGACGGCGGACGGCCTCGAAGTCATCGACGCCCAGGCCGGCGGCGATGCTGGCTGCGGTGGCCTGCCCGTCGATGAGCGCGAGGACTTCCCAGTCCATCGCTTCGATGGTGACCGACGGGGCCGGGGCCTTGCGGACGAGCCGGGGGAGGGTATCCATGGAGGGGATGACGCGGCGCATGGCCTCTCGCTCACCGGCGGCGCGAGCAGAATCGGCGAGGAGCGCGTCGAGGGGTTTGTCGATGGTACGGTCGGGGGGCGGCACGCCTGGCTCGAAGCGGAACTGGCCGTTGGGCCAGGCGACGAGCCGAAGAAAGGCCTGCTCTCCCCAGTGTGGACCGGACTCGGCATGGACGACCGCGCCGCCGGCCAGGTAGATATCGGCCGTATCGAGACCGGAGGTGAGCTCGAGGCGGCCGTTCTGGCCACCCGCCGCGAGCATCTTGAGCAGGTCGGCAAGCGGCAACTGGGCCAGGCTCCCGGTCAATCCTTCAGGCATGATGTCCCTCCCTTGCGCCCGGACTGGGGCGCGTTAGCTCCCACGCGATTGGATGATGGCCCAGGAGCTCCACGAGCCCTGGTCGAGGGCGGCGCGGCTTACCAGCGACGAACGCTCGGCGCGGTGGCGCTGCAACCGCTTCTGGGCGGCGTTGTCCCTCTGCCAGCCCCCGATGACCACGTCCGCGCTCATGCGGACCATGGCCATGCTGGTATCGGGCTGGCAGACGACAAACAGGACAGCATCTCCGATGTCCTGGGCGAGAAGGCGCCAGCCGTCGTAGACAAACTCGATCTTCGAAGCCGGCTGGCCGGCGGTTTCGAGGGCGACGAACGCGCGGCCGACTTCCCGGCCGATGGTGTTCATTGTCACGGTGGCGAGGACGGCCGGGTCGGAGCTCACGATCACGTCGCCGCGGTTGTCGCAGAGAAACGACCCACCGACACCGGGCACCGTACTGATCTGCTCCAGTTCCTTTTCCATGCCGACCTCTATTCAGGCAACGAGTTCGATGAAGTCATCGCGGAGGCCAAACCGGTCAACGACGGGTGCGTGCTTTTCGCTGAGGCCTTCGAGCCGGGCGCGGACCCGTTGTTCGAGGTCGGAGCGCTTGAGCTGGAAGGCGAGCTTGGAGACGGTGTCGCTGAGGCAGTCGCCGAGCGCCTTGCTGAAATCGTCGGGAAGGGGACCGTCGAACTCGATGTGCGAGCCGGTGTACTCGAACTCCGCGGCGAACGGATCCAGGAACGGATAGGTGACAGCCCGGGAGACAAGGACCTCTTTGAAGGCAAGCGAGAAGCGGCCGGGACGGGAGAGGCCGTCGGCGACCGCTTCGACGCCGGCGAGCACTTCGTCCCAGAAGGCGAGGAGCGCCTCGCGGTGGGATTCCTGGGCTGAGCCCGGGGCCGCGGGACGAGAGGCGGAAGCGCCCGGCGCCGATTCCGCTTCGACGAAGACGTTGAAGGAGCCGCCGGTGGCGCCGACCATCTGGACGATCGCGTTGAGCGCCTCCTGGCCGGCAACAAACTCGGATTGCGTGGAGAGGACGCTTTCGACCGGTTCGCCGGCCGAGAGGTAGATCACGCCGGCGCCCATGCCGTCGGACACCTGGACCTCCACGTATCCGGTGAGGCCGTCGGTCCGGAGCTTGGCGATGAGCCGGTCGAGGCTGGTGAAGGCGCTGGTGAGGTCTTTGTAGAGGGGCCTGCTATCCATCAGGCGGTGGAGGAGCAGCACCACATCCGGGAAGGCGGAGAAGACGTTGACGATGCCGTCCTTCTCGGCTGCGCGGGCACAGATGGCGCGGACGGCGGGGGCCCCGGTGATGCGGCCGGTGGCAGCCTCTTCGCAGGCGTTGACGATTTCACCTTCGGAAACGAGCAGTGTGCCGGTGTAGCCGGCGAAGGTGAGCTCCACGTAGCCGGTCAGTCTGCGGGCCTTGAGATCCGCGAGGAGCGCCTCGAACGAGGTGAACGAGGTGTTCAGGTTGGCATAGATGGTCCGGTCCTTGGGGAACATCATCTTGATCATCTCCTCGTGGCGGTATTGGGGGTGAGTGCGTGGCGGCGAAGCACCTGGGCGATTGCCGGCAGGATGGCGGCGGAGCGGCCACTGGCCACGGCGAGGGCAATGTAGGTCTGCCCCGCGACGCCGCAAATGAGCCTGTCGATGGCGCCAGGGCCCGAGATGAGCACATGGTCGAGGCGGCTGCCGGCGAGCTGGCGGCCCATGCCGCGGAGGTCGCCATCAACCGGGAGTGCCTCCGCGCGGAGGGCCACGAAACTGGCGAGGGCAGCATCGCGCGCCGGTTCGGTCGAGCCGGATGCCGCGAGGGCCGTACCGGCGGCGTCGCAGACGAGGGCCGACCGCACGCCATCGATGGCGGCAACTGCCGAGGCGAGCCGTGACGCCACGGCCCGATCCAGGGTTGCAGTTGAAGTCGCCATCTCGTCGGCCTCCATGTGATTACGCTACTTCCGCTCAGGCCGCGGCCCGGCGCTGGCGCAGCCGCTCGATGGCGGAGCGCAGGCTGGCCTGCATGCGGCGGAGCGATTCGGCGAGCTGGCCGACCTCGTTGCGTCCTTCGACGTCGATGTCGACATCGAGTTCGCCAAGGCTCATGCGGTCCGCGACTTCGGCGAGGTGCTTGAGCGGGCGCGTGATGGTGGCCGAGATGAAGACGGCGAGGGCGAGGGCGAGCGTGACGATGAGGGCGGCGGCACTGCCGTAGGTCACGAATTCCTGCTGGGCCTCGCTGGTGCGCTCGGCGAACCGGGCATCGAGCGTCTCCTGGGCGGCCGCGAGCAGCTGGTTGGACGTGTCGATGGCGCTGCCGCCCAGGAGGAAGTATCCCTCGGCCCCGGTGGGCGAGAGGGCGGCGGCTTCGATGATGCCAGTGCTGGTGGAGTCGGCGAAGACAGAGCGCGACGTTTCGGCGCGGCGGGCAATGGGGCGGAGGGTGGCCTCGAAGTCGGGGTTCGCGCGCATGGCGGTTTCGAGGGAGCGGGCGAGCGCATCGGCGTGGGCGGCGGCGATGCTCATCTGGGCGGTGAGGAACTGCTTCTGTTCGGCGGTGGCGGCGAGGCCCTGGCGCGAAATGAGCGCGGCCGTGCCATAGCTACGGGACTGGGAGAGCGCCTCGGTGAGCCGTGGGAGGGAGTCGGTGAGGGCGATGATGACACTGCGGCCATCGAGGTCGGGGTCGAGGACGAGCTTCGACTCGATGGCGACGGTGGAGAGGAGGGGGAAGATGCCCTGTTGGATGATGCGCGTGTGGGCGTCGTTTGCTTCGGTCGCGCTGGACTGCATTTCCTTGACCTTCGGCCACTCGGCGTTGAGGAACTGGACGAGGGCGGATGTCTGGAAATCTTCGCCGTGGCGGGAGTCGAGGTCGTTGATGACGGCAAGAGCCGAGTCGGCGGCGGCGGCGGTGCGGACCATATTGTCGCGGGAGAACTCGTCACCGCTGAGGACGCGCTGGACGAGCCCGCGATGGACCTGGACTTCGCGGAGGAAGGGGATGATGGCGGAGACATAGTCGAGGCCATCGGCTTCGGCACTTGCCTGGTCCTGGGTATCGGCCCTCTGCTGGTACTGGACGAACAGAAGCGCCGCGATGGGCAGCGCAAGCACGACCACGATCAGGCCGAGTTTGCTGGAGATCCCGAGGTTCGCGATAGCGGAAAAGCCGGGCAAGTGACGTCGCATGTTCCCTCCAAGGTGGCCCGGGCGCAGTGTGAAAGGGGATCCCGGGCAAGGCCGGGCGCGCAATTGCCCGGCAAATCCCTGCTATTTCCAGAATCGACGCCCGGCGTACACGCATAAGGTGGCAAGTGCGTGGCGTAGCGGGCGCAGGAGCGGTAGCAGTGATCGGCGGGGCGCCGGGAGCGGCAGTCAGCCGTGGAGGTAGGTGTCCGGGAGCATCTCGGTCACTTCAGAGACTTCATCGCAAGGGATGCGCGAAACGCGGGCGTGTTCTTCCAGCTGCTCGGCGTTCACAGCTTCGTAAATGCAATCCAGGCGGCCGCCGAACCTGTCCCAATAGGAGCGGACCCACTTGAGGCCGGGGAACTGGGGGGCGCAAACGATCGCCCTGAACGATGCCGCATCGAGGTCTTCCTGAGAGATTTCTCCGACATCGCGGCGAATCCGGTACAGCGGCATTGGCCGATACTCCAATGAGATAAGGGACAGTCTAGCGTGCGGGTGCAACTTTTTTGCCGGGCGGATCGCAGGCGAAGCTAGATTTCCGAGGCATCGACGGGTTCGAGGACGGACTGGAGGTCGCTGGCGCGGATGCGCAGGGCGCGCTGACCAGCGAGGCGGCTCGCGCGGAGGCGGCCCGAGCGGATCCAGGCGCGGACGGTCTGGACATGGACACCGAGGTAGTCGGCTGCCTCTTCGGGCGAGTACAGCTTTTCGGGGCCGGTGGGGCTGGCTTTCTGGTCACGGGCGAAGGCCTCGACCTGCTCGGGGGTGACACCGAGTTCACCGAAGACGCGTGCGGGCAGGCCTTCCTTCCAGCGCATGAAGGCAAGGAGGTAGACGAGCTCATCGATGCGCTTGCGGCCGCTGCGGCGCGCCTCATCGGTGAGGGCGCGCGAAAAGCGGACCACATCATCGCCAAGGACGACCTTGCCGGCCGGGCCGCGCGGAAGGGTCCGTTCGACAGCGTCCTCGATCAGGCTGACGTCGATGGTGAGCGGCCCGAACTGGAAGAAGCCGAAGCGGGCGAAGCGGCGGAGAAAGACGAGGAAGTGGAGGTCGACCGTGACCTGGTTGGCGCCGAGACGGAGAGCCTCGTGGGCGCATTCAAGTCCGAGCTCTTCGAGGAATCTGTCGTTCGCCTCGCCCAGGGAAGAGGATTCAACCCACCGCAGCGTTTGTTCGCGTACATCTGGCATCCATGGCCAGTGTGACATGGGTCACGTAGCGGCACAACCGCGTGCAACGTTATACGACACTAAACTCTTGAAAACGCTCTTTTTGGTGCTACGGTGTCTGGAGCTTCCAACCACAGGAGATGGGGACCCATGACTGCGACGATGAGCCGCGACGTACTGACTACGGAGATGATCGACCGGTTCGGTGAACGCGCCGGGACCTACGACCGGGAGAACCGGTTCTTCAGCGAGGACTTCGAGGAACTCCGCGCGAGCGGATACCTGAAGATGGCGATCCCGGAGGGATTCGGGGGGCTTGGCTACACGCTTGCGCAGGTTTGCGAGCAGCAGCGGCGGCTGGCGTACCGGGCGCCGGCGACAGCGCTCGCAACAAACATGCACCTGTACTGGACAGGTGTAGCCGCCGACATGCGACGGATGGGCGACAGCAGCCTGGAGTGGATCCTGAAAGAAGCGGCCGCGGGCGAAGTGTTCGCCGCCGGCCATGGGGAGGCGGGCAACGACATGCCGCTGTTCCTCTCGACGGCCCGTGCCGAGAAGGTGGACGGCGGCTACCGGTATTACGGCCGCAAGCAATTCGGCAGCCTGACCCCGGTGTGGACGCGGCTCGGGATGCATGCGATGGACGCGAGCGATCCAAAAGCGCCCCGGATCATCCACGCGTTCATGCCGCGTGATACAACCGGCTACCGCATCGAGGAGACCTGGGACACACTCGGAATGCGGGCGACCCGGAGCGACGACACGGTACTGGATGGGGCGTTCGTCCCGGACCGGTACATCGCGCGGGTGATCCCGGCGGGCCAGGCGGACCTGTTTGTGTTGAGCATTTTCGCCTGGGCCGAACCGACCTTCGCGAGCATCTACATGGGGATTGCCCGGCGCGCGATAGACCTGGCGGTGCAAACGGCGCACAAGCGGACGTCGCTCGCGCTGACGCGGCCGATGGCCTACAACCCGGAGGTCCAGCACGCCGTCGCGGAGATGACATTCGCCTTCGACGGGGCCGAGGCGCAGGTCGAGAAAGTTGCGGACGAGTGGTCGCGCGGCGTGGACCATGGGCACGCCTGGCCCGGCAAGCTCGTCTCGGCGAAGCACAATGCTGTTGAGGCCGCGAAGCTCGTGGTGGACAAGGCGATGGCCATTTCCGGCGGCAGCGGGATGTTCAAGGGGAGCGAGCTCGAACGGCTCTACCGCGATGTCCGCTGCGGTGGATTTCACCCGGCGAGCAGTCTCCTGGCCCCGGAGATCGTGGGGAAGGTGACACTCGGGATCGACCTCGGAGAGGCGCCCCGCTGGGGGTAAGCCACCGGCGCGTGTGCCGTCCTCCTGCAGTGGCCCCGCCGTGCGAACCGGCGGGGCCACACTGGTTGCGCGAGCAAGGGGCGAGTATTGTCGCCTCCATGGTGACCCTGCTGATCAACGGCCACACGTCAGTGACCCCGGCCGGGGCCCCCGGCCCCGGGCCGTGGGTGCCTGTGAGCCAAATGGCGGCTCTGACCGGGTGGGACCTGAAGCCCGAAGGCGCGTGCCTGGGCGAGCGGTGCGTGCCGATCCCTCCGGGTCGTTCGGACGAGTTCGAACGCGAAGGCTGGTTCAATATGGCAGCGCTGGCCGCCCATCTTGGACAGCCGCTGGCCGAAGACGCGGAAACGGAGACGTGGTGCATCGGCGAAGCTCCGGCGGACCGGGCAACGGCACTGAATTCGGCGATCGCGCCCGACTTCAGGCTTCCGGACTACCGGGGGACGGAGTACACGCTCAGCCAGTTCAGGGGACGGAAGGTGTTCCTCGTTTCGTGGGCATCGTGGTGAGGATGCCGCCATGACCTGCCCGTGTGGCAGGCGCTGACCGAGGAGTTGGCCGATACCGGCCTCACAATCGTGGCGGTGGCGCTCGAGTCGCGCGGCCTCGATGCAGCCTTGCCGTACATCGAGGCCGCCAACCCGACCTACCCGTGCCTCGTCGATCGGCAGCACGTGGTGGCCGAACTGTTCGGGATGGTGAACGTGCCGACAGCCGTCTGGATCAACGAGGAGGGCCGGATCGTTAGGCCGCCGGAGCCCGCGGGGACGAACGACGCGTTCCGCAAGATGGACCCGGCGACGGGCCGGCTCGCAGCGGAAGACCGGCAGGCGCTGCGAGACGAACGGCAACGGTACCTCGATGGCGTTCGTGACTGGGCGCGCCGTGGGGATGAGTCGCCGTGGGCGCTCGACGAAGCGGTCGTCCGGAGCCGGCTCGCCCGGCCCAGGGGGGAGCATGAACTCGCCCGCGTCCACTTCCGGCTTGGCGAGCATCTCTGGGAGCTGGGGCACGGCGACCGCGCACAGGCTCACTTCGCCCAGGCAGTGCGCCTCCACCCCGAGAGCTGGGCGTACCGGCGCCAGGCGCTGGACCTGGAACAGCAAGGCAAATCCATGGGGCGGGAGTACTGGGAGGCGGTGACCGCTCTCGGCGACCGGCACTACTACCCGCCGATCATCGCGCCCGAGAGTTAATCGGCCCTCAGCCGAAAGGGCCCTTGCGCGGACGACGCGGGGAGCCACAGATGGCAGAGCCGGCTGTGGCGCGCGCCACAAGCCGGTAGACTCGCGGCCACGGAGGACAGTGATGCGCATTGCGATTGGCTTTGGAGGCGGCGCCGACTGGGCGCGGGCAGCAACATTCGTGCAGGAAGCGGAAAAGCTCGGCGTGGACTTCTGCTGGACCGCGGAGACCTGGGGGTTCGACGCAGCGACGCCGATTGGCTACCTCGCCGGGAGGACTGAGAAGATCCGGCTGGGCACGGGGATCATGCAGCTCGGGTCGCGCTCGCCGGCGATGCTGGGGATGACGGCGATGACCCTGAACTCGCTGTCGAACGGGCGGTTCACGCTGGGCCTGGGGGCAAGCGGTCCGCAGGTGGTGGAGGGCTGGCACGGGGTGCGGTTCGCGCACACGCTTCCGCGCATCCGCGACGCTGTCAACATCGTGAGGATGGTGACGCGCGGGGAGCGGGTGGCCTACAAGGGCGAGTACTACGAGCTCCCGCTGCCGGGCGGCGAAGGCAAGGCACTCAAGAGCTCGGCGCCGCCGATGCAGATCCCGGTCTACCTGGCGACACTCAGCCCGAAGGCGCTCGAACTCACGGGCGAGATCGCGGACGGGTGGATCGGCACGTCGTTCATGCCGGAACACGCGGATGTGTTCTTCGAGCACATGCGCAGGGGCGCGGAGCGGGCGGGGCGCAGCCTGGCGGACATCGACGTCCAGGCGGCGGGGGGCGTCGTCCAGTTCTCGGACGACCTGGAGCGCATCATCCCGCCGCGGAAGCCCGGGCTGGCCTTCACGCTGGGGGCGATGGGCTCGCGCCAGCACAACTTCTACAACGCGGCTTACCGGCGGGCCGGGTATGCGGATGAGGCGGTCGCAGTCCAGAAGCTCTGGCTCGATGGGAAGCGCGACGAGGCCGCCGCGCTCGTGCCGGATGAGATGGTGTTGCAGACCAACCTGCTCGGCACCGAGCAGATGATCCGGGAGCGGATCCGCGTGCATCGCGACGCCGGCGTGAACACCATCCGGGTACAGCCGGAGGGGTCGAACATGGACGAGCGTCTCGAGACGCTCGCCCGGGTCGTGCGCATCGTGCGGGAGGAAGCGCCGGAGTAGCCAGCCTGTTCGCCGACGGCACCTCGCGCGTCACCAGGCCAGCCCGTCCCCCGGGAGACGCCGTCCGAGCTTCGGCCATACCGGGCATGTCGCCGTAGCGCCCGGCGCGCCGCCTGGCGGCTCTATTTCGCTGCTTGATGGCGCAGCGACTCCATCTGGGGCAGGTGGGTACGCTCGTGCGAGGCGAAATAGGAGACCTGTTGCCTGATGGACACTTCGCCAAATTCCTCATGGAAGCCGGTGCGCCACCACTCGGCGATGGGAAGTGCTTCAAGCATTGCCAGGATCTTGTGGCGGGTGGCTTGATAGTCCTCGAAGAGCTCGTGCGTGGTGGGCGGCCGTTCCGCTTCTTGCGTTGCCCAGGTCCACACCGCCTTCGATGCCAGGACCGGATGCTCTTCCCCGGCAAACAATTCGAGGCGATGGTCCAGCACCTCCTGCGCATCGCGCAGATGCTGGACGACGTTCCGGAGCGCCCAGCCGCCATCCCCGAGTTCCCGGGTCATCGCCTCTTCTGATAGCCCGCCAAGAAGAGCGGCCACCTGTGGCGGTGTCCGGCGCAGCGTCTCCAGGGCGGCGGGGGGATCGAGCGCCTCGAACCAGTAATTCGGGGCAAACCACTGGAACGTATCCGGCCATGCCCCGCAAGTGGGGCACGTTTCCTCCACCGCCCCGACCACCAGGTGGCCGCATGTGCGGCAGACAAACGGGTGGGGCGTCTCACTGATAGATGGGATGCGATTCCCGGCCAGGGCGTTTGCGCCGCGCCGCAATGCAGCGGTCAGTTCCTCACTCAGCCCCAGGCGCGACACCGCCTCGGTGACCTGCTCGATCTCTCCGGCGAGATCCTGCCATTCGGCGGCACGAACGGCCTCATAGGCGGCACGCCGCCCCATGGCATCAGCCGCGGCCCGAGCCAGCTTCGCCAGGTTGTAGTGACCTTCATCCTCCAGACGCGAAGCCAGAGCGAGAAGGCTGATGAGCGTTGAAGCCCATTCGGGCGTGTGCGATTGCATGGTGATGCCCATTCCCCAGGGATGTTGGGTCTGGTGCACGTTGCCAACCTGGGAGGTGTGATTGTGGCGATACGCGGGGGGCGCGTCGAGGGCATTTTCGGCAGGTTTCCCAGACAAACCTCTTTCGCCGGGAGCCCGGCCCTCGCTAACTCCCGGCCAGGAAGCGGCGGGGCACCTCGCGCATCATGAGGTCGACCGTCTCCTGGGGAACGCCCTGTGCCAGCAGGGCCGGGATGGCAACGGTGCTGACAAAGAGGTAGCGGGTTGGGCCGCTGCTGGCGGGCGCCTGCTCGCCGCGGACGACAGCCATGGGCGCATAGTCGTGCCCGAGCATGAGCCTGGCGGCCCAGCCGCGGTCGATAAGCGCCTTCACGGTGGCGTTGCGCTGCTCCCAGTTCGGGCGGCCGGCGGCCCCGGGGTAACGGTCCATGGAGAGGTAGACGCCGGTGTTCAGCAGATCTTCGAGATAGGCGAGATCGGTGGTGTCGGCGCTGTGGCCGATGGCGATGCGGTCCATCGGGGCGCCTTCGTCCAGGAAAATCTCGACCTGGCGGCGGCCGACCTCTTCGGGTGCCCAGTGGTGGGTGCTGATGGGGCAGCCCGTCCTCTTGAGTGCGCGGGCCGCGCCCCGGAGGATGCGTTCGCCTTCAGGGGAGACACCGCCGACATCGTTGGCCACCTTGATGCAGCCTGCCTTGATGCCGGAATCACCGATCCCGACTTCGATCTCGCGGACGAAGATGTCGGCAATCTCGTCGATGTCGCGCGTCCAGAAGGACCGGGGGATATCGCGCCAGATGCCGGTGGCGACGACGACGTTCATACCCGAGGCGCGGGAGACATCGCGGACGAACTCCACATCGCGGCCGAGGTCGGGGGTGGTGAGGTCGATGAGGGTATCGATGCCGCCCTGCTTCGCCTCGGTCAGCTCGCGGATGGCGTTGGCGCGGGTGGCGTCCCAGTCGTAGCGCCAGGGGTAGTGGTGATTGTCCTCGCCCATGCTGACGAGGACGTGCTCGTGACTGAGGACAGTGCCGAGGCGGGCGGCGTCGATCGGGCCGAGGGCAGTTTCGATGGTGGACATGGAATGCTCCGACTTCCGGGGTGTGCAGATTGTGGCGGGCTCGGCTATACGCGTCGAGCATTTGCAGTGACGTTTCCCCGGCAACCATCAATGGACTGACAACCGTTCGACCGTGCGGTAGACTCCCCGGCACGAAGCCGCGCCCGGAATCCCGGCGTCCCGTCGCATTCGTTACTCATGGAGGTGCCCAATGCCTGAGTTTCCATCATTGGAATGGTTCAAGACTGCTGCCGACCTGCTGAACAAATCCGATAGTTTCAAGCGGCTCGGCACCTGCGACTCCGCGATGGGGGTGCAGGTCGACAACAAGTACTACGAGATAGACTTCGAAGCGTTCGAAATAAGCGACGTGAAGGAAATCGACGCGCGGCGTGCGGAAGAACTGGACTTCGTGCTCGTCCAGTCGCTGGATGGGTGGAAAGCGATGCTCGACGACATCAAAGCGCACGGGCGCGCGACCCACGAATACACGCTGAACTCGCTGGACCTGCGGAGCTCGGAAGAGTTTGCGCGGGGCAAGGACTATCACCGGCGCGACGCGTTCTACCGGTTCAACCAGACGTTCCAGGAATACTTCGACATCTCCGCGAAGATGGAGACCAGCTTCCCGGCTGCGGTCGCCTAAGGCGGACGGTTCACCCGGCGAGGCCACGGAGGCGCGGAGATTCCCCGCAGGGATCTCTGCGCCCTTGTCGTGCCCTCAATGCGTGGTGTTGATTCGGTCGGGTAGACTTCCGGGATGGCTGACCCATCGATTACGGTCGAGGTTGCGGGCCGGGAGGTGACGATCACCAACCCGGAGAAGGTGTTCTTCCCGAAGGCGGGGTATACGAAGCTCGACCTGGTGAACTACTACCTCTCCGTGGCCGATGGGGCGCTGCTCGGCGTGATGAACCGGCCGATGGTGCTCAAGCGGTTCGTGAACGGGGTGGAGGAAGCGCCGTTCTTCCAGAAGCGCGCACCAGCGAACCTTCCCCCGGGGATCGAGACGGCTCATGTGACGTTCCCGAGCGGCCGTTCGGCCGACCTGTGCGTGATCGACGACGCGGCGGACCTGGCGTGGGTGATCAACCTGGGGTGCGTGGACCTGAACCCGTGGGCGGTGCGGGCGAACGATGTGGACCATCCCGACGAGCTGCGGATCGACCTGGACCCGACGCCGGAGGCGAACTTCGGGATGGTGCGGGACCTGGCGCGGGTGTGCGGCGAGGTGCTGGCCGACTTCGGCTACAGGGGCTACCCCAAGACATCGGGCAGCCGGGGCATCCACATCAACGTGCGGATCGAGCCGCGGTGGACGTTCACGGAGGTGCGGCGGTGCGCGCTGGCGTTCGGGCGGGAATGCGAGCGGCGCGTGCCTGAACTTGCGACCACGAAGTGGTGGAAGGAAGAGCGGCACGGGGTGTTCATCGACTACAACCAGAACGCGCGCGACCGGACGGTGGCCTCGGCGTACTCGGTGCGGCCAACCCCGAACGCGCAGGTTTCGGCACCGCTGGAGTGGTACGAGGTGGCGACCGTGGAGCTGGCCGACTTCACGATTGCGAACGTGCCGCAAAGATTCGCGGAGCGGGGCGACCCCGGGGCGGGGATCGACGGCCGGGCGTTTTCGTTGGGGCCGCTGCTGGAACTGGCGGACCAGCAGGAGGCAGCCGGCCTGGGCGATGCGCCGTATCCACCGCACTATCCGAAGGCGCCGGACGAGCCCCGGCGAGTGCAGCCGAGCAAGGCGAAGAAGGAAGGGCCTGCCGCCAGGGCGCCAGGCACGCGAAAGGGGCGCCAGGAAGGTTCCTGAAAGCCCGGCCCGCGGGTGGGGAGTTCCTTAGCTCCCGATGACGACGTTCCATTCGCGGATGCGGTGGCCGGTGACGAGGCCGTTTGCGACGTAGGGATCGCGGGAGACAAACTCCTCGGCGGCTTCGCGCGAGGTGAACACGAAGACGGCACCGTCGATCGGGTCGGTGTAGGCGCCAGCAAGCTTCAGCTTCCGGTCGGCGCTGAACCCGCGGGCGAGGTCGAGATGGGCCGGGCGAAACGGGTCGCGCCTGGTGAGCACGTCAGCGACGTAGTCGTAAAAGAGAAGGTAGTGCATGAGCCGCATCCTACGGGATGGAAGCCCCTTGCTGCGGGTCACAGTTCTCCGTACTTCCACAGGCCCCAGAGTTTTCGGGCCATGGTCGCCGGGTCCTCGTCGAGGCCGACGTTGTGGCGGGCGAAGTAGCTCAGGACGTTGCGGAGGTCGCGCTCAAGGAGCTTTGGGGCGGAGGGGTTGGTGCGGGGGTCGACCGCCTGGGGGAAGTCGATGATGGTGAGCTTTTCCTCCACATAGAGGATGTTGAAGGCGGAGAGGTCGGCGTGGACGACGTTCTCACGCATGAAGAGCTCAATGTTCCAGAGGATGCGGTCGAGCAGGTCATCTGCGTCTGCCGGGCTGACTGGCGCGAACTGGAGCTGGTCGGCTGCGGCGGAATCGTCGCCGAGGAGTTCCATGAGGATGGCGGTATCGGTGCAGGCAAAGGGCTCGGGGACATCAGCGCCGGCATAGTGCAGGGTGCTGAGGACTTCGAATTCGTGGTCGACCCAGAGGGCGAGCTGGGCTTCGCGGCCGAACTCGGTGCGGCCTTTGATGGCACGCTCGACCTGGCCGTTGCCGATGACGCGGCCCTCCTCGTAGATGGCGCCGCGCTGGAACGAGCGGTGGAAGGCGCTGTGGTAGCACTTGGCGGCGGCGTAGGGCACACCAAGCGACGGGTGGGCGCGGCAGCGATAGACGGTGGCCTCTTTGCCGCTCTTCACGACGTTGAGGACCTCAGTGATCATGGCTTCGTCCAGGAATTCCTGGATGGCGCGCATGTCAGCGGCATCGGATTCGCGGTTGCTGAACCGCGTGGAGGCGTTCTCTTCGGAAACGGGGGACAAGGGCAAGCTCCGTGGCGTGGCCATGCCGGCCGGGCATGGAAAAGGCCGCCTCGGCGGCGGCCACACAACCATCAGAACAGGATGGCGGATGTGTTAGGCGGCAGCTCCGCGAAGGCGCGTGGATGCGGCAGTGAGGGTGGTGTGCACAGTCATCACGCGGCTCCTTCCGGGCGGAAACGCCCCCGTTGTTGGCGAGCAAGATGGGGCATAGGCGGGTGGGGTGTCAATGGGGAGGGCCACGCAGAAAGGGATTCGGGAGGCGGGTTCAGCTCTGCAGCCGGAGGGCGTTGACATCTCGACTGCCGTGAACAATGCGTACGACTTCAACATGAGACCGAGCAATCTCGTAGAAGATGGCCCAGGTCCGTACGAAGACCCTCCGTGAGGCTGAATGCGCGCTCCAGGAGGAGCCGGATCAGGGCTGTGGCCGATTCTGGGCTCTCAAAGGAGACAAATGCCCAAATGTCCTCGATGTCCCGGAGCGCAGCCTCCGAGATGAGGACCGGGATCACCGGCGGGGCGACCGCTCGCGGGTGACCAGGCTGTCGATGAGGTCCGGGGTGAGCACCTGGTATCGCCCGGCGCGGATGTCCTCCCGGCCTTCTGCCAGCATAGCGGCAAGTTCGGTCTCATGGTCCGTGCTGCTCTCGCTCAACTGCTGCACCGCTGCATCGATGGCCTCGCGGGCATCGGCGAAGTCGCCTCGTTCCACAAGGCGGCGAAGGCGCTCCGCAGTCTCGGGCGAGATGTCTACTTGCATTCATCCCATCCTACCACGCGCAGAATCGAATGGGACGAACGCCTACCGCGGTTCGTCGCCGGCTTAGCCGGCGCCGAAGACGCGCTGGAGCTCGTAGGGGACGGCAGCCTCGAACTGGTCGAATCCGCAGGCCTGTGGGGGCTTGTCCGTGCGCCAGCGTTTGAATGTTGCGGCGTGGCGGAAGCGGTTGCCCTGGAGGTAATCGAAGGCGACTTCGCAGACGAGTTCCGGGCGGAGACGCACCCAGGAGAGGTCCTTGCCGCCGGTCCAGCGGCTGGGGGCGCCGGGGGTGCGGCCCTGGCCGAACGACTCGCCCTCGTCCTCAGACCGGTAGGGCGCGAGGAATGCCACCAGGTCGCGCTTTTCCTGGGCGCTGAAGCTGGAGGTGTGGCCGACGTGGTGGAAGACGCCGTCTCCGCTGTAAAGGCCGAGGAGGAGCGAGCCGACGGACTTCTCCTCCTCACCACGGTTCCAGCGAAAGCCACCAACGACGCAGTCGGCGGTACGCAGGTGCTTGATCTTGGCCATCGCGCGCTTGCCGGGCTGGTAGGTGTCCGAGAGCCGCTTGGCGATCACGCCATCGAAGCCCGCGCCTTCGAACCGTTCGAACCAGTCGAGCGCCGCCTGGCGGTCGGTGGTGGCCGGGGTCAGGTAGGCGGGGGGCTTCACGCCCGCGATGTAGCGTTCGAGACGCGCACGGCGTTCGCCGAAGGGGGTCTTCAGGAGGTCGCCGGCGCCGTCGCGGAGCATGTCGAAGGCGACGAACGCGGCCGGGGTCTCGCGGGCGAGCATGCGGACGCGCGACTCGGCGGGGTGGATGCGCATCTGGAGGGCATCGAAGTCGAGGCCCCCGGGGCCCATGATGACGATTTCCCCATCGAGGATGGCGGGGCCGGGGAGAGCGGCGGCGAGCCCCTCGACGAGTTCGGGGAAGTAGCGTGCCAGGGGCTTGAGGTCACGCGACTGGAGGTAGGGCTGGCCGGCGCCATCGAAGAAGACGATGCAGCGGAAGCCGTCCCATTTGGGCTCGAAGAGCCAGCCATCGCCCGTGGGAATTTCGGGGGTGAGCTTCGCGAGCATCGGGGGGATGGGAGGCAAGTCAGGCAACTCCAGGTCAGCTCCTCTCGTATGCGTCGATGAAGGCATCCCGGGGAATGTTCCCCTGGGAGCATGCGGCACGAAGGGTTCCGCTGCTTATCCGTGGATGGTTCGGGATCGTAAGCGTGTCCCGACCACCACCAGGCCTTTCCCTCATGAGCGAGATGTGCTCGCGATGCCGAACAACGACGAAGCCCAGTTGGGCAAACGCGCGGAGGACGCGCTGTTGGGGGGCATCAACCGGGAACCGGGGCACCTGCATCCACCCGGGCTTCCGCGATAAACGCCTCGAGGATCTCCGGCTCCTCTATCTCGGCCGCCCCGAAGGTCTCGATGTGGAACCGCAGTGCCGAGGTCACATCCGCAAGAGCCTCATCGTAGGTCGACCCCTGGCCGATGACCCCCCCACGGATCCCCAACGGGTATGCGACATATCCATCAGGGTGCTTCTCAACGACAACTTTGAAGGTTCGCATTGTGCGAGTGTATCATCGCGTCACCGCGACCAGCCTCTACGGAGCATCAGCGATCGGCGGAGATGGCGGGGAGGCGGAGGCAGTGCTCGCTCTTGCGGCAGAGGGGGACGGGGGGCTGGAGGTTGGGGTCGGGGGTGCACTGGGTGTCCCACTTTGGGACAAAGACGGGGGTGATGACGGTGCCCCTCAGAGAGGAATCGAAGGCATCGACGAAGACGGTGGAGCCGCCGTTTTCGCTCTTGTATTCGTTGGAGGTTTCGCCGGGTTGCAGGACTCCCGTATCGAAGAAGGGCGGGTCTTCGGGGAAGAGGGACGGGATGATGATGCGGCGGGGCTCGTTGCCGACATTTTTGAAACGGACGAACTCGCGATTCATACGGCAGATCGGGGGGTTGAAGCCGGCTTCGCTGACTTCGATCGTCTGGACCTCATAGGCGCGGGTGGCATCGAGGGGGACGAGGCCAGCCCCGAGGAGTGCGAAGAGTCCAAGGAGGGCGACGAACCGGCGGATGCTGGACACGATCGCCAGACTACGAGGCGGGGGCGTTCTGGGCACCCCGGATTCATCCCGGGACGCGAACAGGCCCCGGAATCACCGGGGCCTGCTATCTGTTAACTCCTCCGCCGGGCACCGGGCGGTGCTTCGGTGGAGAGTGACCACTGTGTTTACCAGGGCGCTATCGCATCCAGTGCCGCTCCTTGGAGGAGCGATCCGTGTCGCGCCTGCTTCATGCAGGGCTTTGTGCGACCGGGCATCACCAGTGAGGACTCAGGGATGCGTGCCCTCAGCGGCCGCTGTGCCTGGCCCGCTTACTGCAGGCCAGACCTCTGCACAATCAGAACTCCGTAGACGGCATGCAGCTTGCTTCGCATATGTCTACCTCCGTCCAGAATGCGACTTTCCCGGGTCCACTCCCTCTTCAGGAGCGGGGGATTTGTCGCGGGTCTCACCAGTCACATTACTCCTGCCGGAAGGGTTGTCAAGGGTCCTGGGAGAAGGTTAACGGAAGAAATCGGGGAAAGTCAGCGGCGGATGGTGCGCAGCGCAAAGAGATGGAGCGAGACTGCTATCGCAACCGCCAGGAGGGTAAGGCGGACCCAGAGGTTATCGATGAAGAAGTACTCAGTGAAGCCGATGCCGAGCCAGAGGGAGCCGATGGAGTAGGCCTTGGCGGCGACCGTTGCGCCACGCTCTTCGCGGTAGTCGCGCAAGTGACGGCCGAACCAGCGGTTGGTGGTGAGCCAGCGATATGCCCCCGGTGAGCTCTTGCCGTAGCAGCCGGCGGCCATGAGGAAGAAGACGGTGGACGGGAGGAGCGGGAGAAAGATACCGAGGATGCCGACACCGACGAGGAGGCTGCCGAGCGCGACGAACAGCCAGCGGACAAGCCAATGGCGGCTGGGCGCCCGGAGCGCGGGGGCCGAAGCTCCCAAATCTTTCATTTCGGCCAAGGAGGTCTCTGCCACGACAGGTTCAGTATGCCACGGGGAGCCAGGGTGTGCGAGGCGTGTGTGAGGCAGCAGGGAGTGGCACGCGTACAATCGGGGCATGACCTACACACTTGTGCTGCTCCGCCACGGCGAGAGCACCTGGAACCAGGAAAACCGATTCACCGGCTGGACGGATGTGCCGCTCAACGAGAAGGGCCTTGGCGAGGCACGCGAGGCGGGGCGGCTGATGGCCGAAGCGGGGCTGCGGTTCGACGTGGTGCACACGTCGCTCTTGCGGCGGGCGATCGCCACCACGCAGATAGCGCTCGACGTGATGGACCAGCACTGGCTGCCGGTGAAGCGCTCATGGCGGCTGAACGAACGGCACTACGGGGCTCTGCAAGGGCTGAACAAGAAGGAGACCTCGGACCGGTACGGGCCGGACCAGGTGTTCGCATGGCGGCGCGGGTACGACACACCGCCGCCGCCACTGGAGTTGAGCGACGACCGGCATCCCGGCCACGAAGCGCGTTACGCAGCGCTCGCACCGGACCTCGTGCCTGCATCCGAATGCCTGAAGAACGTGGTCGAGCGGATGCTGCCCTACTGGTATGACGCGATCGTGCCCGACCTGCGGGCCGGCCAGCGGGTGCTCATCGGGGCGCACGGCAATAGCCTGCGGGCGCTGGTGAAGCACCTGGACGGAATCAGCGACGAAGCGATCCCGGAACTGAACATCCCAACCGGGATCCCGCTGGTGTACGAGCTGGGCGAAGACTTGCGCCCGGTTTCCTCGCGGTACCTGGGCGACCCGGAAGCGGCGAAGGCGGCGGCTGAGGCCGTAGCGCGGCAGGCGGGATAGGGAAAAGAAGACGAGGGCCGGGCATTTCTGCCCGGCCCTGGATCTGGAGATGGTTGCGGGTGCCCGGTTCGCTCAGTGGCCAGGCGTGGCGGTGGCCATACCCATGCCGCCGCCCTGCCCCATGCCCTGCCCGGAACCCTGCATCATGCCGGTGTGGGGCTTCGCCAGGGCGGTAATGGTGACGTCGCCGGCCTTCGCGAAGGTGAGCGTGATGGTCACGAGCTGGCCATCGGTCACCGGCTCTTTCAGGTCGAGCATCATGACGTGGTAGCTGCCCGGGCGCAGGGTGACTTCGCCGTTCGCGGGGACCGGGAATCCGCCTTCCTTGGGCTGCATTTTCGAAGAAGCGCCATCAGAGACGACTTCGTGGAGCTGGACGTTAGCCGTCAGCGGCGTGCTGGCGGCAACGAGGGTGTCGGCTTCGCCGGTGTTGGTGATGACCATGTAGGCGGCTGTCACGGTATTCGCGGTCACGCGCACCCACTGGTCGCTGATGGTGAGGTTGCCGAAAGTCACGTCGCCGGGGGCGGCTGCCATCGTGGCGGTTGCCGCAGGGGTGGTGGCGCCCATGTTGCCGTGGTCCATTCCTCCCATGTCGGGGGCGGCCTTGACGGGCGTCTCGATGGTGACTTCGCCGGCCTTTTCAAACGTGAGGGTGAGCGAGACGGTCTGGCCGATTTCAATCGGGGCCTTCAGGTCCATCATCATGATGTGGAAGCTGCCGGGCTTGAGTTCGAGCATGCCGGCGGCCGGGACGGGGAAGCCACCGGGCTTCTCCTGCATCTTCGATGACGAGCCTTCGGTGATGACTTCGTGGAGCTGAACGGTGCTGGTGAGCGGCGTGGATGCCTTGACCAGCGCGTCAGCCTCGCCGGAGTTGTGGACCGTGAGATAGGCGGCAGAGACCTCGTTGGTGGTGGGGCGGACCCACTCGCCGGAGATGGTCAGGTTGCCAATTCTCGTGCCGTCGGTGACGGCCGGCGTGGAGTCGCCGTTGGCATCATCCTCGTCGTCATCGCCACCGCAGGCGACGGCGACGAGGGCGACGGAGAGTGCCATGAGCATGATGAGCGCGGCCATCGGGCCGCGGCGGAGTATGCATTTCACTTCGGTTCGTATCCCTTCTTCACGAGCAACGGAAGATCGTTGAGCCATTCGGCCTGGCCCATCCCCGAGGGGTAGACCAGGTAGGCGATGTGGTCGGTGGTGAACGCCATCACGTAGGCGGCGTGGTTGACGGCGTAGTTACCGCCGCCGAGGTCGGTGCGGCTGGCGGGCTGGAGGCCGAGGGCGACCTGGAAGTCATCCATGAGGTCCCGGGGACCGGTGAGCCCGACGAAGTTCTCGTCGAATGTTTCGAGGTAGCCCTTGAGAACTTCGGGCGAGTCGCGTTCGGGGTCGGCGGTCACGAAGACGACCTTGACCTTGCTCGAGACATCGTCCGGGAGCTTCTTCAGCGCCTCGCTCATTTCGTAGAGGTGGGTCGGGCAGATGTCCGGGCAGTGGGTGTAGCCGACGTACAGCAGGGTGACGTAGCCTTCTGTTTCCTTCTGCAGGTCGAACTTTTCACCTTCCTCATCGAGGAGGACGGCGTCCGGCATTTCGATCGGCGGAGCCACGATCGCGCCCATGTAGGAGGCGTCGTCGCCAGAGTTGTTGTCGTTGCTGTCGTCATCGCCGCCACAGGCGGTGAGGGCGAAGGCAGTGATGAGGACGCCCAGCGCGAGGGCCGCGAAGCGGGCGGACTTGTACATGGCTAACTCCAGGAGATGTGGCTGCCGGGGCGCGGGACCCGGGCAGCCGGTGGGAACCACCGCTCGTGATGATCTTCACAGATCATACGCCCCGCGGGGCAGGTGCGGATGGCTCTGCAAGTGGGACCCGGAGGTACGAACCCACAGGACCACCCGGATCAATGGGTGTGACCGTCGTCTTTGCCAAGACCAGCAGCCTCGTAGAGGTGCTCCCACACGGCACCAGAGAAGTCGTGCTGAGCGATGTGGACTTTCGTCGAAGCTTCGCTGACACGGGTCATATCTGGTGATTCGGCATCGAGGACTTCGGCGAACTCGCCGAAGAGGGTGGCGAGCGCATCGGCCTGGGCCTCGAGGTCATCGTTGGGCCAGGCGGTGAGCTGCACCAGTGCCTGCATGCGAATCGTGGTAGTCCTGGCGGTAGCCGGGATCTTCTTTTCCTGCTGGATGGCATCGTCGATTTCGTGGAAGCCCGCGTTGTCGAGGACGTTGATCGCGGTAAGGACCAGTGCGTCACCGGAGGGGGAAGCCCCGGTATCGGCATCATCACCGCACGCGCCGAGGGCGAAGATAGCGATCGCGGAGAGAGTTGCGAAGGCCATGAGCGCCGCTGAGCGCCGGAAAAGTGTGGTCATATCCATGTTCCCTGTGGAGCTGGGAGACGCGGTGCGCCTCGTGTGCGAGCAACAGGGCTCGCCTGGACACCCTATCAGGCGTGGGCGAGCGCCCGCGGGGGTTCCAGCTCCGGGGAAGGGGTAAAGCCTTCGCCCGGCACCCACCAGCGGAGGGCAAGCAGGACGAAGAGGCCGCCAGCGCCAAAGAGCGCAACGGTTTCGTTCAGGATGGCGAAGCTGACGCCGGCAGTGGCGGGAACGTCGCTGCAGGTGGCGGCATCAGCGTGGCAGTGGCTGGAGTGATCGTGGCCGCCGTTTGCGGTGCCATCCGGGGCAACGGGTGAGGAGCCAGGGATCGCGAGGTAATAACCGGTACCGGGGAGGGAGATCTGTTCGGGCCAATGGCCGAAGAACGTCAGGGTAGGCAGAAGCGCGAGGACAAGGATCCAGGATGCACGGCGCCGGCCGGCCGGGGATGTAAGGCGAACTCCCACGCTACAAGCGTAGCACTCGCACGCGCTACGGCACCGCACAAAGGTCACATCGGCGGGGACTTGCGCGGTACCAGTACACTCGCCGCTCAGAGTCAGGCCTGGAGGCGTGGTATGAGGCAACTGAAGAACCGGACGGCAATCCTCACGGGGGCATCACGCGGGCTGGGGACGTACATCGCGCGGGCGCTCGCCGGGGAGGGCGTGAACCTGGTGCTGGCTGCCCGGTCGGCCGGTGAGCTGGAGCGCGTGGCGGAGGAGATGCGAGCGCTCGGCGTGCGGGCGATCGCCGTGCCGGGCGATGTCACGGTGGCGGAGGACCGCCAGCGGCTGGTTGAGGCGACGCTGGCGGAGTTCGGCCGGATCGACATCCTCGTGAACAACGCCGGCATCGAGGTTACGGCCCACTTCGAGCGGCAGCCGGAGGAAGAGCTCCGGGCGACCATCGACGTGAACCTGACCTCGGCGCTGCTGCTGACACGGCAGGTCATCCCCGTGATGCTGGAGAGGAAGGCGGGACACATCGTGAACATGGCCTCGCTGGCCGGGAAGGTCCCCGTCCCGTTCAGCGTGCCGTATGCGGCATCGAAGGCGGGCCTGGTGGGACTCACGGAGTCGCTCCGGGGGGAATTCAGGAGCCGGGGCGTGAGCGCAAGTGTTGTCTGCCCGGGGCTGGTCTCGGAAGCGGGCATGTATGTGCAGATGCAGCAGGATGCGGGCGTCAAAGAAAACTTCCTTGCAGGGACGGTGACGCCGAAGAAGGTAGCCTCGGACGTCGTGAAGGCGATCAAACGGGACCGGCCGGAGATGCTGGTGTACCGCGGGCCGGGGCGGCTGGTGAGCGCGTTCGCGGAGGCGGCCCCGGGGGCGTTCGAGCGGGTGTTCCCGATCTTCGGGACGGGCACGCTCTTCCGGAAGATCGCCGACGCGCGGGAGAAGCAGCGGGACCAGGGGGGCACGTAGGGAGCAGCCCGAGCCTTCGGCGCGCTCTATCCTGTAGGGCACGGGTGGTCCGGGGCAATTCGCCGCGCCCGGTACAGGAGGATGTGATGGTGAGATGGACCGCGCTGGCACTGGCCGCGACGATGGCGTTTTTCGGATTGGTGGCATGCGGAGACGATGACACCGCACCGGCGACGGCCACACCGGCTGCAACCGCAACCGCTACGGGGGGACCGGCAGAGACCCCGGCAATTCAACCCACGCCCACGCCGCAGCAGGGGGTCATGGTGGCCGTTGCCGTGTTTTTCGCACGGGACGAGCACATTGCGACGGGCGGACGGCTGGTCGAGGGGCCGGCGGTGGCCCGTGGCGCGATGGAGGCGCTGTTGGCCGGGCCGAGCGCGCTCGAGCGCGACCTGGGCATGAGCAGCGAAGTGCCGGCCGGGTCGCGGCTGCTGGACATCGACATCGCGAACGGGCTGGCGACTGTAGACCTGTCGCGTGAGTTCGAATCGGGCGGCGGGTCGCTTTCGATGACGACCCGGGTGGCTCAGGTGGTCTACACGCTGACGCAGTACGACACCGTGGACCGGGTGACGATCCGGCTCGACGGGAAGGAAGTCGATGCCATCGGCGGGGAGGGCGTGCCGGCGAAGAACCTGACGCGGGACGACTTCCGGGACAACACGCCGTTGATCCTGGTGGAGTCGCCGGCGCCGGGCGCCGAGGTGCGCTCGCCACTGCGCGTCTCGGGGACATCGAACACGTTCGAGGCGACCATCGAGTGGCTGGTGACCGACTGGGACGGCCGGATCGTGAAAGAGGGGTTCACGACGGCGACTGCCGGGACGGGGACGTGGGGAACGTTCGCGTTCGAGGTGGACCTGGCGGGTCTGGCGCCGGGGCGGATCACGCTTGTGGTGTTCGAAAGCTCGCCGAAGGACGGCAGCCAGACGAACGTGTACGAAGTGCCGCTGACGCTCATCGGCCCGTGATGCGTCAGGCGTCGCCGACGAGGGTGCTGGCGAAGATCTGCCAGGCGAGGGCGGACTTCGCTGTGAGGCTGAGGAGGACGTAGACGGCCCTTTCGCTGGTCGGCGTTGTGCCGCACATCATTAACGCCGGACAAAGATGGAACGATCAGCGGCCGGAGGTGATGCGGAGGACGACGTTGCCGGTTTTCTGGCCGGATTCGACGTAGCGGGTCGCCTCGACGACTTCGTCGAGGTCGTAGCTCCGGTCGATGACGGGGCGATACTTGCCCGCCTCGACCAGCTCCTTCACGAGAAGGAGGTCCTCCTGGCGGTAGCGGCCGATGCCCAGGGCGGCCCGCTTCTCTCCGGCGAACCGCGTGGCGAGCGCCAGGAGGGGGACGTGGTACATGTACCCGAGGTCGACCGTGATAAAGACGCCGCCGGTCTTCAGCGAGCGCCGGCAGCGACGGAATGAGTGTTTGCCGACGGCATCGAAGATGACGTCATACGTCTTGCCATTCCTGGTGAAGTCTTCGGCAAAGCGGTCAAGTACGTCATGGGCGCCGAGCGAGCGCACGAGGTCGAGGTCTTTGGTGTCGCACACCGCGGTCACGCCAGCTTCGAAGTGGTGCGCGAGCAACTGGACGGCGGCGGTGCCAATGGAGCCGGCGGCGCCGTAGACGAGGACACTCTTTCCGCGCAATGGGTTGGCCGGCTGGAGGCAGGACAACGCGAGCAACGACCCGTCCGGGACAGCGGCCGCCTCCTCCCGGGTGAGGGTCGCGGGCCTGGGCGCGATGACACCGGTCTCACGGACCGTGACGTACTCGGCGTGGGCGCCGCCCTCGACACCGAAGACCTCATCGCCGGGATGGAACCGGGTGACGGCCGCGCCGATGTCCTCGATGCGGCCGGCGAACTCCGTGCCCGCTACGGTCTGCCTGGGGCGGCGAATGCCGGTGAAGAGGCGGCTGAACCGGTACTCGGTGCTGCGTACGCGCATGGCATCGCCGCGGGTAACCGTGGAGGCATGGACCCGCACCAGCACCTCGTCCGCCTTCGGCACAGGCATGGCGGCATCTCCGACGCGCAGCACCTCTGGCGGGCCATACCGATCGTGGATGACTGCTCTCATACCTGCTCCCTCTCGCGCGACCGGCGATCGGAGCGAGCCATGAGCGCCGATTTCGCGGACGCGACTGTAGCAGACGGGGAGGCCGCGGCACACTGGGCGAGACGGTCGTTTGCAGCGATCGTTAACCCGCGAGGGTCTTTCCGCGTTGTTGATTCGTGCAGTCGATGGGGACTATAGTCTACAACATGTTCGAAAGGGGGCGCCGCCGATGACGACAAAGACGCGAGCAGCTGCATTCCGGCCGCGCCGCAGTGCGCCCAGCGCCGGAAGAGTGCCCATCGAGCCGTAAACGGGACGAGTCCGACCGTTTCGCAGCCGTGGGCGTCAACAAACCAAGCGCCCACGGTTTTTTTGATCTCCGTTTTGCCGGGGAGAGGAATGCCGGGGCAGCCCGGCCACGTGCCGGGAACGCCCGCCCCACGAGGAGGAGATCAGTGACGGTGGCAACCACAGAGCCAGAACAGTTTCGAGGGTTGCGGATCGAAGTCGACCCGCATGCCCGCGCCCTCGAAGTCGATGACGTGACCAAGGTGTTCCGGCAGGGGCCAGGGCTCATCGGGCGGATGCGGGGGAAGCGCGAGGAGCGCAAGCGCGTGGTGGCGGTCGACCACGTGAGCTTCGTGGTGGAACGGGGCGAGATCTTCGGCGTGCTGGGACCGAACGGCACCGGGAAGAGCACGCTCATCCGGCTGATGTCGACGCTCCTGATGCCGGACACGGGCCGGGTGCGGATCTTCGGGCTGGACGTGGAGCGGGACGAGGCGCAGGTGAAGCGGCTGATCAACCGGGTCTCGGTGGAGGCGTCGTTCTTCAAGAAGCTTTCGCCGATGGAAAACCTGATGTACGGGGCGCGGCTCTACGGCGTGGACCCGGCCTATGCGCGGCGCAAGGTCGTGGAGATCCTCACCCGGCTCGGGCTGGAGAACCGGTCGATCGGTTCCTCGATGGAAGACATGTCGCGCGGGATGCAACAGAAGGTGGCCATTGCCCGGGCGTTCCTGACGGCGCCGGTGCTGCTGCTGCTGGATGAGCCGACAACCGGGCTCGACCCCCATTCGAAGCGGGAGGTGCAGGCGGCAGTGCGGGAGCTGCGCGATACGCACGAGGCGACGGTGGTGCTCACCACCCACGACATGCAGGAAGCGGACGAGCTGTGCGACCGCATAGCGATCGTGGACAAGGGCCGGATCGTTGCACTGGATACGCCGGCGGCGTTGAAGGACATGGTCCGGCAGGCGGGCGAGGCGCCGCCATCGCTGGAGGATGTCTTCCTGCGGCTAACGGGGAAGAAGCTGGAAGAAGCGGACAAGGAGGCTGAGCTGACATGACGATGGCATTTCACGAACTGCGGGCGAGCTACGCCTTTGTCGAACGCAACATCAACCTGGTGAAGCGGTACTGGGGCTGGGAGCTGGTGTGGATGCTGTACACCATCGCGAACTCACTTGCGGTGGTGTTGATCGCGCGCGGGGCGAACACGGCTGTGGGCGGGCAGCCGCTGAGCACCGCGCAGGTGGACACGTTGATCCTGTTCCTGGCTATCGGCGCGCTGGTGTGGCACTACCTTGCGGTGGTGTTCCAGACGGTGAGCGAAATGATCAGCTGGGAGCGCTGGGAAGGGACCATTGAGTACACGTTCATGGCGCCCGTGCGGCGCGGGACGCACATGGTGGGGACGGCGCTGTTCTCGCTGGTGTACGGGTTCGCGCACACGGCGGTGGTGCTCGTCATCGTGGTGCTGGCGTTCGACCTGAACATGTCGCACGCGAACTACGTCTCGGCAAGCGCGGTCCTCATCGCGGGGAGCCTGTCGCTCGTCGGCATCGGGATCATGGGGGCGGTGCTGCCGCTGCTGTACCCGGAGCGCGGAGCGGAGATGACCCACGTGATCCAGGCGGCCCTGGTGCTGATCTCGGGCGTGTACATCACGGCGAGCGAGATGCCGGAGCCGCTGGCGACGATCTCGATCTTCAGCCCGGCGACGTACGTCATCGAAGGGATCCGGTCGGCGCTGATCGACGGCGAGGGGTTTGCGGAGCTCTGGCCGACGATGGTGGGGCTGGTCGCGAGTGGGTTCCTGATGATCCCGCTGGGGGTGTACGTGTTCTCGCTGGGCGAGCGGTATGCGAAGCGGACGGGCCGGCTGAAGCGGAGCGGGTAGCGGCCCCCAAACCGCAACCCCTCCCCATTCACGATTTGCGATTTGCGATTTGCGATTAGGGGAGGGGGTTGCGGCCGATGACGAGGTCCTGGACTTCCTGACCGTTGGCCAGGTGTTCGTTGATGACGCGTTCGAGGTTTTCGGGGGAGAGGCAGCCGTACCAGGTGCCTTCGGGGTAGACGACGGCGGTGGGGCCGGACTCGCAGATGCGGAGACAGCCGACTTTGGTCCGGTAGAGGCGGCCGCGGTCGGGGGAGCCGTTGAGGCGGGCGGCGGCCTTCTTGAGCTGGCCCCAGGCGCGGTCGCCTTCCTCGGGCGTGCAGCAATCGGGGCCGATGCAGAGGAAGATGTGGCGGTCGTAGTGGCCGATGCCGCGCTTTTCGGCGGCGGCGCGGGCGGCTTCGAGATCGGTCATTGGATAGAGGATAGCGGATAGGGGGAGAGCGTTAGAATGCGCGAGGTGGGCGGTTTGGGTACATGCCATTATGTGCTGGCGCTTTGCCGGGCCGCCGGGCGTAAGGTCGCCACTCTGCGATGCGCAACGAATCGGGGAGAGCCATCCGGCGTTTGGCCCACAGGAGGTTCAGCATGAAAACGACATGGCGATTGCACCGGCTGGTGGTTTCGATTGTGGTTGGAAGCTCGCTGTTCAGCGTCGCTGCCGCCGCTGCTCAAGCGCCCAGCCCGTCGCCGGCGCCGACGGCCACAGCCACCCCCCCGACTGGGCCGATCTACAAAGGCCGTCCGTGCGGCGTCGGAACCCTCATCCACGACTTCCTGATCGTCCAGGAGCCGCCGCCAGGCCCGGTGGCAACGTGCCTCGAACAGGTGAACCCCTCGGGTTCACAACGCCTGTACCGCCTGCGGAGCGTGCCGGCCGGGCTGGTGTTCGTCGGCGTTGAGGGCGACGACCGGGGCCACACGTTCATTGTCTACAAGTCCGTTGGTGACCCGGACGGATCGTCGACTGTCCAGATCATCGTTACCGAGGGGTATCGCGATCCCGATCCGGTCATCCTCCGAGACGCGAGCACCGCAGCTGCGGCGGATTTCCTGCCGGTTCCGGGAATTGCAGTCCGCGAACTCACCAACCTGACCGCGGTGTGGCACGAAGGCGGACGCGGCTACATGCTGATCATTGACGGCAATAAAACGGCTCTCACTCTCGAACAGGTCGCGGCGCTGCTCGAGCCATTTGCGCCGGAGCCGCCAAATACCGGTGATGGTCCGATTGCACCCGGGAGCGACGGCATGGCGTGGGGAGCCGTTTCCCTCGCCGGCGCAGTGCTGGCAGGGACGGCTGGCGCCCTGTCGTTCCTTGTGGCGCGGAGGCGCCCGAGGATCGAGCCCTGAGGCGGAGAGACGGTTGATGGGTGTTGAATGAACAACGAGATGTTGTGTCGCTTTGCGGCGGGGATGATGGGGCACATATACTGGTTGTGCCGTTAACGTCACCCAGCAGGAGGGCGACCAGGGTTTGAATCCCGACAGCGATAACCCGCGCGAGGCATGTGGCGTCTTTGGGGTGTACAGCCCCGGGGATGACGTCGCAAGGCTGACGTTCTACGGGCTGTATGCCCTCCAGCACCGGGGCCAGGAAAGCGCCGGGATCGCGACGAGCAACGGGACGGACTTCAGCCTCCGGACAGGGATGGGACTGGTTTCGCAGGTCTTCGATGAGGAAGACCTCGCCTACCTCCGTGGACACATTTCGATTGGGCACACGCGCTACAGCACGTCGGGCGGATCGATGGCGTGCAACGCGCAGCCGATCGTGGTGAACGATCGGCACAACGGCGAGCCGATCGCGCTCGCGCACAATGGGAACCTGACAAACGCCGAAGTAATCCGGGAGGACCTGGAGGCGCAGGGCATCCAGTTCGAATCGACCGCGGATAGCGAGGTCATCGCGCACCTGCTTTCGATGGCCCCCGCGGGCACGTGGGAAGAGCGCTTCCATTACGTGATGCGGCGGATCGAGGGCGCGTACAGCGTGGTGATCATGACGCGCGACCGGCTGTTCGCGATGCGCGACCCGATGGGCGTGCGTCCGCTGTGCATCGGAAAGATGGAGAACGGCTGGGTGGTGGCATCGGAGTCGTGCGCGCTCGAGCACCTGGGCGTACCGATGGAGCGCGAGGTGCAGCCAGGCGAGGTTGTCATGGTCGATGCCCAGGGAATGACGAGCTTCTTCCCGGTGGCGCCGGCCCGGAAGCGGGCCATCTGCACATTTGAATACACCTACTTCGCCCGCCCCGACAGCCGTCTTGGCGGGCAACTTGTCTACCTCGCGCGGGAAGCGATGGGCGCCCGGCTGGCGATGGAGCATCCCGTGGAGGCAGACATCGTGGTCGGGGTGCCCGATTCGGCCATCCCGGCGGCGATCGGGTACGCACGGGCAGCGGGGATCCCGTACCGCGAAGGGCTGGTGAAGAACCGCTACGTGGGACGGACGTTCATCCAGCCGGACCAGCGCATCCGCGAAGCAGGCGTGAGCCTGAAGTTCAACGCGCTCTCGGAAGTTCTGCGGGGCAAACGGGTGGTGCTGGTCGACGACAGCATCGTCCGGGGGACGACGACACCACGGGTGGTGAGCCTGGTGCGAAACGCGGGAGCGGCGGAGGTGCACATGCGCATCACGACGCCGCCGATCGTCTCGCCGTGCTTCCTTGGCGTGGATATGGCGACGAAAGCCGAGCTCATTGCGGCCAACGAGAGCATCGAGGAGATCCGCGCGCACATCGGGGCGGACTCGCTCGGGTTCCTGAGCCTCGACGGGCTGAACGCCTCAACGGGGCAGGCGCCAGAGGACCTCTGCAACGCGTGCTTCACCGGGGTATACCCGCTGAACGTGCAGATGCAGATGGACCGGCTGGAGGCGCCCCGGGTGCGCGAGCCGGAACTCGTGGCAGCGGAAAGCCTGAACCGGGCCGGGCGGCCGTAGGCTAAATGGGGCAGCCGGCCGGCGGCGAGAGCACGGTCAACCTGATCCTGTACGTGCGCGACCAGGCGGCCGCGACGGCGTTCTACCGGCGAGTGCTGGGCGAGCCATCGCTCGATGTCCCGGGCATGACCGAGTTTCCACTTGGGCCGGGCACGGTGCTGGGACTGATGCCTGAGGCCGGGATCCGGCAACTCCTGGGCGACGCAATCCCAGACCCGGCCGGCGGGGCCGGTATCCCGCGCGCTGAACTATATCTGCGGGTGGATGACCCCGGCACATACCACGCGCGTGCGCTCCAGGCGGGCGCCCGCGAACTGAGCCCGCTGACCGCGCGGGATTGGGGCGACGAGGCTGCCTATTCGCAGGACCCCGACGGGCACGTGCTGGCGTTCGCGCGGAAGCTCGAAGCCTGACCGTTACTGCATGAACTCGGCGGAATCGAGGTCGAAGACGGCTTCGGCGTAGCGGCTGAACATCCGGTCCATCAACTCGCGGCCACGGTCATTCAGCGTCTCGGGGTCGACATCGGCCGCACCGGTGACCATGTAGCCGATGAGCACGAGGGCGGCCTTGCGGTAGTCGCGCCAGGCGTCGTCGAAGGAGTAGCCGGTTACGCCGTTTTTGCAGAGCGCTTCGTGGTAGGCGCGCATGAGGTCGACCTGGTTGGCGCGGCGGACCTCCGGATCGAAGTTGCCGGCGAGGAAGTAGGCAATGTCCCACTGGGGGATGGAGCGGAAGGGGAGCTGCCAGTCGATGACCGCGAGCGGCGGGTCCTGGGGCTCCTGGCCGAACAGCATGTTATCGAGCCGGTAGTCGCCGTGGACCATCGTGACGGCATCCGCGGCAAGGCCTTCGACGAGGCGCTGGTAGTCATCGGCGAACCGGTCGACGAGCTGGCGGACCTCGGGAGCAATGAGGTGGCCGTAGATAGCATCAAAGGCAGGAATGGCCTGGCGGAAGGCCACTTCGAGGAAGAGGAAGTAGGGGTCGCCGGCGCCCGGGAGCCATGCGGCGAAGTCCTGGAGGCGCGGGCTGTTCCACCAGCGGGCGTGGAGGCCGGCGGCTGCCTCCATGGCGAGGCGGGCTTCGTCGATGGAGCACGAAGCGAGCTGGTTGCCGGGGCGCATCGTGGCAAAGTCCTCCAGGAGGAGGGCGAAGGTCTCGGTGGAGGGGTCGCCGTGGAGGTAGTAGCAGCGGGGGATGCGCATCGGCGTTTCAGCGGCGGCGAAGGTGAAGAAGGCGTTCTCGCGCTGGTAGAGGCCGAGGGTGGTGCCGAGGTGGCGGAAGCCATCGTTGGCAGTCGGCACTTTTGAGATGACGCTGGCGGGAGCGGCCGCGGCGGGCCGGTCGTAGGTGAGGCTCAGGCGGGCGACTTCGCCAAGGAAGCCAACGCCCTCGCCGATGATCTGGATGCCGGCATGGACGATGGAGGCCCCATCACGGACGTCCTCCGGGAGCACTTCATTCAGCCAGGCGGATGTGATTTCGGTGGCGGTTCGCGGGACAGGCAGCGGCATCGATCAAACCCTCTGGCGCGAGAGGGTGCCCGGCGCGAGGGGGCGGGGGTGATGCGCGGCATCATATCCGGCCGGGGCCTGACTTGTTAGCCGCGATTCCGGCGGGCAGGTTCGCGCCAGCGCCCGGGGCGGCGGGCGGTACGGGCGGTCAACGCCGACGCGCCGTTGGTAGTGGACTCGGGGAGCATCGCGTAAGGTGGTTCGCATGGGAGTCTTGCAGGAGATCCGGGCGGACCTTAGGGCGGCGATGGAGCATGACCCGGCGGCACGGAACGCAGCGGAAGTGGCCCTGTTCTACCCGGGGTTCCACGCTCGAATGGCGCACCGGCTGGCGAACGCTTTGCATCGCCGGGGCGTGCCATTGCTGCCTCGCGGGATCATGCACCTGGCGCGATTCCTCACAGGGATCGAGATCCACCCCGGGGCGACCATTGGGAGGCGGTTCTTCATCGACCACGGCATGGGCGTCGTCATCGGCGAGACCACGGAGATTGGCGACGATGTCATGATCTACCAGGGCGTAACGCTCGGGGGGACGAGCACCCGCCGGGTAAAACGGCATCCAACACTGCGAGACCGGGTGGTCGTGGGCGCGGGAGCGAAAGTAATCGGCGCTATCGAGGTGGGGGAGAACGCGCGCATCGGGGCGGGGAGCGTGGTGGTGACGAACGTGCCGGCGAACGCGACGGTGGTGGGCGTACCCGGGCATATCGTGGCCTTTCACGATGATTCGAACGGGGCGATCCAGCGGTTGCCGGACCCGGAGTGGGAGCGGCTGAACGAGCTGGACCGGCGGATGGAGGAGCTGCACGAACTGGTCGCCCACCTCGAAGAGCACATTGGCGGGTTGCATTCGAGCGAGCACGGCGAGCCCTCGCGCATGCGGGCCGACTGAGAGCGGATGATGGAACGGTGGGAGCGGCGCGCTCAGAAGCTGGATGCGAAGCGGCGGCGGATGCGGGTGACTGGCCGGGGGCTGGTCACCACGGAACCGCTGGCAGTACAGAAGCGGCTCAAGAAGATGCAGGAAGCGGCGCAGTCGCGCCGGGGGAAGAAGCGGAAGTAGGCCGGGCAAGAACGCACTCACCCGGCCTTTTGGGATCCTATGGAAGCGGAACGTCCAGTCCGCGCGTGGCGATGATCCAGTAGCGCTGGCCGGGCCTGAGTTCGGGGAGGGTCTGGAGCTTGGGATCGAGGGCAGGGCTCCAGCGGAGCCAGGCGCCAGTCGCCTCGTCGTACGCATAGATGACAGACACCCAGTGGGCGACGGAGCGGAAAGCGGACCCCGGGCTCGTCGCGGCGCCCCGCCAGGTGATGAGGTTGGAACCCGGTGAGACAGCCAGGCTGGCGGTGGACACCGGCGCCGGGGGCGGCGCTGCGGGCCGTGGCGGGGCGGCAGGGGGTGGGGGCGGCGGCGGGGTTGGTGCCGGGGGCAGCGGGGTTGGCGCGGCGGGTGCGGCATCGCCGCCCGCGTACCCGAAGTCGGTCACCCAGTACCAGCCGTAGCGGGAGCCTTCGACGTAGACGCGGGCGATACCGATGGTGGCGAAGTCTTTTGCGAGCATGACATCGCGGTGGGAGGAAGAGGCGATCCAGGCATCGAGGGCCCACTGGGCGCCGGAGCGGTTCGTGCCGGCCGCGAGGTTTTCGCCGCCGGGGATGGCGTAGCCACAGTCGGGCATGCGCTGCCACGGCGAACGGCCGAGCGAGTCGCTATGGGCCAGGCCGGAGCGGGTAGAGAGGTCGTAGGCCATCCAGGTGGCGGCCCTCGTCAATGCTGGCGAGATCGTGAGCGCCGGGGCGTTGTTCCGGGCGCGGTAGTCGTTGATCAGGCGAAGGAAAGCCTGCTCTTCGTCATCGACCGTGAGGTCGTCAACGGCACAGTTGGACAGGGCGTGGGCGGCGGTGGGGCGGTCCGCAGTCCACGAGACGGCGCTCACGGCAATGAATGCGACGAGCGCCCATGAGAGTTTCCGCAACACAACATCCTCCCGGGGGCCACCAAACCGACCCTAGGAGGCGAACCGGGTTGGAACGACCGGGATAACCCCTATTTGCTGTAAACGGAGTGCAAAAAGTTAGAGCCACGTATGAATGTGGAGCAGCTGATCGCGCCTACGACCCGGGCGGGTTCGGACTGCCGAGGTGTTCGAAGGCGACGGCGGCGGCGCCGAGAAGGCCCGCATCGTCACCGAGTTCGCTCAGGCGGATGAGGGTGCCGGCGGCGGGGCCGTAGGCGAGCGAGTACATGGCCTCGCGGGCCGGGCCGAGCAGCATCTCGCCCATGGAGAGCAGTCCGCCGCTGAGCGTAACGCAGTCGGGGTTGAGGACGTTGACGAGGCTGCCGAGGGCGAGGCCGAGAATGTGGCCGCCATGGCGAATCTCTGCTTCGCAGACGGTGTCGCCCCTCGTGGCGGCGGCGGAGAGGTGGGCGGCGGTGGGTGGCTCACCGGCGGCGATTTCCTCGAGGATGGCGGATTTGCCCTGCTGGATGATGCGGCGGGCGCGCTCCGCGAAGGCGACGCCGCTGACCATGGCCTCGAGGCAGCCGCGAGAGCCGCAGTTACAGCGGGGGCCGGCGGGGTCGACGATGATATGGCCAATTTCGCCGGCGAGGCCTTTTGCGCCGCGGTAGAGGCGCCGATCGATGACGATGCCGCCACCGATGCCGGTGCCGAGGGTGGCGTGGAGGAGGTGGCGCGTGCCGCGGCCCGCGCCGAAACGGAATTCGCCGAGGGCGGCGGCACTGGCGTCGTTCTCGATGTAGGCGGGGATGCCAAGCCGCTCAGCGGCCGGAGTGGTCAGGACCAGGTTGCGGAAGCCGGGGATATTGGGGGCGAGGATGACCTTGCCCTCTTCGGCGTTGATGAGCCCGGCGGTGGCAATGCAGGCAGCGACCGGTGCTTCGCCCGATGCCTCAACTGCCCCGGCGAGGAGTTCGACGACCTGGACGATGACTCCCTCGGGGGTGGCCTCGGCGGGGGTCGGGTGGTCATAGCGGTAAAGGATGGCGCCTTCCTCGGAGACGATGGCGGCGCGGAGGTTGGTGCCGCCGAAGTCGGCCGCGAGAACGGTACGATTCATGGCATCACTTTAGCGAAGGCGGGCGGGATAGACGAAACGGGACGGTTGCGAAGGCCGTGCGGGTAGGGCAGGCTCGCGAGGTGTTCGAACGATGGCAGGTGGCGTTGCTGCAGGAGTGCCGGGTGGCGCGGCTGGGGACGATCGCTCCCGACGGCCGGCCGCGGCTCGTGCCGGTGTGTTACGCGGTTTCGGGCGGGGCAATGGTTGTCGCGGTGGATGAGAAGCCGAAACGGGGTGGCCGGCTGGCGCGGCTACGCGACATCGCCCGCGACCCGCGGGTGACCCTGCTGGTGGACCGGTACGAGGACGACTGGACGCGGCTCGCGTGGTTACGCATCGAGGGGCGGGCGGCCGTGCTGGAGCGGGGCGCCGGGCACCCGGCAGGGCTCGAAGCGTTGCGCGCGAGGTACTCGCAGTATGGGGAGATGGGGCTCGAAGCGTTGCCGCTGATCGTGGTTACCCCGGAGAGGGTGGTGGGCTGGCGATGGGGCGGAGATGCGGGGACTTAACGGGCGGGCCTGGAGCGCCCGCGGCTGGTCCGATGCCAGAGGCCAGCCAGCAGGACGCTGACGGCGACGATGAGGGCAATCTCAACTGTCCCGAGCGCTCCAAAGACCATGCCGGCGAGCGTGAGTAGCACGACGAGCACAGCCGCCCGCCAGGCAATGCCGAGCACCATGATTGTGTCCTCCCGCACCCGAACGGATGCACGGACGGTGCACGAGAACCGGGGGGCCTGTCAATTGGTTCGTGGGTCCTGGATCGCGAGTTGGCCGTGCGTCGATGCTGGTCGGCCCAGGCCAGGCGAAATCGTCCGCCCGGACCTTCAGGATAGAGCGGCGCGGTAGCGTTCGAGGATGCGCTGGAGTTCGGCTTCGGGGTCGCGGTACCAGGCGGGGGCGTGGACGCGGTGGACCTGCCAGCCCATGCGCTTGAGGACGCCCGTGTGGCCGAGGTCGCGGTCACGGCAGGCGGGGGCGGTGAAGTAGGTGGGGCCGTCGCATTCGACGGCGAGGACGAAGCGTTCGGGGTCCTGGGGGTGGCGGACGGCAATGTCGACGCGGTAGCCACCAACGCCGACCTGGGGGACGCACTGGAGGCCCTGCGCTTCGAGGGCGGTACGGACGACCTGTTCGAAGGGGCGCGGAGGGGACGCGGCGGTGACGGCAGTGGCGGGCAGGGCGGCCGGGCCGCGTTCGGCGTAATCGAGGTAGTCGCGGAGGCGGAGGGTGCCGGTGGAGGAGGTGCGAGCGGGGTCGATGTCGGTTGAGCGGATGGAGGAGACGACCACGGTCTTCCACTTGGCGCGGGTGACCGCGACGTTGAGGCGGCGCTCGCCCTTTTCCTGGCCGAGCGGGCCGAAGTTGAGGATCATGCGGCCATCGGCGTCCTTGCCGTAACCGACGCTGAGGATCATGACGTCGGACTCGTCGCCCTGGACGGTTTCGAGGTTGCGGACGAGGCCGCCGGAATCGAGCCAGCGGCGGATGGCCTCGTCGGAGGAGGCGGCCTGATCGAGCTGCTGGACGATCTCCTGCTGCTGCGCGAGGGACATGGCCGTGATGGCCACCTGCTTCTGGAAGTCGGAGGCCTGGAGCTCGGCGCGGAGGACTTCGATGGCGCGGAGGGCCTCGGCGGGGTTGGCGCGGGTGCCGCCGCGGCCGTAGATCGCGTCGGCGACGAGTTCGAAGCGGACACCGGACTCGGGACGGTCGCCCCAGGCGTCGGGGAAGGCGATCAGGCGGCCGTCGTAGAAGAAGACGTTGGAGAAGGCGATGAGCGACTCATCGCGGGAGCGGTAATGGGCGCGGAGCATGGTGGAGGGCATGATCGGCGCCGCCTCGTCGAGGATGCTTTCGAAGGTGACGTCTTCTTCTTCGGGGCCGTTTTCGGAGAGAGGGGCAATTTCCTTGTTGAAGAAGTTGGTCGGGGGCATCTGGCGGGAGTCGCCGACGATGATGGCCTGGGGGGCGAGACTGAGGGCGACGACCATGTCGGGCGTTGGGATCATGCTGGCTTCATCGACGATGACGGCGTCGAACTGGTAGGTGCGGCCATCTTCGTGGCAGAGGTACTGGGCGGCGGCGAGGGGGCTCATGAAGAGGGCTGGTTTGAGGAGCTGGATGGCCTCGCGGGCGTTTCCGAGCATGGTGCGGAGGGCGGGGCGGCGCTTGGCGCGCGCGTACTTCACCAGCGGAGCCATCGCTGCCCCGTTGACGCTCCGCGGACGGCGGGAGCGGACCTCGGCGAGGACCGCGGAACGCGCCCAGCCGATCATCTCGGCATCGATGCGGGCGAAGGAGTCGACGAGGCGCTGGTGCTGGTCGGGGGTGATGGCGAGGTCGCCCTGCATGGCGTGGCCGGCCCAGGCGGCATAGACCGAGGCTCGCAGGGCGGACTCCATCGCGCCATGGGCAGACGTGTCGGCCAGGAGCGCGACTACGGCCGGGCGCAGGCCGAGGGCCTCGAGGCGGGCGAGGACCGCGGCGATCTCGGTAGCGACCGGGAGCGCATCGATATTGACCAGGAGCGCGGATGCCCATGCCGAGAGTTCGCTTACAGGCGCCGAAGCGGGGGTTGCGGAGCCGAAGGCGCCGGTGGCGACGGCGAGCGCGGATTGCAGGCCCGACTCCAGCTCGCGGAGTGCGCTCGCGGTTGCTCCTTCGTCGCGCGTTTCGAGGTAGCCGGCGGCCAGGTAGTGCTTCAGGTGGCTGCGGGCGCTGTAGAAGCCGGGGTTGAGGAAGCGGAGGAACGAGGCTGACTTTCTGCGGTAGACCGCAACCTGTTCGAGCCGGGCGGCCAGTTCGCCGATGGCCGCCAGCGAGAGCGCGGGCGCGGCGGGGACAGTTGGCCCGAGGACGGATGTGGCGGCCCGGGTGGCACCGGGTTCCGCGCCAGCCAGGATTTCCAGGGCTGCGCGGAGCTGGCCGTGCCGGGCGGCGTCGTACGCCGTCCAGCGAAGGGCAGACCAGGGGCCGGCCATGACGGCCAGCTCGTGGGGTTTGAAGGCGTCGAGCGACTTCGCCTCATCGAGCACGTCATCGAGCCAGAAGCGGCTGCAGCCATCGATGGAGGGGACATCAGCGAGGTCGCGGCGGGCGGAGGCAAGGAGCGCAGCCGTGCCGATGATGTCGTAGGCGGAAGTCCAGCCGCCTTCGCCGAGCGGGCGTGCGAGCGCGGCGGCGTAGGCGTTCAGGCGCTGGCGGATTTCGCCGTAGCGCCGGGGGAGGGCGGCATCGGGCGGCGGGAGGGGCGAGCCGGCGTCGAGGGTATCGATGATCTCCTTGATGACCTGGGCCTTGGCGTCGGCGCGGCTCTTTGCGCCAGCGTTGGCAGCCAGGTGGAGGCATGCCTCGGCGAGGCCGGCCTTTGCCAGGTTCTCGAGGACGACTTCGCGGGCGACACGCTTTTCGGCGACGAAGAGGACGCGGCGGCCCTGGGCCATGAGCTCGGCCATGATATTGGTGATGGTCTGGCTCTTGCCGGTGCCGGGCGGGCCCTCGATGACGAAGCTCTGGCCCGCGGCGGCCATGCCGACAGCCTCAAGCTGGTAGGCATCGGCGTCGACGACAGGGCGGAGGGAGCCGGGCGGGTAATCCGAATCGACATCGCTCGCGCCGGGCTCTTCCGGGCGGGGAAGGGGCTCCTCTCCGGCGATGGCGCGGAGGATGGGGTGGGCCGCCAGGCGGTGGAGGGAGCGGTCGATCTCCTCGACCATGGCGAGCTTGGCGAAAGAAAAGACATCGACGACGGGCTCCTCCTCTTCGACAAACCAGCCATCCTGTTTGGCGACCACCTGGCGAGCGGCATCGAGGAACGCGGCGAGGGAGGCGTGGAGAGGCTCGCCCTCATCGTCCTCGAGCCCGGGGAGGCGGATGCCGTACTGGGCATGAAGGAGGTAGGCCAGGGAAGGGTTGACCTCGGGCGGGTCGCCGGCAGCGGCATGGAGGACGAGTTCGCGCTCCTGGCGGTTGTACGAGAGGGCGACCGGGATGAGCACGAGGGGCGAGCGCAGCTGGTGGTTGTCGCTGTCCTTCCAGGTCAGCCAGCCGAGGGCGGCGAAGACGACCTGGATTCCCTGCTCGCGGTCGGCCAGGCGGGCGCGCTCAATCAGACGGGTGGCGCAGGCGAACGCCTCGGCGGCGCGCTCATCGGAAAGCGGTTGGGGTGCATCGGGTGCGAAGTTGCGGGCAGTGAGGGAGATGCCGCCTTCGGCGACGAGGAGGGTCTCCCAGAGGCCGGCGGGGAGTGCGGGGATGGGGAGGGTGGTCCGGGTTGGCCGGAAGTTGATGCCGCGGTTGCGGCGGGTGACGTCGAGAAGCTCGCGTTTCCAGCGGTCGGCGCGCTCGCGGAAGGCATCGGAGACAGGCGGAAGCGCGTCGCGAGCGGGGGCGGGCGTCCTGCGCCCGCCAAAATCGACAATGGGATCATCGGCCACGAGGAGTGATTATAGGCGCGGTCCGGGCCTGGGCAGGTTCAGCCTCCGCCGGGTGGCGGAACGTAGGCCTCTTCGGAGGGAACCGGCGCGGCGGATGTGCGCTCCTGCCACCAGAGGAGCATACCGAGCGTGAACGCGCCGAGGGTGTCGGAGACAAGGTCGTTGAAGGTATCCCAGCGGCCCTGGGTGCGGGTGGTATGGAAGACGCGGTCGCCGAGGTACTCGTAGACCTCCCAGGCGATGCCGGCGGCGATACCGATGGCGACGGCCAGGTAGAGGCGTTCGACGGCGGGGCGGGTAGAACCACGGCGGATGGAGAGTGCGTGCAGGATGTCGTAGATGCCGGCGGTGATGGCGGCGGTGCCCATGAAGTGGGTGATCTTGTCGTATTCGTCGATGCGGGCGTAGAGGTTGCCGTCGGTGCCGAGGACATCGGCGAAGCTACAGACGATTGCGATGATGTGGGTGAGGCCGGAGAGGCCGCCTTCGCGAGAGAAGACGAACTCGCCGGCCACGAGGAGGAAGACGGTGGCGCCGACCTGGAAGAAGAGGTAGCCCCAGAAATCGGTGAAGCCGGGACGAACGAACTGGGCAACGCCAAGGTAGAGGAAGAGACCGCCCAGGGTGAGGACGGTGAGTTGGACGCGCCGAGCGCCGGCGGGGCCGGGGCGGTGGCTGGCGAGCCAGGATTGCGCGCGGCGCGGCAGGGCGGAGAGTGGCCGCCAGTGGCGCAGAGCGAGCGCGGGGCCCACGGAGATGAGCGTCCCGATCACGCCGTCGATCCAGTAGTGGTTGCCGGTGACGATGACGGTGGTCTGCATGGCGAGGCCGGGGAGGAGGGCGATCGCCCAGAACCGCCAGCGGCTGTAGGGCAGCGCGAGCACGTAGCCGGTGAGTGAGAGCCAGCCGACGTGAAGGCTGGGGATGGCGGCGTATTCGTTCGCGAAGGAGTGTTCGCGGCCGAGCTGGACCACGGTGTCTTCGATACCGAGCGCGGGGAAGAGGCGGGGTGGCGCGGTGGGGAAGAACGCGATGAGGACGATGGCGAGCACTGTGGAGAGCCCGAGGGCGTTGCGATAGAGACGATAGCGCTCGGGGCTGGCGAAATAGAGCCAGAGGATGGCGCCCGCAACCACGGCGAGGAACCCGTGGGAGTAGAAGGCGTTGAAGGTGTGCGTCAGCCAGCCGGTGGAGGTGAGGACGCGCTGGAGGTCGGGTTCGAAGAAGCTCCCGAGGGCCTTCTCGAAATCGACCACGCGGGTCGCGTTGCGGACTGCCGGGGCACGTTCGGCGACGACGTTGAACCGGGCGATTTCGTAAAGGATGAAGCCGGCGAAGACGGCCGCGAGCTGGCGGGCGAAGGGCAACCAGGAGTGCGTCCGGCCGGTGGCGGGGGCACTCCGGGCGAGCAGGAGGCCCGCGAGAGCGATAGCCATGGGGATGGACGGGTGGCCGATCTGGACGAAGGCGCCCAGCCCAATGCCGGCAGCCATGACGCCCGTGGCGAGACCGGCCACGCGCCGGAACGCGAGGAACGCAATAAGGAGCACGGCGGCAAGCAGCACCGCCTCGAACGCGTTTCCGGGCGTGTGGACCCGGATGGCGTCGACAAATTCCCCCACAGGCGACCTCCAGCCCGGGAGCTCACCCCCCTCCGCGGCACCCTGGATTCGCACAGCATATCCGCTGAAACAGGGTTTGCCATCCCCCGCAGGGCTGAGCAGCGAAGAGGGGCGGCCCGGCCGCGAATGCGCGAGCTCGGTCCGCGAGCATGCTCAGCGCGTATACTGCAACGTTGCGAGGCGCCGGGAAACCGGGCGGAAAGGGGCAAAGATGGCCGGACTGATCATCCTGGGCGTGGTGGCGGTGCTGGTGCTGATCGTGCTGTTCTCATCGTTCTTCACAGTGGAGCAACAGACGGCGGCAGTGGTCGAACGGTTCGGGAAGTTCCAGCGGGTGGCCCGGTCGGGCCTGAACTTCAAGGTGCCGATCATCGACCGTGTGGCAGGGCGGATAAACCTCCGCGTGCAGCAGCTGGACGTAAACGTGGAGACGAAGACGCTGGATAACGTGTTCGTGCACACGATCGTGGCGGTGCAGTACATGGTGATCCCGGAGCAGGTGTACGACGCGTTCTACCGGCTGGACCAGCCGACGGTGCAGATTACGGCGTACGTGTTCGACACGGTGCGGGCGCGCGTGCCGAAGATGGAGCTGGACGACGTGTTCGAGCGCAAGGATGAGGTAGCCATCGCGGTGAAGCAGGAGCTGCTGGGCGAGATGGGCGAATTCGGCTACCAGATCGTGCAGGCGCTGGTGACGGACATCGACCCGGACAAGAAGGTGAAAGAGTCGATGAACGAGATCAACGCGGCGAAGCGGCTGCGGGAGGCGGCACAGGAGCGGGGCGAGGCCGACAAGATCCTGAAGGTGAAGGCGGCCGAGGCCGAAGCAGAGAGCAAGGCGCTCCAGGGCCAGGGCATCGCGAACCAGCGGCGGGCGATCATCGATGGGTTGCGGGAGTCGGTGGACCAGTTCGCGCAGAGCATTTCGGGGACGACTCCGGAGAGCATCATGCAGCTGGTGCTGATGACGCAGCACTACGACACGGTGAAGGAGATCGGGGCCTCATCGCGGGCGAACACCATCTTCGTGCCGTATTCGCCGGGCGGAATGGCGGACCTGGCGGCGCAAATGCGGGATGCGCTCATCGGGGCGAACGCGGCGACGCAAAACGCGGACCTGGACGCGATGCGGGATTCGTAGCTACCGGCGATCGCGCTCGGCGCTGGGGACTTCGCCCTCCCAGCCGGCATCGCGGAGGATGCGCTCGATGAGGGCGGTCTTGCCCTCCTGGTAGGCGGCCCGGTCCTGTCCGTGGGCGGCTGCGAGTCTGAGCTTCAGCTCGCCGTAGGCGTCGCGGTCGGCCGGGTGGGCGCGGAGGTGGTCGCGGAAGAGGCGGTGCTTGCGCGCTTCGAGGCTGGCGTCCTCGAGGGTGTGGAGGTGATGGGTAACGTTGCCCGCATCATCTTCCTTGATGAAGTAGTGGCGGCGGGGGATGCCATTTTCGCCACAGTACCAGTAGCCCAGCTCCTCGATGCGGTGGACCAGCGGGCGGGCGGCATCGAAGTCCTCGACGGCGAGCATCATGTCGATGATGGGCTTGGCGGAGAGGCCGGGGACAGCGGTGCTGCCGACGTGCTCGATGCCGATGGCGCTTTCGCCAACGGCCTCCCGGAGGCGGGCGGCCTCGCGCTCGAACTCCAGGGGCCACTCCGCGCTGTAGGGCACGACCTCGGCGGGAGCCGGGGGCAGCCCCGCAATGGCGCGATAGGCCCGGCGGATGAAGGCCGTCTTTCCGCCGATGTAGAGGAGGATGTCGCTGGGATAGCGGGCGACGAGATCGCGCTTGAGCGCGGCGTAGGCCTCGCGCTCGGCGGGGTGGGTGCGGAGGTGGTCGCGAAAGGCAAGGAGGCGGGCGGCATCGGCGTGACCGGCCGGGTACATGTGGAGGTGGAAGAGGTCGAGTTCGCCCGCGACGGGGTTGGGGAGGTCGAAGTAGCGGCGGCCGGGAACGCCGGCGACACCGTGGTAGTCGTAGCCGAGCGAGCGGATGGGGTCGATGTAGGCTTCGCCGGCTTCGAAGGTAGGCACGAAGAGGGCCATATCGACGATGGGCTTAGCGGGAAGACCGGGAACGGCCGTACTGCCGACATGCTCGATGACGAGGTTGGGATCCTGGCAGACAGCGCGGATCCGGGCGGCCTCGGCATCGAAGAAGGAGGGCCAGCGGGGATCGGACTCTACAACGCGGAGCGTCTTGGGCATGGAGTTCCCCGGGAGGCGGCGGGAGGGGCTTAGTGGGCGGGGGCGTGCCCGGCGCCGTGAGCATCGTGGGGGCTGCCGTGGCCGTTGGCAGCGTCGTCGCCGGGGAGGTCGCGGGAGCGCATGATGCTGATGGGGGCGGTCCAGGCGGGGTCTTCGGGGAAGCCGCCGACCCGGCGCTTGAAGAGGTAGAGGGTGCCCATGACGACGGCGCCCACGGCAACTCCGGCGAGCGACCAGAGGGTTCCGGGGAGGATGTCGGTGCCGTTGTCGCTGGCCTGGAAGACGGAGCGAACCCCTTCGTTGTCAGCGGCGGCGGGCGCGATGGCGCCGAGTGCCGCGAAAGCGAGGGCGGAGACGAGGGCCAGGCGGAGGAGGAGCGTCTTCATACCGGGTGCAAGTGTACGGATTCAGGTGGGTTGGAACCACCCGGGGTTCGGGGCAAAGAAAAGGGGCCGGTGGATGTGTGGAGCGGACACAGCATCCAGCGCGACCCGATATGAGTTTTAGCATTCACTCAGCGAGTCTGCAAGGGGTACCGCGAGATATCTTCATCACGATCTGTGGCTTGGGATAGACTAACGGTCCGTAGGGCAGGCCCCTTTGGCGGTTCACCCGGGCGAAGTCCGGCGGGAAAGTACCATGCACCAGATGGAGGAGACCGCAGATGAAAGCCATAGTACCGCTGGATGGAAGCGACACCGCGATGGGCATCATGCCCTCGGTGCGCAGGTTGATCGAGATGTCGCCCGGGATTGAGATTCACCTTCTGCGGGTGATGGACCCGAAGGATGTCCGGGGGCGGCTGGAGCGTGTCGTTGGAGAACCGCCGGCGGCAACAGTCGGGAAGACCACGGTCCAGGCGCCACCACCGCGGCTGGTTGAGAGCCACGGCGAGGCGATGGCCCGAAAGGGGATCGAGTTGCGCGAGGAGCTCGAGGCGATTGCGGCGAAGGAGATCCCGCAGGCGGCGAGCGTGGCGCACGTGAAGTGGTCGGGCAATGCAGCCCAGGCCATCACGGAGCTGGCGAACGAGCTGGATGCGGACGTCATCGTGATGGCCACCCACGGACGGTCCGGGATTTCGCATGTGCTGGCGGGCAGTGTGGCTGAGGCGGTGATCCGGACAAGTGGGCGGCCGGTGCTGGTGCAAAAGCCGGGTTAGGCTGCCTCGTGGGAATCTGAGGTTTGGATAGCTCCCGCGCTGGCAGGGGTGCGTACAATCCACCGCCATGGACCCGCGCATCCAGTACGCATTGACGGCCGACGGTGCGAGCATCGCCTTCTGGTCGCTCGGGAGCGGCCCGCCGGTCATCCAGATGCCTACCATGCCGTTCACTCACATCCAGCTGGAATGGCAGGACCCGGACTTCAACGCCTGGTACTCGGGGCTGTTGCAACAGTTCCGGCTGATCCGCTATGACACGCGGGGGTGCGGGCTGTCTTCGGCGGAGGGGCAGACGCACACGCTCGAGACCATGGTCGAGGACCTGCGGGCGGTTGCGGATCGGGCCGGGGTCGAGCGTTTCGGGCTGATTGCGCCGGTGCAGGCGGGGCCCGCGGCGATCGCCTTCGCGGCGCGCAACCCGGAGCGCGTGAGCCGCCTGGTGTTGTGGATGGCGGTGCAGCGGGGGACGGACATGCGGACGCCGCGGTTCGAAGCGCTGCGCCAGCTGAGCGCGACCGACTGGGGGCTATTCTGCGAGGCGGCAGCGCACGCCATCGTGGCGGGATGGGACAACGCGGCGTCAGCACACCGGATCGCGCGAATTATGCGGGAGTCATCGAGCGCGGCCATCCACGAGGCGATCCTGCATGATTACCTGGAGGCGGACATCGCTGAGTGCCTGCCGCTGGTGCGCTGCCCGGTGATGGTTGCTCACCGGATGGAGGGCAATGCGCCGCCCCCGGCGACGGCGCGGCGGCTGGCGGCTTCGATCCGTGATGCGAGCCTCATGCCATTTCCCGGCACGTCGCTGTTTTTCCTGACCCAGGGGCCGGCGGAGATCGTCCGGGCGTTTTGCGAATTCCTGGAGATCGAGGAATTGCCCGCCCGGCACCCGGTGCCCAGTTCGGGGTTCTGCACGCTCCTGTACACGGACATTGAGGGCCACACGGCGATCATCCGGACGCTGGGCGACGAGCGTGGGCGGATCGTCTTGCGCGAACACGAGCGAATCACCCGCCAGGCACTGGCTGCGCATGGCGGCATCGAGGTCCTTTCAACGGGCGACGGGTTCCTGGCGCGGTTCGCCACGGCGCAGTCGGCGCTGGAGTGCGCCGTGGACCTGCAGCGCGAACTGGCCGACGCGAGCGCGGACCTCCCGGTAGAGCTGCGCGTGCGGGTTGGCATCAACGCGGGTGAACCGATTGCAGAGGGCGACGAGCTCTTCGGGGCGGTGGTGGTGAACACGGAGCGGATTGCGGCGATGGCAGACGGCGGCGAGGTGCTGGTCGCGAATGTCGTGAGGGAGTTGGCCGCGGGGAAGGGATTCGCGTTCGCGGACCGGGGGGAAGCGGCGATGCCGGGGAGCGATGAGCCCGTACGCGTGTGGGAGCTGCGCTGGGCGGTTTCGGCAACCTGACAGGACTCTGGAGGGGCCCCATAATCCGGGCCGATGGCTTACAAGTGGCGCTGCCTGATCGCGGTCGCGTTCGGCACCTTCATGGCGACCATGGACTTCAGCATCGTGAACGTTGCACTGCCGACGCTCTCGCGGGAGTTCGACCGTTCGCCGGACACGGTGGTGTGGGCGACGCTGATCTCGAGCCTGGTGGTGACGGGCCTGACGCTGACCGCCGGGCGCGTGGGCGACCTTTATGGGCGGAAGCGGGTGTACATCACGGGCTGGGTGATCTTCACGCTCGGGATGGCTATCGCGAGCTTCGCCCAGACCATCGAGCAGCTCATCGCGTACCGGTTCTTCCAGGCGATCGGCGTCTCGCTGGCGATGGCGAACGGGAACGCCATCGTGACGGACGCGTTCCCGCCGGAGGAGCGGGGCCAGGCCCTGGGGACGACCGGTTCGGTTGTCGGGGCCGGGCTGATGTCGGGGCCGATCATCGGCGGCGTGTTGCTGGGGCTGTTCGGGTGGCAGTCGATTTTCTACCTGCGCGTGCCGATCGGGATCATCGCGATGACGCTGGCGTTCCTGTTCATCCGCCCTTCGGAGCCGCTGCCGGCGGGGACATCGCGGAAGCTGGACATCCCGGGGGCTGTAGCGCTGTTCGTGGCGCTTTCGTCGGCGTTACTGGCGGTGAACCGGGGGCAGTCGTGGGGGTGGGGTTCGCCAGTGATCGTTGGGCTGCTGATCTTCGCGATTTGCGCGCTGATTGCGTTCCTGCGGATCGAATCGAAAGCAGTGAGCCCGGTGGTGGCGCTGGCGCTGTTCAAGGTGCGGGCCTTTAGCGTTGGCGTTTCGAGCCTGGCGCTGAGCTTCGCGGGTCAATCCGCGGTGACGTTCCTGCTGCCGTTCTACCTGCAGGAAGTGAAGGACTTCTCCACGGCGCGGACGGGGCTGGTGATGGCGACGGTACCGAGCATGATGCTGTTGCTTTCGCCGGTGAGCGGGCGGGTCTCGGACCGGTACGGGTTCCAGCACCAGACGACGTTCGGGATTGCCCTCGTTTCGATCGGCCTCCTCTCGATGGCGACCATCAACGCAGGGACACCAGTGCCGATGCTTGTGCTGCGGTTGGCGCTGATCGGGATCGGGACGGCCATCTTTATGTCGCCCAACAGCTCGGCGATCATGGGCAGCGTGCCGAAGGACCGGCTGGGGACGGCCTCGGCGGCGGTGGGCACGGCCCGGAACATCGGCAACGCCACGGGGCTGGCAATGGCGAGCGCGATCGTGGTGGCGGTCTCAACGGCATCGGCCGGCTTCAGCGCCGAACGGCTGGCGGACCTCCCGGAGGGTGCGCTGGTCGACGGCATCCGGGTAGCGTTCCTGGTGGCGGCGATCGCATCATCCACGGCGATCGTCGCTTCATCGCTCAAGGGACGAACCGCGCGGGCGGTCGTTGTCGCGGGGAGCGGGGTTGCGCCCGCGGCCAGCCGGGAGTAGCACTACACACTTCAAGGGGAAAGCAATGGAACAGCGGTTTGCAAGCAAGGTAGTGGTGATCACCGGCGCGGCCGGGGGAATCGGGCGGGCGGCGGCAGTGCGGTTCGCGAGCGAAGGGGCGAACGTCGTCGCGGTGGACCTGCCCGGCAGCGGGCTGGAGGAGACCGTGTCGGCGGTGGAGGGAGCGGGGCAGAGCGCGCTCGCGGTCGCTGCTGACGTAACGAAAGCGGCGGACGTGGAGAAGTACGTGACGGCCGCGAAGGAGCGCTTCGGGCGGATCGACGCGTTCTTCAACAATGCGGGGATCGAGGGCTGGATCGGGCCGATGCTGGCCTACCCGGAGGACCAGTTCGACCGGGTGCTGGCCGTGAACGTGAAGGGCGTCTGGCTCGGGATGAAGCACGTCGCGCCGGTGATGGCGGCCGGGGGAGGCGGCGCCATCGTGAACACGGCCTCGATCGCCGGGCTGAGCGGGACTCCCGGGATCATCGCGTACGGAGCGAGCAAGCACGCGGTGGTGGGGATGACGAAGACGGCGGCACTGGAGCTGGCGCCCGCGAAGATCCGGGTGAACGCGGTGTGCCCATCGCCGATCGAAACGCGGATGATGCGGGCACTGGAACGCGGCATGAATCCGGACGCCCCCGGGGAGGCGAAGGAGCGCATGGTGGCGACCAACCCGATGGGGCGCTACGGCGAACCGGAAGAGGTGGCGGCACTGGTGGCATTCCTGTGCAGCGCTGACGCGAGCTACCTGACCGGCGAGATCATCCCGGTCGACGGTGGGCGGATGGCGCGGTAGGTGGTTATGGGCAAAGAGTTTGGACCGCCACTGCTGGCCGCTCGTGTTTCTGGTGGGGACAGGAAACCGGGCTGGGTGGCCGCGATCCGAGTACGACGATTTGCGGTACGTTGAGCGCGTGAAGATTTCGCGAGAGGTTGTGGCCATCGCTGTGGCCTGGGTTGCGGCTGCGGGGCTGCTGGTGGGCGCCTGCGGTGGGAGCAGCGAGGACGAGTTCGAGAACATCCGAAAGACGGCCACCGCGGCAGCACTGTTGACGCCTTCCCCCACGGCAGCGCCGACGTCGGACCCGCTGACCGCGTGGTACGGGGACGCGCTCAAGGCCGCGGACACGCTTGCCGAGGCGGTGAACCAGTTGAACGACGACATGCTCGCGGCACAGCAGAACCAGGCAGACCCGAAGGTGCCGGGCTTGCTGACGGCAGACGCGGACCTCGTGATCGCGAAGGCGGCGGCGCTGGCCGCGGTGCAGGCGCCCACAGGGGCGCCCGAGGCGCTCAGGGGAAAGGTCGCGGAGGCGGTGGAAGGCCTGACCAAGGGCGCGAACCTCCTGAAGGAAGCGATCGCGAAGCTGGACCCGGCCGTGGGGCAGCAGTCGGCGGACGCGCTCGCCGCAGCGGAGGCGATACTCGACGAGGTACGGGCGGAACTCACGGCCGGCGCAGACAGGTAGGTCGCGCGAAACGGCCGGGTAAACACCAACACGTATTGCAAAGCTGGCCTGCGGCGTCGTCGATGCCGATTCTCTGGGTGTGATGAGTGCTGGGCCGGCGATAGAACTCCAGGGGGCGGGGCGAACGTTCGGGGAGCGGGTGGCGCTCCAGCCCTTGCATCTCGAGGTCGCGCGGGGCGAGGTGTTCGGTCTGCTTGGCCCGAACGGATCGGGAAAGACAACGACGCTGCGCATGCTGGCGACGCTCCTTCACCCGACACGGGGCAAGGCGGCGGTGCTCTCGTGGGACGTGGTGGGCGACGCGATGCAGGTGCGCCGGAACATCGGCGTGATGCCCGAAAAACCGAGCCTGTACGAGCGGCTGACGATCGAGGACAACCTGCGGTTCTGGGCGGAGGCGCACGAATTGGCCGAGCCGGAGGCGGCGATCCGCTCGGCCCTGGAGTTCGTCGGGCTGGTAGACCGGCGCCGTGAGCGCGTTGGGCAGCTTTCGAAGGGGCTGAAGCAGCGGGTGGCACTCGCGCGGGCGATCGTGCATCGGCCGCCGGTGCTTCTGCTCGACGAGCCCTCGTCGGGGCTCGACCCCTCGGCGGCGGTGGCGATGGAGGGGATGATCCGCGACCTGGTGCGCGATGGCGCGACGGTGCTGATGAACACGCACCGGCTGGCGGAAGCGGAACGGCTCTGCGACCGGGTGGCCATCCTGCGCGAAGGCGAGCTCCTGGAATTGGGCACCCCCGGCCAGTTGCGCGCGCGGCTCCTGGGCAACGTCATCGAAGTCGAGTTCAACGGAGCGGCAGACCTGCCAGTGCAGCGGGCGGTCGAATCGCTTCCGGGGGTCGCGGAGATCAAGTGGTCCAGGGGCCGGTTGAGCTGCCGGCTCCAGGATGCTGCCCGCGACACGCCGGACCTGGTCGCGCGGCTGGTGCATGCGGGCGCGAAGGTAGTTTCGGTGAGGCAGGCGGGTGACCTCGAGCGCGTGTACCTGGAGCTGATGGCCCGGAGCATCCGGCCGGAACTGGAGGAAGCGGCATGAGTGTGATGACCGTGGCGCCGCCGGTGCGGGCGCTGATGCGCAAAGAATGGCGGGAGTTCCGGCACCACCGGATGATCCTGGCTACCGCGACGATCCTGCCGATCGCATTCCTGGTCCTGCCGATCCTGAACCTGGTGTTCTTCGACATCGACCGGGCGCCGGGCGGGGTGAACCTGGCGGTGGGGCAGGCGATGTTCTGCTTCTTCCTGACGCCGGTGATCGTGCCAGCGACGATGGCGGCCTATGGGGTCATCGGTGAGCGCGACCAGGGGACGCTGGAGCCACTGCTGACGCTGCCGATGAGCGACCGGCAGTTCCTGGCGGGCAAGGTGCTGGCGATCGTGATCCCGACCATCGCCATGTCGCTGGGGATCTACGTCGCGTACATGGGCGTGGTGGCAGGGGCGGTGCATAGCGAGGTCCGTGGGGCGGCGCTGGATTGGACGTGGCCGTTCGGGATGGTGCTGTTGGCGCCCTTGCTGGCGCTGTTCTCCACGCTCACCGGGATGACGTTTTCAGCGCGGGCGAAAGACGTGCGGGTTGCGGAACACCTGAGCGGGCTGGTGCTGCTGCCGGGGATGTTGCCGGTGTTGCTGGTGGTGACGCGGACGATCCCGGCGACGGTGGTGACGTGGGTGGTGTTCGCGGCGGCAGTTGGGCTGGTTGACCTGATGCTATGGCGAAGCGCCCAGCGCGGGTTTGATCGGGAGCGGGTGATCTCGACCGCGTAGACCGCGAGACAACTGGCGGGGAAGCCGGGGCCTGTGGTTCACTCCGAAGTCGATGCCCCAGGCGCGCACTCGCAGATCCGTCGAACAGGGCCAGGGTGGAGGTGGATTCGCGTACGGGTTACGCGCATCGGTGCCGCTGTGCGTGGCGGTCGGGGCGTTCGGGGTGTCGTTCGGTGTCCTGGCGCGGTCGAATGGGTTCGGGCTGGTGGCGCCGATCGTGATGTCGCTGACAGCATTCACGGGGGCCTCGCAGTTCGCGGTCGTGGCGATCCTGGGGGACGGAGGCGGGCTGGGCGCGGCGGTGACGGCGGCGGTCCTGCTGGCGGCGCGGTACATACCGATCGGGTTTTCGGTGGCGCCGGTGTTGCGGGGGCCGGTGCTCTCGCGGTTCTTCCAGAGCCAGCTGATCATCGATGAGTCGTGGGCAGTCGCCAACCGGGGCGATGGGACGTTCGACCGGGGCGCGCTGCTCGGGGCGGGGAGCGCCATCTACGTTTCGTGGGTCGCCGGGACAGCGCTGGGGGTGCTGGGCGGAGACGCGCTTGGCGACCCGGAGACGCTCGGGCTCGACGCGGCATTCCCGGCGCTGTTCCTGGCGTTGCTGGTGCCCCAGATACGAAGCCGGACAGCCGTGGCGGCAGCCATCGGGGGCGCGGTGATTGCAGGCGTCCTCATCCCGGTGGCGCGACCCGGTATCCCCATCATCGTCGCCGCCCTGGCGTGCCTCGCGGGGTGGAGGCGGAAGTGAGCGACACATGGCTGGCCACCGTGATCGTTGGCGCGGCGGCGGCGGCGATGAAGGCCGCGGGGCCGGTCGTCTTCGGTGGGCGGGAGCTGCCGGGACGGGTTGGCCCGCTGGTGGCGGCGCTCGCCCCGGCACTCCTTGCGGCACTGGTGGTGACGAACACGTTCGGGGAGGGCCAGGCGCTGACGGTGGACGCGCGCGTGGCAGGCGTTGGCGCGGCAGCGGTGTGCATCGCCCTGCGCGCGCCGTTGCTAGCCGCGGTGGTCATCGCCGCCCTGGTGACAGCGCTGGCGAGATTGGCCGGGGCCTGAGGCACAGCACGAGAGGCAGGTTGCCAATCCCTGAACAGGGCTATGGGATACACTGGGAGTGTTATGGCCAAGCTTGGATTTATCAGCCGCATCCTCGGTGACTCGAACGAACGCGAGCTGAAGCGGCTCTCCACGACCGTCGCGGAAGTCAACGAGTACTCAGACGAATACGCGAAGCTTTCCGACGACGAGTTGTTCGCGAAGACCGCGGAGTTCAAGGCCCGCCTGGCGGATGGCGAGGACCTGGACGACATCCTGCCCGAAGCGTTCGCGGTTGCGCGCGAGACTGCCTTCCGAAAGGTGGGGGAGCGCCCCTACGATGTGCAGCTCATGGGCGGCATCGTGCTGCATGAGGGCAAGATCGCCGAGATGCGGACCGGTGAAGGCAAGACGCTCACCGCCGTTGCGCCCGTCTACCTGAACGGGCTGGCGGGCCGGGGCGTCCACGTGATCACGGTCAACGACTACCTGGCGCGGCGCGACGCCGTCTGGTACGGGCCGGTCTACCAGTCGCTGGGGATGAGCATCGGGATCATCCAGAACAACGGCGTTTCGTACATGTACGAGCCGGGATACGTGCCGGGCGAGGAAGGCAGCACGGGCGGACTCGAAGACCTGCGGCCGTGCTCGCGCCGGGACGTCTACCGGGCGGACATCACCTACGGGACGAACAATGAGTTCGGGTTCGACTACCTGCGCGACAACATGGTGCGCGAATGGGACGAAAAGGCGCAGCGGCCGCTGTACTTCGCCATCATCGACGAGGTTGACAACATCCTGATCGACGAAGCGCGCACGCCGCTCATCATCAGCGGCAACGCGGAAGAGGCGAGCGCGACGTACGTGAAGTTCGCGAAGGCCCTCAAGGGGCTCCGCGAGGACGCCGACTACCAGGTCGACCACAAGGCGAAGCACATCGCCCTCACCGAAGACGGGATCACGCGGGTGGAGCGGGCGCTCGGTATTCCAGACCTGTTCGAAGGCGACCCGCGCCTGGCGCGCCACCTGGAAGCGGCGCTCGACGCGGAGTACCTGAAGCGCATCGACCGGGACTACGTCGTCAAAGACGGCGAGATCATCATCGTCGACGAGTTCACCGGGCGGTTGATGCCGGGGCGGCGCTGGAGCCATGGCATCCACCAGGCGGTGGAGGCGAAGGAAGGGCTGCAGGTCCAGCGGGAGTCGATCACCTACGCGACGATCACGTTCCAGAACCTCTTCCGGCTGTACGAGAAGCTGGCGGGTATGACCGGTACGGCGGAGACCGAGGCGGAGGAGTTCGCGAAGATCTACTCGCTCGACGTGGTTGTGATCCCCACGCACCGTCCCATGGTCCGCGATGACCAGGCGGACGTGGTCTACATCAACGAGCGTGCGAAGTTCAACGCGGTAGTCAACGAGATCGAGGAGATGAACAAGGCGGGACGCCCGGTGCTCGTTGGTACGACCTCGATCGAGAAGTCGGAGTACCTTGCGACGCTGCTGACGCGCAAGGGCATCGCGCACGAGGTGCTGAACGCGAAGCAGCACGAACGTGAAGCGTTGATCGTGAAGGACGCGGGCCAGCGGGCCGCGGTGACCATCGCGACGAACATGGCCGGGCGCGGTACCGACATTAAGCTGGGGAACGGGATTGCGGACCTGGGCGGGCTCCACGTGATTGGCACGGAGCGGCACGAATCACGGCGCATCGATAACCAGCTGCGGGGGCGCGCCGGGCGGCAAGGGGACCCGGGTTCGAGCCGCTTCTTCGTCTCGTTCGGGGACGACATCATGAAGCGGTTCTCGCCGGACTGGGTGCCGGGGATGATGCAGAAGCTCGGGATGACCGAGGAAATGCCGCTCGAATCGCGGATGGTGACGCGGGCGATCGAGCAGGCGCAGACGAAGGTGGAGGGCCACAACTTCGACATCCGCAAGCGGCTCGTGGAGTTCGACGACGTCATCAACGAACACCGGAAGCAGATCTACGAGCAGCGGGACATGATCCTGAAGGGCGTCGACACGCGGGACAATGTGGTCGACGCGATGCTCCTGCCGGAAGTCGAGCGGGTCCTTCGGAACGCGAACACCAGCGATGTGATGTCGCTGGAACTGGTGGAAGCCGAGCTACGAGAGGTTTTCCCGCCGGAAGACGTGCCCTCGATTGCGGAGATGCAGGAGCTTGGCGACGAGCTGACCGACGAGATGCTGGACCGGGCGGAAGACCGCTACGAGCAGATTGAAGAGATGGTCGGCGCCGAGAACATGCGGAAGGTGGAGCACTGGCTGCTCCTGGAGTCGATCGACACGCACTGGCGGGAGCACCTGACAGCGATCGAAGAGCTGCGCCAGAGCATCGGGCTCCAGGCCTATGCGCAGGTGGACCCGCTGGTAGCGTTCAAGCGCGAAGGCCACGACATGTACCAGCAGCTGGTGGCGAACATCCGCAAGCAGGTGGCGCGGACGGTGTTCAAGGTGCGGATCGTGCCGCAGGAAGCCCAGGCGCCAGCGGCGGGGGCGGGCGGGGATGGGAACGGTGCGGGCCCGAAGCCCTCGAAGCCGGCGGCCCCGGTGCTGGCGAAGCCGAGCGGGCCATCGGACGAGCAGATCCGGACGCTGGGGAGCGGCGGCAAGCGCGCGGCGACGGGGAAGGGCTCGAACTCGGCGAAGCGCCGGAAGCTGATCCGGTAGCGGGGCTCGGGACTGAGGACTGAGGACTGAGGACTAAGGACTTTCGTGTGCACGCGCGCACCGCAACCGGGCTGAAGCTGCATTCTGGTAGACTGAGGCCATGCTGTTCCACGTGACGCTCGAATCAGACGAGGACGGCTGGGTCGTGGCGGCGTGCCCGGCGCTGCCGGGTTGCGCGACGCAGGGCCAGGACGAGCAGGAAGCGCTCGCAAACATCCGGGAGGCGATCGTGGCGTGGCTGTGGGCGGAGGACCGGAAGGCAGTCGCGGGCCTGAGCTGATCTCTGCGGTTCTTGAGACTCAATCCTCGGGCCAGTAAGCGATCGCGTCGACGAACCGCTGGTCCTCTGCGTCATCCGGGCTTCGGGCAATGGCCAGCGACTGGCGATGAGCCTCCTCCCGGAAGGCTCGCGTCCCGGGGATGAGCGGCTCCGCGTGGCCGGGGAGCGGCGACCCGGTCTGACTCCGACCCCGGTGGCCTTGCTTCTTCATCTTCATGGCCCCCTCACTGTATCCGATGCCTTTGCCGGGAGGCCGCGCAGGTGAAGCGCCGCGACGGCGGGGCCGGTGGCTGGTACCGTTTGCGGGATGGGTGCGCTGACCGACCTGGGGCTGACGACCGATGACGGGTCGATCATGGTGATCTCTGCGCCGGATTCGGTGCTGGCGGAGTCGGGGGCGATGAAGCCGCGGCCGTCGTTCGCGAGCACATTGCTGACCGCCGAGCCCGCCGCCCGGATCGTCTGGTGGCCGGAGAAGCGGCACATGGACGGCGGCACGCTGCAGCGGCTGGCCTGGATGGTGGATGCCGGCGGCGCGATGGCGTGGCTGGTGATCGACCCGGCGGAGGAGGAGTCGCCGGGCAAGGATGAATTGCGCACAGCGTTGGCCGCGGTGGGGATGGCGGTGGAGGAGGAGCGGGCGATCGGGCGGGGTGAGCTGGCCCTCAGGGTCGGTCCTGCCGGGTAGCAGCGGCCTGCCCGGATCCTGGTTTTTGCGATTTCCCTGGTTGTTAGCAGCAATGTGGCCGCAATGCGGGTAATCTTTGCCGCGGACGCCGGGACAGCGCTCACAGACCGATACACGGGAGTTCACCACCATGGCCCTCACACGCACGACCGAACCAATCACCGCCGACGACGCCGCCATCCGGGCGGCGCTGGCCGACGCATTCCTGCCGGCGCTCTTGCCGGCGCTGGCGCAGGCAACGGGCGACTTCACCATCCTGCGGGCGGAGCTGCGCCCGCCGGGGATTGCGCCGGGCGTGCCCCAGGGCGGCATGAGCCCCCAGCAGCAGGAAGCCGCGCGGGAGATCGCATTTGAGGCGCTGAAGCAGTTGCGCATTGAGGGTGAGACCAGGACCCCGGCCCCGCTCGAAGACGCGATCAAGCGCATCACGGCGTGGATGACGGGGTCGCAGGCTTCGGACGACTACCTGCCGCTGCTGCTGGAAGAGCTCGGGCCGGAGGGCGAGGACCCGCGTGCGCCGCAGTGGCGGAAAGACCCGAACGTGCCCTTCACCGTGGCGATCATCGGGGCAGGGATGTCAGGCATCCTGGCGGGGATCCGGCTGAAGCAGGCAGGCGTGCCGTTTGTCATCCTGGAGAAGAACCACGACGTAGGCGGCACGTGGCTGGAGAACACCTACCCGGGGGCGCGGGTCGACGTTTCGAACGCGTTCTACAGCTACTCGTTCGCCCAGAAAACGGACTGGCCCAAGCACTATTCGACGCAGGATGTGTTGCTCGATTACTTCCGCGACGTGGCGGGTGAGTACGGCATCCGCGAGCACGTGCGCTTCAACACCGAGGTGCTGGAGGCGGCATTCGACGAAGCGAGCGGGTCGTGGCGGCTGCAGGTGCGTGGCGCGAACGGGGCCGAGGAGACGGTCGAAGTCCAGGGCGTGATCAGCGCGGTGGGGCAGCTGAACCGGCCGAAGATGCCGGAGATCAAGGGGATGGAGACGTTCCGGGGCCCATCGTTCCACTCGGCCCGCTGGGACCACAGCGTAGACCTGAAGGGGAAGCGAGTGGTGGTTATCGGGACGGGGGCGAGTGCGGCCCAGTTCATCCCGTCGATCGCGCCGGAGGTGGCGGACCTGACGGTGTTCCAGCGGACGCCGCCGTGGCTGGTGCCGGTGCCCCAATACCACGACGAGGTGCCGGGCGGCCTGCAGTGGCTCTTCCGGCACGTGCCGCACTACGTGCACTGGTACCGGTTCTGGCTGTTCTGGAACACGACCGATGGGATGCTCGCAGCAGCGACGGTGGACGAGAGCTGGGAGCCGAAGACGCTGGCGGTGAGCGAGGCGAACGACCAGCTGCGGATGCTGCTCACGGGTTACATGCAGATGCAGTTCGGCGACCGGCCCGACCTGCTGGAGAAGGTGCTGCCGAAGTACCCGCCGGCGGCGAAGCGGCTAGTGCTGGACAACGGCATCTGGGCGGCCACGCTGAAGCGCGACAACGTGCGCCTGGTGACGGACGGCATCCGAGAGGTCACCGCCGCGGGGGTGGTTGCGGCCGACGGGACGGAGTACCCGGCGGACGTGATCATCTATGGCACCGGGTTCCAGGCTTCGAAGTTCCTGACGCCGATGCGGGTCAAGGGCCGTGGTGGGGCCGACCTGCATGCGCAGTGGAACGGCGACGCGCGGGCCTACATGGGCATCACGGTGCCAAACTTCCCCAACCTGTTCCTGCTCTATGGGCCGAACACGAACATCGTGGTGAACGGCAGCATCATCTACTTCTCCGAGTGCGAAGTTCAGTACGTGCTCGGTTGCATCAAGTTGCTGCTGGACGAGGGCAAGCGCGCGCTGGACTGCAAGCCGGAGGTACACGATGCGTACAACGAGCGCATCGACCGGGCGAACCTGCTGCGGGTCTGGGGCGTCAGCGACGTGAACAGCTGGTACAAGAACGACAAGGGGAGGGTGGCGCAGAACTGGCCGTTCAACCTGATTGAGTACTGGAAACAGACGAAGGAGCCGGACCCGGCGGACTACGTGCTGTTGTAGGGCACCCCAGAAATAGGGATTGACTTCGCGACCGTGATCTGGCATTTTGCCCACCGGAGGGCATCCGCTTGGCGGCGAGTCACGCTTCGGCGTGGCCACAGGGAAGGGGCGAGACATGCCGACACATACCGTTAACGATGCGTTCGAGCGTATCAATCTAAGGCATGTTCGGCTCTTGGGGCTGCTCGCGGACGGTCTAACAGAAGCCGAGGTCGCCGCCCGGCTGGATCTGTCTCCGTCTGCAGTCAAGAGCACCGTCGAGCGCCTCAAGACGCTAGCCGACGTCGATACGGCCCGCGAGTTACGGAGCTGGTGGGTCAGAAACCGTATCCGGTTTCTCGCTTACGCCGAAGAAGCTGCCGGGCTCCGCGCGGGATGACGCACACCGACAACGACGTGTCGAAACTACACGCCTTCGGCGCCGAACTCACAACTTACGGACCTTGCGCCGGCCCACCGTGCAGCTGAGACTAACGGCTCAGACTTACCCGAGACAAGGGGAGTCCGAGGAGGCGACCCTAGGATGATGCAACGCATTAGAACTATGACGTCATCACGACTGCTTGCCATTGGCATTGGAGCGCTAGCCATCGTGACGTTCGCCTCCGTCCAAGTTGCCAGGGCTGATCACTACGGCTTTTGGAGTTCCTACTACAACACATATATCGTTGGATGGAACACGGAAACCGGGTTCACGGCCGGGCAAGTCTTTGGAGGCTGCGATAATGTACACTGGCGACACTTTGCGAAGCTCAACATATACGGGTACCAATCGTATGAAGACCCATACATAAATTGGATTCAGCTGTACGATGGCACCACCATTAACTCGAGCATTTGGATCTACGGTGCAAGCTATCTCTTTACTAACGAGGATTACATTCCCATAGACTCATACGCTGATTCATTCTATTCCAGTCATTACTACTTTACATTCGCAGTCATCGAGGGGAATGGTGACGTGGTTCTCTCTGTCCCGAAGGGAGCCGATCCGGACGGAGCGTGTTCGGCCACGGGTCACTTCCTCTACGAACGAGTTGGTTAGTGCTGCACCCGGGAGAAATGGACGCTAGCGATGAAACTCTTCTCTGCAACCCCATCGATACCGAAGCTCATTTTCGCAGCCGCCGTCTTAGCTGGGATAGCCGTGGTGGCGGCCTTCGCCATCGGCTCGCCGGCGCAGGCAGGACCGCGGGTCGAGGTCAACGGGCAAGTCACGGCCAACTCGATGCGAACGGAGCTGGCCATCCAAGATGCGTCGGAGCGGGTTGGCTACCCCGTTCGAGAGCCGGAACTGCCGGCCGGGTGGAAGATCGAAGTGATTCGCACCGAGGTCGGCCCAAATGGGCCTGACCAGGATGGAATCATCAGAGATCTCAGCTGGGCGAAGGTTGCGACGCTGGTCCTGCGCAGCAACGACGGAAGACGCGTGAATTTGGGCCAGCTCCGTCCAGAGAAGGGGATCGCCGGATTGGCGGCGAAGGTGAAACCGCAGCCTATCGAAACCGGCGTGCCAGGAGTCGTCGCGAGCGTTGCGCAGACTCCCGGCAAGACGACTATCGTGTGGGATTCCGAGGAGGCGTCCTACTCCGCCTCGTACGTATACCCCGATGAGAGCTACGCGGCCGATGCGGAGGCGTTTCTCGTGGATTTGCTCAAGTCGATGAAGTAGGCCCTCACCCCCGACCCCTCTCCCGCGACGGGAGAGGGGGTAATGTGGTGGCGCCGCGCCACTTCACGCGCGCGCCTATGCGGCGTGGGTACGCGGGTATCGACGGTCTTCGAGGGAGAGACATCGCAGCGCGCCATGACTGGCGCGCCTCGGATTGGGGGCTGGTGTGCGTGGGAGCTGCGTTCGCAGGACAGACATCGCACCTCCCTCACGGTCGGATCTAGGACGGGTCTACCACGCGGCCGAGGAAGAGGATGGCGCCGGTTTCGTTATCGCGGATGGCGTAGAGGAAGGGGCGGTCGACGGTGAGTTCGACGACATCCACCGGGGCGGATGTATCGCCGACGATGACTGCCGTCGCGGCGGCGGCTTCGGTGCCGTCCTCATCGACCGCGATGAACGCCTCGTGGATGACGTCCTGGATGTAGAGGGTCTGTCCGTCGGGGCTCATGGCGGAGAAGTCGGCGAGGTTAGGCTCGAAGGCGATGGGCATGCCCAGTTCCTTGAGGGCGTCCTTCAGGCTCGCCTGGGTTCGGTATTCGAAGCGGGGGAAGGCGAGCTGCACCTGGGCGGTCTTGAGGTCGCTGACGATGGTCTCGAGGGTGTCCGCGTTGAAGGCGGACTGGAAGTCCGCGAACTCGCCCGCATCGGGGACGATGACGAGCATCGAGAGCGAGCCATCGACGTAGGGGAGTTCGACGGCCTGGTAGCCGGAGCCCTTCGCAAACCGGAGTTCCTCGCTCAGGCGCATAAGCTGGGCTTCGACCGTGGAGCCGTCGAGGCGGGTGAAGGGGCCGGGAGCTGTGGCGTCCTTGTTGAAGCGGTGCATCCAGGGGGCGTTGAGGTAGATGGCGTTGGTGAGGACCAGGCGGGTGTCGGAGTTGAGGACACCGTCTGGGATGAGCTCCGGGATGCGTTCGCGCGTCTGGTCCGAAACCCAGGCGTTGATGGCCTTGCGGGCGTCCTCGGTGGCCTTGATGTAGTCGACCAGGCGGATGCCGGCGCCGTATTTCGTGGCGAGCGTATCGAGGAAGGCGTCGTGGAAGGGGTAGTCGCGCTGGCCCCAGAGCTGGTTGGCGGTGGCGAGTTCGAGGTTGACGGTCTTGTCGAACCAGCGGTACTCGCCGGGGCGGGTGGCGAGGGCCTGGTCGATCGCGTTCAGGCCGGCATCGAGGTCACCGGCCTGGTCCGCGTGGAGGACAGCGCTCATCTGATCGAGGGTTTCGCCGGTGGCGCCGTTGCGGGTCATGGCGAGGGCCACTGCGGCGCTGTAGGGCGAGAACACCAGGTTGCCCTCGGTCCGGGCGAGGACGGCGTAGAGGTCGGTGGAGAAGAGGCCGAGCGCGGCAGCGGCTTCACCCGCGGCAGAGGGATCGGCGGAGGCGCGTGGCGCCGTCGAGATGACGAGTTCGGAGGCGGAGGCCTCGTCGTCACCGCAGGCGGAGAGGAGCCCGGCGGCGGCGAGGGCCAGAGCGGCCAGGGCGGCGGGAATCAGCAGTTGATGGCGCATGAGGGGCCTCCGTTCAGACGTCCGGACGTTTGAGACGGCGCGGAGGTTTCACGCACGCCCACGATCGATGGTAGCGCGTGTGCCGGGGGTGTGGAGTTCAGGCGAGTTTGCGGGCGCGCATGACGGCGATCGGGATGGTGAAGCCCCACGGGTCGTCGCGGAGTTCGAAGGCGACGGCGACCGGGGGTGCGGCCTCGGCGATGAGCTGGCGGAGCATGGCGACTTTCTCCGGCGGGCACTGCTGGCGCTTGACCCAGTCGCCGCCGTCGAGGGCGAGGGGGAAGCGTTCGAGCATTTCCGGTTCGAAGCCGGCGGCGCGCAGCATGCGCATCCACTCCGAGCCGCGGTAGTCGCGGACGTGGGACGGATCGCGCAGGAACTCGATGCAGTTCAGGAAGGTATCGAGCGCGGGGTTCTCGGGGGCGACGGTATCGGAAACGATGAGCACGCCGCCGGGGCGGAGGATGCGGAAGGCCTCGGCGAGCGCGCGGGCGGGGTCGGCGTAGTGATGGGCGCTGACGCGGCTGGTGACGACATCCACGGACGCATCCTCGAAGGGGAGGCGCTGGACATCGCCGAGGCGGAACGCGACGTTCTTAAGGCCGCGCTGGGCGGCGAGCGAGGTCGCCATTTCGACCATCTCGGGGGTGACGTCGATGCCCACGACGCGGGCGGCGTGGCGCGCGCAGGCGAGGGCGGTGTGTCCGGCGCCCGAGCCCATGTCGACGACGAGCTCCTGTCCCGTGAAGCCCGCTGCTTCGACGATCATGGCCAGGTCCGGGCCGTTCGCATGGTACGAGAACGTGGCATACGCCCGGGCGACGGGGCCGAACTGCTTACGGACCTTGTCGGTGGTTGTGCTCATTGGGGTCTCCCGGCGGTGCGCTGGTGTGGCTAAAGCTTCCGGGACGAGACGGCGCTCGTCTAGCAGGCCGTTGAAGAGTGGGTGCGCATCTGGGCGCATGCCACCAGATGGCTGCAGAAGGATGGTCGAGGTGACTGGTG
>PQAO01000025.1 GCA_003104995.1 Dehalococcoidia bacterium
ACTTACTTGCTACGGCACTAGTGGGGCGGCACGCCCTCAAGGAGCACCTGAGCCGGCGGCCGGACCAGAGTCAGCAAACCATCGACTCTGCGGAGTTCGACATCGCCGAAGTCGCGGCTCGCGTGAGGGAGTGGGTCTTGGCCACGAACGAAGTTCAGCTCCTGGCCGACGCGCTACAACTTGAGATCGCTGCATCAACCGGCACCGCGGATATCGGCGGCGTTATTCCAACCTACTCACCATTGTACAAACATCGGCATGACTACGTGCACGTAGCCCGGCTCTGATACCCCGTTCTCGTCCACCGGGCGGAACACACCCTGGCTCGAGGGACTCGTCATCTCCAGCGCCACCGTGCCCGTCAGCACGTTCAACACGTCCTGCAGATAGCGGCTGTTGAACGCGATCTTCGAGCCTTCGCCTTCCACCTTGGCGTCGATCTTCCCTTCGTTGTCGCCAATCTCGTCGGCCCGCGCGCTGATGGTGAGCTGGCCCGGCATGCCCGCATCGCCCGGCGCCATCTGCAACCGGATGATGCCGCTCCCGTCGCGCGCGAAAATCGCCGCGATCCGCGCCTCGCGCTTGAACTCGTCCACGTTCACCAGCACCTTCGTCCCGTATTCCGCAGGGATGAGCTGGTTGTAGTTCGGGAACGTCCCCTGGATGAGCTGCGCCACCATCTCCACATCCGTCATCGCGAACAGCACCTGCGTCCGCTGCGGGTTCACCCGCATCTCCACCGGTTCGTTCGTTTCGCCCACCAGCCGCGAAAGCTCGCGCAGCGCCCGCGCCGGCACGATCACCTCGATCGACTCGGAAGGCGACTCCGGCAGCGTAATATCGGCCACCGCCAGCCGGAACCCGTCGGCCGCCGCCATCGTCAGCCGCGTCCCGTCCGTTTTCAGGTGCACCCCGGTCAGCACCGGCCGCGAATCGTCCGTCGCCGCCGCGAACTCCACGCGTTCGATTGCCCGGCGCAGTGCCTTTGGGTCGAACTGGATCGTCACACCGTCGCGGATCTCGGGGATACGGGGGAAGTCCTCGGCGTCCATCGCGTTGATGGTGGAATCATTGCGGGCACACTCGAGCCGCATCTGCCGGCCGTTCTGGGGCACCTCTAACGAAACGGTCGTTGGCGGCAGCTGCGCCACGAAGTCGCTAATCAAGCGCGAAGGCACGGTCGTCGCCCCTTCCTCGTCAATCTTCGCGCCAATCCACGCACAGATGGAGATATCGAGGTCCGTCGCGGCGAGTTTGAGCCGCCCGCGGTCGGTCGAAACGAGCACGTTCGCCGTGATGGGCAGCGTCGATCGGGTGGCCACGGCCCGCCCGACGATCGAGAGGCCGCGCTGGAGGTTTTCCTGGAGGACCTGGACTTTCATGTTCACCCGCCTGATCCGATTCCACGAATCCCCCGGATTATAGGGAGGGGAGGGAAGCCCGGACAAGGCGAACGCTTAAACGCGTAAGCAATTACAACTCGAACCGAACCCCACCCCCGTCATTCCCGCCGCCTCACAGCCACCGCCGCAGCCAGTACTGTTCGAACGCGATCTTCGCGGCATGCCACGACCTGCCCGGCCGGTGCATCGAAACCTCCGGTGCGGGCGAAGCGAAGAAGTTTCCGCTCGCGAGTCCCGCCTTGCCCCTTCCCGCTTCGAGGAAACAGGTACCGTGCCCGTCGAACGCTTCCTCGCGGAGGTCGCCCGTAATTCGCCGCGCGATGTTCTCGGCCACCACTTCGGCCTCGCCGTGCGCGAACACGCCCGCCTTCGGGAGCATCATGCCGTTTTCCAGCGGGATCGCCGTGTTGTCGCCTATCGAGTACACGTTCCCCGGCCGCGCCCGCAGCGTCGAACGGTCCACCGCGATCCACCCGCCCGGTCCCCCCAGCCCCGACCGGGCGACCACATCAGGCGGCCGGTGCGGCGGGATCACCACCGCCAGGTCGTGCGCGAGCGTCTCGCCGCCGATGCGGAGCGCCCCGGGCTCCACGCCTTCAAGCTGGCTGCGCGGATGGAATGAGATGTCTCGCCGGGCCAGCTCGGCCGCCACGCTGTGTCCGGCAACCGGTCCCGCAACCGGGAGCGGAAGCGGCTCGGGTGTGTACAGCGCGATGCGCGTCTTGCCCCGGATGCCCCGCTCCCGCAGGTACCCGTCTATCAACATCGCCGTTTCGTATGGTGCCGCCGGGCACTTGTATGGCAGCGAAGCGATCGCCACGGTCACATGCCCGCCCTCGAACCCCGCCAGCGTGTCCCGCAAACGTTCGGCCGAAGCGAGGTCGTAGGGATGGTGCGTATGTTCGGCCGGCCCCGGGATGCGGTCCGGGTCGAGTGCCGCCCCTAACGCCACCACCAGGTAGTCGTATTCCAGCCGCCCGGTTTCCGTTTCCACGGCCGATGCCGCGGTGTCTATCGCGGTGACCGTCGCATGTACTACCTCGATCCCCCGCCGCGAGAACGCCGAGTAGTCGCGAGAGATGGTGGGCGGCTTCCGCTTGCCAACCATCAACCACAGCAGCGACGGCGCGAACACGAAACTCTCCGAACGTTCGACCAGGGTGACACGCGCGTCGCGGCCGAGTTTCTGCTTCAGGCGAGTGGCTGCCACCTGCCCGCCGATCCCCCCGCCCAGCACCAGCACCCGTTGCAATTCAGACATCACGGCCTCCTAAAACACCACGACGCGGTCGCTATCGATGACCCACGCGGCGAGATCGCCCATCGTCGCCATGATTGCCTCGGGGATGACCTCGCCCTGGCCGATGCCGCAGCGGTTCACGCAGGTCGTGCAGATCTTCAGCCGCGCGCCCCGCGGCAGGAGCGCGCGCAGCATCGCCTGCAGGTCGAACTCGGCCCCGTCCGGCATCCCGCCCTCCCGCACCAGGTCGATCGCGTCGTTCATCACGAAGATGCGGACTTGAGCGCCCTGGTCGAGCAGCGTCGCGGCCAGCCGTAGCGCGTTCCAGGCGGCGTCGCCGTCGAAGGGCGCGTCGCTGAGGATGACGAGCACGGCGGCAGGCTTCCTGGCGCCTCCGCGGCCGGCCACCCGGGCAGGCAGTGACTTCAATGTGGCAAGCATGAGTGCTCCTTGTTAGTTGACCTGGACGGGCCGCCCGGCTGCCTTCCACTCGGGGAACCCGTCTTCCAGGCGTACAGCCGCAATACCGCGGCCACGCAACGCTTCGACCGCTTCGACAGCGAGCATGCAGTACGGCCCGCGGCAGTAGGCCACCACTTCCTTCCCTGCCGGGAGGTTCGCGAGCTGCGATGCGAGCTGTTCGACGGGGATGGAAAGCGCCCCCGGGATGTGCCCCGACCGGTACTCGGGCTCCGGGCGAACGTCCACCAGCACGACCTCGCCGGCCGCCATGCGCTCCAGCAGTTGGTCGTGGCTTATCGGGACAAGCGCGTCCCGTCCGGCCACAAGCTCGGTGACGATCCGGTCGAGCTCGGCCAGTTGCGCGTGCGCAAGCTCGCGCAGCGCGAACCAGAACCGCACGACCCCTTCGCCGGCGACGCGGTAGTAGACCCGGGGCGGGTCGCGCCGCACGGACGCAAGCCCGCACTCCGCGAGCATGCGCAGCTGCCGCGACGCGTTCGAGATGCTCAGCCCGGCAGCCTCCGCGAGCTGCTCCACCGTTTGCTCGCCCTGGCAAAGGCGGTCAAGGAGTTTGAGCCGGCTGGGGGAGGAGAGTGCGCCCGTGATCCGTGCGAACTGGCCGAAGATTGCCTCGCTGGCGTCCACTTGCATAGTTGGGCAAGTGTGCAAGTAGAATGGCCGCTCGTCAACCGGCTCCGGGCCCACTGCCCCGGCTATCGGCGGCGGCGGGCCCCGAGTCTCGCGGCCCACGCCAGTCCGAGGCCCGCGCCGCCTGCCATGAGGACAATGCCAAGGAGCGCGGTCGCGGACGCGGTGTTGTCCGCTGGCCTGGCCACCCCGGTGCCGGTCGCCGGCGCCACGGGCGTGGTCACTGGCACCAGCAGGAACGAATCGACGTTCCGCAAGTAGTACGGCGGCACAGCCCCGCACGCCTGCCCCACCCCCACGATTCCCGCGTCGCTCACGGCCAGCACAGCCGCACGAGGCTGGTATCCATCCTGAGCGAAGCCGAGCACAATCGCGTGCGTCGCGGTTTCGAAGGCCCGCCACTCACCGGCGGCGTGGGCGATACGGAAGACCGCATAGACGCGCATGCCGAAAAAGTCCGATACCAGCGCATTCAGGCGCTCGGCCACCGGCTCGCCTTTCGGGGGCTCGGCGGCGAGGCCATCGCCATTGCCGCACGTCACCCTGGGGAGGCCGCGCACCACGGAAGTCCCGTCCAGCGACGGCAGCTCCCGGAATTGGAGGAGCGCCGCGAACTGCAGCGGGTCGCGCGAAGCAAGCACGTCGAGCACCCGGTCCACGGCGGGCTCGCCCGTGCGAACCGGCTCGCCGTAGCCCGTCACGGCCCCGGGATGAGTCGCCGGGACATCCACTCCGGGTGCAGCGGCCAGTTGCGAGGGAAGCCAGCCGCGCTCGTAGGCGACAATGCGGCGGCTGCCTTCGGAGGCTCCCTCGGGCAGTGCGAGGAAGACCGAAAAGCGGCCATCGATGGTGGCCTCAATCCGGCGGCTCACGGAAAGGTCCTCCCCCGGACAGGGCACGGACGGGCAGGTGAGTTCTTGCAGCTGGATGTACGCGCCGGGCGAGAACCCTGTCCCGGTGACATACCAGCTGTCCGGGTACGGACCGGGAAGGGCGGTGACGGCCAGGCCGGGCATGGCCTCCGGTAGCGTTGGTATGCAGCCCGGCAGCGCTCCGCTCTTGAGCGGGCCGCCGAGAGTCGCGCCGACTGAGTAGCAGGGGCGATCGGGCATGGAGAACGGGTCCGGGTCGACGAACTCGTAGCTCCCATCCGCCAGCCGTGCCGAGGCAGGGACGTCTGCATACGGTTCGGCGACCTGGAAAGACACGTCCCACGCGGTGCGCCGCCAGACCTCGTAGTCCGCGTCCGGGTTGGCGCTCGCGTTCCAGCGCACCACGACCTGGATCTCGCCTCCCGGGTCCAGGCGTAGCTCCACCCACGCATCCGCGGGCATGCCCGGGTCCTGGGCGGAAGCCGTCACCGAAGCGAGACCCAACCCGGTGACCGTCAGCAACGTCGCGATCAAAGCTCGCATGGCCTGAACCTCCCGGCCTTCGTTCCAACGTTCATTGTGCCACAGAAGTTCAGTGTCGCTACCTTGCACGTTGTGGACAGGAGAGAACTGTGGCGGCGCCTGGCATCCCGGCCGAAGAACGTACGTTTCAAGGAGAGATCGACCAGCTTCTGCTTCTCTCCGGATGGGCCCTCACTCGTACCCGCGGCAGCCACAAGCACTACCGGAAAGGCTCGCAGCTGTTGTCTGTCCCCTCCCGGCGAGGGCCTATACTGATCCCGTACGTCCGTGACGTTCTCCGGCGTACGCGCGAGGAAGGCGATGACTGACGACGAACGCGAACGCCTCATCCAGGAAATCGTTGCCCGGCCCTACCGCAAGGTGATCAGCGGCGACGATATGGAGGGCTACCTTGCCGAAGCGCCCGAGCTGCCCGGTTGCGTGACGGCCGGGGCGACCGTCGACGAGGCACTCGAAATGCTTCGCGACGCGATGGAGGGCTGGATTGAGTGCGCCCTGGCCGCTGGCGACCCGATCCCCGAACCGGAAGCGACCTGCGCCTGAGCGCCTGACCGCCCTCTACCCAAACACCCCGTTCGCCGCGAACTCCGCCACCTCTTCCTCGCTCAGCCCTGCGGCCTCCAGCGCGTCCGCCGTGTCGTCCCCTGGCTGCGATGCGGCGCCCCGGGCCCTGATGTCCGCCCCGTGGATCGTGAACGGCACCCCCACCGTCTCGAACGTCCCGTTCGGCAGTTCGAGCGGCTGGAACGCGTTCAGCTCTCGCAGCTGCGGGTCGGCCACCACCTCCGTCAGATCCACCATCGGCGCCCAGATGAGCCCGTGCTCGTCGAGCTTCCGCGCCCAGTCGGCCAGGTCCGCCGTCAAGAGCGTTTGCTCGATCGCCGCCGCGATCGCCGCCCCGCGCACCCGCCGCGCCGCCATCGAGGCGTAGTCCGGGTGCTCCGCCCACTCCTCCCGCCCGATGACCCGGCAAAGCCGTGGCCAGTACGGGTCCGGTGTCATGTGCACCAGCATCACCCACTTCCCGTCGCGCGTCGGGTAGGTGTTGAACAGCGGGTTGTCCGGCGCGGTCCGGTCGAACCGCTTCGGCGCCTTTCCGTCCATCAGCGTGCGGCTCACGTCCGTCGCGATGGTGTAGAGCCCCGTCTGCTGCAGCGAGATCTCCACCACTTGGCCCTCACCAGTCAGGTCACGCAGGCGCAGCGCCGCCAGTGTCGCGGCCAGCCCGTTGATGCCGGTCGTGTGGTCGCCCTGGGCGATCCGGCTGAGCACCGGCGGCCCGTCCGGGTGCCCCACCAGGCTCATAATCCCCGAGCGCGTCCAGAACGCCGAGAAATCGAACCCCGGCCGCGCCGCATCCGGCCCCCGCAGCCCGTACCCGGTCACCGAGACGAACACCACCTTCGGGTTCCGCGCGTGGACCTCCCGTGGCGTCAGCCCGTACTTCTCCAGCCGGGGCGCCATCAGGTTCGTCAGCAACACATCGGCGTTCGCGAGCAACCGGTGGATGATCTCCGTGCCGCCCGGCGCGTCCAGCGCCACCGTCACCGACCGCTTGCCCCGGTTCTCCAGTTCGAAGAGGAAGTTGAACGGCGGCTGGCCGTCGCCGCCCGAGGGCACCACCCCGCGCATCACCTCGCCGCCCGGCGGCTCGATCTTGATGACGTCCGCGCCGAGGTCGGCCATAAGCGCGCCGGCGCTCGGCGCGGCCACATAGTTCGCCAGCTCCACCACGGTGATGCCTTCGAGCGGTGCGGCCATGTCTCCTCCGGGTTCGCATACGGGTTGGGAAATGGTACACGCGGCGCTACACTCCCCGCCGATGAGCGACGAACTGTTCCAGGTCACCCACACGAAAATCCAGTCCTTCACCCGCTGCCGGAAGCAGTACTGGTTCAGCTACGTCAGTGGGCTCGACTGGCCGCCTTCGCGCGATACGCCCGCCGCCATCGTCGGCAAGGGCGTCCACCGCGCGATGCGCGTCCTCTGCGAGACCGGCTACCCCGAGGACGCCGAACACGAACTCGACGTCTACATGCGCATGCCCAAGCACGAGCTGACGGGCCCCGGCACCGAGTACCACCGGCTCGCGTTCGAACTCCTCGCGAACGGCGTCGCTGCCCACGAATCAATCGTCAGCGAAGACCGCTACGCCGAACTGAACACCTGGGTGCGCTCCGCCAGCCGCGGCATCACCGTCCGGGCCGCCATCGACCGCGCCGACCGTCTCGACGCCGGCCACTGGCTCATCATCGACTGGAAGACCGGCCGCTTCGACCTGGACGAAATCGTCGACGCCCAGCTCGATATCGGCCACCTGGCGCTCCGGACCTCCCGCAAGCTCCAGAACGACACCCGCGTGACCGCCATCGGCTGGAACCTCCGCTCCGGCGTCCAGCGCGTCCGCGAACTGACCCGTGACGATGCGAAGAAGACGGTCGACTACCTGGCCAACCTGGCTGCCCGCCTCCGAACGACCGAGGAGTTCCCCGCCACCCCCGGCCCCCAGTGCACCTTCTGCGATTGGCGCGACCGCTGTGAAGAAGCGAACGACCTCGAACGCGTGGAACTGACCTGGCTGGACGACGACTGGGAACGCGGCGCCGAGCCGTTCTAAGCCCGATGCCCGGTGCAGTGATGTGAGCCTCGTTCGACAACAGCTCAATCAGGAGCTGTTCGTCAAGCTACGAGAGTCTCGGCCCAGGGCCAGACACCAGCTACCGTCGGCGGCCAGGTGTCACTGATGCCGACTGGTGCGAGTGCCGGAGTTTCAATGCTCCCCACGGAGAACCAACGATTCGAAATCTGCTCGGCCGTCTCTCCGGTCAGGAAGACCTCATGACACGCGGGGCAAACAAGAGCATCTACTTCGAGCTGCAGGCTGCGGCCGTCTTCGGCGACATGCCCGAAGACGCGCCGTTCTCGCTGCAACTCGGCCGAACGACAGGACGGACACATCATTGCGGATCCGCCGTTGACCGGATGAGGCTGCCAATATCCACGTTCGCGGTTGCGGCCACGGGCCAAGTCTACCACGGAGCTACCCCCTCACCCCGCCAAACCTGTTACCGTTCCCGCCATGTTTCCTGCCGATGATCCCGTCGTGGCCGAGCTCCTCGCCAGCCCCACCCTCATGCGCCTCGCCTACGTCGGCGCCAACGAACAGCCCCACGTCGTCCCCATCTGGTACCGCTTCGCCGATGGCCGCTTCACCGTCGTTACCGGCCCGAAGGCAGACAAAGTCCGCCACATCAGCCAGCGTCCCCGCGTCTCCTTCACCATCGATACCGACCGGCCGCCGTACCGCGTCCTCCTCGTCGAAGGCGTCGCCGCCGTGGAGCCCGTCGAGGGCATGGCCCCGGAATACCCGGAGATCGTCCGCCGCCACCTCGGCCCCGCAGCAGATGCCTACCTCGGCCGCATGGAGGGACGCGTCAAGCGCCAGGTCCGCATCACCATCGAACCGAAATCCTGGCGCATCCTCGACTTCGTGAAGCGCACGCCGAAGTCGCTTGCGTAGCTACCCTGCGTGCCGGTGCTTCCTGTCCAGCTCCACCAGCTGGCCCACGAGGTCCGAATGCGCCTGCACATGAAACACGTACCGCGGAATATCGAACCCCGGCTGGCGCGACATGAACGGTTCGCCCCAGAAACTGAGGTGCGCCTCGGTCGTCCCGGTGGCCGTGTCGGCCAGGATGAACGACACCGCCTCGTGCGAAAGTGGCACCCAGCGCGGTTCCCGCAGTTTCCCGTAGCCGCCCGCGGCCTGGGCCTTGGGCAGTACTTCCTGTTCCCATCGCTCGCGCTCCGAGGGGTCGAGCACGAACTGCACGGCCGAGACTGCCGGGTTCTCCAGGGCCGGCCGCAGCAATGCGTCGAACAACGACTGCGGCTTGAACATCAGCAGGCACACGTTGAACCACACCATCTCGCCCCGCGCCCGGCGCGCAAAAGCCTCGCTCGCGGTGCGCAGCTCGCGCGGACCAATGAGCAGCGCGTCCGGCTGCTTGAGCCCGGCGAGCAGCCCGGCGACCGCCGTTTCCGTCCGTTCGCTCCGCTCCATCAACAGTTCGTCCTGCGCTTCCCTCCGCAGGTCGCGGAAGAGGAGGAGAGCCAGCACCACCAGGGCGATGGTCAGTAGCACATCGGTCTCGATGATGTGCAGGAGGTGCAGCACGAGGGCCGCGCCCGCCGCCACTATCCCTGCAATAGCGTCCCAGTCGTATCGGCCGAGGCTGAATCTCGCGCGCCGGTCCGCCATTTGCCGACCTCCCCTGCCTATCGCACCGTCGCCCCGCGCGATAGCCTTGATGACTGTACCGGCAGTTCGCCACCACGAGCCAGCGCATGCACGCCATCGTCCTCCTCTCCGGCGGCCTCGATTCCACCACCGTGGCGGCCCACGCCGTCCGCCGGGGCCACCAGGTCCGCGCCCTCAGCATCGGCTACGGCCAGCGCCATCTGCGCGAGCTCCGTTCCGCCCGGGCCGTCGCCGGGCGCCTGGGCATCCCCCTGGTCGAGGTGGACGCGGGCTTCTACGCCGGGCTTGCGTCGCATTCGGCCCTCACCAGCAGCGCCCACGCCATCCCCGAACACCGCGACCCCGCCCGGATGTCCGTGGACATCCCCATCACCTACGTCCCCCTGCGCAACACCTTTTTCGTCACCCTCGCCGCCGCCGCCCTCGAAAGCTGGTTGCTCGACGCCATCGAACGCGGTGGCGCCGACCCGGCGACCCTCGAAGGCGCCATCTACGTCGGCGCCAACGCCATCGACTACTCCGGCTATCCCGACTGCCGCCCCGAGTTCTACGACGCCGTCACCGAAACCATCCGCCTCGGGAGCAAGGTTGGCACCGCCTACAACGTCCCCATCCGCATCGAGGCGCCCATCATCACGATGTCCAAGGCAGACATCGTCCGCTACGGCACCGAACTCGGGGCACCCCTCGAACTCACCTGGAGCTGCTACGCCGGCGGCGATACCCCCTGCGGCGCCTGCGACTCCTGTGAGCTGCGCGCGGCCGGGTTCGCTGCCGCCGGCATCCCGGACCCCGCCCTGGCGGCGCGCTGATGGATGACCTCTTCGTCTCGCGCATGGCCGATGGCCGGCCCGAAATCTTCGCCTCCATCCAGGGCGAGGGCGTCTCCGCCGGCCTCCCCAGCACCTTCATCCGCCTCGCCATCTGCAACCTGCGCTGCACCTGGTGCGACACCGCCTACACGTGGGACTGGGAGCGCTTCGACCGCGCCGAACAGACCATGCCCCTGGGCATCGGCGCCGCCCTCGACGCCATCACCGGCCTGCCCCCGCGCAACGTCGTCATCACCGGTGGCGAACCGCTCATCCAGCGCCGCCAGCTCCAACCGCTCGTCCAGGAACTGAAAGCGGGCGGCTACCGCGTCGAAGTTGAGACCAACGGCACGGTCTCCCCCGGCGAACTCCGCGCGCTGGTCGACCAGTTCAACGTCTCGCCCAAGCTCGCCCACTCGGGCAACGAAGGCCTCATCCGCATCGACCCGCCCGTCCTCCACGAGTTCGCCGCCCTCGAGACCGCGAACTTCAAGTTCGTCGTCCAGGGTGAAGCCGGCCTTGCCGAGGTGGAGGTCCTTCGCGAACAGTTCGCCATCCCGCCGGGCCGCGTGGTCCTGATGCCCGAAGGCCGCACCGCCGCCGAGCTAACCGCCCGCAGCCCCTGGCTCGCCGAGGTCTGCACCCAGCGTGGCTACCGCTTCTCCACCCGCCTCCACATCCTCATCTGGGGCGACAGGCGCGGCGTCTAAGGATTTCCGTTTCGCGAAGGCCTTTCCTCTTTCTTCCTTCCTCTTTTCTCTCCCGTACAATCCCCCCGTGCCGCGCTTCTCCTCTACGCCCGACCTCGACCTTCTCTTCCGCCCCCGCTCAATCGCCGTGGCCGGCGCCTCCACCAACGTCGATAGCCCCGGCCACGACTACCTGGAGTCCCTGAAGGCGCAGGGCTTTACGGGCCCCATCTACCCGATCAACCCGCGCGCCGAAGAAGTCGCCGGTCTCAAGGCCTACCCCCGCCTTGCCGACGTTCCCGGCCAGGTCGACCTGGTCATCTCCTGTGTCCCTGCCTCGGCCGTCCTGGAGCTCGTCGAACACTGCGGCGAGCGCGGCGTCCGCTTCCTCCACCTCTTCACCGGGCGCTTCAGCGAAACCGGCGACGATGACGCGGCCAACCTCGAGCGCGAAATCGCCGCAAGTGCCGCCGCCAGGGGCATCCGCATCCTCGGCCCCAACGGCATGGGCCTCTACCACCCGGCGGGCGGCCTCTCCTTCCGCCCCGACCTCCCCACGGAGAGCGGCAGCGTCGCCTTCCTCAGCCAGAGCGGCAACAACGCCGTCGAGGTCATCACCCGCGGCAACGCCCGGGGCCTCAAGTTCGGCAAGGTCGCCAATTACGGCAACGGCCTCGATGTCACTCCCGGCGAAATGCTCCGCTACCTGGCGGACGACCCCGAGACCTCCGTCATCGGCGCCTATGTCGAAGGTGTGCCGGACGGCCGCGGCTTCTTCGAAGGCCTTTCCGCCGCCGCCGCGCAGAAGCCAGTCGTGGTCCACAAAGCGGGCCGGACCGCCGCCGGGGCGCGTTCCGCCGCCTCCCACACCGCAGCCCTCGCCGGCGCAGCCGAACTCTGGAGCACTGTCCTCCGCCAGGCTGGCGCCCACGAGGCCCGCAACCAGGAACAACTGCTCGACCTCATGCTCGGCGCCGCCCTCCTCCCCCGCGCCACCGGCCGGAACATCGCCGTGGTCGGGGGCGGGGGCGGCCGCAGCGTCCAGTCGGCCGACGCCTGCGAAGAGAACGGCCTGACCGTTGTCCCCCTGCCGGACGACGTGCGTGAAAAGGTCCGCGAGCGCGCCCCCCAGCTCGCCGGCTGGATCGGCAACCCCGTCGACCAGTCGATCCTCGCCGGCAGCGGCCTCTCCTCCAACGGCCTCCTCGAACTCATGCTCCAGAGCGACCGCTATGACCTCGCTATCGCCAACGTCGGCGAGGACTGGTTCTTTGGCCGCCCCGACGCCGGTGACCGCCTCAAGCACGCCTGCAACCGCCTCGCCGAGATCTGCGAAAAGTCGCCGAAACCTGTCGCGGTCGTCCTGGGCGCCACCGAGACCAGCAACCGCGAACACCGCCAGCTCGTCGACGATGTCCGCGACCAGTTCACCACGCGGGGCATCGCCGTCTACCCGAGCGTCGAACGCGCCGCCTTCTCTCTTGGCCGGCTCACGCCGTAGTCTTGCCTTCTTTCACTTTCCTCTCCAACCGGGGCCCGGAATGCGGCCCGATCTGCCGTTCCAGCGCCTGCGCCGGAGTGCGAGCATGTCCCCATCGGCGCACCACGCCAGTGGAGGAACACCATGGAACCCACCCCCATGCAGAAAGCTGCGGCATCGCTGAAGGCCCTCGGTCACGGTGAGCTGCTCTCGCTCGCCCACGCCTACCTCGGCAGCCATATGCTCGCGTGTGAACTGGTTGGCCAGGAAAAGCCGGATCACGCCTCCCAGGAGGTCATCAGCGACCGGGTCCAGAAGCTGAGCGAAGAACAGCTCATCGCCCTCCTGATGCCCATCTCCGCGCTTGGCCACAGCGACTGATTCGGCGCGTCTCCGCGATTCAGGGCGGTGGGCTGCGGAAGGGATTCGGGCCCGCATCCTCCCGCACAGGCCCCACGTACACGAGCATCACCTCACCGCCAGCCAGCACGGCTGCCGAGGGGTCGCCCCCGGCCAGCCGCCACCCGGCGTCGAGCGTCCACGCGCTGCCATCCGCCGATGTGGCCGACCAGACGCCGTCCCGCCCCGAGCCGTAGTACCGGAGCGTTTCGCCCTGCGCCACTGCATTGCCGATCCACTGGCGCCCGCTGCCCACCTCCACCATCGGCAGCTCCTCGAAGGCGAGGCCGTCGCCTGAAATGGCGTGGAAGCCTCGCCCGGTGTTCGCCTCCGTCGTATGCGAGTACAGGTGCCACGCGCCCCCGAACCGCACGACGCTTGCGTCCACCGTTCCCGCCGCCGGGGCAAAGCGTGCCCCCGGCTCGAAGGTGAAGGCCACCGCATCGCTCGAAATCGCCGAGTAGATGGCTGGCCGCCCGCCGCCTGTGCGCTCGTTCGAGGTGAAATACAGCCGGTAACGCCCGTCCTCGAGCTGCACCAGCGTCGGGTCGAACGGGCGCATGAGAGTGGCAGGGAACCCGGCCACGGTCACCCGCGCCGGGCTGGACCACGTCGTGCCGGCGTCCGCCGAGAATGCCACCGCAACCTGGTCGAACGCATCCGCGTCATCGAACGGGAACCACTGGAACACGGCAATGAGGCGGTCCGCGCCGTCGCGGATAACGCAGGGCACGCCCGCCCGCTCCACGAAGTGCGCCGCCTCGCCGAACGAACGTCCGTCGCCCGAATACGCCACCCACAGGTCATGGTTCCAGGGTCCGTCCGTGGCGCCGGGCTGTGGAGCAGGGGGCTGCGGACTCAAGGGGGCCGGAGTTGGGGTCGAGTCCCGGGCGATGCCCGGCGCCGCGATCGTCGTACTCGGCGGCGCCGCTCCAGGAAGCGTTTGCGCCGCCCGGTCGCTGCACCCCACCCCGGCCATCACCGCCACCAGTGCCAGCACCACCACCAGTGCCACCGCGCTCATCAGCGTTCTCGCTCCCATGCGGCTCGTCCCTCCTGTGCACGAGTATGGCCGCGCCGCTGCCCGGGGTGACGCACCGGCTCCATTCTGGTCACTCCGGGCCACCTGCTACACTGGACACATGGATGCACAACGCACCACCAGAACCCGGCCGGTTTAGGCCGGCTGGCTCGCACCCGGCACTGTCGCGGCCATGTCGCGCCGCGGCCGTCTGCCCGTGCGTCAGCCTCCCCGCTGCTACCTTCTGAGATCACCCCCCGGTTCGTCGCGCACGTCCCGGTCCAACACCACGGAATAGACCACGCATGCTGTTTTGCGAAGAAGTATCCAAGTCGTTCGGCTCTGTCGATGTCCTCCAGGACCTCACCTTCATCGTTGGGGATGGGGAGCACGTGGGCCTCGTCGGCCCCAACGGCGGCGGCAAGTCCACCATCCTGCGGCTCATCGCCGGCGACCACAAGCCCGACACTGGCGCTGCCGGGTTTCGCGGCTCCTCCATCGGCTATCTCCGCCAGGAAGCCGGCCTCGACGACGCCAACACCCTCCTCGAGGAGCTCTGGCTTGCCTTCCCTGAAGCTCGTTCCATCGAAAATCAGCTCGCCGATATCGCTACCCGTATCGAGGCCGGCGAGGGCGACCTCGATGCCCTCATCGAAAAGCAGGCCAGCCTCTTCGAGCGGTTCGACGCCCTCGACGGATACCGCATCGAGGCCCGCATCGGGCGCGTCCTGAACGGCCTCGGCTTCGCCCCGGGCGATGCCGAGAAGAAGTGCGGGGCCTTCAGCGGTGGCTGGCAGATGCGCATCGCCCTCGCCAAGGTCCTCGTCCGCCGCCCCGAGAACGTCCTCCTCGACGAGCCCACGAACCACCTCGACGCGAAAACCCGCGCCTGGCTCGCCGATGAGCTCCAGGACTGGGACGCCGCCATCCTCATCGTCACCCACGATGCCGCCTTCCTCGACCGCGTCGTTACCCGCATCCTCGACCTCCGCGACAAGAAGGTCGAAAGCTACGCCGGCAACTACACCGACTACCAGCGCCAGAAAGCCGCGAAGCTCCAGGCGCAGGACCAGGCCGCCGCCCGCCAGGAACGCGAGATCGCCAAGCAGGAACGCTTCATCGAGCGCTTCCGCGCCTCCGCCACCAAGACTACCCAGGCCCAATCGCGCGAAAAGCAGCTGGCGAAGGTCGAGCGCATCGAGCGCACCCGCAAAGACGCCGAGGTCAACTTCACCATCACCTCCCACGGCCGCACCGAGCGCGACGTGCTGATGATGAAGCACATCGGCCACACCTACGGCGACCACCTCGTCCTCGTCGACGTGAACCTCCACATCGAACGCGGCCAGAAGGTTGTCTTCATCGGCCCGAACGGCAGCGGCAAGAGCACCCTCTTGCGCATCGCTGCCGGCCTCGTCGCGCCCACCGAAGGCGCCGTCGAATGGGCCGAACGCGCCCGCCCCGGTTACTACGACCAGCACCAGGATGAGGCGCTCGACCCCGACCGCACCGTCCTCGAAGAGGTCCGTTCCGTCGCCGGCGGCGCCCCCGATGTGAAGCTCCGCACCGTCCTCGGCCAGTTCCTCTTCAAGTCCGACGATGTCTTCAAGCCCGTTCGGGTACTTTCCGGCGGCGAACGGAGCCGCGTCGCGCTCGCCAAGTTCCTCATCCAGCCGACGAACGTCCTCCTCCTCGACGAGCCCACCAACCACCTCGACCGCACCACCCGGCGCAAGCTTCTCGAAGCCCTCCAGGGCTACGAAGGCACCATTGTCTGCGCCAGCCACGACCCGGGCATCGTCGAAGGTGTCGCCACCCACGTCTACGAAGTGAAGGACCTCGCCGCCCGCGAACTCCTCCACATGCGGAAGGGGTAAGCGGCGCACCGGGAACGCTGCCGTCCGGGCGCCTTTCGGCTATCCGCTTGTGAGGGGCCAATTCCGCCTCGCTGGTGCCGCGCCACTCCCCGGGCTTCCTACGGTTCCCGGCGGCGCCCCACGAACTGCCTCGGCAACCGCACCGTGAACGTCGCCCCCGCGCCGGGCCTGCTCTCGACTGTCGCCGTACCCCCGTGGGCCCGCACCAGGTGCTTCACGATCGCAAGCCCCAGTCCCACGCCCGGCTCGGCGCGCGCCGGGTCGTCTTTGTAGAACCGTTCGAACACTCGCTCCAGGTTCTGCTCCTTGATCCCCGGGCCGTCGTCCTTCACCGAAAGCGCCACCAGCGGTCCCTCGTCTGCCGCCGAAACGCGGACCGTGCCTCCCCGTGGGCTGTACTTGATCGCGTTGTCGAGCAGGTTGCTCACCACGCGCAACAGCGAAGCCCGGTCGGCCTCAACCGCCTGGGCGGAGCCGTCATCCACGATCGTGACTCCGAGTGGCTCCGCCCGCGCCCGCAACAGCGAGGCAGCTTCCGCCACCAGCTCTTCCAGTTCCACGCGCTCGGGCTGCAACGTGATTGCCCCGGATTCGATCCGCGACAGGTCCAGCAGCTCATTCACCAGCGTCGTCAGCCGCTCCACCTGCTGCCGGATGCGCTGCAAGAACTCCGGCTGCTCTTCCGCGTCAACGCCCCCTTCCATCGTCTCGGCCAGCGCCCGGATCGATGCGAGCGGCGTCCGCAGTTCGTGAGAAACGTTGCTCACGAAGTCCCGGCGCACCTGGTCCACGCGCTGCACGTCCGTCAGGTCCGTGAGCATCAGGAGCACCGCCCAGTCGCCTCCTTCCCGGATCGGCAGCGCCGCGGCGCGGAGCGGTGTGCGCCCCGGGCCGAAGGTCACCACCTCGGTTGCGCCCCGGGCCGGGTCCGCTATCACCCGGCGGACGAGCGCGTCCAGCTCATAGTCCCGCGCCGTCTCGATCAGCGGGCGGCCGATCGCTTCAACCATGGTGCCTCCGAACAGCCCCACCGCCGCCGGGTTCAGGAAGCTCACCCGCGTGTCCGCGCGCAGGGCCACCATGGCGTCGGTCGAGGCATCGAACACCGCCTCCAGGCGCGCCTCTTCGGCGGCCACGCTTTCGAACAGCTCCTCCACACGCCCCGCCATCGCGTTGAAGGCGCTCGTCAATTCCCCGGCGGGTCCGGGCTGGTCTGGCACGCGTTCTGCCAGTTCCCCGTCGGCAATCCGCCCCGCGGCCTCCACCACCGCCCGCAAGGCGGCCGCGGGCCGTCGCAGTGCCAGGTACCCCGCGAGCGTTGCGACCACCGCCACAGCAATGCTGCTGTACACCCAGGGCGCGCCCGGCTCGCGGAGCAACAGCCCCACGCCAAGCCCCGCGATCCCGCCGGCAAGCCCCACCAGCGCCCCGCGCAAGGCGAGGTCGCGTCTCATCGTCTAGCCTTCGAACAGATAACCGCTCCCACGGATCGTCCGGATCCGCACCGGATTCGACGGGTCGTCTTCGACCTTCTGGCGCAACCAGCGAATGTGGACATCCACCGTCCGGTGGCCGCCGTCGAAGTCATGGCCCCACACCTCATTAAGGATCTGCTCCCGCGAGAACACCCGCCCCGGGTGTTGCAGGAAGAATAACAGGAGTTCGAACTCCTTCGGCTTCATCCGGAGAACCTCGCCGCCGCGAACCACTTCGCGCCGGTCGCGGTCCACCTGCAGGTCACCCGAGATCACCACCGGGGGCTCCGCTTCCGGCTGCGCCCGCGCCCCCGAGCGCCGCAACAGCGCCCGTACCCGCGCCATCAGTTCTCGCATCCCGAACGGCTTGGCGATGTAGTCGTCCGCTCCGGTATCGAGCCCCGCCACCCGGTCGCTTTCCCCACCCAGCGCAGTCAACATGATGATCGGGACATCCGAGTCACGCCGGAGCATCCGGCAAACCTGGATGCCGTCGATCCCCGGGAGCATCACGTCCAGCAGGATGAGGTCCGGCTTCTGCTCCCGCGCGAGCCTCAGCCCGTCGTCCCCGCGCGATGCCGTGACCACCGTGTACCCCTCGCGCTTCAGGCTGTGCGCAAGCGTGAACAACAACGATTCTTCATCTTCTACGACCAGTACCCGGGGAGGCGCCGCGGTGGATGTTGTCATCTCCTTCGATCTTAACGTTTCGAGTTAACAGCGAATAAACGTTGCTTGCTGCTACCATCAAAGCACATGTCCGAGTCTCCCGAGACCTCTGCTCCCGCGCCGCCACCCGCCGCCCGCCGCAACCCTGCCGGCTACGCCGTCCTGGGCCTCGCCGTGATCGCCGCGCTTGCCGTCGGCGTCTACCTCTTCGTTTCCGGCGGTGATGAGGGGGACGGACCCGAGCCCGCAGCCACCATCACCGGCCTTTCCGGCGTCCCCAATCCCTATCCCGATACCGGCCCGCTCGACCCCAACCGCCCGGTCATCGGCCAGACCGCCCCCAACTTCGCCCTCGTCGATGCCCGCGATACCTCCGTCGTGCGCGAACTCAAGGATTACCGCGGCCAGGCCGTCGTGGTGAACTGGTACGCCAGCTGGTGCGGCCCCTGCAAGGCCGAAATCCCCGACTTCCTCGAAGCCCAGGACGCTCTTGGCGACCAGGTCGTCTTCCTCGGCGTCAACTTCCTCGAATCGCAGGATAAGGCCATTGGCATCCTCGATGAGCTCGGCGCCAGCTACCCCGCCGTCCTCGACGCCAGCGGTTCCGTCGCCGACCACTACCGCGTTGCCGGCATGCCCAGCACGTTTTTCGTCGACAAGGATGGTGTCCTCCGGGCGATGAAGACCGGCCGGGTCACCGAGCAGGAACTCGGAGAATTCCTCACCAAAGCCGGGGTCCCCTACTCCCCGTGACCATCCTGAAGCTCGATGCCGCGAGGGTAGCCCGGCTCATCGCCGAGGCTGCCGCCATCGAGATCATGCCCCGTTTCCACAACCTCGCCGCTGCCGATATCCGCGAAAAGTCCGCCCCGGGCGACCTGGTCACTGTCGCCGATGAGGCGATGGAGCGCCGCCTCGCCAGCACGCTCTGCGAACTGCTCCCTCGGTCCGTCGTCATCGGCGAGGAGTCCGCTGCCGCCGACCCGGCCGTCCACCACCTCATCGCAGGCGATGACCCCGTCTGGGTGATCGACCCCCTCGATGGGACCTCGAACTTCGTTGCTGGCCGCGCCGCCTTCGGTGTCATCGTCGCGCTCGTCTGGCGCGGTGAGACACGTATGGGCTGGATCCACGACCCCAATGCCGGCCACACCGCCACCGCCGAATGCGGGTCCGGCGCCTGGCTCAACGGCGAACGCCTGGCCGTGACGGCCCCCGGCTCCACCGCTGCGCTTCGGGGAGCCATGGCAACGAAGTACTTCCCGCCGCCGCTCCGCGAACACCTGAACGCCCGCCGGGGCCTGTTCAAGCGCCACCGCCAGTCCCACGCCGCCGGCGACTACCTCGGACTCATCCGCGGGACGCTCGACTTCTCCCTTTATCAGCGCACCCTCCCCTGGGACCACGCAGCCGGGGTGCTGCTCCACATCGAGGCCGGCGGCTACTCCGCCCGCCTCGATGGCACGCCCTATCGTCCCGTCCACCGCGAGGGCGGCCTCCTCGCCGCACCAGACCGGGCGGTCTGGGACTACCTCTATCACGAACTCTTTCAGCCCGCCGAGTAAGGGAACACCCCTATTTCGGGCGCCCCCGGGCTCTTCCGGCCTTTCACTGTGACTGTTCTCACAGAGGTGACGCGTGTCCGAGGGTAGTCTGATAGCCGTGGCCGAAAGATCACCGAATCGTCGGACCACCGGAGATCGATCGTTGACCAGTCCCGCCCATTCAGCCGGTACCGATGGCCTTACCACCGCACCGCGTGCCCTTCTGCTCATCGATGTAGCCGGATCGCTCCGCATCACCCGCCAGCTTGGTGACATTGAGGCCTACCGCCTCCTCAAGTTCCTTTCCACGAGCATCAGCCAATCGCCGACCATGAGCGGCGGCAGGCTCGTTCGTAGCCTTGGCGATGGATTCCTCCTGGAATTCGATACGGTCGAAGGCGCAATCGCCCACGCCGTCGCCGCCCAGCGTGGCGTCGAAGAGCTGAACCCGACCGACTGCTCCCTCAAGGTCCGGTGCGGCATCCACTATGGCGAAGTCATCGAGGCTGATGGCGATGTCTTCGGCGTTGCCGTCTATCTCGCCGCCCGCGTCTGTAGCCACGCCCACGGCGGCGAAATCCTGCTCACGGCCGACGCCCGCGAGGCGATCAATGGCGCGCCCCTTCCGCTCAATGCGTTCGGCCCGACGTTGCTCCCCGGGTTCGAAGAGCCGGTCGGCCTGTTCGAACTGCCCTGGCACGACCTTCCTGGCTAGGCCTTCCGCATCTATCCAGCCGCGATCTCGTCCCGGTGCACCACCATCGCACAGCGGTCCTGCGTTGCGATGAGCCCCGCTTTCCGCGCCCGCTCCAGCCCCTCCTCGTTCGTGATGCCCAGCTGCAGCCACACTGTCCCGGCGCCCACGGCGATCGCGTCGTCGATAACCGGGTCCGTCTCGCCCGGCCGCACGAACACGTCGACCAGGTCGATGTGACCGGGCACGTCCCGCAACGACTCATAGGCCTTTTCGCCCAGCACCTCGTTCGCCGGGAACCGGCCCCGGTGCACTGGCACCACCGTATACCCGTGATCCTTCAAATAGCTCGCTATCTGGTAGGCCGTCCGGTCCGTCCGCGAATCCAGTCCGACCACAGCAATCCGCTTCGCATTCCGCAGTGCTTCAGTGGCGTCGTCCATGACTTCTCCCTGGGTTTGGCTCCTTGGCGGCGGCCGGCGCTACCGGCTCGCCTGTGTCGGTATCGATCTCGACCAGCTCCCAGCCCTCCGGCAACGTGATCGTCTTCCCCACGAGGTTGGCGACCGCCTGGCCGACGGCGAGGGTCCGGTCCATTCCGTCGGCCTGGCCATACGCGGGCACCGGCACCTGCGCCAGGTTCAAGCGCTTGCCGCTCGCCTTCACCAGCACCAGTGCGAACTGGCGGAGGTCATCCACCTCGTCCTTCCAGCGGTCTGGCTGGTCCCCCTCGATGGTTACTTCCAGGTGGTCGATCTTCGCGAACGGCACGAGCTCCTTCGTCCCGATCCCCATCCCCAGGTAACCCTGCTGCCATGTGGCCGACCCCTTCTTTCGATCGATGATCACATCCGCCCCAACCACCGAGCTGATCAGGCTCATTATCGAAAACGGCACCAGCATCAGGCAGAGCAGCAACAGCGTAACGAGCAGCCACAACGGCATGCCTTGCCCGCGCACCGCAATGAACCACCCGGCCCCGGCACAGAACAACAGGCCCAGGAGCGGCAGGATGACCGTCCCCCGCGCGCTCTTGATCTCGATCTTGTCTTCGCCAATCACGGCCATCGCGCGGTGAAGCAGGACCTCCCGCTTCCCATCGCGGCGCTGAATGACGACGTGGCCCGGCAGGTCGTGCACCACCCTTCTAGCGTAGCCGGGAACCGGCGAGTGGGCATGGGCGCGGCCTATACTGGAGCAAATGCCCGGATGTTCATCACTCGCCCACTCCTCGGGAGGCCCACCTGGTCGCCGTGTCGGCAGGCCTGAGCGATTCCCGCAATTCTGCCCATGACTCCCTCCCCGGGACGAAGCAGGAACATGGCTGCCATTCGCAGCAAGAACACCAGGCCCGAGTGGGTAGTCCGGCGGGCTCTTCACGCGGCCGGGTTTCGCTTCAGGCTTCACCGCAAGGACTTGCCAGGCAAGCCCGATATTGTTCTCCCGCGGTACCACACCGTGGTGTTCGTGCATGGCTGTTTCTGGCACGGGCACGAGTGCGCAGACGGTCACATTCCACGGACCAACACGCCGTATTGGGCTCCGAAGCTAGAAGGAAACAGGGTCCGCGACCAGAAGCACAAAGAAGAGCTTGAGGCGCTCGGCTGGACCGTGGAGACAGTCTTCGCATGCCAGACTCAAGAGGCGGTTGAGGGCCTCATTCGCCGTCTGAAGTTGTCCGTTTTCGCAGCGCCTCAGCCGAATGGTCGGGGAACTTGCTAATCAGCCACCCGAGCACCTCAAGCTGTTCGGGCATGGCCGCGCGGCGCACTTGACCAAGTAGCTTGATGGCCGACGGGCGATCGGCGGAGATGTTGGATAATCCCTCGTTGCAGACAGAACACAGCGTGCGAAGGTTCGCCAAAGTGCTTGGCCCTTCTTCATCCACATGCCCGAGGTGCATCTGAACCTTGCGGCCATCGTACGGATGAATCTCTCCCGCGCCGATTCCGCACATCTGGCAAGTGAAGCCGTTGCGGTCTAGCACGAGAGCCCGAATCTCCTTGGAGATCCGGCGGTCGAAGATAACCCGCTTTTTGGTGCTTGCCAGGATGTACTGGCCGGGTCTGAGGTCGGTTCTGTCCTTGTGCGTCTGGATGTCCATGCCTTCCTGGTCACGAAGCTCTCGCACGCGGCGAGCCCACTCGCTGACGTCCGCGATCCGCCGCAACGTGTCAGAGTCCAGCACTTGGCGTTCGTGCGTTAAGAAATACTCACGAAGCTTGTCTCGGGCACTTGGTCTTCGCTCGGCCATAACTTCACCTGGAAATCCTTACATGTGGCGGTCCTTGGCTGGAGAGCCGACCGAATGGCTGCGCCGACGGCTCGAGCCACGGGTGGAGGAAACGCATTGCCCACCTGCCTGTACGTATGGGTCTTGCGGCCCACAAACTGCCATTGGGGTGGGAAGCCCTGTACCTTCGCGGCCATCTGAACAGTCAGGCGTGGCATACCACTGAGGTCGGGGGCCGGTGGCTGGTCTCCAAGAGTGCCCCCGTCAACCCCCAACACGGCCCAGGCTTTACGCGCTCGGGTCGGGCCGAGGTCGGGGCCGCCATGCTTCTTCGACCCGCCTACCAGCGTTGGTGCGATCCCCTCGGCGCCTCGCGCCCAATCGTCCGCTCCCAGCCAGCCTCCGGCGGCCATGTCGTCGCGTAGGAACTCGCCGATCGATGGCGTTTGTGACGGGTCGGGCGTGGGCCATTGGAAGTGCCCTGCGTAGTCATCCGCAATCGCCACGCAGATCACCCTCGGCCTCAACTGAGGGACGCCAAAGTCTGACGCGTGCAACAGCCTCCAGGATGGAGCAAAGCCCATGCTCCGGAGCCGGGTGTTGATCGCCTCCCTGTAGTCGCTGAACACGGGGTCGAGCAAGCCACGAACGTTTTCCAGCATCACCGCCTTCGGCTCGCATTCCTCGATCAACCGGAGTGCGGTCGGAAACAGGTCGCGTTCGTCCCCGTGTCCAAGCTGCTTGCCTGCCTTGGAGAATGGCGGGCACGGGACTCCACCTGCGAACAAATCGACCTCACCGCGGAACTGCCGGGCAGAGAAATCCCGCAGATCAGCCTGAATTACGTTCCACTGTGGCCGGTTATGCCGCAGAGTCGCACATGCGAACGCGTCGATTTCTACAAGAGCCAGGTGGCCGAAGCCGGCTTGTTCGAGTCCCAGGGCCTGTCCGCCTGCGCCAGCGCAGATTTCAAGAGACGTCAGTTCACTTGGCACACGCCTACCCGAAACATAAGGCAGTACATACGTTCTATCATTCGCCCGATACTACGGTCTAGCTCGCTGGGTGTCACCTCCTCCCGGCAATTCACCCGATTCGATTACTTCGCATCCGCCTATTTATCCGATACAATCCGCCTATCGCTGCCCGTGCAAACGGGCCACGAAGGAGTGCCCCTCGATGTCTTCCCCCTCCCTTGTCGACGTCCCTGGTCTCAATTTCGACTGGTTGAACCTCGATACCGAACAGGGCATGCGCGTCAACGCTGGCCGCCGCGGCCTCACCCTCGAACAGATCAATGCCATGACTTACGGCGTCGATCCGTACCCGGAAGGCGGAGCCGCCGTCTTCAAGCCCCGTGGCGCGAAGGCCGACGAACGTTCGCCCCGGCACGCCCGGCAGTACCGCTCCAAGGCCGACGTCTGGTCCGAAAGCGCCATGCTTCTCTATGAAGAGGCCAACCAGCGCCAGTGGGCCAGCGCCGTCGACATCCCCTGGGACGAGGTGAAACCCCTCCCCGATGACCTTGAGTGGGCCATGTGCACCCTCTGCACCTTCCTCACCCAGGTCGAGTTCATCGCCGGCGACCTGCCCGGCCGCTTCATGGAGCAAGTCCACCCGGACCACTTCGAAGCCCAGCTCTTCCTTGGCACCCAGGTCATGGATGAGAGCCGCCACCTCGATGTCTTCCGCAAGCGCGCCCTCGTGAACGGCGGCGGCATGGTCGATGCCGGCTTCGGCGCCATCAACCTTCTCGCGGTCGATGACTTCACCGAGATGACCGCCCTCCTCCACCTCGTGGGCGAAGGCTTCGTGCAGACCCTCTTCCGGATGGGCGAACTGATCTCCCAGAATGAAGCCGAGAAGAAGATCTTCCGCCTCGCCGCCCAGGATGAGAGCCGCCACCTCGCCTTCGGCGTCACCCACCTGAAGTACGTGATGGACACCGAACCGTGGCGCAAGGAAGAGCTGCACCACTACCTGGACATGCAAGAAGGCGCGCTCGGCCAGAGCCAGCAGGCCAGCCTCACCACCAACCCCACCACCGGCGAAGCGCTCGCCATCCTCGCCGGCGGCGGCATCGAGAAGATCGACGAGGGCTTCCAGAAGCTGATGATCATGCGCAAGCGCCAGGTCAACGAGTACATGCACCGCCTCGAAGTCATCGGCCTCGGCGACCGCCGCGAGCGCATGGCAGCCGGTATGCGCGAACTGCTCGACCCGGTGAAGTAACGCCGCTGAGCCCCGCGGACCATCCACCCCCTCGCGCCCGCCCGCGAGGGGCGTTTCGCACCCATGAGGAGAGGATTGTGGAACTCAAAACAGCGACCCGGACGCGTGCCGAACAACTCGGCTGGCCCGTGGAACTCATCGAGCGCATCGAGCGCTCGCCCCTGAAGGACGCCGTCGTCGCCAACATCGCCATGATGAAGATCCCCCGCGAGCGCGTGTCCGGCTTTATCGATCTGGTCGAGCGCGACCCCGAACGGATGAGCGGCCTGACGTTCAACTTCATCCGTACCCGCTCCGAACGCGGCGTGCGCGCTGTTCCCGGCCCCAACGGCCTCGGCACGCCCGACATCAACATCGGCACCTATGGCCAGGTCCCGGACCACTGGCCCTACGAAAACGACACGCCGCTCGGCGCTCATCCTTCACCCGATAACTACGCCCCCGGCAGCTACTACATCTTCGACAAGTCCGAAATCTGGGCCGACGGGGTCGACCAGCTGTACGAACAGGCAATCCGCGAACGCTGGGTCCCTGCCACTGACCTCGACTGGGCGGACGGCCTGAAGGAACTCCCGGAGGAGATCGAGCGCGCCGTCTGCCAGCTGGCCACCATCTACAGCGGCCACGGCCTTACCGAGCAGAAAATTATCGCCAAGTGGCTCGAGCCCATCTCCTACGGCTTCCACGACGTCATGCTCTTCCTCGGCACCCAGATCTACGACGCCGGCCACAAGGTCGAGGCGCTCCGCAAGCGCGCCCTCGCCAACGGCGGCGGCCTCGGCCAGTCCTCCCTCGGCGCGCTCTACCGGGCCTGGTACGGCTCCCTCAAGTTCACCGAGATGATGGTCGGACTCGACATCGTCTACAAGTCCTACGAACTCACGCTCTTCGAGTCCTACCGCGACTTCGCCAAGACCGATGTCGAGGGGAAGATGTTCGACCTCATGGCGCGCGATTCCCGCCGCCACCTCGAATACGGCAAGCGGCACCTGCTCTGGTACACCCAGCACCACCCGCGCGGCCTCGAAAACGTCCGTTTCTGGCTTGGCAAGGCCGAGAACCTCCTCGGGATCGAGCTGCGCCACAGCCACGTCGAACGCGAGGCGCTCGTGATCCTTTTCGCCGACGGCATGGAGCGGCTCAGCGCCGGCGTCGAACGCCTCGGGAAGCTCCGCGAGAAGCAGCTCATGGACTACGTCGCCGTCCTCGATGGAGTCGGCATCGACCGCCTTCCGCACGTCAACCCCGGCCTTGCGAAGCTCGCCCAGGACCCGCTGATGATGTGACCGTCGCACCCCGCGAACGAACGAGAATGGCCCGGCAACTGCCGGGCCATTCTCCTTGCCATCAGCTGTCTCTGCCTTAGCCCCCGGGCTTCGCGATCATCAGCCACAGGAACACGATGAAGCTCACGTCGAGCAGGACGCCCACGACCATCAATACCGGGTCGCTCAACTGCCTGCTGATGTCGGCGGTCACCTCGCCGTTTCCGAGCGCGGCCGCGCTCGCCCGGATCTGGCGGTTCCTCCGCATGAAATAGCCGTGGTCGACCGCCAGCACCACAATGAGCAGCGCATACGCTGCCGAAATCCACGGGTCCCCGTACTCGAACCCGCCCTTGTCGACCAGCAGCGTCCCGAAGACCACCGCCAGGGCCGCTCCCGCGGAAGTCACATACAGCTCCGACCGCCGCTGGAGGTCGAGCAGCGTCACCACGGTGTTCGCCGCCTTCGCCCGTCCCGCGGCGATGGCGGTGCCCGTCGTCAGCCCCCCGGCCCCCAGCAACAGAAACACACCCGCAAGGTGCCCGAAGAGATACCAGTCCTCAGTGTTCATGGTTGACCCTCCCGCGTGGACAGTACCGCAGGCCCATCGGGAATGCCAGAGATTTCGAGAGGACAGCGCCTACTCACATCCAGCCGGCGCGAACGGGTTCAACTGCTCCCGCTGGCTGCACTGCCGCTTCGCCGTGTCCACCACCACCCGCCCCGCGCTGTCTATCGACACCGGGTAGCGGTCCAGGTTTCTCCCCTCCGAGTCCAACCGAAGGCCCGTCACGTCGTATAAGGCCCCGCCGCACTCCTCCCGGAAGACCAGCGTCGAACCCGCGGCATCGTCGCTCATCACCGCACCGTAACGCGCCAGGATGCCAGGCAGCCGCGCGTCTGTGAGTTGCATCGGCGCCACCCGGCACCGGCGCTCCGTCCGCGCCCGGTTCGCAGCGTCCAGGTCTGCGAGCGCCAGGTACGCTCCGTCCGCCAGCCGCACCAGGAACAGGTGCTCCTCACCGATGAACTCCACCGACCCGGGCGCATACGCCTCCGCGTCCTCCAGCCGCACCTTTCCCGTATCAGCACCCGATTCGAGGAACACGATCAAGAAGGCGGCGAGCCCGAAAACCGCAATCACAAAGGCCAGCACGGAGACGCACCCCAGCAGCACCGGCGGCCGCGCGTTTTGCACGCCTTCGTCAGGAACCCGGGCCATCCCGCTACCGGACCCCGGCCCCACCGCCAGGGATGCTGGCCAGCGTGACCAGCGCGCGCCGGCGCGCCGTCAAGTCGCGTTCCCCAACCCTCGCGAGCACACGCTCCAGGGCTGCATCCAGCCCTCCCGGCGCGACCACTTCGTCCACCAGCCCCCACCGCAGGGCAGCCTCGGTGCCGATCGGTTCGCCGGTGAGGATCATGTGGCTGGCCACGCCCTGCGGTACCAGCCGCGAGAGCGTCTGCGTCCCGCACGCACTCGGGATGTACCCGAGCGTCACTTCCGGCAGCGCGAACGAGGCGCCCTCCTCCGCGATCCGAACGTCGCACTGGAGGGGTAGCTCCAGCCCGGCCCCGTAGCAGAACCCGTGCATCAACGCGATGGTCAGGCAGCGGTGGTTCAGCAACTCCCACCACAGGTCCCGGTCGTGCCGGGCCGCCCGCGAGGCCATCACCGACGGCGCCGTCCCGAACTCGGAGATGTCCGCACCCGCGCTGAACGCCCGCCCCTCGCCCCCGAAGACGATCACCCGCACATCCTCGATCTCCCCGCACGCGCGGAAGTACTCCCACAGGAGGTCGCGCATCGCCATGTTGATCGCGTTCAGCCGCCCGGGACGGTTCAGCGTAATCGTCGCGACTCCGCGTTCATCGATGGAAAACAGCACGGGATCCATGTACCACCCAGTCTAGCGCCGTGAGCGGGAGACGGTTGCTTCCTTGTCGCCCTTCGCGGTGAAAGCCGAGGGCTGCCCCGCCAACGTTACGCGAACAGCTCGCCCACCCGGAACGTAAACCCGCCCAGGCCGCTCAGCACGACCTCATCTTTCGCACTCGCCACCCACGCCCGCCCGCTATCGTAGACTTCGACAGTCCGCGCCTCGGGGTCGATGAGGAGCGTGCAGCCGACACTCTGCTCTCGCAGGAATGCCAGACGGTCTTGCTGCCCGGCAGCCGACTGGCCCTTCGACCGGACCTCGACGCACAGGTCCGGCGGCCGCGCGGGATAGTCCTCATCGTCATCCTCGTCGATGTTCCCCGGCAGGTAGTACGAGAGGTCGGGCACCCGCAGGTTGCCCGCGGCCGTGTTCGGAAACCGCAAACCCAGCTCCGGCCATGCCGAGCCGCCCTTCGTGGCGGGATGCTCCAGCAAGAGCAAGGCGATACGCAGCTGGCTCCGGCTGTGTGGCTTCTTCCCCACCGGCTTCTGCTCCAGGACGCCATCAATGAGCTCGGTGTACGGCTCCGTCTCCGGTTGTTCGAGGAACTCGTCGAGGGTCAGCAGCCTGCTCTGGCGCGCGATCATGGGGCCAGCATACCACCCGGATAGACCGGGTTCCGCTCCCGGAGGCCCCTAATCCACCCAGTCCGGCTTCCGGATCTGGCTCCGCTGCCGCCGCTGGAGCCCCTGCGCGAAGTCGTCGTTCGCCTTCCGCACCAGGTCCTCCATGTCGTCGCCGCCTAGCTTCATCTTCGAACTCCGCCAGCGCTTCAACATCGCCCGGTCCTTGTCCGAAAGGCCCGCCTCGTCCGCCATCCGGTTTACCAGCACGGTCAGGGCTTCCGCGATTTCGTCGTCTGAGAATCGGACTTCCATTACTTCTTCACCGTCTCATAGCGGCCGCCGCTCTTCACACGCCGCAAGAACTTCGCGTCGATGTGGGCGTTCAGCGTCTTGTTCAGGTCGTCCGTCAGCTTTGCCAGCCCCGGGCTCCCCTCCGGACGATCGCTCCGCCACCTGCGAATCGCCTCCTTCCCTTCGTTCGAAAGGTCCGCGTTGTCCACGGCGACGGCGCTGACGAGCATCATCAACGACCAGGCTTCCGGCTCTTCCAGCATCACGATCATGGTCACTCACCTGTAAACAGTGGGGGTCGCTTCTCAAGGAACGCTCGGACCCCTTCTGCGCGATCTTTGGTCGTCTGCAAGAGCAAGGTCAAATCGGTCTCGAACCGCAACGCCTGTTCGAGCGGTTGCCCTGCCCCGCGCTTGATGGCTTCTTTGGCCAATCGCGTCGCGATCGGCCCCCGTGAGGCTATCACGCCCGCCACCCGCCTGGCTTCCCCGGCCGCCTCTCCGGCCGCCGCCACGGCCGTCACCAGCCCGGCCTGCAACAGCGCTTCCGCATCCAACCGTTCCGCCCCCGGCCGGACCGCCAGGGCCCCGCCCGCCCCGCACACGCGGATGTCCGCCGCCAGCGCGATGTCCGCCATCCCCTCGCCCGGCTCACCCTCGAAACAGCACACCACCGGCAGCGCGAACAGCGTCAGCGCCCGCAGCTGCTCCGCGCCCATCGCCTCCACGGCCTCCGCGCCCGTCGCATCCAGCACCACCACCCGCGCTTCACCACCCTCGCGGATCGCCTCCAGCTCCGGCAGCAGCCACTCCCCCGGCGCCGCGTCCCGCGCCAACCGAACCCACGCAACCCGGCTCTCGGTGTCACCCATACCCCTTAGCCTACACCGCATCCAGGGCCGTTGGCCGTTGGTGGTTGGCCTTTGGCCGTGGCTCGGCCAGCGGTGGCCCAGAGCGGGCGCCTCGCCTCCGCGCGCACTTCGCACTTCGTCCTTCGTACTTTCCACCCGGCGTCAATCGACAATCGACAATCCAGCGGCGGGGCTTGCAGCGGCGGGGCTTGCAGCGGCGGGGCTTGCAGCGGCGGGGCCGCCCCTCTTTCCTCTTTCCTCTTTCCTCTCGAACCTCCATCGCCGCTATCCCCACGCCCCTGTACGCTACTCCCGATGAGTGGCCTCGCCCTGCTTCCCTTCCTTGCGATCAACATCGATATCAACCCGGTCATGTTCGACCTCGGGCCATTTACCCTCACCTGGCACGGGCTCTTCACCGCCATCGGCATCATCGCCGGCGTCTCCCTCTCCGTGTGGATAGCAAAGAAGGACGGCATTCCGCCTGAGGTCGCCCAGGAGATCGCCCTCGTCGGCGTGCCTTCGGCAATCGTCGGCGCCCGCCTCTTCTACGTCTTCGAGCACTGGGACCGCTTCTCCGGCGAGCCGCTCAAGATCGTCACCGGCATCACCGAAGGCGGCATCACCCTCTACGGCGGCCTCCTCGGTGGCGTATTGGGCGGGCTGCTCTACGCCCTCTACCACAAGTGGCCCATCGCCATCGGCCTCGATGCAGCCGCCCCCGGCATGATCCTCGGCCAGGGCATCGGCCGCCTCGGCGACCTCATCAACGGCGAACACCTCTCCGACCGCAGCAGCCTCCCCTGGGCGGTGAAGTACCTCCACCCCGATAGCCCCCAGTACCGCTACTGGCTCAACAACCAGGACCCGAACGACCCCCTCCGCCCGCTCGATACCTACGCCGTCCACCCCGTCGCCGGCGGCTACGAGCTCGTCGGCGACTTCATCATCCTTGCCATCCTTCTGTTCGTCGCCCGCCGCTTCATCCGCGTCCCCGGCTGGGTCTTCTGCAGCTACATCGCCATGTACGGCATCATGCGGTTCTTCCTCTCCTACTTCCGCTTCGATGAACAGACCATCGCCGATGTGCCAGTGCCACAGTTGACCAGCGGCATCTTGCTCGGCATCGCCGTCATCGCCGCCGGGATCCTCTACCGCAAGCCCGGCCCGATCACGCCCGAATACGCCGAGCGTGCCTGGGGCGACCTCCCCCCACGGGACGACGAGCCCGGGAACTCGCCCAATCCGGCCTGATGTCCCGGTCACTCCGGGTCACTCTCTACGGCCGGCCCGGATGCAGCCTCTGCGACCACGCCGAACAGATGCTCGCGCGCATCGGGCGCCGCATCCCCCTGGCTGTTGAACTCGTGAACATCGAAACCGACGACGCACTCCACCGGCGCTACATGTTCGAAATCCCGGTCGTCGCCGTCGGTGGCACCGAGGTTGCGAAAGCGCCCATCTACGAGCGCGCCCTCGAAGAGACCCTCGCAGCCCTCGTCGGGCGCTGATCCGCTACTCGGTCCAGCCCACAAGCCGCAGCAGCTCCACCCCGATCGCGGGCAGGTGGCGCCCCCGCCGCCGCACCCACCCCACTTGCCGGCTGAGCGCAGGCTCGACCGGCACCGCAGCCACATCTTCCCGTCCCTCCACCGTCATCCGCGGGGCGAACGCCACCCCACCGCCCGCCGCCACCATCGCCAGCAACGCCGCCTGCGACCGCAGCTCAATGCGCCCGGCAGCCGCGATCCCCGCCCGCCGCGAGGCGTCGTCAACCAGCGCCCGCAGCCCGTGGCCGGGCATCGAAAGCAACAGCCCTGGCACTGCCAGCACCTCCTCCATTGGCACCCGCACCCAATCCGCCCAGGGGTGCCCGCGCGGCACCGCCAGCAACACCTCCTCCTCCAGCAGCAGGTGGATGTCCAGCCGCGAGTCCGCCAGCGGCAGCGCCACAACCGCCAGGTCCACCTCGTCTGCCAGCACCTTCGCCACCGCGTCGTCGGTCCCCAGCATCTCCACCCGCACGTGGCACTCCGGGTAGAGCCGCTAGCGCAGCTGGTGGAGTTCCATGCATTCCTCCTGGCTATCGAAACGATGGCAAGCATATCCTAGCAGGGTGTTGAAAATCGATATGGCGTAGGCATGTGATCACTTATC